>NZ_JBVHIL010000003.1:0-279099 GCF_055560575.1 Streptomyces sp. NPDC023157
GCGGTGAGTTCCTAGACAGCTCCCACCACACCGGAGGTCTTCGCCATGTTCAAGACCAGACCAGTGTCAACAACGCTCGTGATCAATACACCTAGGGCCGGCGGCGCGCGGCGCGCAGGGCCTCGGCCGAGGCCAGCATGGCGCCGCCGGTGATCAGCACGCAGGCGACGGCGACGGGCCAGCTCGCTCCGGCCCGTCCCGTCGCGACCAGCAGACCGGTGGACAGCAGCGGGGCGAAGTAGGACACGGTGCCCAGGAGCCGGATGTCGCCGTGCTTGGTGCCGTGGTCCCAGACGTAGAAGGCCCCGCCGACCGGTCCGACGCCCAGGGCGAGCACGGCGAGCCACTGCCAGCCCTCGGGCCGGACGGTGGTCTCGAAGAGCAGGTGGGCGACGGCGGCGAGCGCGGCGGTGGCCAGGCAGAAGAAGGCCACCGCGTCGGTCGGGACCTGCGGGTAGCGCCGGTTGGCGACCGAGTACACCGACCAGACCACGGCGCAGACGGCGGCGGCGACGTAGCCGAGCAGGTACTCGCCGCGGAAGTGCACGCCCTGCCCGCCGGTCACGAGCAGGAAGGTGCCGCCGAGGCCGAGCACCGCGCCGCCCGTGTGCCACCAGCGCAGCCGCTCGCCCGGCAGCAGCGCGGAGAGCACGACGATCAGCAGCGGCCACAGGTAGGCGATGAGGCCGGCGTCGACGGGCGGGGCGTTGCGCAGGGCCAGGAAGTAGAAGAAGTGGTAGCCGAACAGGCCGCCGATCCCCAGCACCCAGGCGCCCGCCGGCAGCCCGCGCGCGAGGGCGGCCCCGCCGCGCAGGGCCCGCGGCAGCCCGATGAGCCCGCCGACGGCGAAGGCCATGGCGGTGAGCTGGAACGGCGGGATCCGCCCGGTGAGCGTGGTGAAGAGGGCGAGCGACGCCCACAGCAGCACGGCCACGCCGCCGACCGCGGTCGCTCTGAGGCGGCGCGCAGGGCCGGCGGCCGGGTCCGCGCCGCCGCGCCCGTCCACGGAGGTGATGACCTGCTGTCGCGCGTCCTGTGCGTCCACGTGCTCCCCAGTCCGTCGGGTCGGGCGCTGCTGCCCGTCGACGACTATCGGGGAGGCACGAGGCGGCGCACCAGCCGCACCCCTGCTTTCCGGACAGTGGGAGCGGGCGGGCGGGGCGACGGGCCGGGGCCGGGGCGGGCGCCCGGGGCGCGACGGGCCGGAGGGCGGGATTCCAGACCGGCTTTGCATGACCATGCGTCTTGATGCATAATATTGCCATGTCTAAGGTCCTCACCTCCCTCCCGGTCGGCGAGCGCGTCGGCATCGCCTTCTCCGGCGGTCTCGACACCTCGGTCGCGGTCGCGTGGATGCGCGACAAGGGCGCCGTGCCCTGCACCTACACGGCCGACATCGGCCAGTACGACGAGCCCGACATCGCGTCGGTGCCCGGCCGCGCCCAGGCCTACGGTGCCGAGATCGCGCGTCTGGTCGACTGCCGGGCCGCGCTCGTCGAGGAGGGCCTGGCCGCGCTCGCCTGCGGCGCGTTCCACGTCCGCTCCGGCGGCCGTGCCTACTTCAACACCACCCCGCTCGGCCGTGCCGTCACCGGCACGCTGCTGGTCCGGGCGATGCTGGAGGACGACGTCCAGATCTGGGGCGACGGCTCGACCTTCAAGGGCAACGACATCGAGCGGTTCTACCGCTACGGCCTGCTGGCCAACCCGCACCTGCGGATCTACAAGCCCTGGCTCGACGCGGACTTCGTGACCGAGCTCGGCGGCCGCAAGGAGATGTCGGAGTGGCTCCTCGCCCACGGCCTCCCCTACCGGGACAGCACCGAGAAGGCGTACTCCACCGACGCCAACATCTGGGGCGCCACCCACGAGGCCAAGACCCTGGAGCACCTGGACACCGGCGTCGAGACCGTCGAGCCGATCATGGGCGTCCGGTTCTGGGACCCGTCGGTCGAGATCCCCGCCGAGGACGTGACCATCGGCTTCGACCAGGGCCGCCCGGTCACCATCAACGGCAAGGAGTTCTCCTCCGCCGTCGACCTGGTCATGGAGGCCAACGCCATCGGCGGCCGCCACGGCCTGGGCATGTCGGACCAGATCGAGAACCGGATCATCGAGGCCAAGAGCCGCGGCATCTACGAGGCCCCCGGCATGGCGCTGCTGCACGCCGCGTACGAGCGCCTCGTCAACGCCATCCACAACGAGGACACCCTCGCCCAGTACCACAACGAGGGCCGCCGCCTCGGCCGGCTCATGTACGAGGGCCGCTGGCTGGACCCGCAGGCGCTGATGGTCCGCGAGTCCCTCCAGCGCTGGGTCGGCGCGGCCGTCACCGGCGAGGTGACCCTGCGGCTGCGGCGCGGCGAGGACTACTCGATCCTCGACACCACCGGCCCCGCCTTCAGCTACCACCCGGACAAGCTGTCCATGGAGCGCACCGAGGACTCGGCCTTCGGCCCCACGGACCGCATCGGCCAGCTCACCATGCGCAACCTCGACATCGCCGACTCGCGCGCCAAGCTGGAGCAGTACGTCGGCCTCGGCCTGATCGGCGGCGGCAGCCCCGCGATCGGCGCCGCCCAGGCCGCCGCGACCGGCCTGATCGGCACCATGCCGGAGATGCCCGAAGGCGGCGCCGAGGCCATCGCCTCGCGCGGCGAGGTCTCGGCCGAGGACGAGCTGCTCGACCGCGCCGCGATGGAGTCCGGCACGGACTGACCCCGTACCGCCCCGCACCACCTCGGAGCCCGGTCCGACGCCCCAGGGCGTCGGGCCGGGCTCCCGGCGTCGGTCAGCCGGCCGGGGCGTAGCCCGCCGGGCGGGTCGTGAAGGTGCCGCGGCCCTGGGTGCGGCCGCGGAGCCGGGACGCATAGCCGAAGAGCTCGGCCAGCGGGACCGTCGCCGTCAGGACCGCCGTACCGCCCCGGGTGGTCGAGTCGGTGACCCGGCCGCGCCGGGCGGACAGGTCGCCCAGGACCGTGCCGACGGCCGAGTCGGGCACGGTCACGGTGACCTCCGCGACCGGTTCGAGGAGCGTCATCGCGCTCGTGCGGAGCGCCTCGCGCAGGGCGAAGCGGCCGGCGGCCCGGAAGGCGAGCTCGGAGGAGTCCTTCACATGGGTCGCCCCGTCGGTGAGCGTGACGCGGACGCCGGTGACGGGGTGTCCGCCGAGCGGGCCCTCGGCAAGGGCGTCGCGGCAGCCGGCCTCCACCGCGCGGACGAACTCCTGCGGGACGCGCCCGCCCGTGACGGCCGAGCGGAAGACGAACTCCGCCGTCCCGGCCCCCTGCCGGTCCGCCTCCTCCCCTGCCTCCAGTGGCTCGACGTCGATGACGACCTGGGCGAACTGGCCCGCGCCGCCGTCCTGTTTGACGTGCCGGTACGCGAGACCCGTGACGCCCCGGGTGACGGTCTCCCGGTACGCGACGCGGGGCCGCCCGACCGTGACCTCCAGGCCCTGGGCGCGGCGCAGCCGCTCGACCGCCACCTCCAGGTGCAGTTCGCCGAGGCCGGACAGGACGGTCTGGCCCGATTCCGGGTCGGTGCGCACGACCAGCGACGGGTCCTCCTCGGCGAGGCGGGCCAGCGCGGTGGCGAGCCGTTCGGTGTCGAGGGCGCGCCGGGCCTCGACGGCCACGGAGACGACCGGGTCGGCGGAGACGGGCGGTTCGAGCAGCATCGGCGCGTCGGGGGCGCAGAGCGTGGCGCCGGTGCGGGCCGTCTTGGGTCCCACCACGGCGACGATGTCACCGGCCTCGGCGTGGTCGGCCTCCGTCGTCCGGTCGGCCTGGACCCGCAGGATCCGGGCGATACGTTCGGTGCGGCGCGCGGCGGTGTCGAGCACGGTGTCCCCCTTTCGGATCGTTCCCGCGTAGACGCGGAGGTAGGTGAGGCGGCCGGTGGGTGTGGCGCTCACCTTGAAGGCGAGCGCGGTGAACGGCGCCTCCGGGTCGGCGGGGTGGTCGCCGCGGACCGGCGGCAGGTCCGTCGGTGCGGGCAGGTAGGCGACGACGGCGTCGAGGAGCGGTTCGATCCCGCGGTTGCGGTAGGCGGAGCCGCAGAGCACGACGACGGCCTCGCCGGAGAGGGTGAGGTCCCGCAGCGCGGCGGCCAGGGTGGCGTCCGTGAGCGTGCCGTGCTCGCAGTACTCCTCCAGGGCGGCGGCGTGCAGTTCGGCGACCGTCTCCGTCAGGTGCCGGCGACGGCGTACGGCCTCGTCGCGCAGGTCCGCGGGCACGGGGCCCTCGGTGTACGTGTCGGCTCCGTCGGGCCACGCGTACGCCCGCATGCGGACCAGGTCGACGACGCCGGTGAAGGTGGCTTCGCGGCCGATGGGGAGCTGGACGGGTAGCGGTACGGTGCCGAGCCGGGTGCGCAGGGAGTGCACGGCGGTGTCGAGGTCGGCGCCCGCGCGGTCCAGTTTGTTGACGAACGCGATGCGCGGGACCCCGTGCCGGTCTGCCTGGCGCCACACCGACTCGCTCTGCGGCTCGACGCCCGCGACGCCGTCGAAGACGGCGACGGCGCCGTCGAGGACGCGCAGGGCGCGTTCGACCTCGTCGGAGAAGTCGACGTGCCCGGGGGTGTCGATGAGGTTCAGCCGGTGGCCTGCCCAGTCGCAGCTGACGGCCGCGGCGGAGATGGTGATGCCGCGGTCGCGTTCCTGCGGGTCGAAGTCGGTGACGGTGGTGCCGTCGTGGACCTCGCCGCGCTTGTGGACGGCGCCGGTGAGGTAGAGGAACCGCTCGGTGAGGGTCGTCTTGCCGGCGTCGACGTGGGCCAGGATGCCGAGGTTGCGGACAGCGGTACGGGCGATACGGGTGGTACGCATGGTGGTGGTCTTTCGCGTGCGAAGCGGTTGCCGGCAGCGCGATTCCCGTGACGTGGGCACACGGAACGAAAGGAAGAGGTGCGTGGATCCGTCGTCGTCGCGGGTCAGCGGTGCCGGCCGCGCAGCCGGCACCGGACGGACGAAGAGGCCAGGATCACGTCGTACCGGGCACGGGAGACGACGGCGGCGGTGGCGGTGCTGTCGGCACGCATGGTCGGCTCCCTTCGTGGCTCTGCGGTGGTGACGTGTCGGACCTGTCGGCCCGCTTCGGGGAGTCTAGGGAGAAGCGGGCCCGGGGGAACAACGGTTTTCCGGTGGGTGGTTCGGAGGTCAGCCCTTCGCCCCGTAGTAGGCCTCGATGGGGCGGCGGGCCTCGTCGAACAGGGCCGGGCCGTCCTGCGGGACGGTCGGCCGGGCGCCCGACTCCGGGTTGAGCTCGATCAGTTGCTCCGTGGCGAGCGCGAAGACGACCCGGCCGATGCCGGAGCGCACGAGGGCTCCCGCGCACATGCCGCAGGGCTGGCAGCTGGTGTACAGGGTGGTGCGGGCGGCCGTCTCCGGGGCGAGTTCGCTCGCCGCCCAGCGGGCCAGTTTGAGTTCGGGGTGGGCGGTGATGTCGTCGTCGCGCCGCACCGTGTTGTGGGCCTCGGCGAGGACGGTGCCGTCGGGTCCGGCGAGCAGGGAGCCGTAGGGCGCGTCGCCCAGGGTGACGGCGCGGGCGGCGAGGTCGACGGCGTGGCGCAGCAGCTTCTCGTCGGCGGGGCTGATCACGGTGCTGTCCTCCGGTGTGCGGCAAGGGTGGTGAGGTCCCGCCATGCGGTGTGCGGGCGGCGGGTGGCCTCGGGGTCTCCGTGGTAAGGGTCGAGCACGACGGCCTCGGCACCGAGGAGGCGGAGCTGTTCGAGGTCGCCGAGGACCTGGTCGAGGGTGCCGACCCCGGCGAGCCGCTCGGGGTCGTCGACGGGTGCGTCGGTCAGCCGCAGCGCGATGCGGGGCGCGAAGCCCGGCAGCGCGTTGTTCCGCACCACCGCACGCATCCAGGGCAGGGTGCCCCGCAGCGGGTGCCAGGCGTCGCCGAACCGGACGGCGCGACGGATGCCCGCCTCGCTGTTGCCGCCGACCCACAGGGGTACGGGGCCGATGCCGGCCTCGCGCAGGGCGGCGAGGTGTTCGTCGGTGACGCGGCCGCGCCGGGCGAACGGGACGCCGAGCGCCTCGAACTCCTGCCGGGCCCAGCCGACGCCCACGCCGAGCACGAGGCGCCCGTCGCTGAGCGCGTTCAGGTTGGCGGCCATGCGGGCCACCAGGAGGGGATGCCGGTAGGGCAGGATCAGCACCGTGGTGCCGAGCCGTACCCGGGTGGTGACGCCGGCCAGCCAGGACAGCGTGGTGAACGGCTCGTAGAACGGCTCGGGGTAGCGCTCGGCCACGTCCGGGGTGACGGCCACGTGGTCGGAGAGCATGAGCAGGTCGAAGCCGAGACCCTCGACGACCCGGGCCCAGTCGCGCAGCATTCCGGGATCGGTCCCGGGGCCGAAGTTCGGCACGTTGACGCCTAGTTGCATGTCCGGAGGCTATCCCGGCGATCATGGACAACTGAAGATCATTCTCCCCGCGCTGGGGGCCTTCTCCCGTGGATTTCCCGGTAGGGTCACGCCATGACCGCGAATCTCGACGACGTCGACTGGGCGATCATCGCCCAGTTGCAGCAGGAAGCCCGGCTCTCGCTCAGCGAGTTGGGGCGCCGGGTGAGCCTCAGCCCCTCGGCCACCACGGAGCGGGTGCGCCAGCTGGAGGCCCTGGGGGTCATCACCGGCTACCACGCGACGGTCGACCTGTCGAAGGTCGGCTATCCGGTGCTCGCCGTCGTCCGCCTGAAGTACCCCGGCAACCGCCACCAGCCGCTGCGCAGCCTGCTCGCCGAGCGGCGGGAGATCCTGGAGTGCCTGCGGACCACCGGCGACGACTGCTACACCCTCAAGGTGGCCGCCACCTCGATGGCGCACCTGGAGGCGCTCATGGACGAGCTGGCCGGCTTCGGTTCCACGACCACCAGCGTCGTCTACAGCCAGACGCTGCCGTTCCGGGGGCCCGACCGGCCGTGAGCCGGCGGGCCTCCCGGGCCCGAGCCGGCACGCCTCCGGGGCCCGAGATGCCGACCCTTCGGCGAGGGCGAACAATTGGCTGAGGAGGCAGGAGCCTGGGAGGCCGTACGGCAGGACGTGCTGAAGCCGCAGCCTCCGCTCGGGGACTCCCCTACCGGAACGTGGCCCACGTCATGAGCGCAAAGGACCCCGCCACGAGCGGGCTCGCACCGCGTAAGAGTGCCCTGTACCGGCTCGGGCACTGGTGCGCCCGACGCTTCGTCGTCGTCATCGTGCTGTGGCTGGCGGCCCTCGTGGGTCTGCAGTTCGTCAACCGGGCCGTCGGCGGGCAGTACTCCGACAACTTCACCCTGCCTGGTGTGCAGTCGGCCGACGGCCTCGCCGTCCTGGAGGCGCACGACCCCACCGCGGGCGGATACGGCGCCCAGATCGTGCTCAACGACCCCTCGCAGCCGCTCACCGACGAAGCGTCCGCCATGAACTCGGCGGTCGCCTCGCTGCAGAAGCTGCCCGACGTGCTCAGCGCCCAGAACCCGCTGCCACCGCCCGGCACGCCCCCGCCGACGACCCCGTCCTCGGTGCCCGACACCGGGCCGCTGTCCACCGACGGCAAGACCGCGTACATCACCGTGCGGTTCAGCGTCCCGCCGTCCACCCTCGGCACCGACTACCTCAACGGCGTCGACACGGCCGTGAAGCCGCTCCGCGACGCGGGCGTCACCGTGGAGTACGGCGGCACGCTCGGCGAACTGGCCAGGCCCGCCCCCGACGACCGCACCAGCGAGGCCATCGGCTTCGCGGTGGCCATCGTCGTCCTCCTGATCGGCTTCGGCAGCGTCATCGCGGCCGTCCTCCCGCTGGTCACCGCCCTGATCGGAGCGATCTGCGGGCTCGCGCTGCTCGGCCTGACGGCGGCGGCGTTCACCTTCGGCACCGTCTCACCGACCCTCGCCACCATGATCGGCCTGGGCGTCGGCATCGACTACGCCCTCTTCCTCATCACCCGGCACCGGCAGAACCTCATGGACGGGCACGATCCCGCCGACTCCGCCGGCCTCGCCACGACCACCAGCGGCCGGGCCGTCCTGGTCTCCGGCTGCACCGTCATCATCGCCCTGTCCGGCCTGTGGGTCTCCGGCGTCACCTTCATCGGCAAACTCGGGCTCGCGGCGGCCTTCACCGTGGTCACCGCCGTCCTCGCCGCACTGACCCTGGTCCCGGCCATGCTCGGCCTCGTCGGCCGCCGCATCGACCGCTACCACGTCCGCAAGCCCGTCGCCGAGACCGACGCCGAGCCGGGCGCCACCGCGCACGGCACCTGGCACCGCTACGCCCAGCGGGTCGAACGGCGCCCCTGGTCCTTCCTGACCTGCGGAGTCGTGACCCTCGTCATCCTGGCGATCCCGCTGTTCTTCATCCAGCTCGGGCACATCGGCGACGGCGCCGACCCCAAGTCCTTCACCGACCGGCGCGCCTACGACCTGATCTCCACCGCCTTCGGACCGGGGGCCAACGGGCCGCTGACCCTCGTCGTGGACCAGACGTCCGTGCCCCAGGCGGACCGTGCCGCGCTCGCCACGAAACTCCAGCAGGCGCTCACCAACGTCCCCGACGCGGCGTCCATCACGCCGCTGAAGACCACCTCCGACGGTGACGTGCTCGTCGGCACGGCCTACTCGGTCGCCGCCCCGCAGGACGAGCGCACCACCCAGCTCACCGACCACCTCGTCGACGACGTCCTCCCGCAGGCCGTCGCCGGCACCGACGCCCAGACCTACGTCACCGGCACCACCGCCGCGCAGGTCGACTTCCTGGACATCGTCTCCAGCCGCCTGCCGCTGATCATCGCCGTCGTGGTCGGACTCGCCTTCCTCGTCATCCTGACCGTGTTCCGCGGACTCCTCGTCGCGGTCAAGGCGGCCGTGCTCAACGTGCTGTCGATCGCCGCCTCGTACGGGGTGGTCGTCGCCGTCTTCCAGTGGGGCTGGGGCGGTCCGGCGCTCGGCGTCTCCGGCAAGGTGCCCGTCGAGAGCTACGTACCGATGATGATGTTCGCGATCGTCTTCGGCCTCAGCATGGACTACGAGATCTTCCTGCTGTCCCGCGTGCGCGAGGCGTGGCTGCGCACCGGCGACTCCAAGGCGAGCGTCGCGCACGCGCTGGAGATCACCGCCCGGGTGATCACCTGCGCCGCGCTGATCATGGTCAGCGTGTTCGCGGCCTTCATCGTCTCCGACAACATCGTCGTCAAGATGCTGGGCCTCGGCCTCGCGGCGAGCGTCCTCATCGACGCCACGATCGTGCGCCTGCTCCTGGTCCCCGCGGTGATGACCCTGCTGGGCGCCCGCGCCTGGTGGACTCCGCGCTGGCTCGACCGCGTGCTCCCGCACCTGGACACCGAGGGCGAGGCCGCGCTGAAGCGCGACGCCGAGACGCCCGTCCGGCCCAGCTGAGCGGCCCGGCCGGACGGGTGGGGGGGACGGGGGGATGGGGGGGCGTGAACGGCTTGGGGGATGGCGAACGGCCTGTGGCAGGCTGGCCCGGTGACCGCGCATCAGACCTCCCCCCGCCCCGACCGCCTCGTCCTCGGCTGCATGGGCCTCGGCGGGAGCTGGGACCCGAGCCCCTACACCGCCGCCGACCTCGACGCGGCGGAGGCCACCGTGCAGGCCGCCCTGGACAGCGGCATCACCGCCTTCGACCACGCCGACATCTACCGGCACGGCAAGGCGGAGGCCGTCTTCGGCGAGGTGCTGGCCCGCACGCCGGGCCTGCGCGAGCGGATCACCCTCCAGTCGAAGTGCGGCATCCGGCTCGCCGAGGGCGGACGGCCGGGGATGTACGACCTGCGCGGCGACACCATCGTGCGGAGAGTCGAGGAGAGCCTCACCCGCCTCCGTACCGACGTCCTCGACGTGCTCCTCCTGCACCGGCCCGACCCGCTCGCCGACCCCGCCGAGGTCGCGGAGGCCCTGGAGTCGCTCCACCGGCAGGGCCTGGTCCGCCGGTTCGGCGTCTCCAACATGAACGCGCCCCAGATCGCCCGGCTCCAGGAGCACCTGAGCCTGCCGCTCACCGCCGACCAGCTGGAGATGAGCCTGCTGCGCCGGGACTGGCTGGAGGACGGCGTACTCGTGAACACCCCGGCGTCGGCGGCGAACGGGTTCCCCGCGGGCACGGTCGAGCACTGCCTCGCCCACGGGATCGCCCTCCAGGCCTGGGGCCCGCTGGCCCAGGGCCGGTACACCGGCCGGCAGGAGACCCCCGAGGAGCACGCCACCGCCGCCCTCGTCGCCGAGCTGGCCGAGGCCAAGGGCACGACCCCGGAGACGGTCGTCCTGTGGTGGCTCCAGCGGCACCCGGCCCGCGTGGTCCCGGTCGTCGGCACCACCAACCCGGCCCGCGTCCGCGCCTGCCGGGACGCGGCGCTGGGCGAGCCGCGCCTGAGCCACGAGGAGTGGTACATGCTGTGGATCACGGCGCGCGGCTCGGCGCTGCCGTAGCCCCGCGCTCCCCCGCGCCGACCACGCCGCCCACGCCACTCACCCCGAACGCATCCCGAATCCTCCCCGAACTCACGCCGAGGAAAGGCCAGATGACCGACCGTTCGCCGCAGCCCGCCCCCTCCTTCCGGCTCCTCCCGGGCGCGCCGGAATCGCCCATCCTGCTCCACGTGCCGCACTCCTCCCGTACGGTCCCGGCGGAGGTGCGGGCGGGCATCGTGCTGGGCGACGAGGAGCTGGCGCGCGAACTGGACCACATCACCGACGCGTACACCGAGGACATCGCCGCCGAGGCCGGGGCGAACGCCGGCGCGGCTCCCTGGCGGTTCGTCAACCGGCTCTCGCGACTGGTCGTCGACCCCGAGCGGTTCCCCGACGAGCGCGAGGAGATGCTGTCCGTCGGGATGGGCGCGGTGTACACCCGCACCACGCACCGCGCCGAGCTCCGCCCGGCCGGCTTCGACCCGGCGCCGCTCGTCGGCCGCTACTTCGACCCCTACGCGCGGGCGATGACCGACGCGGTCGCCGAGCGCCTGGCGGCGGCCGGGCGCGCCGTGATCGTCGACGTCCACTCGTACCCGACGGAGCCCCTCCCGTACGAACTGCACGGCGCGGGCCCCCGCCCTCCGGTCTGTCTCGGCACGGACGCCTTCCACACGCCGCCCGGGCTGCTCGCGGCGGCCCGGAAGGCATTCGCGGGCTTCGGCGAGGTCGGCACGGACAGTCCCTTCGCGGGCACCTACGTACCGCTGGCCCACTACGGCCGCGATCCGCGCGTCAGCGCCCTGATGGTGGAGATCCGCCGCGACCAGTACATGACCGAACCGGGCGGCCCGGCGGGCCCGGGCGTACGGGCCCTGGGCGCCGCCCTGGCCGAGCTGGTCGACGCCGTGAGCGACCAGGACCTCCGGGTGTCCCGGGCGTCCTAGGCCTCCCAGGCGTCCAGAGGCCGGGAACCGTACGAAGCGTAAAATGAGGCGGGTGAGCATACGCAGGTACGAGCTGGTGTTCTCCGGCGGCGAAGGCCCCGCCGACGACCTCGTGGTCGTCGAGCGGACCGCCGCCAAGGGGCCCGGCGGGCATCCCGTCTACGCCGATCCGACCGGCATCATCCGCGCCGAGATCAGCGACCGCGACGAGGTGCGCGTCCTGGCCACCGGCGGGCACCAGGATGCCCCACAGAGCGTCGTGGCCCGGCCCCTGCCCGACGAGGTCCAGGGCTGAGCCCCGTGAGCCGGAACGCCTTCCGTACCGGCTCGGACAGCGCTCCCAGCGCTCCCAGGGCCTCCGGCGGATACGGGGACGGGCTCCCGGAGGACGCGCGGGCGTCCGGTGTCGCCTAAGCTGCCCGGATGACCAGCAGCACCGACCCCACCGAGTCCGCTCCGCGCTACGTGCGCGTCACCATCGAGCTCGTCGCCGAGATCACCGACGAGGACGCGCTCAAGGCCGCCGCCCTCACCCAGGTCCGGGACGACGAGTACCTGGAGGAGGACGAGCGCGCCCAGGCCATCGAGGCCATAGACGTGGACCCGTCCGGCTCCCTCGCCCACTTCATCGACCCGGTCGCCCTCCTCGGCGCCGTCCCGGGTGTCGAGCTCGCCTCGGCGACCTGGGAGTCCGCGCACACCGAGTTCGACCCCGACGACGAGACCTGGGAGGAGCACACCCTGGACTGATCGCCCCACCAGGCGCGATCCTGTCCCGGTACATCGCGCGAGGGGGCACCGTGAAGCCGCTGGAGTCGAACGACCCGGAGTCGGTCGGCGAGGGCAGATACCGACTGGTCGGGCGGCTCGGACAGGGCGGCATGGGCGTCGTCTACCTCGGCCGGTCCCGGTCCGGGCGGGCGGTCGCGGTCAAGGTCGTACGGCCCGAGCTGAGCACCGACCCGGAGTTCCTGCGCCGCTTCGCCCGCGAGGTGCGGGCGGCCCGGCAGGTCGGCGGCTTCCACACCGCCCCCGTCGTCGACGCCGACCCCCACGCCGACCCCGCCTGGCTGGTGACCGCCTACGTCCCCGGGCCGACCCTGCGCGCGGTCCTGGACCGGGTGGGGGCGCTGCCCGAGGACAGCCTCACCGTGCTGGCCGCGGGGCTCGCGGAGGCCCTGGAGGCGATCCACCGGGCCGGGGTGGTCCACCGCGACCTCAAGCCGGCCAACATCATCGTCGCCGAGGACGGCCCCCGCGTCATCGACTTCGGCATCGCCCGGGCCCTGGACGGCACGGCCGCCCTGACCCAGACGGGTGTCCAGGTCGGCACGCCCGGCTACCTCGCGCCCGAGCAGCTCACGGGCGGCGGCATCACCCCGGCCGTGGACATGTTCGCGCTCGGGGTGGTGCTCGCCCAGGCGGCCGGCGGCTCGCCGTTCGGCGACGGCCCGTCGGCCGGGTGGCTGTACCGGGTCGTGCACGAGGAGCCCGACCTGAGCACCGTCCCGCCGTCACTGCGGGACTCCCTCGCGGCCTGCCTCTCCAAGGACCCGCGCCAGAGACCCACCCCCACCGCCTTCCTCCGGTCACTCACCGTCCGGCACCACGCGGACGGCGGCTGGCTGCCGGACGAGGCGACGCGGCTGCTGGGCGGCGGGAAGGCCCCGGACGGCGGGCGGGGGCCCAAGCGGGAGCCGGAGCGAGAGCGGGAGCCCGAGCCGGAGTCCCAGCCCGAGCCGCAGTCGGAGCCCCGGCCCGCGCAGGCCGTGACGCCTGTCCCGACGTCTCCGCTACCGCCGCCGCTGCCGCTGCCGCTGACCGAGCCGCGGTCGGAATCACTCCCGACCGTCCCCTCCGCCCCCTCCGTCGAGCGGCCCGACCCGAAGCGCCCGACCCGGCGTTCGGCCGTCGGCGCCGCCCTCCTCGTGTGCGCCGTCGCCGCCACCGCGGGTCTGCTGATCTGGCGCCCGTGGGAGGGCGCGCCCGGCACCGGGGACGAGCCGAAGGCCGGCGCGTCCTCCCAGAGCCGGTCCCCCGCCGCGTTCCCGACGGCGCCGCTGCTCGTACGTGAGGACACCGCGCCCGGCTGGCCCCGGTCCTGCCACGGGGTGATCGCGGTGCGCGCGGCGACGACGGACCGCCCGCGCAGACTGCTGCCCGACGGGACCTGTGACGTCCTGCCGCAGTGGGCTCCGGACCGGAGGTCGTTCGCGTTCACCCGGGTGTCGTCCGAGGGGACGGCGGTGTGGACGGCGAACGCGGACGGCTCCGGTGAGCGGCGGATCGCCGGGATCGCGGGCGGCCGTGTCTCCTGGTCCCCGGACGGGACCCGGCTCGCCGTCCTGCGCAAGAAGGACGGCGTGCAGCAGCTGTTCGCGGTGGACGTCGCCGACGGCTCGTCCCGTCAACTCACCAGCGGTACGCGGCGGGTGGAGGACCCGGCCTGGTCGCCGGACGGCACCCGGATCGCCGTCTCCCTGGAGGTCGCGCCGGACGACTGGCAGATCCATGTGGTGGACCCGTCCGCCCCCGGCAGCGCCCCGCGCCAGGTGACGCGTCTGCCGCACCCGGCGCTGGACGCGGTGTGGTCGCCGGACGGGCGTACGTTCGCGTACACGGCGGGGACGTACGACGGCAGCACCAAGGGGGACATCCGCCTGGTCGGCACGGACGGGTCGGGGGACCGGCCGCTGGTGGTGACCGACGCCCACGAGATGGATCCGGCGTGGTCGGCGAACGGGCACTGGCTGGCCTTCGTCCGTGGCCCGTACGAGAAGCCGGCCGTCTGGGCCGTGCGCGCGGACGGCACGGGCGAGCGCAGGCTGACGACCGGCAGCGCGCCGGAGGGCCACCCCGCCTGGCGTTGACACCCCACCCCAACTCCCCCTCATCCGAGTTGAGTCGGGAGCCATCCACCGACCCCGAAGGCTTGACAGGGCGACGGCACGCTCACATTCTGAGAGCGCTCTCAGAACGGATTCCCCCCACTCCCCCCACGTTCTCCAAGGAGCCACCCGTGCCCTCCCCCACCCAGCGACGCCGCCACGGACACCGACGCCGGATCCCCCGCACCCTGCTCTCCCTCACCCCCCTCGCCGCCGTCGCGGCCCTCCTCGCCCCCTCCCCCGCCGTCCAGGCCGCCGTGGCCCCCGCAGCGGTCCAGGCCGCCGTCCCCGCCACCATCCCGCTCACCGTCAAGAACGACTCCCGCCGCGCCGAGCCGGTCTACCTCTACAACCTCGGCACCGAGCTCTCCACCGGCCGGCAGGGCTGGGCCGACGCGGGCGGGACCTTCCATCCGTGGCCGGCCGGCGGCCCCGTCCCCACACCCGCGCCCGACGCCTCCATCCCGGGCCCGGCCGCGGGGCAGTCGCTCACGATCCGGATGCCCAAGTTCTCGGGGCGCGTGTACTTCAGCTACGGCCGGAAACTGGTCTTCCAGGTGGCCACGGGCGGGCTCGTGCAGCCGGCCGTCCAGAACCCGAGCGACCCCAACCGGGACATCCTCTTCAACTGGTCCGAGTACACGCTCAACGACGCCGGGCTGTGGATCAACAGCACCCAGGTGGACATGTTCTCGGCCCCGTACGCCGTCGGCGTCAAGCGTCCCGACGGCGGCGTGGCGACCACGGGGCACCTCAGGCCGGGTGGCTACCGCGGCTTCTTCGACGCGCTGCGCGGGCAGCCCGGCTGGGCGGGGCTGATCCGGACGCGGTCCGACGGCACCCTCCTGCGCGCGCTCGCACCGGGCCACGGCATCGAGGCGGGCGCCCTGCCGGGGGACGTCATGGCCGGCTACATCGACCGCGTCTGGGCCCGGTACGCGAGCTCCACCCTGACCGTGACGCCCTTCGCGGACCGCCCGTCCGTCGTCTACTACGGCCGGGTGTCCGGGGACACGATGAACTTCACCGACGGCTCGGGCGCGATCGTGACGTCCTTCCGCAAGCCCGACTCCGACAGCGTGTTCGGCTGCCACAAGCTCCTGGACGCCCCCAACGACCAGGTGCGCGGCCCCATCTCCCGTACGCTGTGCGCGGGTTACAACCGGTCGACCCTGCTCACCAACCCGCACCAGCCGGACACCTCGGCGGCGGGCTTCTACCAGGACGCGGTGACCAACCACTACTCCCGGAAGGTCCACGCCCAGATGGCGGACGGCAAGGCGTACGGGTTCGCCTTCGACGACGTCGGCGCGCAGGAGTCGCTCGTCCACGACGCCGATCCGCGTCAGGCGTTCCTCACGCTGGACCCGCTCGACTGAACCCGGCCGCCGAACGCCGAACGCCCCGCCTCCGCCGTGGAGTTCACGGCGAGGGCGGGGCGCTGGTACGTCCGGGTGGCGCCGGGGCGCCCGCTGCCTAGAAGGTGAGGTTCCAGGCGTCGACGCGGCCGGTGTCCTGGCTGGCGATGTCCTGGACGCGCAGCTTCCAGGTGCCGTTGGCCACCTCGGAGGAGGCGTTGACGGTGTACGTCTTGAGGACGTCGTCGGCGCTGTCGCTGTTGGCGAAGTCCTCCAGCGGGTACACCGTGCCGTCGGGAGCGACGAGCGTGAGCACGAGGTCACCGCGGTAGGTGTGCTTGATGTCGACGCCGACCTTGAGGGTCGCGGGCGCGTTGCCGGTGACACCGGTGACGGCGATCGAGCTCTCGACGGTGGCGTTGTCGACGATGGTGACGTCGTTCAGGTTCTCGAAGTACGGGCCGGTGGGCGGCGTGGTGGAGCCGCCGACGGCCTTGAGGGCGTCGACCGCGCCTTCGCCGAAGAAGCCGTTCTTGGCCGTGGTGCCCTGGCAGCGGGTGTCCGAGGGGCAGGCCTTGTCGTTCGCCTGGGTGGCGAGCGCGGCGCGGATGTCCGCCGGGGTGTACGTCGGGTTGGCGCTCGCGATGAGCGCCGCGACGCCGGTGACGTGCGGGGACGCCATCGAGGTGCCGCTCATGTTGCCGTACTTGCCGCCCGGCAGGGTCGAGTACACCTGGGTGGCGCCGTCCCCGCCCGGGGCGGCGACGTCGATGACGCCGTTGCCGAAGTTGGAGTACGAGGCCTTGGCGCCGCCGCTGGCCTGCGCGGCGACGGTCACGACGCCCGGGAGCTCGGTCGGGATGTCGATGCAGGCGTTCGTGATCGTGCGGGTGACCGGGGTGGAGTCGTTGGGGCTCTCCGAGTCGGTCGTCTTGTTCGCCAGGTCGTAGTTGGAGTTGCCGGCGGCGGCGACCTGGAGCGAACCCTTGCCCTCGGCGTACGCCTGGGCGCGGCGGACGCCCTCGATGATGGCGGCCTGGTCCACGTTGTCGGGGCAGTTGAACTGCCACGGGTCCGTGTAGTAGCTGTTGTTGGTGACCTTGAAGCCGTGGTCACCGGCCCAGACGAAGCCGCAGATGGTGTTCTCCGCGAAGAACAGACTGCTGGTGGGCTCCGCGATGCGGACCGAGGAGATCCTCACGCCCGGCGCGACGCCGATGACGCCCTTGCCGTTCTTGGCGGCCGCGATCGTGCCGGCGACGTGGGTGCCGTGGGTGCCGACGTCACGCCAGGCACCGGCGCGGGTGTCCGCCTTGCCGTAGGCGCAGGAGGCGGAGTCCGCGGCGTTGAAGTTGGGCGCGATGTCCTGGTGCTGGTCGTCGACGCCGGTGTCCAGCACACCGACCTTCACCGAGGCGGATCCGGTGCTGACGGCCCAGGCCTGGTCGGCCTTGATCTGGGTCATGTCCCAGCGGTTGGACTCGGTCAGCGTGGTCGCGGACTGCGTCGGGTTCGCGGGCAGCGCCGGGGAGTAGGCGTCGGCGGGGACGTCGGAGGTACGCGTCGCGCCGACCTGCTGCACACCGGAGACGCCGCGCATGGTGGCGGCGAAGGAGGCGCTGGTGGAGTGGGCCACGATGACGCCGATGGCGTCATAGGCGGCGAAGACGGTGCCGCCGTTGGCGGTCACGGCCGTCTGCGCGGAGGCGGTGGCGCCGGGCGCCGTGATCACCAGGTAGGCACGGGTGCCGGCGGCCCAGGTGCCGGTGGTGGCCTGCGCGCCGGTGGTGGCCTGCGCGCCGGTCACCTCGCGGGGGCTCGTCGGCGCGGCGGGGGCCGAGGGCCCGGTCGGTGCGGCCTGGGCGGGGGCGGCGAGGGCGACGGCGGCGCTGACGACGGCAGCGGCCGCGATCGTGAGTCTCAGCCGGCTGGATATGTGGGAAAACAATGCGTCCTCCGATGGCCCGGCGGCACTGGTGGCGCCGGCCGGGTCCTGTGATGTGTGGGGTGGACGCAAGATCCCAGGCCACAGGTACCGGAGGGAAGGATTCTGTCTGACAAGTCTCCTTTCGTTACACGTTGTTGATCTGACGTGACAGCAGTCCGACAACATTCGGCCGCAGTTGGCAGCACTTGGCGCAGAATGGACCACCATGAAGCTGCCCGCACCCCTGCACGTCCTGAACGAGGCGCTGGCGTTCCTCCTGGAACTCGCGGCCCTGGCCCTCCTGGCCTGTTGGGGCTGGCAGACCCCGGAGACCACGGTCCCCCGCCTCCTCCTGGCCGTCGCCGCCCCCGCCGCCGCGGCCACCGTGTGGGGCCTGTTCGCCGCCCCGAAGGCCCGGATCCCCCTCCCCCTCGCGGGCGTCCTCGCCGTGAAGACCCTGGTCTTCGGCGCCGCGACGGCCGCGCTCTCCACCCTGGCCGGGCCGGGCTGGACCCTCGCCTTCGCGATCGTGGTGACCGTCAACACCGCCCTGGCCACGGCGGGGAGGAGGAGCCGAGGCAGCGGCAGGTGACGTGGGGGCCCACATCGGCGACCGCCGGGCGCAAGGCGGACCAGGAGCGCGAGAAGAGAGCCACGTCGGCACCGTACGGGCGGGCTGAGCGACGGACGAGCAGGCACGGTCCGGCCGAGCGCCGTCGCTACCTGCCGCCCGCGGCCCCCGCCTCGACGAGGCGGCGTTCGGCCCCGGATGCCGCCGGCTCCTCCAGCTCCCGCAGGGCCGCCGCCACGGATGCCTCGCCCGCCGGAAGCAGCGGGAGACGCACGTCCGGGGTCGGGATGCGGCCCTGGGCGTGCAGGACTCCCTTGATCACGGTGGGGTTCGGCTCGGCGAACAGGAGTGAGGACAGTCCGGCCAGGCGGTGGCCGAGCGCGCGGGCGCGCACGGTGTCGCCCGCGCGCCAGGCCTCGGCGAGTTCCACGAACCGGCCGGTGGCCAGATGGGCCGAGGCGAGGATGCCGCCGCTCGCGCCGAGGGCGAGCATCGGCGAGGCGACGACGTCGTCGCCCGCCAGGACGGCGAAGTCCGGCGGCAGGTCGCCGAGGAGAGTGACGGCGGCGGCGTCGACGGAGCCGGTGGCGTACTTGACCCCGACGACGCCCGGAACGCTCCCCAGCGCGCGCAGCGTGGCGGCGTCGAGCGGCCGTCCGGTGCGGTACGGGATGTGGTACGCGACCAGCGGTACGGGGCTGTCGGCGGCGAGCCGCGCGAAGTGGGCCAGCACCCCCTCCGGCGAGGGCCGGACGAAGGCGGGCACCGTGACCAGCGCCGCGCGCGCCTCCGGCCACCGCCGGATCGCGGCGAGCTCCCGGCCGACGGCGTCCGTCCCGCCGCCGCCCGCGCCGACGACGAGCTGGGCGCCGCGCTCGCGGCAGACCCCGGCGCAGGTGTCGACGACGGCCCGGCGCTCGTCGGCGTCGAGGGCGGCCGCCTCCCCGGTCGTTCCGAGGGCGACGAGGCCGGCGGCGCCGTCGTCGAGGACGGAGCGGGCCAGGCCCGCCAGGGCGTCGAGGTCGGGGCGGCCGTCGCGCGCGAAGGGGGTGACGAGGGGGACGTGGATGCCGTGCGGGGTGAAGTCCTGTGCGTGTGCCATGCCTCCGAGGGTGGGCGCGCCGGACCCCTCAGGTCCAGTTCGCTTTTCCGATCCGAACCGTAAGCTGAGCTGATGCTCGATGTACGACGTCTGCGTCTGCTGCGCGAACTGGCCCTGCGCGGGACCATCGCCGCCGTCGCCGAAGCCCTGTCCTTCACCCCGTCGGCCGTGTCGCAGCAGCTCGCCACGCTGGAGCGGGAGGCCGGAGTGCCGCTGCTCGAACGGACCGGGCGACGCGTGCGTCTGACACCCGCCGGGGAGAAGCTGGTCCGCCACGCCGAAGCCGTGCTCGAACGCCTCGAACTGGCCTGCGCCGAACTCGCCGAGGCGCGCAACGGTCCGGCGGGGCCGCTCCGCATCGGCGCCTTCCCGACCGCGACCCGCACGATCGTGCCCGGTGCGCTCGTCCTGCTCGCCGCCCGGCATCCGGCGCTCGAACCGATGGTCTCGGAGGTGGACCCGGCCGCCGTGGCGCACGCCCTGCGCGCGGGGGATCTCGACGTGGCCCTGGTCCACGGCTACGACCTGGTGCCTGCGGCCCTCGAACCGGGGCTCGCGGAGGAGCCGTTGTGCGAGGAGGCGATGTTCCTCGCCACGCACGCACCCTCGCGCGGCTCGGCCGAGGGGCCCGCGCCGCGGGGCGCGACCGCCGCACCCGTCGAAGCCGCCGCACCCGACGGCCGGGGCGACGGGCTCGCCGTCCTCGCGCCCTGGCACGACGCCCCCTGGATCGTGTCGGCCCCCGACACGCTCTGCCGCGCGGTGACCGAACGGGTCTGCCGGGCGGCCGGGTTCGCGCCCCGCGTACGGCACCAGGTGGACGAGTTCGCCACCGTGCTGGCCTTCGTGGCCGCAGGTCAGGGCGTGGCCGTGGTCCCGCAGCTCGGCGCGCTCGCACCCCCGCCGGGCGTGCGCCTCACCCCGTTGCCGGTGCGCCGGCGCACCAGGATCGCCTTCCGGGGCGGCGCGGGGCCCCACCCGGCGGTCGCCGCGCTCATCCGCGCCCTGCGCGACTCCGTACCGGCCGTGCTGAACGGATCACCGGCGACACCCGCCCCGGCGCAATTCGGATAAACGTCATGCGCCGTTGTGCACCAGGTGGTTTCCCTGGGTGCGCGGTGTCGTTGAACGGATTATGTCGATCATCACCCATACCCCCGCCGACCTCGCGCGCACCGGCCCGCTCGCCCCACCCGACGTCCGCGAACTCTCGCGACCGCTGTTCCGGGACGGCCCCGAGGAGGAGCGCACGGACACCTCGAACACCGGGGACTCCTGGGACACCTGGGACTCCTGGGACGACGGGGACACGACGCACGGGTACTGGCGGAAGCTGATCTCCACCGACCTCTTCGCGCCGCGCACGGACGCCTCCCCCGAGGACCGCCGGCGGCTCTCCTACCAGCGCCTCCGTGCGGTCAACGCCGAACTCCCCGCGCCCGAGCGGCTGGCCGGCGACCCGCGGGGGCTCGCCGCGCTGCACGAGTGGACGGCCGTCGTCGACGGTGCGACGGCCACCGTCGCGGGGATCCACTACAACCTCTTTCTCGGCAGCCTCCTCGACGACACGGTCTCGCCGCCGCGCGATCTGCGCCCCTTCCTCTCGCTCGACCGCGTCGGCACCTTCCTCTGCACGGAACGGGCGCACGGCAACGACGTCGCCGGGCTGGAGACCGTCGCCCGATACGACCGCGACCGCGCGGAGTTCGTGCTGCACACCCCGCACGAGGGCGCGGCGAAGTTCATGCCGAACACCGGGCCGGCGGGCGGCCCGAAGACCGCCGTCGTCGCGGCCCGGCTCCTCGTCGACGCCGAGGACCACGGGGTCTTCCTCTTCCTCGTGCCGCTCCGCGACGTGGACGGCCTCCTGCCCGGTGTCCGCGTCAGCGCGCTGCCCGAGCGGGTCGGCAGCCCGGTGGACCACTGCGTCACCTCCTTCGACCGGGTACGGCTCCCCCGCACCGCCCTGCTCCAGGGCGCCCACGGTCGGATGGACCCCGACGGCCGGGTGACCGGCGCGGTCCGCAGCCCGCGTCGGCGGATCCTGCACACGATCGGGCGGGTCACGGTCGGCAAGCTGTGCATGAGCGCGGCGACGCTGGGCGGCGCGCGAGCCGCGCTGACCGTGGCCGTGCGCTACGCCCACACCCGTACGATCTCCGGCCCGGTCCTCGGCGAACGGGTCGTCCTGGCCGCGCACCGGACCCACCAGGCGCCCCTGCTGCGGGGCGTCGCCACCGCGTACGCCATGACCTTCCTGCACCGTGCGGTCGTGCGGCGGTGGCTGGCGCACGAGGCGGAGGAGCGGGCCGAGGCCGAGCGTCTGGTGGCCGTGGCCAAGGGCTGGATCACCTGGCAGGCGCGCGGGATCACCCTGGAGGCCCGGGAGCGCTGCGGTGCCCGCGCGATGTTCCCGGTGAACGGTCTCGCCGAGTACCCGGCGAACATCGACGGGGCGATCACCGCGGAGGGCGACAACCTGGCGGTCTGGTGCAAGGCCGGTTCCGAGATGCTGTTCGGGCAGGAGCTCGCCCCGGCCGCCGGGCGCGCGACGGGACGTGAACCGCTGACCGATCCGGTCTTCCTGCGCCGCCTGCTCGCCGCCGACGAGCGCCGGTGGCACGCGGCCGCGCGGGACGAGCTGCGTTCGGCGCCCGGCGGCGACCCGCTCGGGCGGTGGAACGCCGCGTCCTCGTCCGCGTTGCGGATGGTCGAGGCGCACGCCGTGGGACGCGCGGCGGAGGCGTTCACCGCCGCGTGCGCGAGTGTGCCGCACGCCGCCACCCGCGCGGTGCTGCGGGAGCTGTGCGCGCTGTTCCTGCTGGAGCGGATCGAGCCGCGCGCGGGACTGCTGCTCGCCGAGGGCGCCCTCACGGCCGCCCAGGTCACCGCGCTCCCGTGCGTGGTGCGCGAGCTGACCGCTCGACTCGCCCCGTATCTCCAGGAGTTGACGGAGGCGTTCCTGGTGCCGGAGGAGTATCTGTCCTCGCTCCCCCTGCTCACGCAGCGCTGAGCGCCTGCCCGAAAGACGCCGGCCGGACGGTCACTCCCGACTTACGGCCCGGGCCTGACGGGACTTTCGTCCTGATCGCGCACGGCGCGGCATGGGGTACGGTCAAGGTGTCGCCGCGAGGTCGAGCCCCAGGGCCCCCGGACCGCACGTCCCGTGCGGTGGGCGACGGTTCTGTCGGCGCGAGGCGAGGAGGTGTTCGGGATGAGTCCCGAAGGAAGTCCTTGCCGCATCCTGCCGGTCGGCTGACCCCGGCGACGTCTCGACGCCGCCCGGACGCCCGCCGCTCCCGGCCCGTTCCGGCATCTCTCCGGCGCCGCCCCGCTGCCGCGCCTCCCGTACGTGAACTCTTCTGACGTGCACGTCTGACGCGTGCGCCGACATCCGAGTCGGCGCACGCGCCGGCCCGAGTACCGACGCGCGTATCGACACGCATATCGACACCCTTGTCGACACCTGCGCGGACGCACAAGCCCGACCCCGCGTCCGTATCCGGGACCCGTGCGTACCCGTGCCCGTACCCGAGCCCGTCAGACGTCCGCGTGCGTACCCACCCCTTTCCCTTCCGTCGCCCGGGGGCCTCGTGCCGCCCGTGCGTCCACGACCGCTCCGTGCCTCCCGGTGCCGCTTCGACGTGCCCGGAGACACGGAGGGAGGATTCGTCATGACCATGCTCACCCCTGAGAAGCTGGCTCCGCCGGGCCGGGGCACCCGTACCCGTCGCGAGCGCAAGGCCGCCGAGCTGGAGGCCCGGACCCGCCGCGCCGGCGAGCGGCTCATCGAGGTCGGCGCCCGCCCCGGCGACCTCGTCCTGCGGGACCTCTCCGCCACCCGGAACGGCCTCACCCACGCCGAGGCCGCCGCCCGCCTGGAGCGCCACGGCCCGAACACGGTGGCCCAGGAGCGCGCGCCGCGCTGGTACGTCCAGCTCGCGAAGGCGTACGCGAACCCCTTCATCGCCGTCCTGGTCTTCCTGGCGGCGGTCATGTTCTGGCAGGACCCGGCGGACCCCGGTGTCGTCATCCTGTCGGCGATGGTGCTGATCAGCGGCGCGCTGCGGTTCTGGCAGGAGTACCGCTCCGGGCGTGCCGCCGACGCCCTGAAGCGGCTCGTGACGACGACCACCGCCGTGCTGCGGAGGCCCGGCCGAGGCGGCCGGCCGACGCCCGTCGAGGTCGGCATGGACCAGGTCGTCCCCGGGGACCTGGTGAGGCTGGCCGCCGGAGACCTGGTCCCGGCCGATCTGCGGCTGATCGCCGCCAAGGACCTGATGGTCTCCCAGGCCGCCCTTTCGGGCGAGTCTTTGCCGGTCGCCAAGGACGACATCCGGGGCGTGGACGACGGGCGGCCGGCGGCGGGCGACCCCGTCGAGGCCCGCAACCTCTGTCTGATGGGCACGTCGGTGACCTCCGGGACCGCCACCGGGGTCGTCGTCGCGACCGGCTCCGACACGTACTTCGGCTCGATGGCCGGCTCGCTCGTCGGGGAGCGGCCGCAGACCAACTTCGACACCGGGGTGCGCAGGGTCAGCTTCCTGCTGATCCGGTTCATGCTGGTGATGGTGCCGGTCGTCTTCGCGATCAACGGTCTGACCAAGGGCGACTGGGACGAGGCCTTCCTGTTCGCGGTCGCGGTGGCCGTCGGTCTGACGCCCGAGATGCTGCCGATGGTCGTCTCCGCCAACCTGGCGCGCGGCGCGGTCGCCATGGCGAAGCGGAAGGTCGTCGTCAAGCGGCTCGACGCGATCCAGAACCTGGGTGCGATGGACGTGCTGTGCACGGACAAGACCGGCACCCTCACCGAGGACCGGATCGTCCTCGACCGCTCCCTCGACGTGCACGGGAACGAGGACCGGGAGGTCCTGGAGTACGGCTACCTCAACGCGCACTTCCAGACGGGCCTGAGGAACCTGATGGACCAGGCGGTCGTCGACCGCGTCGACGAGGCCGAGGAGGTTGTCGTCGACGCACGGTTCTCGATGGTCGACGAGATCCCCTTCGACTTCGCGCGCCGGCGCATGTCCGTCGTCCTCAACCGCAACGGCCTCGTCGGAGCGGCCGGAGAGCCCGAGCACGTCCTGATCACCAAGGGCGCCGTGGAGGAGGTCCTCGCCCTGTGCAGCCGCGTGCGGGACCGCGGCGAGACCGTCGACCTCACCGAGGAGCTGCGGGCGCGCGTCACCCGCGTCGCGCGGGACCACAACCGGCAGGGCCTGCGGGTCCTCGCCGTGGCCACCCGTACGCTGCCGTCGCCGCGCGACAGCTACACCGTGGCCGACGAGTCGGACCTCACCCTGGTCGGCTTCCTCGCCTTCCTCGACCCGCCGAAGGCCGACGCGGCCGACGCGCTGCGGGGGCTCGCCGACAAGGGCATCGCGGTGAAGGTGATCACCGGGGACAACGAGCTGGTGGCCGCGCGGGTCTGCGCGGACGTCGGCCTGGACGTGGGCCGGGTCGTCACGGGCGTGGAGCTGGACGCCCTCGACGACGCCGGGCTGCGTGAACTGAGCGCCCGTACCACCGTGTTCGCCAAGGTCAACCCCGTACAGAAGGCCCGGATCGTGCGCGCGCTGCAGGCGGACGGGCACACGGTCGGCTTCCTCGGCGACGGCATCAACGACGCCGCCGCGCTGCGCGACGCCGACGTCGGCATCTCGGTCGACACCGCCGTCGACATCGCCAAGGAGTCCGCCGACATCATCCTCCTGGAGAAGGACCTCACCGTCCTCGAACAGGGCGTGATCCAGGGCCGTACGACCTTCGGCAACACCATCAAGTACATCAAGATGACCGCGTCGTCGAACTTCGGCAACGTCTTCTCGGTGCTCGTCGCCAGCGCGTTCATCCCGTTCCAGCCGATGCTCGCCGTGATGCTGCTCGTCCAGAACCTGGTGTACGACATCGCCCAGCTCGCGACCCCGTGGGACCGCATGGACGAGGAGTACCTGCGCAAGCCGAGGAACTGGGACGCCAGGGGCATCGGCCGGTTCATGCTGACCATCGGTCCGATCAGCTCCGTCTTCGACATCGCCATGTTCCTCGTCATGTGGCACGTGTTCGCGGCGAACACCCCGGCCGAGCAGGCGCTCTTCCAGTCCGGCTGGTTCGTCGAGGGGCTGCTGTCGCAGACCCTGGTCGTCCACATGATCCGCACCCGCAAGATCCCGTTCGTGCAGTCCCGCGCCTCCTGGCCGGTCATGGTGATGACGGTCCTCGCGGTGCTGACCGGCCTCTGGCTGCCGTTCTCGCCCCTCGCGGACGCCATCGGCCTCGTCGCCCTGCCGGCCGCGTACTTCCCGTGGCTGATCGGCGTACTGCTCGCCTACTGCGCCCTCACCCAGCTGGTGAAGACGCGGTACATCCGGCGCTTCGGCACGTGGCTGTAGCGCGACCGGCCGGGGGCCCGGGCATGTCGCCCGGGCCCCCGGTGCCGTACCCCGGACGCGAGTCGCTGAGCGAGCCGCCCCGGGGGCGTCGGCGTACCGTGGGAAGTACCTCTCGGATCACTCGCACCACTTCGGCGCTCTCGGGCGTGCGCACGTGCAGAGGGGAAGAGTCTCATGACCACGCTTCCGGGATACCGAAGCAACAGGATCGTCGAGTTGATGCGGGAGCCCGCCGAGAGCCGTGGGCCCGACTGGCTGCAGGAATCGCTCCAGCAGGCCGTGCTGCTCGAACTGGCCACGCTGCCGCCGTACTTGTGCGCCATGTGGTCCATACAGGACGAGAGCGACGAGGTCGCCGGCGCGCTGGAGCGGGTCGTCTTCGACGAGATGTCCCACCTGGGTCTCGCCGGGAACCTGCTCACCACCATCGGCGGCACCCCTCAGCTCGCGCACACGAGCACGGCCCCGGCCTATCCCGAGCCGCTGCCCGGCGGTGTGCGGCCCGGGCTCATCGTGTCGCTCAGCGGTCTGTCGAGGGAGACCGCCAAGCTGTTCTCCCAGATCGAGGAGCCCGACGAACCCCTGGCGAGGGCGGCCTCCCCGGGCACGTCCATCGGCGCGTTCTACACGGCGATCCTCGACGCGTTCCGCGAGCACGCGGACCTGATCACGGGACAGCGGCAGCTCGTCCGCCAGATGACCGCCCACGGCGCGGGCAACGACATCGTGGCGATCACCTCCATGAACGCCGTCGAGAAGGCCATCGGCGTGATCAAGGAGCAGGGCGAGGGCACCACCGCGTCACCGGTGAACCCGCACCCCGAAGCCGCCGGCGAGCTCGCCCACTACTACGTCTTCCGGGAGATCTACCACGGCCGCAAGCTGGTCAAGGTCTCCGAGGACCCGCCCCGCTGGGACTTCACCGGCGACCCGGTCCCCCTCCCCACCACCCGCCGCATGGCGACCGTCCCGCCCGGCGGCTGGGCGGCCTCGGGCGCGATCGTCCCCGACAGCGACGCCCAGCAGCGCCTCACCGCCGGCAACCTCGCGTACAGCCACCTCCTGAGCTTCCTGGAGAAGGCCTGGAAGGCCGAGGACGGCACCACCGCCCGCCAGCTCCTCGGCAAGGCCGTCGCCGCGATGTTCGGCCTCAAGGAACCGGCCCAGTGGCTCATGGAGCACCCGCTGCCCGACGGCAGCGGGCGGACCTACGGCCCGGAGTTCCGGTACGTGGAGACACCGGAGGCGTAGGCCCGTCCCGTATTCCGCCCCGTAGCCGCTTCCCGTAGCCGCTTCCCGTAGCCGCTTCCTGCACGCCAGGGCATCGGCCGACCGGAGCGCCGGGAGGGGGGGTCAGTCCTCCTGCGACCTGGCGGCCTTCTCGGCGCGCATCTCCTTGATGCGGACGGTCTCCTTGCGGACCTCGGACTGGGTGGCGCGCTCCTTCTGCAGCCACTCCGGGTTCTCGTCCTTGAGGGCCTCGATCTGCTCGGTGGTCAGGGCGTCCGTGACTCCGCCGCGGGCGAGGCCGGAGATGGAGATGCCCAGCTTGGCGGCCACGACGGGGCGCGGGTGCGGACCGGTGCGGCGCAGCTCGATGAGCCACTCCGGCGGGTCGGTCTGGAGGGCGGTGAGCTCGGCGCGGGATACGACGCCCTCGCGGAAGTCGGCAGGGGTGGCGTCGAGGTACACACCCAGCTTCTTCGCCGCGGTGGCGGGCTTCATCGTCTGGGCGGTCTGGTGCTGCGTCATGGTGACAAGAATATCGGGCGGGTGCGCCGTCGCCGACCACGGCCGGTAATCTGGCCAGGTGACAGGCTCGGACGTATCCCACACCCCCGCTCGCCCCGCTCCCACCGCCCCCGCGGCCCCGTCCTTCCGGCTGGCGTACGTGCCGGGTGTGACGCCGTCCAAGTGGGTGGGGATCTGGAAGGAGCGCCTGCCCGACGTCCCGCTGGAGCTCCTGCAGGTGGAGGCGGCCGAGGTGGCCGGGCTGCTGCGTGAGCGGAAGGCCGACGCGGGTTTCGTGCGGCTGCCCGTCGACCGTACGGACCTGAGCGCGATCCCCCTCTACATCGAGACGACGGTCGTGGTGGTCCCCAAGGACCACCTGCTGGCCGCGGCGGACGAGGTGGACGTCGAGGACGTCGCCGACGAGATCCTGCTGCACCCGCAGGACGACACGCTCGACTGGGAGCGGCCGCCCGGCCGTCCCGCGTTCGAGCGGCCGGCGACCACGGCGGACGCGATCGAGCTGGTGGCGGCGGGGATCGGCCTGCTGGCCGTGCCGCAGTCGCTGGCGCGGCTGCACCACCGCAAGGACCTCACGTACCGGACGCTGAACGGAACCCCGCAGTCGCAGGTCGCGCTGGCGTGGCCGGAGGAGGCCACCACCGATCTGGTGGAGGACTTCATCGGGATCGTGCGCGGCCGGACCGTGAACAGCTCGCGCGGCCGCCGGTCCGACGAGAAGCCCCAGAAGGCCGCCCCGACGAAGCCCAAGCAGGGGCAGAAGCAGGGCCAGCGGCAGGGCGGCCAGAAGCAGGGGCAGAAGCCCCAGGCCGCGGGCGGCCGGCGCAAGGCGGCCGGGGGCGCGGCTCCCAAGAGCGGACGCTCCGGGAAGCCGCGCCGGCGGTCCTGACCGCCCCGGTCACCGCCGTCAGACGGCGGACCAGCCGCCGTCCACGGGCAGCACCACACCGTTGATGTTGCTCGCCGCGTCGGAGGCGAGGAAGACGATCGCCGCCGCCTGGGTCTCGGCCTCGGCGGGCTGTCCGACGTTGCCCATGTAGGCGCCGAGGGCCTGCGGTCCGGCGGCCTCCGGGTCGATGTCGAGGCGGATGTTGGTGATCGTGCCGCCGGGGGCGACGGCGTTGCTGCGGATCCCCCGGTGGCGGTAGGTCACGGCGAGCGACTTGGTGAGGCCGACGATGCCGTGCTTGGCGGCGGTGTAGGCGGCGCCCGCGGCGGAACCGCGCAGCGCCGCCTCGGAGGCGGTGAAGACGACGGCGCCGCGGCCCGCGTCGAGCATGTGCGGCAGGACGGCCCTGGTCAGCAGGAACGGCGCGGTGAGGTTGATCCGCAGCAGCCGCTCCCACTCGGCGTCGGTCACGTCGGCGACCGCGGACATGCTGTCCATGATCCCGGCGTTGTTGACGAGCACGTCAATGGTGCCGCTGGTGCCGTCGGGGCCGGGGGACCCGAGCGCGGTGGCGACCACGCGGTCGACGACCGCCTGCTCGCTCAGGTCGCCGACGACCGCGACGGCGGTTCCGCCGGTCTCCTCGATCCGGGCGGTGACCTCGGCGGCGGACTCGGCGTTCAGGTCGGCGACGACGACGCGGGCGCCGCGTCCGGCGAAGGCGAGGGCGGTGGCGCGGCCGATGCCGGAGCCGGCCCCGGTGACGACGACGGTGCGGCCGGTGAAGTCCTGGGCGGGCTGGGCCGGGGGCAGGGTCATGTGGGTGTTCTCTCCGTTCGTGGAGGCCGGGCCGGTCAGGCCGCGGTGCCAGCCGCCGGGGCGGGCTGCGGCTGAGCGGCGGCCGCGGTGAGCGGGCGTACGGGGATGAGGGCGGCGACGGCCGCGGCGGCGAGCGCCACGCCTCCGCCGATCAGCAGCGCCACGCGGAAGCCGGTCTCGGAGGGCAGGGCGTGGCCGCCGAGGTCGATGGTGAGCTGGGCGAGGACGACGCCGATGACGGCGGCCGACACGGAGCTGCCGATGGAGCGCATGAGGGTGTTGAAGCTGTTGGCGGACGCCGTCTCCGCCTGGGGCACGGCTCCCATGATGAGGGCGGGCATCGCCCCGTAGGCGAGGCCGACACCCGTGTTGCAGACGAGGGTGACGACGAGCAGGCCCCAGGTGCTGCCCATGAGGAGCAGCGAGGAGAGGTAGCCGACGGCGATGACGAGGCTGCCGACGGCGAGGGTGACCTTGGGGCCGCGGGCGGCGGACAGCTTCGCGCCGAGGGGCGACAGCGCCATCATCATCAGGCCCGCCGGGGCCATCCACAGGCCCATGGCCATCATCGACTGGCCGAGACCGTAACCGGTCGCCTCGGGCAACTGCAGGAGCTGCGGGATGACGAGCGACTGCGCGTACATGGAGAAGCCGACCAGGATCGAGGCGGCGTTGGTCATGAGGACCTGCGGCCGGGCGGTGACACGCAGGTCGACGAGCGGGTCGCGGGTCCGCAGCTCCCACCACACCCAGGCACCCAGGACGACGGCCGCGGCGGCGAACAGGCCGAGCGTGGTGGCGCTGCCCCAGCCCCAGACGGAGCCCTTCGACACGGCGAGGAGCAGGGCGATCAGGCCGCCGCCGAGCCCGAGGGCGCCGAGGACGTCGAAGCGGCCGGCGACGGGGGCGATCCGGCCGGTCGGGGCGACCAGCCAGACGAGGACGCCGACGAGCAGGCTGAGGCCGGCGGCGACCCAGAACAGCACGCGCCAGCTGGCGTGCTCGGCGACGGCGGCGGAGAACGGCAGTCCGAGGGCACCGCCGACGCCCATGGAGGCGCTCATCAGGGCGATCGAGGAGCCCAGCTTCTCCATCGGCAGGATGTCGCGCAGCAGGCTGATGCCGAGCGGCACGACACCCATCCCCAGGCCCTGAAGCCCGCGCCCGACGACCATCGGGGCGACCGAGCCGGCCAGCGCGCAGACGACCGAGCCCGCGACGAGCGGGACGGTGGAGGCGAGGAGCAGGCGCCGCTTGCCGTACATGTCGCCGAGGCGTCCGGCGACGGGGGTGGCGACGGCCGAGGCGAGCAGGGTGGCGGTGATCACCCAGGAGGCGTTGGACGCGCTGGTGCCGAGCAGCTCGGGCAGATCACCGATGAGGGGGACGACGAGGGTCTGCATGAGTGCGGCGACGATGCCGGCGAGGGCGAGCACACCGACGATGCCGCCGGTCCCTCCGGGGCGGGCGGCTGGGGTGGGGGTCGACATGGGCTCTCCTCGATCGGCACGCGTCGGGGCAGGCGGACACCCGACCCCTCGGTGTGCAAAGTACACACGATGTGCATGATGCACAACCGATGCAAGCTGCATATGCTGCCCTCATGAACGCGACGGACCCTACGGAGCCGACGGACCCCATGGACAAGCCCACGCACCTGATCGAGTTCGAGACCATGCTCCTCGGACGCCACTCCCACCTGTACGCCCCCCGCTCGCGGGCGTCCGGCAGCCAGCTGGACCGCAGCGCCTACGTGCTGCTCAGCCGGATCCGCATGGTCGGCCCCATGTCGATCAGCCAGCTGACCGAGGCGTTCGGTCTGGACGCCTCCACGCTCAACCGGCAGACGGCCGCGATGCTCCGCGCCGGCGTCGTCGAACGCATCCCCGACCCGGACGGCGGCATCGCCCGCAAGTTCCGCATCACCGAGGAGGGCGAGCGCCGCCTCGACGCCGACCGCGCCTTCAACCTCCAGGGCCTGGCCCGGGTCCTGGAGCACTGGACCCCGGAGGAGGTCGCCGACTTCGCCGCCGCCCTCGAGCGCTTCAACCGCGACATCGAACGCCTCGACGGCAGGCCCTGGCCCCGCCCCTGACGCCCTGACCCCGCCCCTGACGGGATTCGGCCACTCCTGGCCGGAAGCACCCAACTCCCGTACAGCGCCGCGGAGTCGCCCCTAAGATGTCGCCTCCGCACATACCGCCACCGGGGGAACGATGTTCGAGAACGCCCAGTCCAGCACGGATGCCACCGACACCGCCCTGGACACCCTCACCCTCCCCTTCCTCGTGTCGATCGACGACCGGGACACCGCCCCCGACCCGGCCGGCTTCGGCGACAAGGGCATCTTCGGCCGGCGCGGCGGCGGGAACGAGGGCGGCGACGGGGACGGCGAGCGCACGGGCGTCCGGGACATCCCCGTGTCCGTGCTCCGGGACAACCTCCAGCGCGCGGTCAACGGCCTCCAGGACGTCCTGGGCACGATCAGCGTCCCCGACAACGGCATGCCGTTGCGTCAGGCGCAGGTCTCCTTCGAGGTCACGGCGAGCGGCGGGATCGCGTTCGTGGGGACCTCCGCCCAGGTCGCCGCCAAGGGCGCGATCACGCTCACCTTCGGCGGCTGACCGGCCGACGCGTCATGAGCGAGCCGTCGTACCGGGCCCTGCTGATCGGTGTGCCGTCCTACAAGGACGCCCTCATCCCCGATCTGCCCTTCATCGAGGACGACCTCACCGAGCTGTCCGGCGCGCTGGAGCGCGTCGGATACGCGGTCGAGGTGCACGACGCCGACCAGACCGGGCGCGACGACATCGAGTCGGCGGTCGAGATCTTCTTCCAGGAGGCGAAGCCCGACCAGACCCTGCTGGTCTTCGTCAGCGGCCACGGCATCCACCACGCCGACAAGGACTACCTGATCCCCCGCGGGGCGCTGACCCGCATGCACGACTTCCCCGCCAAGTGCGTACCTATCGACTTCGGTTCGTACGCCGAACGCAGCGAGGCGGGCGACATCGTGGTGTTCGTCGACGCCTGCCGCGAGGGCATCGACCTGCGGGAGAAGGGCGTCGGCAACACCCGGAACTGGTCCGACGTGCGCGTCCGGCGGGTCGGCGACCGCCACTACTGCCATGTCTACGCCTGCTCCAAGGGCGAGACCGCGAGCTACGCGACCGCGGGCCAGAGCACGTTCAGCCTCTTCTCGCGCGCCCTGAGCACCCTGATCGTCGACCGGACCGGCCCCAGCACCCTCGGCGAACTCCAGGAACGGCTCCAGCCCGCGCTCGACCAGCTCACCGCCGAACACGACCGGCACCGCCAGCGGGTCCGCGTGCAGACCGAGACGGACATCGACGCGTTCGTCCTCTTCCCCCGCCCCGACCGTGCCGCGCCGCTCGCGCCCGGCGAATCGCCCTGGGCCGCCCTGGCCAGGGAGCACCCCGCCTGGCAGCAGGTCGAGGGCGGCCCCGGCGCGGACGTCCTCCAGGAAGCCACCGCCCGCCTCGCCCACCACCTGTACGCCACCTCGGCGGCGGACCGGGACCGGCTGAAGGACGACCCCTGGTCGGTGCCCGGCTTCGCCGAACGCATGACGGAACGCGTGGCCTGGCTCCTGTCCAAGGTCGTCGACCCGAAACGGCTCCTCCTCTCCCCCGCCGAGGCCGCCCTCCTCGTGGCGATCCCCTTCCTGTACGCCGCCTACGGCAGCCGCTCGGCCGCCGACGCCCTCGACGTCCTGCCGCTGCACCTGGACCGTGCCCCCGACCCCTCCCCCGCCAGAGCCGCGTACGAGGACCACATCGCCAACCACTCGCGGCTGACCCGCCGGGCGGCCCGGGCCGCGGCCGACGACCCGGCCGACGCCGCGGGGATCGCCTGGTGGCTCTTCCACCGCTGGCTCGACCGGCGCCCGCCGACCCTCCAGGGCGACGCCCTCACCGAGCTGACCGCCCCGCTCCGGACCCCCTGCGCACCCACGGCACCCATCGAGCGCCTAGTGTCGGAGGTCTTCGAACCCGCCCGGCTCATGGCCCTGATACGAGGACTCCGCGCCGTACCGGACATCGCGGCCAAGCGTCCCGTGCGCCCCATCGCCGGCTCGTCCGACGTCGAGCAACGCGTACGCGAACAGCTCGTCTTCGCCCTGCTCACGGTCGCCCACCGGTCGGCCATCGACCCCCTCATGCTGGGCGACGTCGTCGTCGACCACGTCGGCATCAGCTACGCCGTGGACCTGGCCGGGATGCACCACACCCTCGACAAGGCGGGCTGGGACCCCCACGGCCGCACCCGCGTCCTGCGGGCCACCTGCGAGCACCCCGCGGTCGGACTCGCCCTCCAGCAGCAGGCCGCCTCCCTGGACGGCGTCCTGGGCACGATCGACGTCCTGGCCTCCACCGAACCCCAGCTCGACGCGCTCTACGGCCTCCCGGCACACGCCACCGCCGACCAGGTCCTCGCCGCCCTCACCCCCGAGGGCAAACGCGTGTACGAGTCCACCGACCTGCGCTTCCGGCTCGCCGACGACCGCGTACAGGAACTCCTCATGGGCGAGGAACTGTACGGCGACCCCGCCCTCGCCATCCGCGAGCTCTACCAGAACGCCCTGGACGCCTGCCGCTACCGGGACGCGCGCACGGCCTACCTCCGGGCGACCTCCCCCGGCTACGCGACCCCGTGGACCGGCTCGATCACCTTCGTGCAGGGCGTCGAGGGCGGACGCGCGTACATCGAGTGCACCGACGACGGCGTGGGCATGGGCGAGCGCGAACTCCGCGAGGTCTTCTCCCACGCGGGCATGCGCTTCGCCGACCTGCCCGAGTACGTCGAGGAGCTCGCCAAGTGGCGCTCCCAGGGCATCGACATGCACCCCAACAGCCGCTTCGGCATCGGCGTCCTCAGCTACTTCATGATCGCCGACGACATCCGGGTCACCACTTGCCGCCTCGACCGCGAGGGCCACCCCGGCCAACGCCTCCGCGTCGACATCGCGGGCCCCGGCGCGCTCTTCCGCATCCAGGACCTGGGCCGAGGCCACGGCGCCGGCACGACGGTCCGCCTGTACCTCCGCGACCCGGCGAACGCGCCTTCCGCGAAGGAGCTGCTGCGGCGGTTGCTGTGGGTGTCGGACTTCCGGGTGCGGGCGGAGGACGTGCGGGAGGGGGCGGATGGGGACCCGTTGGTGTGGCTCCCGGGGGAGCTCTCGGAGGCGGCGCCCCTGGGAACGACCGATCCGTTCGGCGGGACGGCGGTGCGCGATCACGACGCGGCCGTGGTGGAGACGTCCGACCGTGCGGTGTGGTGGTGCGGGTCGATGGGGGCGGTGCTGGCGGACGGGTTGTGGTGCGGGGAGCCGTACTTCGGCGCGGTGGTCAATCTGGCGGGCGCGAAGGCGCCGTCGCTGACGGTGGACCGGAAGCGGTGTCTTTCGTTCGACGTGGGACACGTGCACGGGGTGCTCACGCGGCAGATCCCCGCTCTCCTCGGCGCGGAAGGAGCCGTCCTCTCGCCGGAATGGCTGACGCGCCTGATGCATCACACATCGGCGGAACTGGCCGACGCCGTGCTGGCGCAGGCCATCGACGCCGACTATCAGCCGTGGGGCGTGCACCATCATGTCGGCGCGGTGGCCGCCATCGGCTGCTTCGCACCGGACACACTCCTCTTCGAGGCCCAAGCGACAAACTCCTGGCCCACCCCGAGACGCCTTGAGGACCATTCCCGGCTCACTGAATGGCGCGTTCTGGCGTGGGCGAAGGCGGGCGCGTATCCCGGCGTCTCGGTGACGGCCCCCGACGAGGTTCTGGTCGCCCAGCCCCTCGACTACACGCTCCTGGTTCCCTCTCGGTGGGCGCCCCAAGCCGATACTCCGCTCAACATCAGTTCGCCCAGGCTCTACAACAGCCTACAAATCCTGCAGAGCACGCTCACGGCAGCCAGAGATCACGGCATCACGCCCGCTGCGGCTGCTCAGCGCCTACAGGAACTCGGCTTCCGCCTTCACCCAGCCATCACCCTTCCTGATAGCGCCTCGCCCGAGGACATCGATGTACTGGAAGCACTGGACGAGGGGTTGGACGAACCGTTCAAGGCGGGGCAAGCGGTTCCTCCCTCCGCCGTTCTCAGCATCGCCCGCAGGCTGAGATGCAGGCCCGAGGAAGCAGCTGCGCGGCTTGGAGCGTTCGGGATGCGGCTGCCCCACTGGTTCCGCGTACCGGACTCGCTCGAACAGGAGGACATCGCAGTCGTCAGGCGGTGTGGCTCCACCGCCACCATGCCTTTGGCCGGAGTGATCCAAGCCGCCCAGAGCACCGGCCGACGGCCGAGTGAACTCGTCACGCGGTTAGAGGCTCTGGGCGGTACTATGCCGCTCCTCTCCATCGACATCGACACGGTCGACGAGGTCGATCTCCGGCTGATGAGCAGCGATCTGGACGGTTCCCCTCCCTGGCTCGCCGTCGAGGCGCCCGTACCGTGGGGACATGTCCTTCTCGCAGCCGAGCGCCTTGGACGCCGGCCACAGGCGATCGCCGAGCGACTGACAGGTCTCGGATTCCAGTGCACGGCGCCGAGCAGCACGGTTCAGGAGCGGCGCTCCCAGGATCTACTGATCCTGAGCGAACATGGCGACAGCTCGCGACCATGGGTGGACGCGGAGCGAGTCTCCGTTTCTCAGGCCATCCTGGCGGCAACACGTTCCGGATTGATGGCGGAGGAGGTCATCGCGCGATGGCGTGAACTAGGCGTCCCCGTACCCGAGGATCTGGCCTTGCCGTCTCTGGCACACCCCGACGACACACTGCTGCTGAGTCGCGATCTGGATCGAAAGGAACCCTGGCTGAACACCGGTCAACCCGTGGCGCTGGGGCACGTCCTTACCGCCGCGACCATGGCGGGTCGGCCCCCTCACGACGTCCGAGATCGCCTCGCGGCCCTGGGGTACCACCTGCCGTCCGCGACACCGCTCCCCGTGGAGGCTCACCCCGCCGATGCCCGCCTGCTGTCGGTGCCCCACGTCACCAGGCGTATCTGGCTCACCCCCGACCAACCCACCACCCTCGCCCACATCGTCCACGCCGCCGCGACCACCGGCCTCACACCCCCCGAAGTAGCCGCCCGCCTCGTCGAACTCGGCTACACGCTCCCGCCCGGCGTCGCCTTCGACCCGGTCCCGGCCCCCCGGCCCCACAGGTCGAGCGGCGGCCCCGTGTAGTTCTCCGTCGGCGCGGCGGCGTGGTGGGAGTGGGTCCGGGTCCGACGGGGGCCGGTGTCGGCGGCCCGCCGTGGCCGGGTGTCGTCGTGTTCACTACGGTGGGCCGGAGATCCACGACGGAGACCGCATGCCACCGACGCACGACCCGGCCCCAGCCGCGCCGCCCGAGGCCGTCACCCCGCTGCTGCGCGGGGTCGACGTGCTGCGCCGCCTCACCGACGCCGGCGGGCGGATGCCGGTGGGTGAGCTGGAGCGGGCCGCCGGGCTCGCGCGGTCCACGGTCGACCGGATCACTGCGACGCTGTCCCGCATGGGATACGTCCGGGTCGAGGGGCGGGACGTCGTCCTCGCGCCGCGTCTGCTCGAACTCGGCAACGCCTATCTCGCCTCCGTACGCCTGCCGGACCTGCTCGGCGGTCTGGCCGACGCGCTCGCCGACGCGCTGGACGAGTCGGTGTCGCTGGCGGTGGCGGACGGGGACGGCATCCGGTTCGTGTACCAGGCGACCCGGCGGCGGGCGATGTCCGTGAGCTTCCGCATCGGCGATCTGCTGCCCGCCGAACGCACCGCGCCCGGGACTTTGTTCGCCTCCGAGTGGAACGAAGGCATGTGGGCGGGGTGGCGGGAGCGGCGGACCGTCGATCCTCGGGAGTTCGGGTTTCCCGCCGTGCCCCGGCGGGCCGGAGCGCCCGGCGACTTCGAGCGGCGTGTCGACGAGGCGCGGGAGCGCGGCTGGGCGGTGGACGACCAGTTGATCGAACCGGGGCTCGTGGCGCTCTCGGTGCCGGTGCGCGAGCCGGCGGGGCGGATCGTGTGCGTGCTGAGCGCGGCCGGCCACACCAGCCGGCATGACGCCGCCTCGCTGCCGGAGGTGCTGCTGCCAAGGCTGCGGGACGCCGCCGCCGCCATGGAGCGGGTGCTGCGGGAGGCGCCCCCGGCGGCTCCGGCGGAGGCGACGGGGCTCGCGTCCTGGACCGGGGCGTCCAAGCAGGAGCTGGGGCGGGAGTTCGTCGAGTCGCTGGCGCGCGGGCTGACGGTGCTGACGGCGTTCGGCGAGGGTCGGGAGGCGCTGCCTCTGACGGCGGTCGCCGAGGCGACCGGTCTCGCCCGGGCCACCGCGCGGCGGGCGCTGATCACGCTGGAGCACCTGGGGTGCGTGGCGGTGGACGGGCGGGCGTTCCGGCTCACGCCGAGGGTGCTGTCGCTCGGGTTCCCGCCGCTGTCGCGGACCACGCTCACCCGGATCGCCCAGCCGCACCTCGCCGAGCTGGCCGCGCGGGTGCGCGAGTCGACCTCGCTGGCCGTGCTCGTGGGCGACGACGTCCAGTACACGGGCCGGGTCGAGACCAGCCGCATCATGAACGTCCACATCACCATCGGCACGCGCTTCCCCGCCTACGCCACCTCCATGGGCCGCGTCCTGCTCGCCGGGCTCGCCCCCGAGGAGCGTGCGGAGCGGCTCGCGCGGACCGAGCCGGCCGCCCTCACCCCGTACACGGTGACCGGCCGCGCGGAGCTCGGCGCCCTCCTGGAGGAGGTGGGCCGGCAGGGGTACGCGCTGGTCGACGAGGAGCTGGAGGTCGGTCTGCGGTCGATCGCCCTGCCGGTGCGCGACCGGGCGGGCGGGGTCGTCGCGGCGGTCAACGTGGCCTTGCACAGCGCCCGCAGGTCGCGTGAGGAGTGCGTGGCCGAGGTGTTGCCGGAGCTCGCGCGGACGATCGGCGCCATCGAGGCGGACCTGCACGTCACGGAGCGGTTCGCCCGGGTTCCGGCGTACTGAGCTGTTCCTCAGGTGCGCGCTGGGCAGCGGCGCAGGCCGCGTTCGCCGCCGGGACACCGCAGTAGACGCCGGCCTGGAAGCAGGACGGGCCCGTATATCGCGAGCGTATGGAAATGCGCATACGCCGCCGGAACGGTCCTCCGCCCATCCTGGGCACATGATCGCCGACGCTTCCCTGACCGCCGCACCGGACACACCGCCGACACCGTCCGCACCGCCCCGCCGTACGCGCAGGATCGCGCTCTCCGGCGTGGCGGTCCTCGGCGTGGCCGGCCTCCTGTTCGGCATGCGGCGGCCGCTCATGATGTCCGCCCCGGCGTGCGTGGCCGGGCGGTGGCACGGCTGCTACGACACCTTCAACGGCACCGTGCTCATGACGCTGGTCGCGCTGCCCCCGGCGGCACTGGCGGCGTGGATTCTGGCGCGTCGGCGGCGCGCGGCGGGCATCGCCTCGGCCGGGCGGCTGTCGCTGGCCGACGTGGGCATGGTGGTCGGCACGGTGCCGTTCGTGTGGATGACGATGATGCCGGGCGGCGGGGCGGGCGTCGTCCCGGCTCGGGTGAGCCTGGTGCCGCTGCGGGACCTGGTCACGATGGGGCCGGTGGGGATCGTGGGCAACCTGCTGGTCTTCGCGGCGCTGGGGTTCTTCGCCCCGATGCGGTGGGCGGCACTGGCGTCCGTGCCGCGCGTCCTGGCGCTCGGGGCGGCCTGCTCGGTCCTGGTCGAGACGGCCCAGTACGTGCTGCGGCTGGACCGGGTGTCCTCCGTGGACGACGTCCTGGTCAACGCCGTCGGTGCCGCGCTGGCCGGGCTGGCGTCACGCCGCTGGTGGCGCACCGCGTCACGACTGCCTTCGGTTCGGGCACGCGACGGGAGCCACCGCTAGGGCCTGTCTTTCGGCGACCGCCGCCCCGGGTGCTCCGGGAGGCCATACGTCGGCGATATCCCGCGTTCCCTACGCTTCGGGCATGCGTGTACTGATCGTGGAGGACGAGCCCTATCTGGCCGAGGCCGTACGTGACGGGCTCCGGCTGGAGGCGATCGCCGCCGACATCGCGGGCGACGGCGACTCCGCCCTGGAGCTGCTGGGCGTCAACTCCTACGACCTCGCGGTCCTGGACCGCGACATCCCCGGCCCCTCCGGCGACGAGGTCGCCCGGCGCATCGTGGCCTCCGGCAGCGGCATCCCGATCCTCATGCTGACCGCGGCGGACCGGATCGACGACAAGGCGTCCGGGTTCGCGCTCGGCGCCGACGACTACCTCACCAAGCCGTTCGAGCTGCGGGAGCTCGTCATGCGGCTGCGCGCGCTCGACCGCAGGCGCGCGTACGCCCGGCCGCCGGTCCGCGAGCTCGCGGGCCTGCGGCTCGACCCGTTCCGCCGCGAGGTCTTCCGCGACGGGCGGTACGTCGCCCTCACCCGTAAGCAGTTCGCCGTGCTCGAAGTCCTCGTCTCGGCCGAGGGCGGCGTCGTGAGCGCCGAGGAGCTGCTGGAACGCGCCTGGGACGCGCACACCGACCCCTTCACCAACGCCGTACGGATCACCGTCTCCGCGTTGCGCAAACGGCTCGGCGAACCCTGGGTCATCGCCACGGTGCCGGGCGTCGGCTACCGCATCGACACCGGTACGGGCGGGGGCGCGCGTGCGAGCAACCGCGCCGACGCCGACGCCGGTGCCGGCGCTTCCCTCCCCCACCGTCCCCGTGCGTAGGCGTCCCGGGCTCAGCGCCCGGCTCAAGCTCACCCTCAGCTACGCGGGGTTCCTCGCCGTCGCCGGTGCTCTCCTGCTCGCCGTGGTGTGGGGGTTCCTGCTGCGGTACGTCCCCGACACCTCTCAGGGGCTGCTCGGGATCTCGCCGAACCGCTACCTCCTCGTGCACACCTTCGCCCCCGCCGCGGCCGTGGCGATGGCCTTCCTCCTCGTGTTCGGTCTGGTCGGGGGGTGGGTCCTGGCCGGGCGGATGCTCGCTCCGCTCGGGCGGATCACCGGTGCGGCGCGGCTGGCCGGGGGCGGGTCGCTGTCGCACCGGATCCGGATGGGCGGCCGCCAGGACGAGTTCCGGGAGCTGTCCGACGCGTTCGACACGATGCTGGAACGACTGGAGTCGCACGTCGCCGAGCAGCGGAGGTTCGCGGCCAACGCCTCCCACGAGCTGCGCACCCCGCTGGCCATCTCGCAGACCCTCCTCGACGTCGCCCGGCAGGACCCCACGCGGGACCGCGACGAACTCCTCGCGCGCCTCCGGACCGTCAACACGCGCGCGATCGACCTCACCGAGGCGCTGCTGCTCCTCAGCCGCAGCGACCGCGCCGCCTTCACCCGCGAGAGCGTCGACCTCTCCCTCGTCGCCGAGGAGGCCGCCGAGACCCTGCTCCCGCTCGCCGAGCGGCGCGGGATCACCCTCGACGTCACCGGCGGAGCGGCGCCGGCCGACGGCTCGGCGGAGCTCCTGCTGCGGATGGTGACGAACCTCGTCCAGAACGCCCTCGTCCACAACCTGCCCGCCGGCGGCACGGTGACGGTCCACACCGGGACGTGCGGCGACACGAGCCTGGTGCGGGTCGAGAACACGGGCCCGCCGGTCCCGCCCGACCTGGTGCCGACCCTCGTCGAACCCTTCCAGCGCGGGACGGAGCGGGTCCGCACCGACGAGCACGCGGGCGTCGGCCTCGGTCTCGCCCTCGTCCACAGCGTCGTACGCGCCCACGACGGGACCCTCACCCTTGCGCCCCGTCCGGCCGGTGGCCTTGAGGTGACGGTCCGACTCCCCGCCATGCCCTGGGAGACGTAGGAAGCAGAGGGGACAGGGTCCGGCACGGGGTCACGCGAGGAGCGTCGGTGCCGCCCCGTCGAGGACCGTCTCGATCCGGGCCCAGGTCTCCTCGTCCCGCGCCACGGGTTCGAGGGTCCGTCCGGCGCCCGTCCCCCAGGCGGCGGCGAGTGCCACCGGGTCCGTTCCGGTCGCCGCGGCCGCGGCGAGGGCGGCGGCGCCGAGGGCGACGAGTTCGGTGGCGGCGGGGACGACGAGGGCGCGTCCGGAGAGCCGGCGCACGGTCTCGGTCCAGGCCCGGCCTCGGGCGCCGCCGCCGATCAGGCGCAGGGGGCGGTCTCGTACGGCCGGTGCGGCGGGGTCGAGGCCGCAGGCGGCGAGCAGGTCGTCGAGGGCGCGCAGCACGGTGAACACGGCGCCTTCGTAGGCGGCGCCGAGCAGGGCGGGCGCGGTGGTGGCGTGCGTCAGGCCGGTGAGGAGTCCGGTGGCGCGGGGCAGGTCGGGGGTGCGTTCGCCGTCGAGGTACGGGAGGAGGACGAGGCCGTCGCCGGGCCGGGCGTCCTCCCGGTCGAGACCGAGGAGGCCGGCGATACGGTCGATCGCGAGCGTGCAGTTCAGGGTGCAGCCGAGCGGCAGGTAGGTGCCGTCGGTCGCGGCGAAGCCGGAGATGCCCGGGCTCGCGGGGCGGGTGCGGGTGGCGGCGAAGACCGTGCCCGAGGTGCCGAGGCTGACGACCGGGTGGTCGAGGAGGCCGCGCGCGCCGAGACCGAGGCCGACGGCGGCGGCCATGTTGTCGCCGGTTCCGGCGGCGACGGCGGTGCTCCGCGGCAGGCCGAGGGCCTCGGCGGCGGCGCGGGTCAGGGTGCCGACGCGGGTGCCGCCGGTCGGGGCGACGGCCGGCAGCAGGGCGGGGTCCAGGCCGAGGAGGTCGAGGACGGCGGGGTCGTAGGCGGCGGGTCCGGTGGCGGGGTTCGTGGCGTACCACCCGGTGCCCGAGGCGTCGCCGGGGTCGGTGACCGCCTCGCCGCAGAGGCGTTCGGTGAGGAAGTCGTGGGGGAGGCGGACGGCGGCGGCACGGGCGGCGGTGGCGGGTTCGTGGTCGCGCAGCCACTGCCACTTGGTGGCCGTCACGGCGGCGACGGGGACGGAGCCGGTGCGGGTGAGCCAGGGGCCGGGGCCGCCGAGCGCGGCGGTGAGGGCGGTGGCCTGGGGTGCGGAGCGGGTGTCGTTCCAGAGGAGGGCGGGGCGCAGCGGGCGGCCCTCGGCGTCGAGGGTGACGAGGCCGTGCTGTTGGCCCGCCACGGCGAGGGCGGTGACGGCGGCGGGCGGTACGGCCGCCTGCTTCAGGGCCGCCGTGACGGCTTGGCCGAGGGCGGCCCACCAGGCCTCGGGGTCGCTCTCGCGGGCCCCTCCGGTGCCGGTGACGGTGTGCGGTGCGCGGCCGACGGCGAGCAGGGCGCCGCTCCCCGCGTCGACGACCGCGGCCTTGGTGGACTGGGTGGAGCTGTCGACGCCGATCACCACCGGGCGTTCCGGCATGGCCACCTCTCCTTCCTGCTGTCTGCGTCGGGGCGTCGTGGGCCGGGCACTGGCGCCCGGGCCCTCCCCGGCGGTATTAGTTATCTCAGAAAACAAATCTGGTGGCCAGCCTCTCGAAGGAGCCGGACATGCCGCAGCATCTTCTTCCCACGCCCGACGACCGCTTCACCTTCGGCCTGTGGACCGTCGGCTGGCAGGGCCGCGATCCGTTCGGGGACGCGACCCGCCCCGCCCTGGACCCCGTCGAGTCGGTGGAACGGCTCGCCGCCCTCGGCGCGTACGGCGTCACCTTCCACGACGACGACCTCATTCCGTTCGGAGCGGAAGAAACCGAGCGGGCGACGGCCGTGAAGCGCTTCCGTGCCGCGCTCGACCGCACGGGCCTCAAGGTGCCCATGGCCACCACCAACCTCTTCACGCACCCCGTCTTCAAGGACGGCGCCTTCACCGCCAACGACCGGGACGTGCGCCGCTTCGCCCTGCGCAAGACGATCCGCAACATCGACCTCGCCGTGGAACTCGGCGCCTCGGTGTACGTGGCCTGGGGCGGCCGGGAGGGTGCCGAGTCGGGCGCCGCCAAGGACGTGCGCGTGGCGCTCGACCGGATGAAGGAGGCCTTCGACCTGCTCGGGCAGTACGTCACCGAGCAGGGCTACGAGCTCCGCTTCGCCGTCGAGCCCAAGCCGAACGAACCGCGCGGGGACATCCTGCTGCCGACGATCGGCCACGCCCTCGCCTTCATCGAGCGCCTGGAGCGGCCCGAACTCGTGGGCGTCAACCCGGAGACGGGCCACGAGCAGATGGCCGGGCTCAACTTCCCGCACGGCATCGCGCAGGCGCTGTGGGCCGGCAAGCTGTTCCACATCGACCTCAACGGCCAGTCCGGCATCAAGTACGACCAGGACCTGCGCTTCGGCGCGGGCGATCTGCGCCAGGCGTTCTGGCTGGTCGACCTCCTGGAGACGGCCGGCTACCCGGGTCCGCGCCACTTCGACTTCAAGCCCGTGCGCACCGACGGCTTCGACGGCGTGTGGGAGTCCGCGAAGAACTGCATGCGCAACTACCTGATCCTCAAGGAGCGTGCCGCCGCCTTCCGCGCCGACCCGGAGGTCCGGGCCGCCCTCGACGCCTCCCGGCTCGACGAACTGGCCGTGCCCACCGCCGCCGACGGCCTCGCGGGCCTGCTCGCCGACCCCACCGCGTACGAGACCTTCGACGCGGTCGCCGCCGCCGAGCGCTCGATGGCCTTCGAGCGGCTCGACCAGCTGGCTCTCGAGCATCTGCTCGGGGTGCGCTGACCCGACCGTACGCGAGCCCTGTACGCACGGTGACCGCGTGTGCCATCCTCCGAGCACCACTCCGTCGTCGGGGGATCGGTGGTGCGTCATGTGGATGTCAACGAGCGCTGCCCGTCTGGCCGTTGTCCTTCTCCTGTGTCTGCCGGCCGCGGTCGCCTGCGGGGACACGGGAGACGGAGCCGGCGGCCCCCGCGGCAGCGCCGACGGCGGCGGGCAGCCGGCGCCCGGCAAAGGCGGGAGCAGCGGCGGGAGCGGGGGCGGCGACGGCGGCGTCCCGGGGCCGCTCAAGATCCCCGAGTGGGGCAGGAACGGCTTCCTGTTCGACGCCGGCACCGCCAGCGGACGCGCCAACTGGGCCGACATCAAGAAGATGTTCGAGGACGCCTGCGGGGACGGCACCCTCTGCGTGACCCTGGAGCGCGTCTACCGCACGGAGGGCGGCACGCTGACCGACGGGCCCTGCGGCTACGACCACATGGAGCCCGCGGCCGAGTCCTCGGTCGAGCGGGGCGGGACCGTGTCCGTCGTGGGCGTGTGCGGCCCGGAGACGGAGGGGCCGACGGAGGGACCGACGGACGAGCCGACGGACGGTTCGACGGACACCGGCGGGCCGACCGACCCGGCCGAAGCCACCGACGGGGCCTCCACGTCCGCCGACAGCGCCCCGCCCGCGTGAACGAAGGCGCGGGCGGCCTCAGCCGCCTCGGCACGCTCGTCGGCGCCGTCGCCGCGCCGACGAGCCTGGTCACCGCGCTGCTCTACTACTTCGGCTACTACCACGCGTACTGGTTCTTCGCGTACTTCAGGGTGAACTCCACCGTCCTCGGCTTCAGCACGGCGGACTACCTGATGCGCAGCCTGGACGTCATGTGGGTGCCGCTGACGGTGCTCGCGACCCTCGGCGTGGGCGCCTTCTGGGGGTACGACCTGGTGCGGCGCGGACTCGCCGCGCGCCTGGGGCCGGTGGCGCGACGCCGGGCGACGGCGGCCCTCGCGGTCGCCGGGCTCCTGCTGACGCTGGGGGGCCTGTGGTCGACGTTCAGGGTGACGTTCCTCAGCGATGTGCTCACCCTGGCCCCGCTGAGCCTGTCCGTCGGGGTGACACTGTTGGCGTACGCCCGTCACCTCGTACGCCGGACGGCGACGGAGCCGGTGCCCGTGTCCGTGCCCGTGCCGGTACCGATACGGGTTCCGGCCCCCGTACCCGTTCCGGCGCCGGCCCCATCACGGGAGCCCGCACCCGAACCCGGATCCCCCTCGCCCACGCCCACGCCTCCCGACACCACCCCCGACCCGCCCCCGGCCCCCTCCCCCCGCCCCGAATGGGCCACCCTCGTCGAGTGGTCGGTGGTCTTCGCTCTCGTCATGCTGGGCATCGTGTGGGCGACCAACGACTACGCCGCCTCCGTCGGTACGGTCCGGGCGAAGCGGTTCGCGGCCGGGCTCGCCGACTACCCGTCCACGGTGGTGTACAGCGCGCACAGCCTCGCCCTCGGGGGACCCGGGGTCCGTGAGACGCGCTGCGCGGCCGGCGCGGACACCGAGCCCGCGTACGGCTACCGCTACGACGGGCTCGTGCTCATCCTCCAGTCCGGGAACCAGTACGTCCTGGTGCCCACCCGGTGGACGCCGGAGGACGGGGTCGCGCTCGTCCTCCCGCGCAACGACAGCGTGCGGCTGGAGTTCGGGCCGCCGCCGGGGACCGGCCGTGGCGGGGCGCCGGTGCCGGGCTGCTGAGCGAGCGGCAGGCGGTTTGTCATGTCCGGTGGGACCCCGTGGTCGGGGCTGCGGAGGCGTCGTGCAGGATCGCCCCATGAATCAGACCAGCCGACGCTCCGTCCTCGCCTCCGCCGTCGCCGCGGCGGCGGCCCTGCCCACGCTCAACGCCATCGCCGGCACCGGTGCCACGCCGGCCGCCGCGGCCGACACGTACGGCTCCAACACCGAGCTGTACAGCAAGAACGCGGCCCTGGAGGGCATCGACTGGATGCGCCGTTTCCGTATCGGCGCTCCGGCCGTGGTCACGGACAACACCAAGGCCTCCAGCCTCCCCCTCGGCAGCACCGCCGTCATCGCCCCGCACGGCGGCGGGCTGGAGGCGGGTACCAGTGAGCTGTGCATGGCCGTGGCAGGTTACAAGCCGTTCGCGTACGACACCGATCCGGCGGCCTCGACGGCGCCCGGTGAGCCGCAGCGCGACTTCTGGATGTTCGAGACGCTGAAGAACTCGGCGCCGCAGCACGTCACTTCGACCAACTGCGACGACCCGGCCGCACTCGCCGTGTGTGCGAACAACCTGTACGCCGTCTCCCTCCACGGCTTCGACTCGGCCGAGCGGAAGATCATCATCGGCGGCCGGGACGAGCGCCTCAAGCGCAATCTGCTGGCCTCCCTCGCGAAGTACGGGATCACCTCCCCCACCACCAGCATCAACTGGAACGTGAACGTCGTCATCGCGGGTGCCGACGACCCGATCAACGGCGACGACCCGGCCAACATCGTCAACCGCACCCGTTCCGGCGCCGGCGCCCAGCTGGAGATCTCGACGGCGCTGCGGGAGGCCATGTTCGGCACCTTCTCGGGGGCGGACAACCGCCGGAACACCGCCGGGGTCCCCAGCCCGGACAGCCCCTACGCCGACTACTTCTGGAACGGCTTCGTCAAGGGCGTGCGGGAGGCCGTCAGGAACCACGAGCTCGGTCTCGACGCCCGCTTCCTCGCCTCCTGAGCCCCGGACCGGGCGGACCCTCCCGCGGGTCCGCCCGGTCTCGTCGTACGCGCAGCGCGCTCGCCTTCGCGGGGCGGCGGTTATTCGAGCAGCTCCGCGTACGAGCCCATGGCCAGGGCGATGTCCGCCTGGGCCCAGAACCGGTGGTAGGTGAAGACGGGTGCGGCGCCGCCCGCCAGGTAGGCCTCGATCTTCGGCCAGGCCGGGTCCTTCTCGTAGAAGGAACGGAGCGAGGCGAAGGTCGACGCGGAGTTCACGGTGTCGCCGTTCGGCATGGTGCCGGTCCAGCCGCCGGGGACGTACACCGGGTCGTCGAAGCGGCTGTAGTCGGTGCGGGTCTCCGGGACGCCGAGGCCGAGCGCGTCCCGGTGGTGGGCCCACATGCCGTCGAGGAGGGCCTTGGCGACCCGTTTGGCCTCGGCGTGGCCGGACTTGGCCGCGTAGTAGGTGAGGGTCTTGGCGAAGGCGGCGGTCACGCCGACGTCGTCGGTGTAGTCGGCGACGGTGACGTGCAGTCCCGCGTTGCCGCCGGGGTTCGCCGCGTTCCAGGTGTCGGGCGCGCCGGACCACTGGAGGGTGGACGGGACGCGGTAGGTGCCGTCGGGGTTGATCGTGGTCCGGGAGAGGGCCCAGGCGACCCACTTGTCGAGCACGGTCCCGGCCTTGGTGTCGCCGGTCTGCTGGTAGTACTCGGCCACCCGCTCCATCGACCAGGCCTGGAAGCCGAACCACTGGTTGGACGGCGGGTCGTGGTAGACGGGCTTCTCGTCGTAGTACATGCCGTGGAAGGTGGGGGTGCCGGCCGGCGGGGTGGCGTAGCGGCCCTGCCAGCTGTTGGTGGCGCCGCCCGCGATGGCGCCCTCGCTGGACTGGAGCCAGCGGTAGAACTCCAGTTGCCGGCCGAGGCTGGTGGCCCAGTCCGCCGCGCCGGTCGCCGACTTGGGCTTCAGCGGGGCGTACGCGCTGAGGGCGTAGGCGGCGAGGGGGTTCTGGTAGCCGCCGTGGGCGTGGCTGGAGCCGATGCGCCAGGCCCAGCCGGCGCCGGTGTCGGCGCCGCCGCCCCAGGCGTAGTACCAGGACATGAGGTAGTGGGAGCTGTTCTTGCCGGTGCCGGCCGGGCAGGCGGTCGGTCCGACGCAGTCGCCGACCTTCTTGAAGTACTTGTCGAACATGGCGTAGCGCAGGTAGTCGCCCATCTTGGCGGCCTTGCCGACGGTCGTCGCGACCTGGGCGCCCCGGCCCTGCTCCTTGGCCCAGACGTCGGCCCAGTAGGCGGCCTGGACGGCGCGGGCGTCGGCGTCGGGGGCGTTCGTGAACTTCCACTGCCGGGCGTAGGAGCTGTCGCCGGTGAACAGGTCGAGATAGCCGTTCCTGCCGCCGTAGGCGAACCGGTCGCAGGTGGGGTGCGGGACGGTCTCCCAGACGGACTCCTGGGGGCCGCGCTGGAAGGTGTTGATGTACGAGGGTCCGGTGGCGGCCGGACCGGTGGAGCAGGTGCCGGGTTCGTTGCCGAAGCCGTAGACGTTGTCGACGTCCTGGATCCAGTGCATGCCGTAGATGTCGTCGGTGCCGTACGCGCTCTTCAGCTCGGCGGCGAGCGGGTCGGCCCCGGCCGTGACGGTGGTGTCGAGCGCGGCCGGGTACTGCGAGGGCAGGTCCCACTCGGGAGCGTAGGTGGCCGGCTTGGCGGCGTTGTAGGAGGAGTTGGTGGCCTGGTCGGCATGGGTGGGGATCATGTACCTCTCCAGGGTGTCCCACGCGCCGTTGAACTTGGACCAGTCGCCGGTGATCTTCCCGTACATCGCCTGCAGCCAGACGAGGTAGCTGTACGCCTCCGAGGTCGTCTCGTGGCCCTGGTCGGGGGCTTCGACGATCAGGGTCTCGACGGAGTGGTACGGGATGCCCTCGGGTGAGAAGTAGCCGTTGGCCGGGTTGGTGATCTTCCCGTAGAGGTCGAGGAATCGGGCGTCGTACGTGGAGTCGGCGGCGAGCTGGGCGACGGTGACCTCGGTCCTGGTGTGGCCGGGGGCGGTCGCGGTGAAGACGGCGGTGCCGGTGCCGGTCGGCGCGGCGGTGACGGTCACCTGCTGGGCCGTGTTCCAGTTCGCCGGGGTGAAGGTCAGGGCGGCCGGGCTCGCGGTGAGGCCGGTGACGCCGGAGGTGCGGGCCACGGTCACCGTGACGTTCGCGGCCGGCGGGGTGGAGAGCCGGAGGCCGAAGGTGCCGGTCGTGCCCTGGCGTACGGAGAGCTGTGCGGGGGTGGCGACCAGGGCCGGTCCCGCGGCGACGGTGATGCCGACGGGCGCCGACTCGCCGGTCGCGCCGAGGGAGTCGGACGCCTTGGCGTAGAGGGAGTGGGCGCCGGCGGGCAGGGAGGTGGCGCCGAGGGTGTAGGGGGCGGTGGTGTCGGTGCCGACCAGGGTCGTGTCGCTGTAGAACTCGACCTTCGTGATGGTGGCCCCGTCGGCGGCCGCCGCGGTGGCGGCGAGCGGGACGGCGTCGCCCTCGGAGTAGACCGCGCCGGGCGCCGGGCTGGTGAGGACCGTGACGGGCGGCTGGTGGGCGCCCGCGCAGGGGGTGCCGTTGACGGTGAAGGAGACCGGTGCCGTGTTGGTGCCGCTGTAAGAGAACTGGGCGCCGGTGGTGACGGCGGCGCCCGCGGCGACGGTGCCGTTCCAGGCGGCGTTGGTGACGGTGACGGCCTTGCCGGACTGGGTCCAGGTGCCGTTCCAGCCGTTGCTCAGCTTCTGGTCGCCCGCGTACGTGAAGCCGAGGGTCCAGCCGTCGAGCGGCGCGGTGCCGCGGTTGGTGAGGGTGAGCTCGGCGGTGAAGCCGGAACCCCAGTCGTTGGTCCGGTAGTCGACGCCGCACTGCACGGCCGCCGCCTGGGCGGGCGGCCCGGCGGCCAGCATCCCGGCGGGGAGGGCGAGGAGGGCGGCCAGGGCGAGGAGCGGCCGGTGGGGGCTTCGACGGCGGCTCGGGGGGAGGCTCTGGTGGCGGCTCGGGCGTGGGCTCGGCGGTCGTGGTGGCATGCGGAGGATCTCCTCGCGGCTCGGGAGGTGGGGGCGGCGCCGGGGTGGGGCACGGTCAAGCTCTGAACCAGTGGGAGCGCTCCCACTGTGCAGAGCCGAGAAGACCGCGTCAAGACGCGCGAAGAGTCGAAGGCACCCGGCCGGGGAATTTCGCCAACTCCTCTTTTCCTTGGCGTCAGTTGGCGCTACGGTCTGGCCCCACCAGTGGGAGCGATTCCATTCCGTCGGCGCGCCGCCCAGGCCGCGCCCTCGCTGAAGGACTCGCTCATGCGACACCCCCCGCGTCTGTCCGCACTGCTCGCCGGAGCAGTGCTCACCATGGCGAGCACTGCTCTCACCGTGGCCGGTACGGCCCAAGGAGCCGCGGCCGCACCGCTCTGCACCGTCAGCTACTCCGTCGCCGGCTCCTGGGCCGGCGGCTTCCAGGGCGCGGTGACCGTCACCAACGCCGGTCCCGCGCTGACCTCCTGGAAACTCGCCTTCGACTTCCCGGCCGGCCAGGTGGTGCGTCAGGGCTGGGGCGCCCAGTGGTCCCAGTCGGGCCCGAGCGTCACGGCCGTGAACGAGAGCTGGAACGGTTCGCTCGCGACCGGCGCGAGCGCGACCACCGGCTTCCTCGCCTCCTGGTCAGGCGGCAACCCCACGCCCGGCACCTTCACGCTCAACGGCACGGCCTGCGACCAGGGGCCGGGACCGAACCCGACACCCACACCCACACCGACACAGACAGCCACTCCAACACCCACACCCACCTCGACAACGCCCACCCCGACCCCCACACCCACCACTCCCGATCCCACCCCCACCCCCGCCCCCGGCGCGCCCGAGCTCAGCGTCAGCGGCAACCGGCTCGTCGACCAGAACGGCGCCACCCGCCGCCTGCTCGGCGTGAACCGCTCCGGCGGCGAGTTCATGTGCGTGCAGGGCTACGGCGTCTTCGACGGGCCCGTCGACGACGCCGCCGTCCGGGCCATCGCCGACTGGAAGGCGAACACCGTCCGCATCCCGCTCAACGAGGAGTGCTGGCTCGGACTGGACAACGTCAAGCCCGAGTACCGGGGCAGCGCCTACATCGGCGCCGTCAAGGACCTCGTGAACCTGGTGCTCGCCCACGGCATGACGCCGGTCGTCGAACTGCACTGGACGCACGGCCAGTACACCGGCGACTCCTCGGGCTGCGCCGACGTCCACGCGACCTGCCAGAAGCCGATGCCCGACGCCCGGTACACCCCGGCGTTCTGGACCTCGGTGGCCGACACCTTCAAGAACGACCGGCGGGTGGTCTTCGACCTGTTCAACGAGCCCTACCCCGACCGGGCGACCGCCACGGCCGCCCAGGCCTGGGCGTGCTGGCGCGACGGCGGCAGCTGCCCCGGCATCGGCTACGAGGTCGCCGGCATGCAGGACCTGGTGGACGCGGTCCGCGCGACCGGAGCGCGCAACCTGCTCCTGGTGCCCGGCCTCGCGTACTCCAACGACCTGAGCCAGTGGCTCGCGTACGCCCCTCAGGACCCGGCGGGCCGCCTGGCCGCCGCCTGGCACGTCTACAACTTCAACACCTGCTCCACCGAGACGTGCTGGAACGACACCCTCGCCCCGGTCGCCGCCCGGGTCCCCCTGGTGGCGGGCGAGATCGGTGAGAACACCTGCGGGCACGCGTTCGTCGACCGCGTCATGAAGTGGTTCGACGACCGCGCCCTGTCGTATCTCGGCTGGACCTGGAACACCTGGGACTGCGGCTCCGGGCCGGCCCTGATCACCTCGTACGACGGCACCCCCACCGCATTCGGCATCGGGCTGCGCGACCACCTGCGCACCCTGAACGGAAACTGAAAGGCCTTCCCTCCATGAGCCGCTCAACCAGCCGTACCGCCCTGCTCGCGGCCCTCGGCCTGATCACGGCGACCGGTGCCACCGCCACCGTGATCGGCACCGCCACCGCCGGGGCCGCCACCCCGGGCTGCCGGGTCGACTACCAGATCTCCAGCCAGTGGAACACCGGCTTCGGCGCCAACGTGACCGTCACCAACACCGGGGACCCGGTCTCCGCCTGGACCCTGGAGTGGTCCTTCGGCGGCGACCAGAAGGTCACCCAGGGCTGGAACGCCGCGCTGACCCAGTCCGGCGCCGCCGTCACCGCGAAGAACGTCTCCTACAACGGCACCCTGGCCACGGGAGGGTCGACCTCCTTCGGCTTCAACGGCTCCTACAGCGGGACCAACACCCTGCCGGCGGTCTTCACGCTGAACGGTGTCGTCTGCAACGGCGCGACGCCGCCCACCACACCCCCGACGACCCCGCCGACCACACCCCCCACCACCCCTCCGACCACACCCCCGACGACCCCGCCCGCCGGGACGAAGGCCGACAACCCCTACGCCGGCGCCAAGGTGTACGTGAACCCCGAGTGGTCCGCCAAGGCGGCGGCCGAACCGGGCGGCACCAAGGTGTCGAACCAGCCCACGGGTGTCTGGCTGGACCGGATCGCCGCCGTCAACGGCTCCGCGAGCTCGATGGGCCTGCGCGCCCACCTCGACGAGGCGCTGAAGCAGAAGGGCTCCGGCGAGCTCGTCGTCCAGCTGGTGATCTACAACCTGCCCGGCCGCGACTGCTCGGCCCTCGCCTCCAACGGCGAGCTCGGGCCGACGGAGATCGACAAGTACAAGACCCAGTTCATCGATCCGATCGCGGCGATCCTCGGCGACGCCAAGTACGCGGGTCTGCGGATCGTGACGGCGGTCGAGATCGACTCGCTGCCCAATCTCGTCACCAACGTCTCCGGCCGCCCGACCGCGACCCCGAACTGCGACGTGATGAAGGCCAACGGCAACTACATCAAGGGCGTCGGCTACGCCCTGAACAAGCTGGGCTCGATCCCCAACGTCTACAACTACGTGGACGCGGGGCACCACGGGTGGCTCGGCTGGGACGACAACTTCAACGGCTCCGCCGAGCTGTTCAAGACCGCCGCGACGGCCGAGGGTTCGACCGTCGCCAACGTGCACGGCTTCATCGTGAACACCGCCAACTACAGCGCCCTGAAGGAGGACCACTTCACGATCGACGACTCCGTGAACGGGGTCTCGGTGCGCCAGTCGAAGTGGGTCGACTGGAACCGCTACACCGACGAGCAGTCGTACGCCCAGGCCATGCGGGACAAGCTGGTCTCGCTCGGCTTCGACCCGAAGCTCGGCATGCTGATCGACACCTCCCGCAACGGCTGGGGCGGCACCGCCCGGCCCACCGCGGCGGGCGCCACCACGAACGTCGACACGTATGTGAACGGCGGTCGCTACGACCGGCGCATCCACCTCGGCAACTGGTGCAACCAGTCCGGCGCGGGCCTCGGCGAACGCCCCCAGGCGGCTCCGGCGGCCGGCATCGACGCGTACGTCTGGATGAAGCCCCCGGGCGAGTCCGACGGGGCGAGCAAGGAGATCCCCAACAACGAGGGCAAGGGCTTCGACCGGATGTGCGACCCGACGTACACGGGCAACGTCCGCAACGGCAACAGCATGTCCGGGGCGCTGCCGGACGCGCCGCTGGCCGGCCAGTGGTTCTCGGCCCAGTTCCAGGAGCTCCTGAAGAACGCGTACCCGGCGCTGTGACGCGCGGCTGACCGGGTCCGCCGGGCGGGCCGGGGCCTCCTTGGCCCCGGCCCGCCCTCCGTTCTCTCATCCCCGGGCGCAGCTCTCGGCGGGGAGCTCCCGGCTCGTCACCCGGGCGGCCCGGCCGGTGGGGTCGGTGACGTCGAAGGCGAAGCAGCCGACGGCGTAGGTCTCGTTCACGAAGATGAAGGTTCTCGCCGGGCCTATCCCGAGCAGGCCGGCGAGGACGCTGGTCGTGCCGCCCTGACGCGTGATCCGGACCAGGCCCCGGGCCGGTTTCGCCGGGGGGAACGCCGAGGTGATCTCGGCGTCGCCCAGGGTCCCGTCGGCCGCGGTCGCGGCCAGCGCCCGTCGATGCCGCTCCACCGACGCGTTCAGGTTCTCCCTGGCCGCGGCTTCGTCGCGGCCCGGCTGGGTGGCGAGCCAGATCCAGCAGCCGACGACGAGGACGAGGAGGGTGAAGAGGACGGACAGGCATCCGCGCCCCAGGCAGCCGAGCGCGGCGCCCCGCCCGGTCCGCGCTGTCGCATCTGGTCTGGTCCCCATGTGCGGAGCCTCTCCCCGCGGCCCGCGCCGGACCGTGCTCTTGGCCGAACCGCAACCTCACCGAGGCGTCACGGTGACGCGCCGCTCCCCGGGCCCGCGCGAGGGCGGACCCGTGCCCGGGCGACGGCCACCGGAGTCCGCTCAGGACGAGTCGCGCAGCACCAGCTTCGTCGGCAGCACGCGCCGTTGCGGCGCCGCCGCCTGCGCCGGGTCGGCGATCCGGTCGAGGACCATGCGGGCCATGGTCCGGCCCATCTCCTCGATGGGCTGGCGCACGCTGGTCAGCGGCGGGTCCATGAGGCGGGCGACGGCCGAGTCGTCCACGCCGACCAGGGCGACGTCCTCGGGGACCCGGCGGCCCGCCTCGCGCAGGACGCCGCGCGCGCCGGCCGCCATGACGTCGGAGGCGGCGAAGACGGCGTCCAGGCCGGGGCTGCGGGCGAGGAGTTCGCGCATCGCCCTGCGGCCGCCTTCCTCGGTGAAGTCGCCGGTGGCGACGAGGAGTTCGTCGGGTTCGAGGCCGGCGGCGGCGATGCCCTCGCGGTAGCCGTCGAGTCGGGCGCGGGCCGCGTACATGTCGAGGGGGCCGGTGATGGTGGCGATCCGGCGGCGTCCGCGCGCGGCGAGGTGGGCGACGGCGGCCCGGCCGGCGCCCGTGTTGTCGGAGTCGACGTAGGCGGCGGACTCGTCGGCGGTGCGCCGGCCGCCCAGGACGACCGGGAGGCCGAGTTCGCGGACGAGGTCGGGCAGCGGGTCGTCGGCGTGCACGGAGGTGAGCAGGACGCCGTCCACGCGCTGGGCGGCGAGGTACTGCTCGAAGCGCTGCCGCTCCCGCTCGGTGCGGACCAGGGTGAGCAGCAACTGTTTGTCGGCCTCGCCGAGTTCGGCGCTGACCCCGCGGATGATGTCGAGGAAGTAGGGCTCGGCGAAGAGCCGGGCCTCGGTCTCGGGGATGACGAGGGCGATGGCGTCGGTGCGGCTGCCGGCGAGGGCGCGGGCGGCCTGGTTGGGCACGTAGCCGAGTTCCTCGATGGCCCGGTGGACGGCCTGGCGGGCCTGTTCGCTGACCCGCGGCGAGCCGTTGATCACCCGGGAGACGGTGCCCCGGCCGACCCCGGCCCTGGCGGCGACCTCCTCCAGCGTGGGCCTGCCACTCTGCCGTACGTTCACGACCTTCGTACTCCCCTCGTGCGGGCCTCGGCCCCATGCGCCGATCTGGTCAAGATAGGCCACGATCGGCGTTCCCGTCAGAATCCGGCGCCGTTCAGCACCCGAACGGTGGGAGCGCTCCCACATTAGCGGATTCCCGGCACGGGCCCCGTCGCGCCCCGCCTCGCGACGAATCCGCGTTCATGTCTTGACACCGGTACCCGGCAGGCAGGAACCTTCCGGCAACGACGACGTGGGAGCGCTCCCACCCCAGGAGCGCGGAGCCTGCCTGTCCGGCCCGCACCGGCGTCGTGTTCCGGTCCCGACCGCTCGAGCCGAGCCGCGAAAGCCGTCCGGACCCCCTGGCGCACAACGAGCACCACCTTTGGACGAGGAGAGTGGAATGCGCACTTCCAGCAGCAGACGGACGCCCGGCCGCACACGCCGTACCGTGCTCGCGGCCGTCACCGCCCTGACGGCCGGCACGGCCCTGCTCACCGGTTGCGGCGGCGACGGTGCGGACGCCGCCGACGACGGGACCATCACGCTGCGGATCGGCACCTTCGGTTCGTTCGGCTACGACGACAAGACGGGCGCCAAGCTGTACGCCGAGTACGAGAAGGCGCACCCCGGCATCAAGATCGTCGAGTCGAACGTGGCCGACGGCCAGAAGTACTGGGACACCCTGAAGCTGCGCCTGTCCCGCAACAGCGGCCTCGCCGACATCCAGGCCGTCGAGGTCGGCTACATAGCCGAGGCCACCGGCTCCTCCATGGCGGACAAGTGGGTGGACCTGTCCAAGACCGGCGGCGCGGACCTGGGCGCCTTCCTCGACTGGAAGGTCAAGCAGGCCACCACCGCCGACGGCAAGGTCATCGGCCTCGGCACCGACATCGGCCCCATGGCCATCTGCTACAACAAGGAGCTCTTCGCCAAGGCCAAGCTGCCCACCGAGCGCACCGAGGTCGGCAGGCTCTGGGCCGGCGACTGGTCGAAGTTCCTGGAGACCGGCCGGACGTACCAGAAGCACGCCCCCGCCGGGACCTCCTTCCACGACTCCGCGAGCGGCCTGTTCAACGCCGTCATCTCCAGTGAGCCGGAGCAGTACGCGAACGCGAGCGGACAGCTCGCCTGGGAGGACAGCCCCGGGGTGAAGAAGGCCTGGGACACCGCCGTCGCGGCGGCGAGCGGCGGACTCACCGCCAAGCTGCGCCAGTTCGACGAGAAGGGCACCTGGAACGCCGCCTTCAAGAACTCGAAGTTCGCCACGGTCGCCTGCCCCAGCTGGATGACCGGCATCATCAAGGACCAGGCGGGCGCCGGCAACCAGGGCAAGTGGGACATCGCCGCACCGCCCGTGGCCGGCAACTGGGGCGGCTCCTTCCTCGCCGTCCCCAAGTCGGGCAAGCACGCCAAGGAGGCCGCGGAGCTGGCCGCCTGGCTCACCGCCCCGGCCCAGCACGCCAAGGTCTTCGCGGTGAACGGCAACATCCCGTCGACCAAGGACACCCTGTCCTCGGCCGCGGTGGTGGGCGCCAAGCTGCCCTACTTCGGCGACACCCCGGTCGGTGAGATCTTCGCCGCCGCCGCGGCGAAGATCCGCCCGGCTCCGATCAGCCGCTGGGACGGGCAGATGAAGACCTTCCTCACCGACAACGGCATCCTCGACATCGAGCAGCGCGGCACGGACCCGGCGAAGGCCTGGGAGAACGTCAGGAAGCTGGCCGAGGACAAGATCGACCAGTAGCGGGAGGCGCGCGACGGCCTGCCTCCGCGGGCCGTCCCCGTCCGCCCCACCCGTCCGCTCCGACCTGGAAGGACGCCCTCGTGGCCACCTCCGTACGGGCGAGGAACGGCGGCTCACCGTCGCCCGACGCACCGCCCTCCCCCGCCCCGGACCCGGGCGCCGCCCGCTCCCGCTCCGCCCGCCGTGCCCGGCTCTACCGCTGGGACCTGAAGGCGACCCCGTACCTCTTCCTCGCCCCCTTCTTCCTGACCTTCGCCGCCTTCGGCCTCTTCCCGCTGCTCTACACGGGCTGGCTCTCGCTCAACCGGGTCGAACTCGGCGGCGACCCCCGGTGGAAGGGCCTGGAGAACTACACCGACCTGGCCACCAGCGAGTTCTTCTGGAACGCGCTGGCCAACACCTTCACCATCGGGCTGATCTCGACCGTCCCCCAGCTGCTCATGGCCCTCGGACTCGCCCACCTGCTCAACTACCGCCTGCGCGGACGCGGTTTCTTCCGGGTCGCCGTCCTCGCCCCGTACGCCACCTCGATCGCGGCGGCCACCCTGGTCTTCGCCCAGCTCTTCAACACCGACTACGGGCTGATCAACTCGGCACTCGGCTGGGCGGGCTTCGACCCGGTCGACTGGGAGGCGTCGAAGTGGCCCGCGCAGATCGCCATCTCGACGATCGTGATCTGGCGCTGGACCGGCTACAACGCGCTGATCTACCTGGCCGCCATGCAGGCCGTCCCGCAGGACCTGTACGAGGCGGCGGCCCTCGACGGGGCCTCGCGCTGGCGCCAGTTCCTCAGCGTGACGATCCCGTCGATCCGCCCCACCATCCTCTTCACCGTCATCGTCTCCACCATCGGCGCCACCCAGCTCTTCGGCGAGCCGATGCTCTACGGCGGCAGCGTCGGCATCTCGGGCGGCAGCGGCAACCAGTTCCAGACGCTCAGCCTGCTCATGTACGAGAAGGGCTGGGTCACCGGCGCCCTCGGGCAGGCCTCCGCCATCGCCTGGGTGATGCTGCTGCTCCTACTGCTCGTCGGCGGCGTCCAGTCGCTCGTCGCCCGTTCGCACCGCAAGAACCCGGGGAGCTGACCCATGGCCCGTACTCTCCTCCGGCAGTCGGCCGGCCGGCAGCACCACGCGGGTCCGCTGACCTACGTCCTGCTCGGCGTCGCCGCGCTGTTCTCGCTCTTCCCCCTCTACTGGAACCTCGTCGCCGCCTCGCACAGCGGCGAGCGCGTGGTGGAGGCGCCCGCGCCGCTGCTGCCCGGGCCGCGCCTCTTCGACAACCTGTCCTTCGCCTGGAACCAGGTCGACATGGGCGAGGCCCTCGTCAACACGACGGTGGTCGCCTCGCTGGTCGCCCTGTCGACGGTGCTGTTCGCCACGCTCGCCGGCTTCGCCTTCGCCAAGCTGCGCTTCAAGGGGCGGGGCGCGCTGCTGACCCTGGTCGTGGCGACGATGACGATCCCGCCGCAGCTCAGTGTGATCCCGCTGTACCGGATCATCACCGACCTGGGCTGGGTCGACCAGCTCCAGTCGGTGGTCCTGCCCTCGCTGGTGGCCGCGTTCGGCGTGTTCTTCATGCGCCAGTACCTCGTCGAGGCGCTGCCCGTCGAGCTGGTCGAGGCGGCCCGGATGGACGGCGCGCACTCGCTGCGGATCGTCTGGCACGTGGTCTTCCCGGTGGCCCGGCCCGCGATGGCGGTCCTCGGCATGCTGGTGTTCGTGCAGGCGTGGAACGACTTCTTCTGGCCGTTCATCGCGCTCACCCCGGACGGCAGCCCCACCCTCCAGGTGGCGCTCGCCGGACTGGGCTCGGGCAACCACACGGTCGACCAGGCCGTGGTGCTGACCGGCGCCCTGATCTCCACGGTGCCGCTGCTGCTGGTGTTCGCCGTGCTCGGCAAGCACATCGTCGGCGGGATCACCGCGGGCGCGGTCAAGAGCTGACCCCCCACCCCCCTGTACCCCGGCTTCTCGGGTTCTCCGTTCCTCCTGTCCTCCTCTGCGTTGGGAGCGCTCTCCTATGACCGCGTCCGAAACCCGGCCGCTCACCGCCGTCCGCCGTTTCCCGTCCGACTTCCTGTGGGGCGCCGCCACCGCCGCGTACCAGATCGAGGGCGCCGCGGCGGAGGACGGGCGCACACCGTCCATCTGGGACACCTTCTCGCACACCCCGGGGAAGGTCTTCCAGGGCCACACCGGCGATGTGGCCGTCGACCACTACCACCGCTTCCGCGAGGACGTCCGGCTGATGGGCGAACTCGGCCTGAACGCCTACCGGTTCTCCGTCTCCTGGTCGCGGGTCCAGCCGACCGGGCGGGGGCCGGCCGTCCAGAAGGGCCTCGACTTCTACCGGCGGCTCGTCGACGAGCTGCTCGCGGCGGGGATCGAGCCGGCGCTCACGCTCTACCACTGGGACCTGCCGCAGGAGCTGGAGGACGCCGGGGGCTGGCCGGAGCGGGCGACGGCGGAGCGGTTCGCCGCGTACGCGGGCCTGATGGCCGACGCCCTGGGCGACCGGGTGACCCGCTGGACCACGCTCAACGAGCCCTGGTGCTCGGCCTTCCTGGGCTACGGTTCCGGCGTGCACGCCCCGGGCCGCACCGATCCGGTGGCCGCCCTGCGGGCCGCCCACCATCTCAACCTGGGGCACGGGCTCGCGGTGCGGGCGCTGCGGGCGGCGCTGCCGGCCGGGGCGAAGCTGGCGGTCTCGCTCAACCTGCACGAGGTGCGCCCGCTGACCCCGTCGGCCGCGGACCGGGAGGCGGCCCGCCGGATCGGCACCGTAGGCAACGGGGTGTGGCTGGGCCCCATGCTGGAAGGCGCGTATCCCGAGGAGCTGTTCGCCGACACGGCACACCTGACCGACTGGGCGTTCGTACGGGACGGGGACACGGCGACGGCCGGGCAGCCGCTGGACTGGCTGGGCGTCAACTACTACACGCCGACGGTGGTGTCGCGGGTCGCCGAGGGCGAGGCGAAGCCGCAGGACGACGGGCACGGCAACAGCGCCCACTCCCCCTGGCCGGGCGCCGACGACGTCGCGTTCCACCAGGCGGACGGCGAGCGCACGGCGATGGGCTGGCCCGTGGACCCGGACGGGCTCTACGACCTGCTCACCCGGATCTCGGCGCGCTACCCGGGCCTGCCGCTGGTGGTCAGCGAGAACGGTGCCGCGTACGAGGACGTGGTCGGCCCGGACGGTTCGGTGCACGACCCGGAGCGCGCGGCGTACGTCCACGCCCATCTGGAGGCGGTGCACCGAGCGGTGGCGGACGGGGCCGAGGTGGCCGGGTACTTCCTGTGGTCGCTGCTCGACAACTTCGAGTGGGCGTACGGCTACGCGAAGCGGTTCGGTGCGGTGCACGTCGACTACGGGACGCTGCGCAGGACGCCGAAGTCCAGCGCCCGCTGGTACGCGCGGGTGGCCCGCTCCGGGGAGCTGCTCGCGCCGGGGGCGGAGGGCTGAGTCCGGGGTGGGAGGTACGGTTCGGGGCGGGGGCGCACGCCCGGAACCGTACCGTCTCGGAGGAAGTGCACGAGGAATGGCCGTCATTCACAAGACCACGATGCAGCCGACCAAGCTGGAGCTCCTGGAGAGCTGGCTCCCGACCCGGCCCTGGTACCTGGGCCGCGAGGGCGCCGTGCCCGTCCTGGAGAAGGCGGGCGGCTTCCGGCTCGACGACCCGGAGGGCGAGGTGGGCATCGAGTTCATGGTGGTCGCGGACACCTCGGGCGCGCAGACCCACGCCTATCTGGTGCCGCTGACCTACCGGGGGGCGCCGCTGGAGGGCGCGGAGGGCGCGCTGATCGGGACGTCCGAGCACGGCGTGCTGGGGACCCGGTGGGTGTACGACGGGACGCACGACCCGGTCCTGCTGGGCGAGTTGACGGCCCTGCTCGAAGGCCGGGCGGTCCCGCAGGCGCAGAGCCTCACCGACGTCCAGGACCCGACCGTCACGGCCTCCTTCGACGGGTCGGGCACCTGGGACACGAGCGCCGCGCCGGGCGTCGAGGACGGGACGTACGGCACCGATGTACGGCTCGGCGCGGGCGCGCCGCTGCTGCGGGTCGTGCGGGTCCTCGGCCCCGAGGTGTCCGGGTCGCGGGGCGAGGTGACCGCCGACTGGCACCTGCCGGACGGCGAGGAGCTGCGCGGGGCGTACGTCGTGGTGTTCGACGCGGCCTGACGGGCGTGTCCGGCGGCGTGCCGTCGTGTCCGGTGGGGTCTTCGCCGGTCAGAAGACGGACAGGCCGGTGATGGTGGTGAAGCGGTCGAGCGCGGCGACTCCGGCGACGGAGTTGCCGCGTTCGTCGAGGCCGGGGCTCCACACGCAGAGGGTGCAGCGGCCCGGGACGACGGCGATGATCGCGCCGCCGACGCCGCTCTTGCCGGGCAGTCCGACCCGGTACGCGAAGTCACCGGCGGCGTCGTAGGTCCCGCAGGTGAGCATGACCGCGTTGACCTGCTTGGCCTGGCTGCGGGTGAGCAGCCGGGAGCCGTCGGCGCGGATGCCGTGGCGGGCGAGGAAGCCGGTGGCGAGGGCGAGGTCGGCGCAGGAGGCCTCGACGGAGCACTGGCGGAAGTACTCGCGCAGCAGGGTCGGCACGGGGTTGGCGATGTTGTCGTAGCTCGCCATGAAGTGGGCGAGGGCGGCGTTGCGGTCGCCGTGCGCGGTCTCGGAGGCGGCGACGTCGCGGTCGAAGTCGAGGTCGTGGTTGCCGCTCTCGGCGCGCAGGAAGTCGAGGAGGACGCCGGAGGCGTCGCCGGTCATCCGGTGGAGCTGGTCGGTGACGACCAGGGCGCCGGCGTTGATGAACGGGTTGCGCGGGATGCCGTTCTCGTACTCCAGCTGGACGAGCGAGTTGAACGGGTTGCCGGAGGGTTCGCGGCCGACGTGGTCCCAGAGCGGGTCGCCCTTGCGGGCCAGCGCGAGGGCGAGGGTGAAGACCTTGGTGACGGACTGGGTGGAGAAGGGCTGCTGCCACTCCCCGACGCCGTACACGGTCCCGTCGAGTTCGGCGACGGCCATCCCGAAGCGGCGCGGGTCGGCGGAGGCGAGCGCGGGGATGTAGTCGGCGGGCCGGCCGCGGTCGGTGAGGCCCGTGATCTCCTCGGCGATCCGGTCCAGGACGGGTGCGAACGTCAACAGCATGTTCACATCATGCGCCGGGCGGCCCTCGGGTGCTGTCACCACCCCTGCCTATGATCGTTCCCGATGCCGCTCGGAGCGGCGCCCGGCCGCGACGTGGCCGGTCACAGGAGGGGGAGTTCCGTGACGCGCGGTTCCATGAGACGCGGTTCGGCGGTACGGCGACGAGGTGCGCGGCTGGCTCTGGCGGGGGCGCTGGCGGCCGTGCTGCTGCCGGCGACGGCGGCCCAGGCGGAGACGCCGGCCCCGCGCACGTACACGGTCTGGCAGTGGAACGTGGCGGGGAACACGATCCACAACGGTTCCACGACCGACGGCATGGTCACGCAGGCCGCCGCGTCGGTGGTGAGCCGTTCGGCCGATTTCGCGGCCTTCAACGAGCTGTGTCAGGGGCAGTACAGCGCCCTGGTGGAGGAGCTGCGGGCCAAGGGCTGGCCGCAGGACCCGCAGAACTTCGCCCGCTTCGAGCCGAGCCGCCCGGCGGGCAACGCCTCGGTGTGCAAGGGCGAGGCGTTCGGGAACGCGCTGTTCAGCAAGCGCCCGCTGGGCGGCGCGGCCCGCTTCGCCCTGCCGGACGACGGGACGGCGGAGAAGCGCAACCTGCTGTGCGCGCCGCTGACCGACGGCACGGCGACGCGGTTCTGCACCACGCACATCACGACGAGCCAGTCGACGAACGTGGCCCAGCTGGAGTTCGTGCGCCAGAAGCTGGAGGACTACGACGCGGCCGGGGAGACGACCCTGATCGCGGGCGACTTCAACGCCCAGCCGAGCTACGGCCGGCTGAACTCGTACTACTCGGCGAGCGTGGACACCCCGAACAACGCGAACAACACCGGCCAGTACCGGGAGCTCGACGACAACGACGCGGACCACTGCCTCGGGTACGGGGAGTGGACGGCCGACGGCACGCCGGGGACGACGCCGCCGTGCGGCGGGAACGCGAAGATCGACCACATCTTCGTGCGGGAGAGCGCGCTGGCCGGGCCGTACAGCGCGGACTCGCTCGCGATCTCGACGACCTGCACCGGGGTCACGGCCTGCTCCGACCACCGGATACTCGTCGGTACGGTGACGGTCGCGTAGCGGCGTCACCCGTCTGCCGCGGCCCGGCGGCCTCCCGGTCCCCGCACGCCCGCCCGACCGAGTGGCGAAGCCGGAAGGTCCGGGCGAGGGTGGCTTGGGGGGACGGACCGAGAGTGAGGTGAGCCGGGTGCCGCTGACCGCGGACGAGCCGGGAGCGCCGTGCTGGCTGAGCCTGGCGGTACGCGACCTCGAAGCCGCCGAGCGGTTCTACGGGGCGGTCCTCGGCTGGACCTTCCGGCACGGCCCCCTCGGCGAGGGCTTCTCCGTCGGCGAGCGGGACGGCACACCGGTCGCCGGGATCGGCGAGGTGGCGGACCGGATGGCGGTGTCGGTGGCCTGGGCGGCGTTCTTCGCGGTGGCCGACGCCGACGCGGCGGTGGCCCGCATCCGCGAGCGCGGCGGCACCGTCGGGGTCGGCCCGGTGGCCTTCCCGCCGCGCGGCCGGGCGGCGCTCGCCACCGACGCGGAGGGCGCGGCCTTCGGCGTCTGGGAGGGCCGGATCTCCTCCCGCTGGCGGGTGGGCGAGCAGCACGCCCCCGCCTGGCTGGAGCTGCACACCCGCAACGCCTTCGACGCCGCCGTCTTCTACGGCGGGGTGCTGGACTGGCTCGACGACGGCACGGAACGCTTCGAGGTGTCCTACGAGGACGACCAGGTCGTCCTGCGCCGCCAGGGTGACGCCGTCGCCCGTCTGAACAGCGGCCCGGCGGACGCCACCGCCGAGCAGCCGCAGCGCCGCCCGCGCTGGCTGGTCCACTTCTGGGTGCCGGACCTGGAACGGGCGGTCGCCGCGGTCCTCGAACACGGCGGCTCGCTCGTCCCCGAGGCCGACGACGGCTGGCGGTCCCTGTCCGCCCGGCAGACCACCGTACGGGACCCGCAGGGCGGCCTGTTCACCCTGGACGAGAACCCGGCGGCAACGGAACCGTGACGGCGTCGGCCGTACGGGGCGGCCTAACGGTCGGCCGTACGTACGGCCGACCGGTCCGACGGACGGATCGGCCGCCGTACGGATCGGCCGCCGTACGGGTCAGCTCGTGAGGACGACCAGCTGCCGGGTGGCCCGGGTCATCGCCACATAGCGGTCGACGGCGCCCTCCACCCCCTCGCCGAACGCGTCCGGGTCGACGAGGACGACCAGGTCGAACTCGAGCCCCTTCGCCAGTGTCGGGGTGAGCGAACGAACCCGGGACGTCGCCTCGAAGGCGGGGTCCCCGATGACGCAGGCGATCCCGTCGGCGTGGGCGGCGAGCCAGGCGTCGAGGATCGCGTCGCGTTCCGCGACGGAGCCGTGGACGACGGGGATGCCGCTGCTGCGCACGGAGGTCGGCACGTTGGCGTCGGGCAGCGCGGCTCGGATCACCGGCTCGGCCTCCGTCATGACCTCTTCCGGCGTCCGGTAGTTGATGCTCAGGGAGGCCATGGTGATCCGGTCGAGGCCGATCCGCTCCAGCCGTTCCTGCCAGCTCTCGGTGAAGCCGTGCCGCGCCTGGGCGCGGTCGCCGACCAGGGTGAAGCTGCCGGAGGGGCAGCGGAGCAGCAGCATCTGCCATTCGGCGTCGGTCAGTTCCTGGGCCTCGTCGACCACGATGTGCGCGAACGGTCCGGCGAGCCGGTCCACTTCGGCGCCGGGCAGGGCGCTCTCGTCGATCAGGCTGTCCCGCAGGTCCCGCCCGTTCAGCATGGTCACCGCGCCCTCGCCGTCGTCGTCGGCGGCGAGGATGTTGTCGATGACCCCGGCCATCCGCTCGCGTTCGGCGGCCAGGGCGGCGTCGTGGCGGCGCTTGCGCAGCGAGGACCCCGGGTCGCCGAGCCGCTGCCGGGCCGCGTCCAGGAACGGCAGGTCGGAGGCGGTCCAGGCCTGGGCGTCGGCGCGCCGCAGGGTGCGGACCTCGTCGGGGGTGAGCCAGGGCGCGCACAGGCGCAGATAGGCGGGGACCGACCACAGGTCCCCGACGATGTCGGCCGCCTCCAGCATCGGCCAGGCCCGGTCGAGGGTGCCGACGAGCTCCTGGTCGGCCCGGAGCGCCTTGCGGAACAGCTCCTCGGGGACGTCCTCGTCCAGCTTGTCCAGGAGGATGGAGACGAGCTCGTCCCAGATCTGCTCGCGCGCCTCGTTGTGCGGCGTGCCCCGCCCCGCGGCCTCGAAGGCCTCCGCCCAGTCGCCGGCGCCGAGCCAGAGGTCGGACCAGTCGGTCGAGACCCGCAGGCCCTCGGTGGGCGGCTCCTCGTAGAACCGGACGGCCTTCTCGATCGCCTTCACGAGCTCCGCGGACGCCTTCAGGCGGGCCACCTCGGGGTCGTTCTCGGGCGGCGCGGTGGCTCCCTCGGCGACCAGGTCGCGCAGGGTGCAGGTGCGGACGCCCTCCTCGCCGAGGCTGGGCAGGACGTCGGAGACGTAGGTGAGGTAGGGCTGGTGCGGGCCGACGAAGAGGACGCCGCCCCTGCGCTGGCTCAGGCGCGGGTCGGAGTAGAGGAGGTAGGCGGACCGGTGCAGGGCGACGACGGTCTTGCCGGTGCCGGGGCCGCCGTCGACGACGAGGGCGCCGCGCGACCCGGCGCGGATGATGGCGTCCTGGTCGGCCTGGATGGTGCCGAGCACGTCGCGCATGCGGGACGAGCGGTTGCCGCCGAGGCTGGCGATGAACGCGGACTGGTCGTCGAGGGCGGCGTGTCCCTCGAAGCCGTCCGCCGTGAACACCTCGTCCCAGTAGTCGGCGATCCGGCCGGCGGTCCAGCGGTACCTGCGGCGGCTGGCCAGGCCCATGGGGTGGGCGTGGGTGGCGGCGAAGAACGGCTCGGCGGCGGGCGAGCGCCAGTCGATGAGGAGCCTGCGGCCCTCGGCGTCGGTGAGGCCGAGCCGTCCCACGTACACGGGTTCGGCGTCGTCGGCGGTGACGATCCTGCCGAGGCACAGGTCGAGTCCGAAGCGGCGCAGGGCGCGCAGCCGGGCGGTGAGCCGGTGGATCTCGGCGTCCCGGTCCATCGCCTCCCGGCCCAGGCCGCCGGGCGCCCTGCGGAGCTCGTCGAGGCTGTCGGACAGTTCGGCGATCGACGCCTCAAGGCTTCGTGCGACGGCGGCGAAGTGCCGCTCGTCGGCGGCGATGAGCCCCGGGTCGGCCTTGGCCGACAGGTTCTCGGGAAGGGCGAACGCGCTGGTGTTCAGGGGGTGGTCATGGACGGATGACGACGCTTGCACTGAGTGGATCTCCCATTTCCGCAGGTCCTGGCCTCGATGGGCGATTCTGCGGTACGCAGGGGGCCTTGCCGCAAGCCCCCCTGTGCGCTATAAGTTGAGAGTGGCAAGGAGAGCGTTCACCTCCTTGCCTTTCTTTTTTGCCCCGAGGTCGCCCGGGTCCGGGTCAGTGCTCCGTCAGGCCCAGTTCGCCGCCCGCCCGCGGGGCGAACCAGCGGGCGGTGTCCTGCTCCGTGACCTCGGCGAGGGTGGCCGGCGTCCAGTGCGGGTCGCGGTCCTTGTCGACGACCTGGGCGCGGATGCCCTCGACCAGGTCGGGCGAGGCGAGCGCCGCGCAGGAGAGGCGGTACTCCATGTTCAGGGCGGCCTCCAGGGAGTCCAGCCGGCGGGCCCGGCGGACCGCCTCCAGGGCGGCCTTGAGGGCCGTGGGCGAGCGGCCGAGCAGTACGGTGGCCGTCTCCTTGGCCTCGGGCACGCCGGAGTCGGAGAGGCGCTCCACGATGCCCTCGACGGTGTCGGCGGCGTAGCAGGCGTCGATCCAGGGGCGCCGGGCGGCGAGCTCGCCGGGCGGTACGGGGCGGGCGAAGCGGGCGACGGCCTCGGCGGCGGGGAGCCGGGTGAGCGCGGCGGCGAGGGCCGGGAGTTCGGCGGCGGGTACGAAGTGGTCGGCGAGACCGGCCAGGATCGCGTCGGCGGCGCCGGCCTGCGTGCCGGTGAGGGCGAGGTGGGTGCCGAGTTCGCCGGGCGCGCGGCCGAGGAGGTGGGTGCCGCCGACGTCGGGGACGAAGCCGATGCCGGTCTCGGGCATGGCGACGCGGGAGCGTTCGGTGACGATCCGTACCGATCCGTGCGCGGAGACGCCGACGCCGCCGCCCATCACGATGCCGTCCATGAACGCCACGTACGGCTTGGGGTAGCGGGCGATGCGGGCGTTGAGCCGGTACTCGTCGCGCCAGAAGGCGGGCGTGGCGGTGCCGCCGGCGCGGGCGTCGTCGTGGATGGCCCGGATGTCCCCGCCGGCGCACAGTCCGCGCTCCCCCGCGCCCCGGATGACGACGGTCTCGACGGCGGGGTCGTGCTCCCAGGCGGTCAGGGCCTCGTCGACGGCGCGGACCATGGCGTGGGTGAGGGCGTTGATCGCCCGGGGCCGGTTGAGGGTGAGGAAGCCTGCGCGGCCCTCGGTGTGCACGAGCACGTCCGGCTCACGGGGGTCGGCGGTGCCGTGGGACATGGTGTCGCTGCTTCCTGCCGGTGACGGGCGGTGGGCGATCGGTCCCGCCGGGTGGCCGGTACGCCAAGGGGCGAAACGATCTTCCACCCACCGTAACGGCCCGCCCGGCCCGCGCACAGGGCCTCTCGGCCCGTCCGTTTCCCCTGCCGGTCACAGCGGGGGCAGCATGGAAGGAGGCGCCCCATGGAAAGGGCGGGAAGGAGCGCACCGTGACGGGAGGCGCTGACCGGTCCGCCGGCGGCCCCAAGGGACGGCCCACGGGGCTGCGGAGCGTAGCGGGCCAGGTCTTCGCCCTGCAGGCCCTCATCGCGCTGCTGATCATCGCGGCGGCCGCGCTGGCGCTCGTCCTGCAGGGGCGGTACGACAGCGAGCGCGAGGCCCGCAACCGCTCGCTGGCCGTCGCCGAGGCCTTCGCGCACGCGCCGGGGCTCGCCGAAGCGCTCCACTCCCCCGATCCCACCGCGGTCCTCCAGTCCCGTGCCGAGGCCGCGCGGCGCGGCTCCGGCGTCGACTTCGTCGCGGTGCTGGCGCCGGACGGGGCCCGGTACACCGACTCCGATCCCAGCCTCATCGGGCAGCGGGCGCAGGGGGACATCGCGCGGGCCAGGGCCGGGGAGTCGTTCACGGAGATCTTCCACGGGGCGCCGCACGACGCGGTGCGGGCGGTGGTGCCGGTCCGGGCCGCCGACGGGACCGTGGTCGGCATGGTGACCAGCGGCGTCGAGGTGGAGACCGTCGGGAACGCCGTGCAGGGCAGGCTGCCGGTGCTGCTGGGCGCGGCGGCGGGCGGTCTGGCGATCGCGGTGGGAGGCGCCGGTCTGGTGAGTGCCCGGCTGCGGCGCCAGACGCACGGCCTGGGCCCGGCCGAGATGACCCGGCTCAAGGAGCATCACGAGGCGGTCCTGCACTCGGTGAAGGAGGGTGTCGTCATCGTCGCGGCCGACGGGCGGCTGCTGCTCGCCAACGACGAGGCCCGCCGGCTGCTCAAGCTGCCCGAGGACGCGGAGCGGCGCCATGTGACGGAGCTCGGTCTGGAGCCCCGTACGGCGGCGCTGCTGCTGTCCGGGGAGGCGGCGACGGACGAGGTGCACCCCGCCGGGGACCGGCTGCTCGCGGTGAACGTCCGCCCGACCGGGAACGGCGCGGCCGACGGCGGCTCCGTCATGACCATGCGCGACACGACCGAGCTGGCGGCGCTGACCGGCCGCGCCGAGGTCGCGCGGGGCCGGCTGCGGCTGCTGTACGAGGCGGGGACGCGGATCGGCACGACGCTGGACGTGGTGCGGACGGCGGAGGAGCTGTCGGAGGTGGCGGTGCCGCGGTTCGCCGACTACGTGACGGTGGAGCTGCTGGACCCGGTGGTGCGGGGCGAGGAGCCCTCGGGGGCGTTCACCGAGATGCGCCGCACCGCGCTCACCGGGATCCACGCCGAGTCGCCGTTGCAGCCGGTGGGCGACCTGATCCGGTTCGTGGTGCCGAGCACGCCGATGGCGTCGGCCCTGGACGAGGGGCGTGCGGTGCTCCAGGCGGATCTGGCGTCGGCGCAGGGCTGGCGGGAGCAGGACCCGGAGGGCGCGGCGCAGGCCTTGGCGTACGGGCTGCACTCGCTGCTCACGGTGCCGCTGCTGGCGCGCGGGGTGGTGCTGGGGATGGCGAACTTCTGGCGCGCCGCGGACACCGCGGAGCCGTTCGGCGAGGAGGACCTGTCGTTCGCGGAGGAGCTGGCGGCGCGGGCGGCGCTCGCGATCGACAACGCGCGCCGGTTCACGCGGGAGCACACGATGGCGGTGGCGTTGCAGCGGAGTCTGCTGCCGCGGGTGCTGCCCGACCAGAGCGCGGTGACGGTCGCGCACCGCTATCTGCCGGCGACGGCCGGGGTGGGCGGCGACTGGTTCGACGTGATCCCGCTGCCGGGGGCGCGGGTGGCGCTGGTGGTGGGCGACGTGGTGGGGCACGGGGTGCACGCGGCGGCGACGATGGGGCGGCTGCGGACGGCGGTGGCCAACTTCTCGACGCTCGATCTGCCGCCGGAGGAGTTGCTGGGGCATCTGGACGAGCTGATCGACCGGCTCGGCGAGGAGAACGAGTCAGGGCCGGAGGACGGCCGTGAGCCGGACGGGGACGGCACGGCGGAGGGCAGCACGGGCGCGACCTGTCTGTATGTGATCTACGACCCGACCACCGGGGCCTGCACGATGTCCAGCGCCGGGCATCCGGGGCCCGCGCTCGTGCGGCCCGACGGCAGTGTGGAGTTCCCGGCGCTGCCGGCCGGGCTGCCGCTGGGCCTCGGGCTCGGGGAGCGTCCGTTCGAGTCGGCCCGGCTGCGGCTGGAACCGGGCAGCAAGCTGGTGATGTTCACGGACGGTCTCGTGGAGGACCGGTCGCGGGACTTCGACACCGGTCTCGCGCTGCTGCGGAAGACCTTGTCGCGCCCGGACCGCTCCGCCGAGCAGACCTGTGCGGACGTGCTGGCGGCGATGCTGTTCCCGGTGCCGGCGGACGACATCGCGCTGCTCGTGGCGAGCACCCGGCGGATCCCCGCGGACCGGATCGCCGAGTGGGAGGTGCCGGGCGATCCGTCGGCGGTCTCCCCGGTCCGCAACCAGGCCGCGGCGCGGCTCGCCTCGTGGGGTCTGGAGGAGGTCGGGTTCACGGCGGAGCTGGTGCTCAGCGAGCTGATCACCAACGCGATCCGGTACGGCAAGCCGCCGGTCCGCGTGCGGCTGGTGTACGACCGGGCGCTGATCTGCGAGGTGTCGGACGGCAGCAGCACCTCGCCGCATCTGCGGCACGCGACGGACACGGACGAGGGCGGCCGCGGCCTGTTCCTGGTGGCCCAGTTCGCGCAGCGCTGGGGCACCCGTTACGCGCGCCGCGGCAAGACCATCTGGGCCGAGCTGCCGATCGCTCCCGACCAGCCGGGCGGCGAGATCGTGGCCCCGCTGCTCGACCCGGACGCCCTGGAGGATCTGGCCTGGTGAGGGCGGGGTACGGTGCGGGCTGACCCCGCCTTCTGGAGGAACGCGTGACCGGCCCCGTCGCCACCGGAACCCTGCACCACGTCGAGCTCTGGGTGCCCGACATCGGCCGGGCCGTCGCCTCCTTCGGGCCGCTGCTCGGCTCGCTCGGTTACGTGCCGTTCCAGAGCTGGGAGGGGGGCCGCAGCTGGCGGCTGGGGGCCACGTACCTCGTCGTGGAGGAGTCGCCGGCGCTCAGCGCGGACGCGCACGACCGGCTGCGGCCGGGGCTGAACCATCTGGCGTTCCATGTGGCGGCGCGGCCGGAGTTCGACCGGCTCGTCGAGGAGGCCGTCCGGGGCGGCTGGCGGCTGCTGTTCCCCGACCGGCATCCGCATGCCGGCGGGGAACAGACCTGTGCGGCCTATCTGGAGAACGCGGACGGGTTCGAGGTGGAGCTCGTCGTCACGGAGTCCTGACCCGCCCGCCGGGTCGGCCGTGTCCGGTGCGCGGGGCGGTCAGCCGAGTCCCGTGCGCAGGGCGGTCATCAGGGTGCCGTCGGGGGTGTCGCCCGACATCTCCCAGATGAAGACCCCGAGCAGGCCCTTGGACTTCAGGTAGGTCGTCTTGCGTCCGATGGACCAGGCGTCGTCGAAGCTCCACCACTGGCCGCCGGCGCCGGTGTAGCCGTACGTGGCGCCGGACTGTTCGTCGTGGCGGACGGTGAGCCCGGGGACCGAGGCGAGCAGGTTGGCGTAGCCGCGTACCCCGGCCTCCTCGGCGAACTGTCCGGGGGCGGCTCCGGTCGCGCTCTGCCATTCGCCCGCGGCGCCGCCGTCGGTGACGCCCTGCCAGCCGCGGCCGTAGAAGGGGATCCCGAGGGTGAGCTTGCGGGGGTTGAACCCGGCGGCGAGGTAGGGCTTGATCGCCTCGTCGACGCTGAAGTGGAAGCCGTAGGGGTCCTGGGTGTCGGTGTACAGGTTGGCCTGGTGTCCGGTGCGGTTCGGTTCCCAGGAGTTGTCGCTGCCGGCGCCGTGGAAGTCGTAGCCCTGGACCATCGCGTAGTCGAGGGCGGTGGCGGCCGTGGTGAGGTCCCAGCCCTGCCCGATCTTGACCGGGTCGGCGGGGGTGAAGGCGGTCAGCAGGCGGTGTTCGCCGCCGAGTTCGTCGAGCTGCTTGCGGAACTCGGCGACGAGGGCGGCGTTGTTCGCCTTGTCCTGCGGCCCGTAGTGGTTGCCGGGGTGCCCGTCGGGCGAGCCGGGCCACTCCCAGTCGAGGTCGATGCCGTCGAAGACGCCCGCGGCCACCCCTTCGCCGCCCGCGCCGTTGTAGAGGGGCAGATTGCCCTTGATCCACACGTCGACGCAGGAGCGGACGAACTTCTGCCGGGAGGCTTCGGTGGCGGCGACGTCGGAGAAGTACTTCGAGTAGGTCCAGCCTCCGAGGGAGACGACCACCTTCAGGTTCGGGTGCTTGGCCTTGAGCTTCTTCAGCTGGTTGAAGTTGCCGCGCAGCTTGCCCCAGCCGTCGTCGGCGACCCCGTCGACGGACTGGGCGGCACTGAAGGGCCGGGCGTAGTCGGCGTCGGCGTCGCCCGCGCCGGTGCCCTGGTCGGGGTCCTGGGGGTTGGAGCCGACGCCCTTGGTCACTCCGGCGAGGCAGGTGAGGTTGACGGGGTCGATGTTCTCGAAGGCGTAGTTGACGACGTCGAGGGAGGCGGCGGCGCCGGAGGTGTCGAGGTTCTTCACGAAGTACTGGCGCCCGTAGATGCCCCACTGGGCGAAGTAGCCGACCTTGAGGTGGCGGCCCTGGGCCAGGTCCGCGGTGGTGACGGCGAGGGCGTTCGACGGCGGCGAGGCGTTGTCGGCGGCGTCGCGGGCGCGGACGGTGAAGGTGTACCGGTTGGCCGGGCCGAGGCCGCTGACGGTGGCCGTGAGGGCGGTGCCCGGGACCGTACGGACGAGGGTGCCGTCGCGGTAGACGTCGTAGCCGACCACGCCCTTGTCGTCGGCGGACGCGTTCCAGGCGAGGCTCACGCTGGACGCGGTGGTGGCGGTGGAGCGCAGCGCGCCGGGGGCGGTGGGCGGGTTCGGGTCGCTCGCCGGGTCCACGGTGGTGACGGTGAGGGGCGGGCTCTCGGGTCCGGTGTTGCCGCGGGTGTCCTTGGCGCGGACGGTGAAGGTGTACGCGGTGGCCGGGGTCAGGCCGGTGACGGTGGCCGAGGTGGAGCTCGTGGTGGCGACGACGGCGCCCCGGGAGAGGATCTCGTAGCCGGTGACGGTGTGGTCGCCGGGCGAGGCGGCCGTCCAGTCGAGGCTCACGGTCCGTACGGTGACGGCGGTGGCGTGCGGGGTGCCGGGCGCGGTGGGCGGCACGTCGGGGCTGCCGTCGCATTTGCCGCCGTTGACGGTGCAGCCGGTGGGCGCGGTCTGCGGGCCGGTGGCGACGAACCAGTAGCTGTACGGCTCGGTGGAGCCGCCGGCCGCGACGGTGCCGTTGTAGTGGGCGTTGCGGACGGTGACGTGGCGGCCGGTGACGGTGGCCTCGCCGTTGTAGTGGGAGCTGATGCTGACCCCGGCGGGCAGGTCGAACTCCAGGGTCCAGCCGTTCACGGGGGTGGTGGTGCCGTTGCGGATGACGAGGATGCCGCGCCACCAGCTGCCGTTGTTCTCGGAGGTGAAGCCGGCGGTGAGGGCGCCGGCGGCGTGCGCGGGGGCGGCAGCCGGGCCGGCGAGTGCGGCGATCGGGAGGAGGAGCGCGGCGAGCAGGACCAGGAGTCCTCTGCCGTGGTGCGGCCGTCTGCGGCGGCTTCTCCGGTCTGTGTCCATCGGGTCTCCCTGGACGCGTGTGTGGGGAACGGGAGCGCGTCGCGGGACCGTGTGGGGGCTCGGGTGCGGCCTTGCGGTTGTGGGACCGCCGAACGGGAGCCAACCGCACCGTAGTTGGTACGGACCATTGCGTCAACGCGGCGCGGGACGCTTGACGTCGCCCAGTGGTCTACTCCACCGTGGAGGCGGGTCGGGGACAGTGCCGGTGTGGGCCGGCCCCGCCCCCGGCTCGGCACCGCCGTTCCACGCAGGACCGTGTCCGCACGGCCCGGCCGCCCCTCTCGCGGGGGCGGCCGGTTGCCGGGCGGGCGCCCGTCAGACCCGCGCGGGCGCGGCGACGGCCCCGGCGTCGGGCAGGTGCAGGACCGCGTCGAAGCCGTCGAGGGTCGCCCGGTCGAGCGGGAAGTAGCCCTTGGCCGGGTCGGTCCCGGTCCGCTCGCGCCCGCCGCCCACCTCGTCGGCGCGGACGATCGGCCCCCGGCCGTCCACCCGGCCCTGGAGGAAGGCTTCGTACGTGTCCGGCTCGGGGTCCGTGAGCCCGAGGGCCTCGCTGCGGCCCACGCTCCCGGCGACGCACACGTACCGGTCCCCCAGGAGCGCCCCCACGATCCCGCCCGCGCAGGTCCAGGTCGCGCCGGTCCCGCCCGTGCTCCACGTGCTCGGGGTACGCCGCAGATGCAGGTTGTGGGCGAAGACGACGGTCGGGCCCCTGAGTTCCTCGGCGTCCCGGATCGCGAGGAGGTTCTCGGCCATGAGCGCGTCCCGGGTGGCGAGCAGGCGGGTGATGCGCGCGTTGCGGTCGCCGGGCTCGGCGCACTGCCGGTGGTAGCGCAGCAGGCCGATCCCGGCGGTGAGGTGCGTCCGGGCGCGCCGCCAGGCGGCGAGCGAGGTCGCCGCGATCAGCTCGGGCGCGCGCGAGTGGAGCGCGGTGACCAGGTCGTCGGCGAGGGCCCGCGCCCGCGCCGCCCCGACGGTCGCGCCCGGCGACTGCGCGGCGTCCAGGACGGCCTCCTGACGGCTCCAGCGCTCGTCCTCGCCGAGGAACCCGGCGAGGGTGTCACCGAGGCCGGGGGCGAGCCCGAGGTAGTCGAGGACGTGCTCCAGGGCCGCGCGCGGGCTGGGGGCACTGTAGTTCTCGGTCGGGGTGTCGAAGCCGTGGAAGGCCAGCCGCTCGGCCGCCGGGCGGGCGGCGTTGTGGTCCCTCATCCAGGCGACGAGCTCGCGGTGGGGCGCCTGCTCGCCGAAGCCGTGCGAGAAGCCCTCGGCCATGACGGAGTCGAGGCTTCCCGGGCCGCCCTGGACGTAGGCGTCGACGCGGAGCGCGGCCACGCGGTCGGTCTCCAGGGCGACGGACCGGAAGCCGCGGTCCGCGAGGCGGGCGAGGAGGGCGTTGCGCACCCGGCCGAAGGCGGGTTCCTGGTGGGTCGGTTCACCGAGTCCCAGGAGGGTGCAGGAGGGGGTGACGAGGTCTTGGATGTCGTGGCTCATGAACCTCCACCGTATCCTTGAAAGCCCGGTGGAGACTTTGTGCGGCTCATCCCTTCCATCCGGCGCCGGTCACGCCGCGAAGTCTCGAATCGAGGAGCATCGTGAGACCCACCGACCTGGCCCGTCGGCACGGCATCTCGACCCAGGCGGTCCGCAATTACGAGGCCGACGGCTGCCTCCCGCCCGCCGCGCGCACGCCCAGCGGCTACCGGATCTACACCGAGGCGCACGCGGCGGCGCTGGACGCCTATCTCGCCCTCGTCCGGGCGTACGGGCACGCCACCGGCGGCCGGATCATGAACGCGCTGCACGCGGGCGCGCTCGACGCCGCCCTGACCGCCGTGGACCGCGGCCACGCCCAGTCGCTCCGCGACCGGGAGACCCTCGACGCGGTGCGCGGCGCGGTGGAACACCTCCTGGAACACCCGCCCGAGCACCCCGGGGCCGCGACCGGAGCCCGTACCGTCGGGGAGCTCGCGCACCGGCTCCAGGTCACCCGGGCGACCCTGCGCAACTGGGAGGCCGCCGGGATCCTCGCCCCCGCGCGGGACCCCGCCACCGGGCACCGCGCGTACGGGCCGGAGGACGTCCGGGACGCCGAGCTGGCGCACCTCCTGCGGCGCGGCGGCTACCCGCTGGACGGGATCGCCGAGGTGGTCCGGCAGATCCGCACGGCGGGCGGCACGCGGGCGCTCGCCGCCACCCTGGAGGGCTGGGAGGCGCGGCTCACGGCGCGGCGGCTCGCCATGCTGGACGCGGCCGCGCGCCTCGGCCGCTACCTGGAACGCCTTCCACTCCAGCCGTAGTACTCTCCCCGGAGTACAAGCCATGCCGAGGAACAGGAGTGACGCCGGTGGCCCGCAGCAACCCCGAGCGCCGGGCGGCGCTCGTCGACGCCGCCATCGAGGTGCTCGCCCGGGACGGGGCCAGGGGCCTCACCTTCCGCGCGGTGGACACCGAGGCCGCCGTGCCCCCCGGCACCGCGTCCAACTACTTCGCCAACCGCGACGACCTGCTCACCCAGGCGGGCGCCCGGGTCTACGAGCGGCTCCAGCCGGACGAGGCGACCATCGAGCGGCAGCGGACGGCGAGCCCCGACCTCGCCACGTACACCGTGCTCATGAAGGAGCTCGTCGGCCGGGTCAGCGGCTTCCGCACCGGCTATCTCGCCCTCCTGGAGCTGCGCCTGGAGGCGACCCGGCGCCCGGAGCTGCGTCAGGTGCTCACCGAGCGGGTGCGCGCCGACGTCGAGGCCAACGTCGCCTACCACGAGGCCTCGGGGCTGCCCGGCGACGGAACCGCCGTCAAGCTGCTGATGCTGGCCTTCAACTGGCTGATCGTCGAACAGCTCACGCTCCCCGACGTCTTCTCGGAGGAGGAGCGCGACACCCTGATCGCGGCGGCCGTCGACCGTATCGTCGGCGGCTCGGCAGCCTGACCCGCGGGCAGGAGGCCGGTCTCAGAGCCGTTCGGCGAACCAGGACGCCGCCAGCTCGCCCACCCGCTCCAACGCCCCCGGCTCCTCGAAGAGATGTCCCGCGCCGGGCACGGTGACGAGCCGGTGCTCGCAGCGCAGGCGCCGCTGGGCCCGCTCGTTGAGGTCGAGGACCAGGGGGTCCGCGCCGCCGACGATCAGCAGCGTGGGCGCCGTCACCTCGGGCAGCCGCTCGTCCGCGAGGTCGGGGCGCCCGCCCCGGGCGACGATCGCCGCGACCCCGCTGTCCGGCTCGGCGGCGGCCCACAGGGCGGCGGCGGCGCCCGTACTGGCCCCGAAATAGCCGGTGCTCAGGGCGCCGGCGCCGAACCGGCCGGTCAGCCAGTGGCTCGCCTGGCGCAGGCGGTGGGCGAGCAGCGGGGTGTCGAAGACGTTGGCGCGGTCCGCCGCCTCGGCCTCGGTGAGCAGGTCGAAGAGGAGGGTGCCGAGGCCGGCCCGGTCGAGGGTGTCGGCGACGGCCAGGTTGCGCGGGCTGTGCCGGCTGCTGCCGCTGCCGTGCGCGAACAGCACGATCCCGGTGGCCCGTTCGGGCAGGGTGAGCCGCCCGCCGACCTCGGTGCCGCCGAGCGGGATCCGTACCTCGGCCGCCTCGGCGCGCCCGCCCCGGCGGGTCAGCAGGCAGGCGACGACCTCCTCGTCCGTGGTCTGCGTGAAGTCGTCGTAGAACTGCCCGATCGCGTAGAACGACTCGGGCTCGCGCACGCTGTACGTCTCGTCCGCCGCTCCCGCGACCCGCGCGGCCCAGTCGTGCGGCGCCACCGGCACGGCGAGCACGATCCGGGCGGCGCCCCGGGCCCGTACCACCTGGCAGGCGGCGAGCGCGGTGGCGCCGGTGGCGAGGCCGTCGTCCACGACGACGGCGGTGCGGCCCCTCGGGTCGGCGAAGCCGCGGGCCGTCCCGTAGCGCCTGGCACGCTCCTCCAGGACGGCGCGTTCGCGGGTCTCGACCTCGGCGAGCGCGGCGGCGGAGACCCCGGCGTCGGAGAGGACCCGGTCGTTGAGGACGCGGACGCCGTTCTCGCCGATCGCCCCCATGGCGAGCTCCGGCTGGTAGGGCACGCCGAGTTTCCGTACGAGGCAGATGTCGAGGGGCGCGTCGAGCGCGTCGGCGACCTGGGCGGCGACGGGCACTCCCCCACGGGGCAGTCCCAGGACGACCAGGTCCTGCCCCTTGAGGCCGGTGAGCCGGGCGGCGAGCTGCCTGCCGGCGTCGGTGCGGTCGGTGAAGTACATGTCCTGCCCGCCTTCCCGGTCCGCGTCTCCGCGGAGGAACAGCCTGGTCAGAGCCCCGCCCATACACCCAGGCTAGCCCTTTCGGCGTCATGCGTTCCGATGATCGTGCTCGTCCCGGGGGCGGACGCGGTCCCGGCGGCGGGCGGCGAGGATGGACGGCCCGCGCCCGGATCCCGGGTGCGGACGGAACGACGGAGGGGACTCTTTCCATGCGTTTACGCGTGACGCACCCGGCACGGACGGCGGCCGTGGCCGCGACCGCCCTGCTGACCCTGTCCCTGGGGGTGCTGCCGGCCCAGGCGGCCGACAGCTCCGGGACTCCGCGGGCCACGGCGACGGCCCGCCACACGCCGGCCCTGGACCGCGAGGCGCTGCGCGCGTCGCTCGACGCCTTCCGCGACGCCGGGATGTACGGGGCGTTCACCTCGGTCCGTAACGGCCCGGAGCGGTGGCGGGGCGCCACCGGCGTCGCCGACACGGCGACCGGGCGCCCGATGGCCCCGGGCTTCGAACACCGGATCGGCAGCATCAGCAAGAGCTTCACGTCCGTCGCCGTCCTCCAGCAGGTGGAGCGCGGCCGGATCGACCTGGACGCGCCCGTCGGCCGCTACCTCCCCGGACTCGTCACCGGCGAGCGCGGCGAGAAGGTCACCGTGCGGATGCTGCTCAACCACACGAGCGGCATAGCCGACTACGTCCTGCCGGCCTTCCCCGGCATCCTGGAGGACCCGGGCGCCACACTCGACCGCAACCGGCTGCGGCACATCGAGCCCGAGGAGCTGGCCCGGCTCGGCCTCGCCGCCCCGCCGGTGCGGGAGCGCGGCAAGTTCGGCTACGCCAACACCAACTACATCCTGGCCGGGCTGATCCTGGAGAAGGTCACCGGGCAGGACGCCGAGGCGTACATCACCCGGCACGTGATCCGCCCGGCGGGCCTGCGCCACACGTACTACCCGTCCTCGCCGTCCCTCAAGGGCCCGCACGCGGGGATGTACGAGTCGTTCTTCGGCATGATCGACCCGCCGCGGGACTACAGCACGTACGACATGTCGTGGGCGAGCACGGCCGGGGCGATGGTGTCGACCACCGACGACCTCAACACCTTCTACCGCAAGCTGCTCGGCGGCAAGCTGCTCGGCGCGGCGGCGCTGCGGGAGATGAGGACGACGGTCCCCGGGTACGACACGGCGCCGGGCGAGGAGGCCCTGATGCGGTACGGCCTCGGGATCTACACGCTCAGGATGCCGAGCGGCAACTGGTACTGGGGCCACGACGGCGCGGTCTTCGGCGCGGGCACCTGGGCGCTCTCCACCGAGGACGGACGCCGCCAGGTCTCCATCGCGTACAACCTGATGAAATACCAGCGCTTCGACGAGCAGGGGCAGCCGCTGCCGGACCTGATCACGCCGGCGCTGTACGGGTACGTGGACGGCGCCCTGAGCGGCGCCCCGGCCCCGGCGGGGCTGCGGAGCGCCGCCCCGGCGGCACCGGTGGTGCCGCCGCTGGTCGACCGGTGGCCGGTGCGCTGAACGCCGGGTGACAGGCCCTAACGGCCCACCCGGGCCGCGCGGCGGATCGTGGCGTCCACCAGGGCGAGCGCGTCCGCCGCGGTACGGCCCGGGGCGCGGTTCCAGGGGCCGATGAGCTCGGTCCAGCCGCGCGAGCGGAGCTCTTCGAGCATCCACGCCCCCGCCTCGTTCATGGTGGGGGCGCTGCCGTATCCGAGCCGGTGGGCGGCGAGCATGGCGCCGCAGACGCACCGCGCGCCCCGCACGTCGCGGAGCTTGTACGGGGTGTTCTGCCAGCCCCATTCCGTCAGGACGCGCCGGGCGTGGGCGAGATGGACCGAGGGCCGGACGTCGGGGCTGCCGATCCGGCGCCAGACGTGCAGCCGGTCGGGCAGGATCGCGCCGAGTCTGCCCGGGAGCGCCCGTTCGGCGGGCGCGGCGGGCGGCAGCGCGTCGAGGGCGTCCGCGACGAGCCGGTCCACCGGGACGGACAGCAGCCGCCGCCAGTCGCCGGCCTCCTCCGGAACCGGCGGTGCCTGGGGCCAGCGCGCCACGATCTCCTGCCAGGCGGCGGTGTCGAGGAGGGCGGCGGCCTCACGGTCGAGGACATCGAGGTCGGTGACGGCCTGCATACATCAACTCCATCCACATTCATACCGATATTGATATGAATGTCGGCTTTGCGCATCCCCTCCTTGAATCCGGACGCCGAAGATCCCCACACCGCGCTCACGAGGGCTTACGGTCGTGCCGAGTTCCCCGACAGCACGAAGGAGCACACGCGCATGAAGATCGCCGTCCTCGGTACCGGTGATGTGGGCCGCCGCCTCGCGAGCAAGCTGGTCGCACTGGGACACCAGGTGACGCTCGGCTCCAGGTCCGCGGACCACGAGGGTGCGACGGCCTGGGCGGCGGAACACGACGCCGCGCACGGCACGTTCGCCGCGGCGGCGGCCGGGGCCGAGCTGGTGGTGAACGCCACCGGAGGGCTGGTGTCGTTGGCCGCGCTGGAGGCGGCGGGCGCGGAGAACCTGGCGGGCAAGGTCCTCGTCGACGTGTCGAACCCGCTGGACTTCTCGGCGGGCTTCCCGCCGAAGGTGGCGACCCCGGACGGCACCAGCCTGGCCGAGCAGATCCAGCGCACGTTCCCCGACGCGCGGGTCGTGAAGACCCTCAACACCATGACGAACACGGTGATGGTGGACCCGTCCCGGGTCCCCGGCGACCACGTCGTCTTCGTCTGCGGCGACGACCCGGCCGCCAAGGAGGCCGTCACCGGCCTCCTGAAGTCCTTCGGCTGGCCGGACGCCCGGATCGTCGACCTCGGCGACCTGTCGGGCGCCCGGGGCACCGAACTGCTGCTGCCGCTGTGGCTGCGCCTGATGGGCACGCTGGGCACCGCGGACTTCAACTTCGGGATCCTCAAGGCCTGACGGCCCGGGATCAGAGCTCCAGCACGCCGCCGGTCGTCCCCGTCAGGTACTCGGTGGTGAGGAGCTCGGCGAGCCGCTCGGGCGGGAGCAGCCCCTTCTCCAGGGTCAGCTCCGCGACCGAGCGGCCGGTGGCCAGCGCCTCCTGGGCGATCGCCGTGGCCGCGGTGTAGCCCAGGTGCGGGTTGAGGGCGGTGGCGAGGCCGATGGAGTTCTCGACGCTCGCGCGCAGGGTCTCGACGTTGGCGGTGATGCCGGTGACGCAACGCTCGGCGAGGGTCAGACAGGCCGCCCGCAGCGAGGTCATGCTCTTGGACAGCGCGTGGAAGATGACCGGCTCGAAGGCGTTGAGCTGGAGCTGGCCGCCCTCCGCCGCCATCGTGATGGTCATGTCGTTGCCGATCACCTCGAAGGCGACCTGGTTGACGACCTCGGGGATGACCGGGTTCACCTTGCCCGGCATGATGCTGGAACCGGCCTGCACGGCCGGCAGGTTGATCTCGCCGAACCCCGCGCGCGGCCCGGAGGACAGCAGCCGCAGGTCGTTGCAGGTCTTGGAGAGCTTCACGGCGATCCGCTTGAGCACCCCGGAGAGCTGCACGAACGCGCCGCAGTCCTGGGTGGCCTCGACCAGGTTGGCCGAGGTCACCAGGGGCAGGCCCGTCAGCTCGGCCAGGTGCCGCCGGGCGGTCTCGGCGTAGCCGGGGGCCGCGTTGAGGCCGGTGCCGATGGCGGTGGCGCCGAGGTTGATCTCGTGGATGAGCTCGATCGCCTCGGCCAGCCGCCCCCGGTCCTCCTCCAGCATCACGGCGTACGTGGAGAACTCCTGGCCCAGCGTCATGGGCACCGCGTCCTGGAGCTGGGTGCGCCCCATCTTCACGACACCGCCGAACTCGACGGCCTTCTCGGCGAAGGCGTCCTGGAGCACGGCCATGGCGACCAGCAGCTCACGCGCGGCACCGATGGCGGCGATGCGGATGGCCGTCGGGTAGACGTCGTTGGTGGACTGCCCGAGGTTGACGTCCTCGTTGGGATGCACGAACGCGTACGCCCCCTTGGGGTGCCCGAGCAGCTCCAGCGCACGGTTGGCGACGACCTCGTTGGCGTTCATGTTGGTCGAGGTGCCGGCCCCGCCCTGGACGACGTCCACGACGAACTCCTCGTGCAGCGCGCCGCCCCGGATCTCGCGGCAGGCGGCGACGATGGCGCCGGCCTTCTCCGCCGGGAGCAGACCGAGCTCCTCGTTGGCGAGGGCGGCGGCCTCCTTGACGGCGGCGAGCGCGTCGATGAGCTGCGGGTAGACGGAGATCGGCACACCGGTGATGGCGAAGTTCTCCCGGGCGCGCAGCGTGTGCACCCCCCAGTACGCGTCGGCGGGAACATCCCGGTCACCGAGCAGATCATGCTCACGACGGACGGACGACGACTGTGCGGGGATCACGGTGGCAGGACCTTACGCGTGGAGGCGGGAGAGCGGACGACGGCGGGGGGTGGGTCAGTGCGCGGCGGCCAGCGCGGGCTCGGGGCGTACGGGCCCTTCCAGCAGGGTCCGGAGCAGGGAGACCCGCCGCTCGGGGGACGCCACGTCGGCCAGCAGGGCGGACAGGAGCGCGATCCGCGCCTGACCGGGCCGCAGCGTCCCGGCGAGAACCGCGCCGGCGGCGGCCAGATCGACGGCCCCGCCGCCCGTGTAGACCTCGGCGACCGGCCCGGAGGCGACCCGCGTGGACAGGACGACGAGGACACCCTGGGACACCGCGTCGGCGACGGCCTCGGCTATCTCGGGAGTGGCGTTGCCGGCGCCGGTGCCGACGAGGACGACACCCCGCGCCCCGGCGGCGACGGCCGCGTTGAGGAGCACCGGATCCCCGTCGGAGTGGTGCATCACGATGTCGACGCGGGGCACGGCGGCCGCCCCGGCGGCGGGCACGGGCAGGGGCGCCGGCCGTACGGGCTCGCGCTCGATGTCGACCTGCCCGAAGCCGAGCCGGCCCACCCGGTCGCCGGAGGGGTCGGCGAAGGGGTCGGCGGCGAGGGTCTTGGTCTTGACCGTGCCGCGGGCCGCGTGGACCAGGCCGTCGAAGACGACGAGGACGCCGAGGCCGTGCACGGTGGCGGCGACCTGGAGCGCGTCGTACAGGTTCCCGGGGCCGTCGCCGTCGCCCGTACCGAAGGGCCGCTGGGCGCCGGTGAAGACCACGGTGCGCGGGTCGGAGTGGTGCAGGTCCAGGAAGAAGGCCGACTCCTCGAGGGTGTCGGTGCCGTGGGTGACGACGATGCCGTCGACGCCGGGGTCGGCGAGCGTCTCGTGGACGGCGCGCAGCAGGCCCAGCTGACGGTCGGTGGTCATCCGGGAGCTGTTGACGTTGAAGAGGTCGAGGACCTCGACGTGCACGCCGTCGGGGACGGCCGCGGTGGCGACGACGTCGTCACCGGAGGCGTCGGCGGCGTAGCCGCTGCCCGTCCAGCGGCTCGCGATGGTGCCGCCGGTGCTGATCACCACGATGCGGCGAGGCCTGGCGTCGCGCGTCCACTTCATACCCGAACATCCCTTTCCCTGAAAAGTACGCCGCAACGATAGGTCAATCCGCCCGCAAGGCGATTGCGATTTCTCCCCGGAATCATGAACTCCTTAGGGGATAATTGCGCCATGGACAGAATCGATCTCCAGATCTTGCGTGAGCTTCAGGAGGACGGCCGCCTGAGCAACCAGGAGCTGGCCCAGCGCATCGGCCTCAGCCCCTCCCCGTGCATGCGCCGGGTCCGTCAGCTGGAACAGGACGGCGTGATCCAGGGGTACCGGGCGGTCATCGACCCGGCGGCGGTCGGCCGGAGCTTCGAGGTGCTGGTCTCGGTCGAGGTGAAGCGTGACCGGGAGACGGTCGAGGCCTTCGAGGAGGCCCTCCAGGACATCCCGGACGTCATCGAGGCATACCGCCTCTTCGGCAGCCCCGGCTGTCTGCTGCGGATCGCGGTCGCGGACCTCGCCGCGTACGAGCGGCTGTGGATCGAGCGGCTGACGACGCTGGCGGGGGTCACGGAGGTGAACTCGCAGATCATCATGAAGCGGGTCAAGGAGCCCAGGGGCCTCCCGGTCGAGCGCTGATCCGCCGCCGGAAACGTCGATCTCCGGGTGGAGCAAGGCATTCCATGGGCGGGATCTGGTCATGTACGGTTCAACCGCGCGTGATCTGGGCGTCCGATCCCCGACGTTCTACGCGCGCAGAGTGGGCGCCCGCACCGCCTTTCCGCCACATCGCCCCTTCCCCTCACGGAGGTCTGACGGATGCTCGGACTCAGAAGGTCCACCCGCCACACCGCGACGAACCGCACCGCGACCGCACGCCCCGCGACCGCACGCCTCGCCACCCTGACCGCCCTCGGCGCGCTCAGCGCCCTCCTCGCCGCCGCTGCCGCCCCCGCGTCGGCGGCGCCCGCGGCGGACACCGCCTCGCAGGCGACCGCGACCGCGACCGCCGCCGCCCCGCTGCGCGTCCTGTTCGACAACTCCAAGGCGGAGACCGCCGGAAACGCCGACTGGATCATCGGCACCGGCCAGCCCGACCCGCTCACCCAGAACGCCTCGCCCACGACCGAGAAGGACTGGACCGGGGCCCTCTCGGCCTGGGGCGTGGCGCTGCAGAGGACCGGCCGCTACGCGCTCAAGACGCTGCCCTCGGGCGGCACCATCACGTACGGCACCACGGCCGCCACCGACCTGCGGAACTTCGACACCTTCGTGCTGCCCGAGCCCAATGTGCGGCTCAGCGCGAGCGAGAAGACCGCGGTTCTGACGTTCGTCCAGAACGGGGGCGGTCTGTTCCTGGTCTCCGACCACGCGGACGCCGACCGCAACAACGACGGCTGGGACGCGCTGGAGATCATCAACGACCTGATGTCCGACAACGGCGTCGACAACACTGACCCGTTCGGCTTCACGCTCGACACCGGAACGGTGCAGACGGACAACCCGCGCGCGATCGCCGACACCACCGACCCCGTCCTGAACGGCGGCTTCGGCAAGGTGACCGGCAGCATCATCCGCAGCGGCACCACGGCCACCCTCAAGCCGGCCGACAACCCCAGCGTCAAGGGTCTCGTCTACCGCACCGGCTCCTCGGGCAACACCGGCGCGTTCTTCGCGACGAGCACCTTCGGCAGCGGGCGCGTCGCCGTGTGGGGCGACAGCTCGCCGATCGACGACGGCACCGGCCAGTCCGGCAACACGCTGTACGACGGCTGGAACGACACCGCCGGCACCAACGCGGCGCTCGCCCTCAACGCCACCGACTGGCTCTCCAAGGCGACCACCGGCGGGGGCGGCGGAGGCGGGGGCGGCACCTGCACCACCGGCCAGCTGCTCGCCAACCCGGGCTTCGAGTCGGGCGACACCTCCTGGACCGGCTCGGCCGGGGTCATCACGAACGACACCGGGCGCCCGGCCCGTACCGGCTCGTACAAGGCGTGGCTGAGCGGCTACGGCTCCGCCCACACCGACACCCTCGCCCAGACGGTGACGATCCCCGCGGGCTGCACGACGGCCACGCTCGGCTTCTTCACGCGCATCGACACGGCGGAGACCACCACGACCACCGCGTACGACACGCTGAAGGTCCAGGTCCTGAACAGCGGCGGCACGGTGCTGTCCACGCTCGCGACCTACTCGAACCTCAACGCGTCGAGCGGCTACGTCCAGCGCTCCTTCGACCTGGCGGCGTACGCGGGCCAGACGGTGACGCTGAAGTTCACCGGCACGGAGGGCTCCACCCTCCAGACCTCGTTCGTCATCGACGACACCGCGCTGACCGTGGGCTGACCCACCCGCCCCGCACGAGTCACACCGCACCACGCCACCACGCACGACGCACCACGCACACCACCACCCCCCGCCCCCAGAGAGGACCCCCCATGTCCGTCGCGTCCATAGGCAGATGGAAGGTGTGGGCAGCGCTGTCCGCCGCCGTCGTCGGCCTCACGTTCCCCACGCTCACCGCGACCCCCGCGAGCGCCACGACCACCGCGTACGACGCCACGTACTACCAGAACGCGGTCGGCAAGACCGGCACGAGCCTGAAGTCCTCGCTGCACACCATCATCAGCAGCCAGAGCAAGATCTCGTACGACGCGGTCTGGAACGCGCTGAAGGTCACGGACCAGGACCCCAACAACACCGCCAACGTGATCCTGCTCTACAGCGGCACCTCGCGCAGCAAGACCCTCAACGGCGGCGCCGTGGGCAATTGGAACCGCGAGCACGTGTGGGCCCAGTCGCACGGCAACTTCGGCACCTCGGCCGGCCCGGGCACCGACCTGCACCATCTGCGCGCGGCGGACGTCCAGGTCAACAGCACCCGCGGCAACAAGGACTTCGACAACGGCGGCACCGCGGTCAGCGGCGCGCCGGGCAGCTACACGGACAGCAACTCGTTCGAGCCGCGCGACGCCGACAAGGGCGACGTCGCCCGCATGATCCTCTACATGGCCGTCCGTTACGAGGGCGACGACGCGTGGGCGGACCTGGAGCCCAACGACTCGACGACGAACGGCAGCGTCCCGTTCATGGGCCGCCTGTCGGTCCTGAAGCAGTGGAACGAGCAGGACCCGCCAAGCGCGTTCGAGGAGCGTCGCAACGACGTCATCTTCAACAGCTACCAGGGAAACCGGAACCCGTTCATCGACCACCCGGAGTGGGTCGAGGCGATCTGGTAGAGCGGACCCGGACCGGAGGCGCGCCGATCCGGCGCGCCTCCGGTCCGGGGAGCCGATGCCGAGCAGCCCCTTTCCGAAGGGCGCTTGGACGTTCCGCCGAGGGCATCCGGCATCCATGGTCGGGACGACGCATTGCCCCGAGGGGCGAGGACAGCCTGAAATGCCAAGGTCAGCACGTGTCCACGCGTCCGGTCGAGGGACCGGCACCGAAGGAAGCACATGACCACCCTGCTTGACGGCTGTACGCCCTGGCCCGAGGAGTTCGTCGACCACTACTGGGCGGCCGGGCATTGGCGTGGCAACACGCTCGACAACCTGCTGCGCGGCTGGGCCCTGGACCACGGCCCTCGCACCGCGCTCGTCCACGGTGACACGCGCGTCACGTACGCGGCGCTGAACCGGCGCGCGGACCGGATGGCCGCCGGGTTCCGGCTGCGGGGGCTGCGGCGCGGTCAGCGGGTGGTCGTGCAGCTGCCGAACGTGCCGGAGTTCGTCGTCACGGTGTTCGCGCTGATGCGCGCCGGTGTGGTCCCGGTGTTCTGCCCGATGACCCACCGCGAGCCCGAGGTCTCCGACCTGGTCCAGCTGACGCAGGCCACCGGCTACGTCGGCCCGGCGACGCACGCGGGCTTCGACCACACGGCCATGGTGGCGGAGATCGCCGCCCAGGGGCCGTTCCTGCGCCGGGTGTTCACGTACGAGCCGCCGGGCACCGCCTCCCCGTTCGGCGGCGGTCTGACGACCGACCCGGCGGGCTGCCATTACAGCCCGCTGGACTCGATCGACGCCCCGCCCGAGCCGGCACTCGCCCAGAGCGCCGGCCAGGTGGCACTGCTGATGCCCGCCGGCACCCGGCTCGTCCCGCGCACCCACGACGACTACGCCTACCAGGCGCGGGCCGCCGCCGAGCTGGTCTCGCTCACCGAGGACGACGTGTACCTCGCCGCGCTGCCGGCCGATTCCGCCTTCGCCTTCGGCTGCCCCGGCATCCTGGGCACCCTCATCGCGGGCGGCACCGTGGTGCTGGCCGACGCCCCGGACCCGGCCGAGTGCCTGCCGGCCATCGCACGCGAGCGCGTCACCCTCACCTCGGTGACTCCGGCGATCGCCGAGACCTGGCTCGCCGCACACCCCACGACCGAGCCCGCCGACCTGAGCAGCCTGCGCCTCCTGCAGATCGACGGCGCCCCACTCCCCCCGGCGACCGCCGACCGTGTCGCCACCGCACTGGCGTGCCGCCTGCAACAGGTCTTCGCCCTGCCCGAGGGCGTCCTCACCCTCACCCGCCCCACCACGACCGCGCCGACCTCCCACGGCCACCCGCTCTCCCCCGACGACCAGCTCCGCATCGTCGACGCCGCCGGCGAGGACGTCCCCGACGGCACCCCCGGCCACCTCCTGGCCCGCGGCCCCTACACCCCCCGCGGCCACTACCGCACCCCCACCTCCCCCACCTTCACCCCCAACGGCTACCTCCGCACCGGCACCCTCGCCCGACGCGCCCCGGACGGCAGCCTGCTGGTGACGGGCCAGGTCGGGGAGGCGCCGGAGAGCGAGGGGTGACCTGGCTCCCGCCCCCTCGCCGGCGGACCGGAGGGCAGGCTGTCAGGCAACCGGCCCAGCTCCACGAGCGCCCGGGGCGAAGGCCTGGTGAGCTGTGCCGGGAGGTCTCCGGTGCCTTCGCATCCGGACTGCCGGAGCGTATGGAGGAGGATTCCGTGCCGGACTCAACGACGTCGTACGCCGACCTGCGCGCCCTGGTGATCAACTGCACCCTGAAACGTTCCCCGGAGCGCAGCCATACACAGGGGCTGATCGACATCAGCACCGGGATCATGGAGCGCCAGGGCGTGCGGGTCGAGGTGCTCAGGGCGGTGGACATCGACATCGCGACCGGTGTCTGGCCGGACATGACGGAGCACGGGTGGGAGACGGACGAGTGGCCGGTGATCTACTCGCAGGTGATGGCCGCCGACATCCTGACCCTGGCGGGGCCTGTGTGGCTGGGAGACAACTCCTCGGTCATGAAGAAGGTGATCGAGCGTCTGTACGCCTGCTCGTCGATCCTCAACGAGCGCGGTCAGTACGCCTACTACGGCCGCGTGGGCGGCTGCCTGATCACCGGCAACGAGGACGGCGCCAAGCACTGCGCGATGAACGTCCTCTACAGCCTCCAGCACCTCGGATACGTCATTCCGCCGCAGGCGGACGCGGGTTGGGTCGGCGAGGCCGGCCCTGGACCGTCGTACCTCGACCCCGGCTCCGGCGGGCCGGACAACGACTTCACGAACCGCAACACGACCTTCATGACGTGGAACCAGCTCCACCTGGCGAGGATGCTCAAGGACGCTGGCGGCATCCCCGCCCACGGAAACCAGCGCTCCGAGTGGGACGCCGGCTGCCGGTTCGACTTCGAGAATCCCGAGCACCGTTGAGCGCGGGCCGGAACGGGTCGAAGGACCGGTGGACGTCAGCTGCTCCTGTGCATCGGTACCGTGAAGTTGACGTTCTGACCACTGTGGTAGTCGGTGTTGTCCCACACCGAGATCTGAGACGTGTCCTGCATTCGCAGTTGCAGCACCTCATCGGCGTCGCTCCAGTTGTATCCGACGAACTGGAAGTTCGGATCGGGGCTGTCTCCCATTCTCCTGTTTCCCCAGCTGCAGATACGCGACGCGTCGTTCTCGCAGACGGACCAGGCTCTGGCGTACAGGTGGCAGTCCTCTCCCTGCCATATGTCGATACGCTTCAGCCTCGCGTCGGACGAGCGCCATGTTCCGTCGAAGCGGTTGGCGGAGCATGAGGCGACTGCTTCCTTCGCCGAGGTGACGCTGAGCACCACCGAGAGGGAGAGCGTCAGAGCGGCCGTCAAGAGCACGGCCATGAGCTGGCGTAGTGGAATGCGGGCAGAAGAGACCTGTGTCATCGTGAACCTCCGAAAGCGGGCCGCAGCGCGGGGCGTCCCGTCGTCACCCGACGCGGTGTCCCCCCTGCTCCGGCTGAACGCCACCCATTCGGGCCCGAGTCATTTCGCCCTTCACCCCCTGCCTATTCCAGAGCAGCACTCCGTAATCCTGATCGCAAGTCGGCAGGATCGCGCATTTCGCGCACGATTCAATGATGAATGCGATCCACAGTGGATCGGTCAATGAATGCGAATGCGGTGAGTGAGATGTCAAGCCGGGTCGAGCGAGTAAGCGCCGGGCCGGGGCCGTGGCCGGTCGGCGCCAGAGACGTACAGGGCGCTCCGCGAACAAGGCAGGGCTCGACTCCGCCGGTCTCAGGGAGTGAAGAGGAGGCGCACCGCCACCTCGCGGTAGTGGCGTACGTGGTGGAGCGCGTAGGCGGCCGCCGCGTCCGCGTCCGCCGCGGCGATCGCTTCGAACAGCAGACGGTGCTCCTCCCACAGCGCCCCCGGCTCGTCCACCTGCTGGAACAGCCAGCGCAGCCGGCCCTCCAGGGACTCAAGCGCGGTGACGAGCAGGTCGTTGCGCGACATGCGCACGATCTCGGCGTGGAAGGCGGCGTTCGCGCGGGACAGGTCCTCGGGGCCCCCGGAGTCGGTGGCGGCGCGGGCCCGCGCGAGCAGCCGGGCGAGTGCGTCGAGCTCGGTGAGGGTGCGGCGTTCGGCGGCGCGGCGGACGGCCAGGACCTCCAGCGCCTCGCGCATGTCGAAGAGGTTGTCGACGTCCTGCCGGGTCATCTCGCGGACCACGATCCGGCGTTGCGAGGCGGTCCGCAGGAAGCCCTCGCCGATGAGGATGCGGATCGCCTCCCGCACCGGGACCCGTGAGACGCCGAAGTCCTCGGCCACCTCGCGTTCGACGAGCCGGTCGCCCGGCTTGAGCCGGCCCGTGATGATGCGGTCGCGCAGCCCCTCGCAGACCTGGTCGCGAAGCCAGCCCCCGGAGGGGACGGTGGCGTCGGCGGGGGCGCCGGCCGAGTCGCTCTTCCGTGCGCCCGGCCCCGGTCCTCGCCCCGCTCCTCGCCTCGATCCCGGCCCCGCCCCTGATCCCGCCCCGGTCATATGTCCTCCCGGTGTTCAGCCCTTACCGTATGCCACCCGCGCGCTCTCTCCGGCACGACCCCGGCCTCGGCCTCACCGCCGGCCCCACCCCCGTCCCCGCTCTGACCTCCCCTGATCCACTTGACGTGCACAATGAAGACACTTAGCTTCGCCTTACCTAACCTCCGGATCGACGCCCCCTGGCGTCCCCCACCCGAAAGACTCCCGCCGTGCCGAGAACCCTGCCGCGCCCACCCCGCACCAGCCCCACTGCGACGGCGGACGCGGCTGCGCCCCACGAGCTCACCCCCGGCTGGCTCCTCGCGGCGGTCGGCGCGCTCGCCGCCGCCTTCCTCGCCGCCTCCTGCTGGACCTCCGGGCATGTCCACGCGGGTGTCACGTTCCAGACCGCCGCCCGCTTCCTGCACGTGGCGAGCCTCGTCGTCGGGCTCGGTTCGGTGCTCGCGGTCGACTGGTTCGCGGTGCTGTGGCTGACCGGGCGGCGACCGCTCGCCGGGGTCCTCGACACCGCCTGCACGCTCCAGACCCCGATCTGGGCCGGGCTCGGCGGTCTCACCGTCACCGGCCTCTTCCTCCGGCCCGACCTCGGCTCCCCGCTCACCCTGGTCAAGCTGGGCCTGGTCCTCGCCGTCACCCTCAACGGCCTGTACGCGCACCGCCTCGGCCAGCTCCTGGAACGGTTCCGCGGGGACGGCGCCGTGCCGCGCCGTCTGCTCGTCCGCTCGGCCGGCGCCGCGACGGTGAGCCAGGTGGGCTGGTGGGGCGCGACCTTCATCGGTTTCCTCAACAGCCAGTCCTGACCCGGCCTGACCCCTTCGACCGGTCCTGACCCCCTTTCACCGGCCTCGCTCCGGCCCGGTTTTGGATTGTCGGACGATCGTCCATACGATCCTGCGATGATCACGAGAAAACGGCTGGCCTCCGGGGCCTGCGGCGCGCTGCTCGCCGCCCTGGCCGTCGGGCTCCTCCCGACGAGTGCCGCCGCCGACGACGGCCCGGCGGCGACGGACTCCCCCAAGGAATCCCCCAAGGTCGAGCTGGTGCTCGACGTCAGCGGCTCGATGCGCCAGCGCGACATCGACGGGCAGTCCCGTATGACCGCCGCGAAGCAGGCCTTCAACGAGGTCCTGGACGCGGTCCCCGAGGAGGTCCGGCTCGGCATACGCACCCTCGGCGCCGACTACCCCGGCCAGGACCGCAAGCGCGGCTGCAAGGACACCCGCCAGCTCTACCCGGTCGGCCCGCTGGACCGCACCGAGGCCAAGACTGCGGTCGCCACCCTCGCCCCCACCGGATGGACGCCCATCGGTCCGGCGCTGCTCGGCGCCGCCGAGGACCTCAAGGGCGGCGAGGCGACCAAGCGGATCGTGCTCATCACCGACGGCGAGGACACCTGCGCCCCGCTCGACCCGTGCGTGGTCGCCCGGGACATCGCCGCCAAGGGCATCCACCTGGTCATCGACACCCTGGGTCTGGTCCCCGACGCCAAGACCCGCCGCCAGCTGATGTGCATCGCGGAGGCCACCGGCGGCACCTACACCTCCGTGCACCGCACCGAGGAACTCTCCGGACGCGTACGGCAGCTGGTCGACCGCGCGGCCGACCCGGTCGTCACCCCCGTCGCCACCACCGGCGCCGAGCGGTGCGCCGACGCCCCGACGCTCAAGCCGGGCCTGTACACCGACCGGCAGACGATCGGCCGGCACCGCTGGTACCGCGTCGACGTCCTGCCCGGCCAGGAGCTGCGCGCCTCGGTGAGCATCTCGGCCGACCGGGCCGTGAACAACGACTACGGCGTGCTGATGCGGGCCGTCACCGTGCACGGCCGGGAGATCGTCCGCGGCGCCGAGGCGGGCGACGGGCGCACCGACGTCGTCTCGACCGGTCTGCGCTACCCGAAGGCCGAACTCGACGAGGGCTTCGGCGACGGCGACGCGAAGCCGGCCGCCGAGGTCGTCTGCCTCCAGGTCAGCAACTCCTTCTCCGCTCCCCCGTCGGTGAAGACCACCCCGGGCATGCCGGTCGAGCTCGCCATCGACGTCGTCGACGGCCCCGCCTCGGCTTCCGACGTGGCCTCGTTCGGCCTCGGCCGCGGCTGGTGGCTGCTCGGCGCGCTCGCGCTCGCCGGCTTCCTCGGCGGCCTGCTCTGGGGCTGGCTGTCCCGTTGGCGCCTCGCGGTCTGGAGGACCCACTGATGCCGATCACCCCGCGCACCCTCGGCCGGCTGACGGCGGGCCTCGCGCTCGCGGGCGCCGCCCTGCTCGGCCCGGCCGCCCCGGCCGGGTCCGCCGACACGGCGACGCCCAGCCCGAGCGCCTCGGCGACGGACGCCGGGCCCACCGAGGCCGGCACCTCCTTCCGTACCGCCGCCTTCTTCCGGCAGGGCCAGGAGGCCACGGCGCAGGCGTCCACGGGTGACTACCTGTACTGGGTGTTCCCCGCCGACACCGGCGAGCGGCCGACCGTCGACGCGACGGTCACCCTGCCCGAGGCCGCTCTGCGGCACGGCTCCTCCGCCTGGCGGATCGACGTGTACGACGGGCTGCGCAGGCGCCAGCCGTGCATGTACGGGATGCAGAGCCGGCTCGCGGCCAAGGAGACGGCCACGGTCAAGCTGACCTGCGTGCTGCGCCCCGTCCGGGCCGCCGCGGACACCTGGTCGAACGACGCGCTGCCGGGCAGCTACTTCGTCCGCCTGACGGTGACCGGGCTCCCCGAGGAGGACCTGGGCCAGCCGTTCTCGGCGCGGCTCGCCGCGACCTCGCTCGACAAGGGCGGGGCGTACGCGACGGACGGCGCGCTCGCCGTGCCGCTGGTGCAGGGGGCGAGCACGCCGGAGACGGTCGAGGCCCGCGCGCCCGAGGACGGCTGGTCCTCGGGCTGGTGGTCGGACCGCTGGATCTGGACGGCCGCCGGTGGTGTGCTGGCCGCCCTCGCGGGGATCGGCGGCTACGTCCTGACCCGTGGCTCGGGCCGCCCGGGCCACGTCCCTCCGACGGCCTGACGTTCCCGTTCGCGCTTCGGCCCCCGCCGCTCGTACCTGTACGAGCGGCGGGGGCCGAGTGCTGTCCGTACCGTGGGCGAGCCCCGGGGCCGTCGTCAGAGTCCGCCGGGACGGACCAGGCCCGTCTCGTACGCGTGGACGGCGGCCTGCGTACGGTCGCGCAGCGACAGCTTGGTGAGGATCCGGCTCACGTACGTCTTGACGGTCTGCTCGGCGACCACGAGCCGTCCGGCGATCTCGGCGTTGGACAGGCCCTGCGCGATGAGCGTGAGCACCTCGGTCTCGCGCTCGGTCAGCGCGCCGACCCGGTCCATGAGCGGGGAGCGGGGCGTGGGGCTGAGCCGCGAGAACTCGGCGATGAGCCGCTTGGTCACGTTGGGGGCGAGCAGCGCGTCGCCGCGCGCCACGACCCGTACCGCCTGGGCGAGTTCCTCGGCGGAGGCGTCCTTCAGGAGGAAGCCGGACGCGCCGGCGCGCAGTGCCTCGTACACGTACTCGTCCAGGTCGAAGGTGGTGAGGACGAGGACCTTGACGGTGGCGTCGGCGGGCGCGGTGAGGATGCGGGTGGCTTCGAGGCCGCCGGTGCCGGGCATCCGGATGTCCATCAGGACCACGTCGGGGGCGAGTTCGGCGGTCTTGGCGACGGCGTCGGCGCCGTCGACGGCCTGGCCGACGACGTGGAGGCCGGGCTCCGCGTTCAGGAGGACGGTGAAGCCCTGCCTGACCATCACCTGGTCGTCGGCGATGAGCACCCGGATGTCGCGGCCGGAGCCGCCGGGGGCGCTGCCGCCGCTGCCGTCAGTCATGAAGCGTCCTTCGTGCGGGGTGGGTCGTGGAGAGGTGCGGGCAGGGTGACGGTGACGTCCCAGCCGCCGTCGGGGGTGGGTCCGGCCGCGAGTTCGCCGCCCAGCATGGCGGTGCGTTCCCGCATGCCGAGCAGCCCGTGCCCGGGCTCCCTGCCCCCGCCCGAGGGTACGGGGCCGGCCGGACGGGTGGCAGCCGTGTTGGTGATCCGTACGGTCAGTCCGTCGGCGTGGTAGTGCGTGGCCACGGCGGCCCGGGCGCCTGGCGCGTGCCGCATGGCGTTGCTCAGGGCCTCCTGGACGATGCGGTACGCGGAGAGTTCGGTGCCCGGGGAGAGCGGCCGGGCCTCTCCGAGGGTCTCCTCGGTGACGTCCAGGCCGGTGGCGCGGACGTTGGCGAGGAGGTCGCCCAGCCGCTCCAGCGTGGGCTGCGGGGCGTGCCGTACGCCCGCCGCGGCGTCGCCCGCCGCCCCGTCGCCGCGCAGGACACCGAGGACGCGGCGCAGTTCGGTGAGGGCATCGACGGCGTTCTGCCGGATGCCGGCCAGGTTCTCGCGCAGCTCCGGGGACGGGTTCTCCACCAGGTGCGGGGCGACCTGGGCCTGGATGGAGATGACGGACATGTGGTGGGCGACGACGTCGTGGAGCTCGCGGGCGATCCGGCCGCGCTCTTCGAGCAGGGCGCGCCGGGCGCGTTCCTCCGCGGTCAGCTCCTCCTGCTCGACGAGCCGGGTGCGCGAGACACGGGTCGCGCGCAGGGAGGCGCCGACGACGGTCGCGCTGGCGAAGGCGACGGTGCCCGACCACAGCGTCGGCAGATGCGGGACGCCGCCGGGGGTGAGCGCCCCGAGGCCGGTGAGCAGGGTGACGCCGAGGGCCGTGGCGGCGGCGACGGGCCGCACGCGCAGGGAGAGGAGCAGCAGCACGAGGGTGTGCAGGGCGATGGCGCCCGCGTTCCAGGGCCACTCGGCGCCGAAGACGGAGGAGGTGAGCGTCACCGACACCATCAGCGCGGCCGTGGAGAGCCACCAGCCTGCGGCGGGCCGGGTGAGGGCGAGGACGGGGGCGGCGGTCTGGGCGACGACGATCATCGGGACGCTGCCGGGGACCTGGTCCATGTACCCCCGCGCGTTGAGGTTCAGGTTCCACATCCCCAGCAGCGCGGCGAGGAGGACGAGATGGGCGTGCGGGAGCCAGTTGAGCCAGCGGTTGCGGGGCAGCGGATCGCGGCGCGCGGTCCACAGGTCCGCGCGCAGGATGACCGGCACGGCCCGCAGCGCGCCCTCCCACCGTGTCGCGTCCTTCACTGTGCTCCCCCTGGCGTGTGTGTGGTCGTGGCCGCCGTACACGTGCTCGTGGCCGTTCGGATGATCATGGTGCTGCCCCAGCCTAGGCATGTGCCGCCCCCGTCCGGACGTCGGTCCGCTGTTCGGCCCGGTGGGGCGGTCGGGGTTCCCGGCTCGGGCGGGGTGGACGGCCCGGGCGCCGCGTGGTGCGCTCGTACGCGTGGAAGGCGGCCCCGCAGACCAGCAGGGCGCACACGAAGACGGGTATCCAGGCGAGCCGCGCGAGGACCCACACGTAGCCGTCGGGGACGGTGTGGAGTCCGGTCAGCGGTCCGTGGCCGAGGAATCCGGCGGTGAGGAGTCCGCCGGCGGTGACGGCGATCATCGCGGTCTGGTGCCAGAGGAAGACGGTCATGGCGCACAGGTTGAGCAGGGCGACGGCCGCCCAGGCGGCGGGGCGGCGCAGGACGCGGCGGAGCGGGCCGAGCAGCAGCACGGCGCCACCGGACTGGGCGAGGCCGAAGGTGACGGCGGCGAGGGTGGGCGGGTTGAGGTTCGAGACGGGGGCGCCGGGCACGCCGACCATGGAGCCTGGATAGCCCGCGAAGGCGACGAGCAGCCCGGTGGCGGCGGCGCCGCCGAGCAGCAGGCCCCAGGCCGCGCCGGGGCTGAGCGGGCCGCGGCGGGCGAGGAGGGTGCCGAGGCAGTACGGGACGAGCCAGCCCGCGGGCAGGTTGAGCCAGCCGAGCGCGTCGGGTCCGTCGAACCCGAAGCGGACCAGGTCGACATGGAGGACGACGGCGAGCGGCCACAGGGGGTGGATCCGGGCCACGAGCGGGGTGGCGGCGGTCAGCGCGGCGAGGACCAGCAGGAACCACAGCGGGGAGAGCACCAGCTTGCCGAGCGTGTGGAGGGTCTGCCAGGGCACCCCGCAGGCCAGCATGACGCCCGTCGCGACCGTCCAGACGCCGAGCAGCGGGACGACCGGCCGGAACAGGCGGCGCAGTCGGCCGGAGATCCAGCGGCCGTGGCTCTCGCCGCGGGCCCGGGCGGCGGCGTGACCGCGCGCCGCCACGTATCCGCCGACGAGGAAGAAGACGGCGAGGGTCTGGAACACCCAGGAGACGGGGGTGAATTCGGGGAGGTGCCCGAGCGGGCTCTCGGCGCGGAGGGTGCCGCTGTCGCTGACGAGGGCGGTGACGAGCCAGTGCCCGAGGACCACCCCGAGGATGGCGAGTCCGCGCAGCGCGTCGAGGGCGCGGTCGCGCCCGGGCGGGGTGGCGGCTTCGACGCGGTCGACGACGGTGCGGAGGGAGCTGCCGATCCGGCGGGTGCGCTCAGGCATGGTGGGGCTCCTGTCCGTCGGCGATCCTCGCGATGTTCTCCAGCGGTACGGAGCCGGGGACGAGGTAGTCGCTGTGGCCGCCGTCGCCGGCGTCGAAGGTGCGGGCACCGAAGCCGGCGGCCACGGGGTCCTCGCCGAAACCGAGTTCGGAGCCCGGCAGCAGCGGGAGCCGGACGTGCGGGACGTCGCCGATCCAGTCGGCGGCGCCGCACCCGGCCCAGACGGCGGCCCGCGTGTGCAGGTCGGCGACGGTGTCGGAGCCGGTGCCGGGGCTGCCGTAGAGGACGAGGGCGTCGGCGGGGAGCCCGGAGGCCGCGCGGGCGCAGACGACGGAGCCGTACGAGTGGCACAGCAGGGTGATGCGGGCGCCGGGTTTCGCCCGCCGCAGTTCGTCGACGAAGGCGTGGAGCGCGGGTGCCGCCTGGTCGGCGCGGCCGGGGGTGAGGGAGGCGGTGCTGCCGGTGGCGGGGGTGCGGTAGCCGAGCCAGGCGACGACGGCGGCGCGGGCGCCGGGGCGGGCGCCGAGCGCGTCGTGCAGGGCGACGGCGCCGGCGCGGAAGCGTCCGTAGCGGTCGAGGTCGGTGTCGGCCCCGGGGACGAGCACCGCGATCCGGTCGGCCGCGGCGAGGTCGCCGACGACCTCGGCGGCGCGGCCGCCGTCGCGGCCGTCGAAGGAGAGGAACTGGCGCCCCGGCGCGGCCATGGCGTGCAGCGAGGCGGCCCGCTTGCGCGCCCCGTACGTCTCGGCGCTCCGCTCGGCCGCCCGTACCGTCGCCCGCCCGTTCGCGTACCGCGCGGCGAGCTCCGCGGAGCTCGCCGAGGCCAGCGGCCGGGCGGGCGCGGGGGCGGGGGCGGGCACGTCCACGGGCCGCGCGGCCCCGGCGACCGGCAGCGCGACGGCGGCGGTGACGAGCGCGGCGAGCAGGGTACGGCGCAGTCGTCCGGGAGAGGGTGCGCGGCGGGGGCCGCGCGGGAGGGGCGCCATGGGTGTTCCTTCCGTACCGGTTGTCGATCCGGCACCGAAGGTACGAAGGGCGGCTTGTGGTCGGCGTCCCGCCGGAGAGCCAAACCTCGGGGTAGCTCTCAGGTATGACGGGTAGTCCGTTCGGGGACGGCGCCTCGGACTGGCCCGGGCCCCGGGGTCAGCGGGTCACTCCCCCGCCGCCCCGGCGTCCGCCCTCTCGTACCGCAGCATCACCACGCCGTTGGGGAAGGCGCGGGTGGCGTCGAGGCGGAGGTCGGTGGTGATGTCCGTCGGGGTGAGGAGCGGGGTGCCGCGGCCGATCAGGACGGGGTGGACGTAGATCTGGTACACGTCGATCAGGTCGTGCTCGCGGAAGGCGGCGGCCAGGTTCGCGCCGCTGAGGGTGAGGTCGCCGTCGGCCGCGGCGGCGAGGGCGCGGACCTCGGCCGGGTCGACGCGCGGGACCACCGTGGTGTCCCAGTCGGCGTGGTCCAGGGTGGTGGAGTAGACGGTCTTCGGCATCGTGCGCCAGATCCCGGCGAACTCCCGCGTGGCGGGGGAGGCCGCCGGGTCGGCGTCGGCCGTGGGCCAGAAGTCGGCCATCAGCTGGTGGGTGCGGCGTCCGCTGAGGAACCGGCCCATGGCGGCGAGTTGCTCGTTGAAGTGGAGGTGCAGCTCCTCGTCGACGCGGTGCCACGCGATGTCGTGGTCCGGTCCCTCGATGTAGCCGTCCAGGGACACTCCGGCGAACAGAACGATCTTTCCCGGCACTGGGGCACGCCCTCTCGTTGGCGAGGGCCCCGGCCGTGTCAGACCATGCGGCGGGCGCCCTCCTTGATGGCCTCTCGGATACGGTTATAGGTTCCGCAGCGGCAGATGTTGCGGATCTGGTCGAGATCGGCCTCGTCGACCTCGCGCCCGGCCTCGTGGGCGCGGCGTACGGCCGCCACGGCGGTCATGATCTGGCCGGGCTGGCAGTAGCCGCACTGGGCCACGTCGATGTCGAGCCAGGCCTCCTGCATCGGGTGGATTTCCTTGCCGACGGTCGCGGGCAGGCCCTCGATGGTGGTGACCTCGTCGGCGGGCGTGAGGTCCTTCACCGGGACGGCGCAGGGCGTGAAGGCGCGGCCGTTGAGGTGGCTCGTACACGCCTGGCAGACGCCGACGCCGCAGCCGTACTTGGGTCCGGTGACGCCGAGGACGTCCCGGAGCACCCAGAGCAGGCGGACGTCGTCCTCGACCTCGGCGGTGACGGCCTTGCCGTTGAGGATGAAGGTGTGCTGGGGCACGGTGGCTCCTGGTTCCTGCCGGAGATCGGCGTCAGAGGGCGCGGGCGCGGCCGTCGGTCGGGGAGGCGGGGATCGGCGGGACGGTCGGCGCCGGCGTGAAGGGCAGCGGCTCGGCGTGGTTGACCGGGAAGGTGGTCGGCATCGTGCCGGTGGCCCGGCCGTAGGCGCAGGCGACGGCGGCCGCGGCGGCTCCGACGGCCAGCTCGCCGGCGCCGCCGGGCTTGTCGCCCGTCGGCGGCATGACGATGATCTCCAGCTCGGGCGGGGTGTTCCACTGCCGGGTGTAGTAGTAGTTGTCCCAGCTGCTCTCCTGGAAGTGCCCGTCCTTCAGGTGGAGTCCGGAGGTGAGCGTGAGGGCGATGCCGTCGATGATGCCGCCCATCATCTGGGCCTCCAGGCCGCGCGGGTTGACGGCCAGGCCGACGTCGACGGCGCACACGACCTTGGTGACGCGCGGGCCCGTGTAGGCGTCGCGCACCTTCCGCCCGGTGGTGGCGGGCCGGCAGTCGATCTCGGCGAGGACGGCAACGAAGGCGTGGTACTCGGGGTGGACGGCGATGCCCTGCGCGGTTCCGGGCTCCATCCGCCGCCCCCAGCCGCCCACTTCGGCGACCTTGTCGAGCACGGCGCGCGCCCGCTCGTCCTTCAGGAGCCGCCGGCGGAAGGCGAGGGCGTCCTGCCCCATCCTCTTGGCGAGCTCGTCGAGGACGAGCTCCTGCGCGCAGCGCACGTTGGGCGAGTAGATGTTGCGCATGGAGCCGGTGTTGAAGCCGTGGTCGACCTCGTTGAGGAGCTGGGTGGTGACGCCGAGGTGGTACGGGCTCGCCTGGGTGAGCTGGAACATCGTCTCGGAGAACGCCAGGTTCGCGACGGGCAGTCGGGCGGCCTCGGAGGTGATGACCTCGCCGATGCCGTGCCCGAAGTCGGTCGCGACGGAGGTGTGCCGCTGCTCGTAGGTGAGGACCTCGCCCAGCGCGTACGTGGCGCGCACCCGGGAGGTGGCCATCGGGTGCGTACGGCCCTGCCGGAAGTCGTCGGTGCGGTGCCACATGAGCCGGACGGGCTTGCCCATCTTCCGGGAGATCTCGGCCGCCTCCCCGGCCGCGTCGTGGAACAGCTTGCGCCCGAACGAGCCGCCGCCCTCGGTGACATGGACGGTGACGGCGCCGACGGGCAGGCCGAGCTGGAGGGCGATCTTCTCCTGGGCGACGATCGGCGACTTCAGGCTCGCCCAGATCTCGGCGGAGCCGGGGCGCACGTCGGCGACGGCACAGTTCGTCTCCAGGGCTCCGTTGCTGGCGAAGGCGAAGGTGAAGCGGGCGTCGACCGACTTGGTGAGCAGATCCAACGGTGGTACGACGAGCGGCAGTTCTGCCCTGCGGAGCTCCTGGAGGACGGTGTCGTCGGAGGCGCCCTCTGCGGTGCCGGGCCCCCAGGTGACCTTCAGGGCACGGACGGCGTCGATGCACTGGCCGAAGGTACGGCCCCGGACGGCGACGCCGGTGGAGACCGCGACGACGTCGGTGACGCCGGGCATGGCCTTCACCTCGGCGAGGTTGTCCACCGAGCGCACGGTGCCGTTGATCGTCGGCGGCCGGCAGACCATCGTGGGCAGGGCGCCCGGCACCTGGACGTCCATCGCGAACTTCTTGCGCCCGGTGACGGCTTCGAGCGCGTCGACCCTCCCCCGTCCGGAGCCGATGACCTTGAACTTCTCCGGGTCCTTGAGGGTGACGGAGACCTGCGTGTCGGTGAGCGCGGCGGCCTTCACCGCGAGGTCGCCGTAGGTGAGGCTCACCCCGGCGGCGGAGGTGATGACGCCCGCCTTGGCGGTGAGCGTGCCGACGACCTCGCCGAGTTCCAGCGCGGCGGCCCGCAGCAGCCGGCCACGGGCGACGGCGGCGGCGACGCGGATCGGGGTGAAGGTCGAGATGGTGGTGTTGGAGCCGCCGGTGAGCTGGTTGAAGAGCAGCTCGGGGCGGGCGTCGGCGAGGGTGACCCTGATCCGTTCGACGGGCAGGTCGAGCTCCTCGGCGATGATCATCGCGGTGGAGGTGGTGATGCCCTGGCCGACCTCGGCGCGGGGCAGCGCGAAGTGGGCGGTGCCGTCGGGGTCGATCCGGATGGTGATGAGGTTCGCCGTCGGCAGGGCGGCGTGCGTGAGCATGTCGTTCAGGTCGTAGATGTCGGCGGGCCCGGGAAGGGAGGGCACGACGGCCGGGACGGTGGCCTCGGCCGGCGTGGGCGCGAGGACCTCCGCGCCGACCTGGGCGGCGACGGTGAGGGTCGGCGCCGCCAGTACGTACCCGAGGAATCGACGCCGGCCGATGCCGCGGGGCGGCGCGGCCTCCTGCCCGTGCTGTGCGGCGCGGTCCTGCGCTGTCATCGGCGCTGCCCTTTCGATGGGGGTGACGGGTGAGGGGTGATGAGGGGTGATGCGGTACGGGGTGCTGCGTGCTGCGTGCTGCGTGCTGCGTGCTGCGTGCTGCGTGCTGCGGAGTGGGCGGGCGCGGAGGGTGCGGATGATGCGAAGGGTGCGGATGACGCTGCGCGCCGCCCGGTGGATCATCACCCGTTCGGGCCAGCGGCGGGGCCCGAACGGCCCGGCTTCACCCGGGGCACGCCAAGTTCTCACGCCCTCGGCGGGGAATAGCGGGCGGGGTCGCCCAGTTGCGCACTCCCATAGCGGCGAACCGCGCCACCCGCTCGAAAGGAAGACGCTCATGAAGATCGGCATCATCGGGGCAGGCAACATCGGCGGCAACCTCACCCGCCGACTCACGGCCCTCGGGCACGAGGTGTCCGTCGCCAACTCCCGCGGCCCGCAGACGCTCGCCGCCCTCGCCGAGGAGACCGGGGCGACCCCCGTCCGGGTCTCGGAGGCGGCCCGGGGCGCGCAGATCGTCGTCGTCACGATCCCGCTGAAGGCGATCCCCGACCTCCCGGCGACCGGCCTGTTCGACGGGGCGGCGGACGGCTTCGTCGTCCTCGACACCGGCAACTACTACCCGCGCGAGCGCGACGGCCGCATCGCCGCCATCGAGGACGAGGGCCTGACCGAGAGCCGCTGGACCGAACGTCACCTGGGCCACCCGGTGATCAAGGCCTTCAACGGCACGTACGCCCAGGACATCCTCGACCGTCATCGCCCGGCCGGCGACCCCGAGCGCATCGCGCTGCCGGTCGCGGGCGACGACGAGCAGGCGAAGAAGACGATCCGCGAACTCATCGACGAGCTCGGCTTCGACACGGTCGACGCGGGCGGCATCGACGACTCCTGGCGCCAGCAGCCCGACACCCCCGTGTACGGCCTGCGCGCCGGCGTCGAGGCGGTCGAACGCGCCCTGGCGGAGGCGTCGCCGGAACGACCGGAGTCCTTCCGCGGCTGACGAAAGGCCGCCGTCGGCTCCCAGCGGATCGATCCCTAGCAGAATCGTGCCGGTCCCGTCGCCACAACCGCCGAGGCGGTCCCCCGGGGTGCCGTGCGGTGCGACGATGAGTCGTCACCGTCCACCAGGAGGGGCCATGGGCAAGGACATCCGCGAGCGGCTCGCCGGGCTCGGTCTGAAGTTGCCGGAAGCGAGTGCCCCCAAGGGGGCCTACGTACCCGCCGTACGCAGCGGCGCCCTGGTCTTCCTCGCCGGCCAGATCCCGCTGACGGGCGGCGAGTTGACCGCGGTCGGACGGGTCGGCGCGGAGGTGTCGCCGGAGCTGGCGAAGGAGCTGAGCCGCCAGTGCGCGCTGGCCGCGCTGGCGGCGGCCGACGCGGTGGTGCCGCTGGAGGCGGTGACAGGGGTGGCGAAGGTGGTCGGATACGTGTCCTCCGCCCCCGGCTTCCTGGGGCAGGCGTCGGTGGTGGACGGGGCGAGCGAGCTGCTCCTCGACGTGTTCGGCGACGCGGGCGGGCACGCGCGCAGCGTGGTCGGCCTGGCGGTCCTGCCGCTCGACGCGCCCGTGGAGATCGAGATCGTGCTGGAGGTCGCGGAGGACGGCACCGTGTGAGGCGGGGCGGCGGCCCGCTCAGCCAAGGGGAACGACCGAGGGGGCGGCGGGCCACTCAGCCAATGGGAACGGCCGTGCCCGTCACCTCGATGCCGCTCGACGGAACGTTCGAGACCCCGACCGTGAGCAGGCTCGGACGCCCCATGTCCACGCCCTGGTGAACGGTCAGGACGGCGGGCAGGTCGACGAGTCCGAGGGACCGCAGATAGCCGCCGAGTGCGGCGGCCGCCGCACCGGTCGCGGGGTCCTCGACGACGCCGCCGGGCGGGAACGGATTGCGGGCGTGGAAGACGGTGTCCGACTCGCGGTGGACCAGGGCGACGGTGACCCAGTCCCGGCGCGCCATCAGGGCACCGAGCGCCGTCATGTCGTAGGCGAGGTCGCCGAGCCGGGCACGGGTGGCGGCCGCGATCACCGGATGCCAGGCGCCGGCGTACGCGGCCCGGGGCGGCAGGGCGGGGTCGAGGTCGGCGGCGGACCAGCGCAGTGCGGCGAGGAGTTCGGCCAGGTCCGCGTCGTCGATCTCCTCGGTGCGCGGAGCGACGCTGACCAGGGTGGCGACGACGGAGCCGTCCGGCCGGGTGGACGTGGCGACGGGCACCGGCCCGGCCTTGGTGTGCAGAAGCAGCTCGCCGACGCCGTGCCGGTGTGCGTGGGCGACGGCGGTAGCGATGGTCGCGTGGCCACAGAACGGGACCTCGGCCTCCGGACTGAAGTAGCGGATGTCGATCTCGCCGTCGGCGCGCGGAACGGCGAACGCCGTCTCCGAGTATCCGACCTCCGCCGCGGTGGCGGCCATCGTCTCCTCGTCGATGCCTGCGGCGTCCAGCACCACACCCGCCGGGTTCCCGCCGAGCGGGTCGGTGCTGAAGGCCACATAGCGCAGAATGTCCATCGCCCGAACGTATCCGCTCCGTCACACGACCGTCAAAGCCCTTGCAGGCAGGTCGCATTGACTGGCGCTCCGCTGTCAACAGGCCAGTCGGGGGGCATGTTCAGGCCCACGTGAGGAGCTGCCCGTTCGCCGCGAGGCCCACCGCGAATCCCAGTGCGATTCTGCGGGCTCCCCGGCTCGGACGTACCGCGTGGAAGTAGCGCGGGTCGATGAGCAGCGCCTCGCCGACGTTCGGCGTGATCTCCAGCGACTCGGCGTCCCGCACCACCGCCTCGTCGTACCCGTACGAAGCCGGCAGCCGGTACGTCTCGTCCTCGGGCTGCCAGCGGTGGCGCCACAGGACCGTCTCGCCGCCCGACGGAGGGACGCTGAGGTAGAGGTTGAACGCGAACTGGCCGATCAGGGGTACGTCGAGCAGATCGTGCTCGTACTCGCGCAGCGAGTCGTCGAAGTGCACCCGGAAGCCCTGGTTGGGCTCCCTGGCCACCCCGTCGCCGAGCTCCCGCCCGCCCCGGCGACCGACCGCCACCCCGCCCGGCCAGTGCGCGCCGAGCCCCTCCCGGCAGAGGGCGAAGGGATCGAAGGAGAGCCCGAGCCCCCGCCAGGCGTCGTGATGGCGCTCCAGCGCCTCCCAGTAGCTGTCGGCCACCCCGCCGGCCGCCATGTGGTCGCTGATGCCCACGCCGAAGCGCATCACCCGCGGCTGGACGCGGGCGCTGCCGTACGAGTCGAAGGCCCTCTCCTCCAGTGCCGCGAGCACCTCCGCGCACCGTTCCTCCGACAGGAAACCGGGCACCCGGACAGCCGCGTACCGGCCGGCGGCGAGGCCCGCGAGCAGGTCACGGGTGAACGCGGGCGTGGTGGCGGCGCGGAAGAACGGATCGTGCGACGCGGTGGACGGCAGGTCCTGCGTGAAGTTCCCTGTGGTCATGCGTCGGCCCCCCGACTTTCTGAAGACAACGGAAACGACGGCGCCTATCCGGGATGTGCTCCGCTGGTGGTGCGGAACGCGGTCTTCGCGTCGAGTTCGAGTGCCTGACGTCCGGCTTCCAGGGCTTCCATCGCGACCTGCCGGCCGAACTCGGCCTGCATCTCCTCCAGCTCGCTCCCCGGTGCACCCCACGTCGGGGACTGGTCGTCGTAGGAGTCGGCGGGGCGAGAAGTCATCGGCGGACCTCCGAACGTTTCGGCAAGGGACGCGTCACTCAGCGTGAGGCACCGTCAGGCTACGCGCAACCCCGCGGGGCCCGGCGGGCTTTCCCGACGTTCTCCGGAGCGCGGAGGTTTCAGGTCGGCATCTCCCGCAGCCGGTCGAGCAGCGCCCTGGCCTGCACCGACAGCGGATGGTCCGAGGTCACCGCGCGGTCGAGGTCGCGCACCAGCGCGCGCAGCGTGTTCACCGCTTCGGGGGTACGCCCCCGCATCCCCAGGAGGACGAGCACGTGCGTGTAGCGCAGTCGCATCACGAGGTTGGAGTCCGGTGCCTGGGAGGCGTCGCCCAACGCCCCGCCGATGACCTCCTCGGCCTCCTCCGCGCGGGCCTGCGCGAGCAGCGCGTGCGTCAGCGTCTCGCGGACGCGGAGGGTCTCCGGGGTGGCGGGCGGCCAGTGGTTGCGGCGGCTGACGGCGAGGATCTCCCGCGCCTCCGCCTCGGCCTCGCGGTGCGTGCCGCGAGCCAGCATCGTCCGGGCCAGGGTGTGGCGCACCACGAGGGTGTCGTAGTGCTCGGGTCCGCGGACCTGGTTCTCCGCCTCGACGATGGAGCGCAGCAGGACCTCCGCCTCGCCCTCCCGCCCTGCCTGCTCGTTGATCGCGCGGGCCAGTTTGTGGCGGCTGGCGAGGGTGTCGGCGTGGTCCTCGCCCAGGATCGCGGTCCGCGCCGCCACGACCAGGGCGAGGACCTCCTCGGCCTGGCTCAGCTGTTCCCGGTCGAGGTGGATGCGGCCCTGTTCGTGGCGCAGGCCGAGGATCTCGCGGTCGTCGCGGTGGAAACCGTACGAGGCGCAGCGCTCGATCAGCGGCAGCACCAGGGTGTACGCCGGACCGAGCAGTCCGGCGGCGATGAGGTAGCGGGCGGTCAGGCGGGCGAGTTCGAGGGCCTCGGTGCGTACGGTGCGGTCGTTCAGCTTGAGGTCGCCGAGCAGGCAGGTCCGCGCGACCTCCAGGGCGTGCGGGGAGAGCGCGGCCCACAGCGGCCAGTTGGCGGGGTGGTCGGGGTTCCGCAGGTGCGTGGCGGCCAGGAGCATGCGCAGGGCCAGGCCGTAGTGGTCGGCCGGCCGCTTGCGGACCTCTTCGTCCTCGCGCAGCACGCCGTGCACGACGGGGTGCAGGGTGAGCAGGCCGGCCAGGTCGTGGTCGGCGACGTCCTCGCGCTCGTAGGCGTCCACGAGGCCGAGCTCCTCCAGGCCCTTCAGCGCCTGGCTCAGCGAACCGGCGGTGCCGGTGCCGGGGAAGAGCGGCGATTCGGCGAGTGCGGGGCCGGAGAGCAGGCAGCGGTAGGGGATCGGGGCGGTGCTCAGGCAGGCGAACACCTTGAGCAGGGTCGGGGCCTGCGGCAGCTCGTGCTGCGTGAGCAGGTCCAGGCCGATCCCGCAGACCTTCTCCACGATCTCCCGGCCGAGGAGTTCGCCGAGCTGGGGTCCGTCCTGGCCGGCGGCGGTGTCGACGCCGGGCTCGACCGCGCGGCGGAAGCTCTCGAAGTCCCTGATGTCGCTGTCCAGCCGGATCCGGCTCTCGTGGACGGCCTTGATCACGTCGGCGGCCTGGCGGAGGGCCAGCGGCAGCCCGCCCAGCTGCCGTGACAGACGGCGCGCGTCCTCGTTCGTGCCGCCGAGGCCGCCGGTGCGTTCGAGCAGCATGGAGGCGCCGTCGTTCTCGTCCAGCGGCAGGACCTGGTGGATGCGGCTGGCGGCGCCCCAGGCGTTCCGGCTGCGCACCCGGCTGGTGACGAGGACCGTCCCCTTGGCGTTCTTCGGGGTGCGCAGCCATCCGGTGCCCCGGGACACCGGACCGTCGGCCGGACCGAGGCGTTCCGGGTCGTCGGCGTTGTCGAAGATCAGGAGCCATGGGTCGGGGCAGTCGTCGAGGAGGGTCCAGACCAGGTCCATGGCCGTGCCCACGAGCCAGGCCCGTTCCACGGTGATCGACGGGGCGCCCAGATCGCCGGCGATCATCCGCATCCGCAGGCTGAGTTCGGGCGTCGACACCCACCAGACGCGGTGGCCGGCGCGCCGGGCCCGGTCGGCGGCCTCCAGGGCGATCCGGCTCTTCCCCGAACCGCCGAGCCCGGCCACCACGTGCACCTGCCGACGGGCCTCCTCGGACAGCAGATGGGCGACCAGGCCGAGCCGGTCCTTGCCCTTCAGCTGCCCGTCGGCCAGCTGCCCGAACGGCGGCGGAGGAAAGACGGTGAGGTCCGGGGGCGGCGGCGTCGGGGGGACGGCGAGGGCGGCCGGGGGGCGCGGGGTGCCCGGCGCTCCGGGGCCGGGGGCGGAGCCGTCGACAGGGAGGGAGCGGGTGCCGGCAGCGGTGCCGGTTCCGGTGGCGGACGCGGTGGTGGGGGCGGGGAGCGCTCCGGCAGCGGTGCCCTGGGCGCGACGACGCTCCTCGGTGTCCTGGAGCTCCCGCTCCGCCCGCTCCCGCTGCTCCCGCTGCTCCTCCCGTGCTTCCCAGGCCACCTTGAGGAGGGCGCGCTGGACGGCCTGGTAGGCGGAGGCCTTGCGGTCCGCGGGCTGGACGATGCTGAAGTGGTCGGCGGTGACCACACCGCCCTTGGGAAAGACGCCGCGGGCCACGATCGGCGGCACGACCTCGTCGGCGGTCCCTCCGTAGGCCAGCACCGGGATGGGGCATTCCTGGTCGGAGTACGCGCGGGCGTGGACCACCGAACTCAGCACGGTCCGCTGGGCCTCGGTCACCGCCCGGTCGAACGGGCGCAGCTGCCGCTCTTGCGGGTTGCGCCACAGCGGGAGGGCTTTGCGCACGGTGAGGAAGAAACCGGACCCCGTATTGGGGCAGGCGAACATGGTGAAGTGCTTGATCCGCGCGAGCTCGCGGCCCTCCCCGTTCCAGAGCTTCCGCGCCAGGAACCGCTGCACGACCAGCCCGCCCTGGCTGTGCGTGACCAGCACGATCCGTTCGGCGTCGGCCAGTTCGGTCTCCAGGAAGGTGCCCAGCTGGTCGGCCACGTCGTCGGTCTCGGCGACCCTGCGGTCGGGCCGCAGGCGGACGAACGGGGAGTCGTACTGGAAGGGGTGGACGCTCACCCAGCCCGCGAGTTCCGGGTCGTCCGCGAGAAGGGTCTCGAACGCCTGCCACACCTTCGCGGAGGAGAACAGCCCGTGCACCAGCACGAGGTGGACGCGCGTGGACGCCATCGCGAACCTCCGCAATCAGAAAAGGTGCTGAAAGAGAGTCAGTACGATCGCAGATGAATCAGTTGCCGTATCAATGATGCATGAGGGGCGACTGATAGGGCCATATCGAGACAGCCCGTCCTGCCCGGCGGACCGAGACAGCCCGTCCTGCCCGGCGGACCGAGGCCGCCCGTCCTGCCCTGCGGACCGGGGCGGCCGGGCGGACCTCCCCTCCGTCTTCGCCTGGTTACGCCGCGTCCCAGGGCTTCCTGCTCGCCCACCGGGCGGACTGACCCCACGTGTTCCGCGCCGTCGCGAGCGCCCGGCCCCCGCACCCCCGCAGCTGCGTGCGGGACAGGCGCGCCCGCTGGCCGCCGCCCGCGATCAGGGCGTTCACCGACACCATCGGGTCACCCCCGGCGGTCCGCGCCACGAGCGCCCCGACCACGAGCGGCAGCAGCGCCACCGCGAGGGCCGAACCGGTGGCGGTGGCCGTGGCGGTGACATGGCGCAGGGGGCGGGGGTCCTGGGCGGCGCGGCGCGGGGTGTGCGTGTTCATGGCGACAGTTCACCAGCGGCGTGGGGTGTGGAGCACCGTGCGGAGTACTCAGGCGGACGGGCGTCGGGTACTCATCCTCGGGCGTGCGACGCCTCTTCCTCGTACCGTGCCCGGTGCGGAGGGGGGACGGCGTGCTCGAATGAACGGGGTGCATCGGAACGCGTTTTCGGTGACCCTCGGCAGGACGGAACGCGCCAAGGGCGTTCCTTCGACACCTCGTGGAGGCGGGACGCCCGTGACTCATCTGTCCGCACACCCTGTCCTGGTGGTCCAGCACGAGGCCGACACCGGCCCCGGCCTGGTCGGCGAGCGGCTCCGCGCGGCCGGGCTCGACCTCCGGGTCCATCACCCCTGGCGCGGCGAGGAGTTGCCCGCCGGGCTCGCCGGCTGGGCGGGGCTGCTCGTCCTCGGCGGCGCGCCCAACTGCGAGGACGACACGGCCGCGCCCTGGCTGCCGCGCGTCCGGGAGCTGATACGGGAGGCCGTCGATGCCCGCGTCCCGGTCCTGGGCATCTGCCTCGGCGGGCAGATCCTGGCCCATGCCCTGGGCGGCCGGGTCGTCCGGCGCCCGCAGGGGCCCGAGGCCGGGGCCGTACCGCTGCGCCGGCTGCCCGCCGCCGACGCCGATCCGGTGCTCGGCGCGGTCCCCGAGGGAGCGCTCGCGGCCCAGTGGCACTGGGACGAGGCCGAGGCCCTGCCGGCCGGCGCGGTGCCGCTGCTGACCGGGGACGACTGCCCCTACCAGGCCTTCCGCGTCGGGCGCCGGGCGTGGGGCGTGCAGTTCCACCCCGAGGTCCTGTCGGACGCGATCGCCGACTGGGCGGGCTCGGACGGGCCCGCCGTACGAGCGGCGGGCGGGGACCCGGACGGTGCGATCGCCTCCGTACGGGCAGCCGAGCCCGAGCTGCGCGCGGTCTGGGGCGCGATGGCCGAGGCGTGGGGCGCCGTCGTGCGGGAGGCGGCGGAAGCGGAGGGCGTGCGCGTTCCGGGGCCCGGCGCGCGCGAGCACGAGCGCGCGTGAGGGCGTGACCGGGGGCGCGGGAATGATGGGATGGTCCGTGCGCACGCGAACGCGCGCGCACGGACCGCAGTGAGGAGCAGTGCCGCCCATGGCCGAGTACCGGATCGAGACCGTCCGCACCGGATACCGCACCTGGACCGCCCGCAACGACCGGGGCGCGGAGGTGAGCATCGGGGCCGCCGACGACGCGGACGCCCAGCCCTCGTTCACGCCCGTCGAGCTGCTGCTCGCGGCGATGGGCGGATGCGGCGGCATGGTGATCGACCGTACGGCGCGGGCCGTCGACCACGACGACCTGCGGATCGTGGTCGAGGGCGTGGCCGGGCCCGAGGACGACGGGCGGGTCGGGCGGATCCGGGTCAGCTACGAGTTCGAGCTGCCCGACAACAACCCGCGGGCGGCGGACGTGTTCGCCCGCGGGGTGCGGCTCACGCACGAGAAGTTCTGCACGGTGAGCCGGACCGTGGAGCACGGCGCGGAGGTCGAGGCGATCCTCCCGGACGGCACCGTCGGCTTCCGGGCCGGCTGAGCCCCGCCGGACACCGGCACCGCCCGGCCCCGCTACTCCTCGATGGCGCCGCCGATCGCCCGCAGGTGCCGGCGGAAGGTGTACGCCGGGTCCTGGGCGCGCTGTTCCAGGTAGGCGTCGAAGCGGGTCTGGTCGCGCAGGGTCTGCCCGGCCCTGATCAGCCGGGCTTGATTCCGCTCGGTGCGGAAGATTCCCTCGGCGGTCTCCAGTACCGCCTCGGCGCGGTCCGCCGCCACGAACAGCACGCCGTCGTCGTCGGCGAACACCACGTCGTCCGCGCCGACCGTGTGCTCGCCGACGCGGGCGCTGCTCAGCGCCTCCGGCCCGCGCGGGTCGAGGCGCACCGGGCCGGGCGCGTGCGCCCCGTACGAGAACACCGGCAGCCCGATCTCCACCAGATCGGGCGTGTCCCGGTGCAGCCCCCACACGACGACGGCCGCGATCCCGACCGTCCCGGCCTCCAGGACGGCGAGGTCCCCGACGCAGGCCTCGTCCCTGCGGCCCTCGTTGTCGATGACGAGCACGTCGCCGGGGGCAGCGCGGGTGTAGGCCTCCAGGAAGACGTCGACACTGCCGTAGTGCCGTACGGGCAGCGCGCGGCCCGCCACCCGGCGGCCGGGCAGCACGGGCAGGATGCCGGCGGGCGCGGCCCGCAGCGGCTCCCCGAGCCGTACACAGGCGTCGGCGATCAGCGGGGTGGCGAGCGCGGCGAAGCGCTTGTCCAGCGCGGCGAGGCCGGCAGCGTCGGCGGGCTCCGCGGGCTCTGCGGGCTCGTTCACGGGATGCTCCCTTCGGCGGGGTGGGCGGTCCGGATGCTAGCCGAGCGGGCGGGCCGGGAAAGGGCCATTGACCGGGTGTTGGCCCGCGCCGGGCCTTGGGCGGGCGAGATACGGTCCCACGGGACCGCCCGGCGACGAGGACTGACGGGGGCCAGGGGAACACCGGACCTGACGACCAGAGGACCAGAGGACCAGAGGACCAGAGGACCAGAGGAGCCACCGTGATCGTGATAGCGCACTTCAGCGACATCCACGTCGACGCCTCGCCGCGCAGCAGGGAGCGGACGTCGGCCGTGATGGAGTTCCTGGACTCGCTCCCGTACGCGTTCGACGCGGTCATCGCCACCGGTGACCTGGCCGATCACGGCGCGGAGGCGGAGTACACGTGGATCCGTGAGCACGTGCTGGGCTCCCGGCATGCTGTGCTGGCCTGTCCGGGCAACCACGACCGCAGGGACGTGTTCCGGCGCGTGCTGCTCGGTGTGGAGCCCGCGGCTCCGGAGGCGCCGGTGAACCAGGTGCTGCGCACGGACGGTTTCGTCCTGGCGCTGTGCGACTCGTCGGTGCCGGGCAAGGACGAGGGGTTCCTGGAGGAGGAGACGCTGGACTGGCTGGCGGAGGAGCTGGCGCGGACGCCCGAGGACGTCCCCGTGTTCGTGGGGTTCCACCATCCGCCGGCCACGCTCGGCATCCCGTTCGTGGACGGGCTCCGCCAGTTCGGCGAGGAGCGGCTCGCCGCGCTGGTGCGCCGGCACCCGAACGTCGTCGCGCTGCTGTGCGGGCACGCCCACACCGGCGCGGCCACCACGTTCGCCGGCCGGCCGCTGCTCGTCGCGCCCGGCGTGGTCTCGACGTCCAAGCTGCCCTGGGAGCAGAACGGCGGCCCGCGCGACTACGTGTACCGGGACGAGTCGGTGCCGGCGCTGGCCTTCCACGTGTTCGACGCCGGCCGGCTGACGACGCACTACCGGAGCGTGCCGGTGCGCTGACGGCGCGCCGGCACACCCGTACACGGGCGTACCGGCGCGCGCCTGCCTGCCGGGCCCCTCAGCCCAGCCAGATCTCGCGGACCGTCTTCAGCGGGTCCTCCGCCACCTCCGGCGTGGTGTTCCAGAGCATCGTCGTGCGCCCGGCGGAGGTGTACGGGGGCCACCCCTCCCCCGGGTTCCGCTCCGAGACGAACGAAACCCAGGCGCGGTGCATGGCGTCGGCCAGTGCCTGCGGCGGGTTGTCGCCCGCGGCGGCCGTGACGCCCTCCGCGTCGAGCAGGTCGAAGGCGTAGGGCAGGTCGAGGCAGTGGAACGACTGCCCGTTGAGCGGCGAGGTCCAGTCGAACTGGTAGAGCCAGGTGGGCTCGCCGCGCTCGGCGCGGGCGTCGGCGACCGCGAGGGACGGGGCGCGGAAGGTCGCGTCGGTCAGGGCCTGGCCGAAGTGGGCGGCCGGGTCGGTGTCCGCGTAGGTCTCCGCGAAGGCACCCGCCCGGACCTCGTCGAGGCCGAGTCCGCCGAGCAGCAGCGGCAGCGGCACGGGCGCGCCGTCGGGGCCCGCTTCGGGTGTGGGGATCATGTTGAACTCGTGGGCGGTGAAGCCGAGCATCAGGGGCACCCCGGCTCCGCCGTCGCCGGTGGTGAGAGCGTCGAGGACGGGCTCGGGGATCAGCTCGCCGTCGGCGAAGGGCACGAGCGAGAGCATCGGCGGGAGGCCCTCGCGGTCCGGCCCCGGCTCGCCGAGGCGGTCCTGGAGGTCGAGGATCTCGTCGTCGCCGAGGTCCTGGAGGGCGGCGGCGGTGGCCGGGAGGCCCGTACGGGCGGTGAAGAGGCGCGAGACGGCGCGGGCGATCTCAGGGCCGTCGGGGCGCGTGACGGCGCCGGACACGGAGATCACGCCGCGGAAGAGGTCGCGGGCGGAGGGGACCGCGAGGAGGGTCTGGACGGCCCCGCCGCCCGCCGACTGGCCGGCGATGGTGACCTTGGCGGGGTCGCCGCCGAAGCGTGCGATGTTGTCGCGGACCCACTCCAGGGCGGCGATCCAGTCCCGTACGCCGCGGTTGTCGGGGGCGTCGTCGAGGTGGAGGAAGCCCTCGATGCCGAGCCGGTAGCCGAGGGAAACGAACACGACGCCGTCGCGGTTGAAGGCGGCGCCGTCGTACCAGGGGCTCGCGGCGGAGCCGGCGACGTAGCCGCCGCCGTGGATCCAGACGAGGACCGGCAGGGCCGCGTCGGCGTCCGGGGCGGGGGTGAAGACGTTGAGGTTGAGGACGCCGTCGCCGGGGATGGACGGCTCGGGGATGGTGGTGACGTCCGCGAAGGGGCGGCGCTGCGCGGTCGGCCCGTACGCGGTGGCGTCGAGCGGCTCGGTCCACGGCTCGGGCGGCACGGGTGCGGCGAAGCGGAGCGGGCCGACGGGCGGTTGGGCGTACGGGATGCCGAGGAAGCGGCGGCTCCCGTCGGCCCGGCGTTCGCCGCGGACCGGGCCGCGGGTGGTGGTGACGAGGGGCGGGTGGGTGCCGGTCATGGAGGGCTCCTGTCGGGGCTCGGAACGGTTCACTTGACGCTCTTGATGGGCTTGATGGCGAGCGCGCCGACGAAGACGACGCCGATCGCGACGAGGAACAGCGCCCGGTAGCCGGGGGCCTTGTCGGCGCCGTCGGAGAAGAGGCCGATGATCCCGGCGGCGACCAGGGGGCCGAGGGCCTGCGGGACGTTGGTGGCGATGTTGAGGATGCCGAGGTCGCGGCCCGCGCTGTCGCCGGCCGGCAGGACCTCGGTCATGAGGGCCATGTCGAGGGACATGTAGGTGCCGAAGCCGATGCCGGCGAGCAGCGCGTACACGTACATGGCGGTGGTCGTGGGGCTGATCAGCGGGGCGACCATGGAGGCGGCGAGGACGATCGCGGCGCCGCCGACGAAGATCTTGCGGCGGCCGGTGCGGTCCGACAGCCTGGCGGCCGGGAGGGATCCGGCGAAGGTGCCGACGAGGGTCAGTACGGCCATGAGCGACTGGGCGCGGTCGACGTCGGCGCCGTCGAGGCCGACGTAGTCGGTGAGGGCGTAGCGCTGGTACATGAGCACGCCCCAGAAGCCGAGCACGAAGACGACGCGGGCGAGGAAGGCCCAGGCGAAGTCGGGGTGCTTGCGCGGAGAGACCCAGAAGCCCTTGAGGAAGGCGCCGAGGGCGAACGGCTCGGGCTCCCCGGTGACCGGGGTGTCCTTGTTCAGGAGGACGAAGGCGAGGGTGACGACGAGGACGCAGGCGGCGAAGACGGCGTAGCCGATGTCGACGTTCGCGGCGAAACGGGCGCCGATGACGATGCCGAGGGTGATGCCGATCTGACCGCCGACGCCGATGAACGCGGAGAACATGCCGAGGCGTTCGGCCGGGACGCGGTCGGCGAGGATCGCGGTCATGGGGGCCTGGATCACGTTGAGCAGGACCTGGACGGCAACCCACAGGAGGGTGAGCCAGAGCAGGCCGGTGGCCTGCCCGATGGCGAGCAGGGCGAGCGTCGAGGCGATGGCGCCGAGCGCCATCCAGGGGGTGCGGCGGCCGAAACGGCCCCGGGTGCGGTCGGAGAGCGCGCCCGCGATGGGCTGGACGAAGAGGGTGACGATCGAGGAGGTCATCGTCACCATCGCGAGGCTGGACTCCTTGGAGTCCGGGGCGATGGCCTCGACCTGGATCGGCAGGAGGACGCTCAGCAGGCCCGAGTAGGCGATGTAGAGCGTGGTGAAACCGGCCAGCATCGACCACAGGAGGGTCGTGGTCCCCGCGGCTCGGGGCCGCGCGGGGGCGGCCTGCGGGGAGGATGCGGTGGTCATGGCGGTGCTGCCTTCCTGGCCGGGCCGCCGGGGGTGCCTGGGGCGGTTCCGACGGCCTCGTCGGCCCCGGCCACGTCGTCGGGGACGTCCACAGCGTCGGACCCGGAAACAATTTACGTCAATGGTCGAAATAAAAAGGTGACGCGTGTCACTTACTCGTGTCAACAGAGGGTGGTCCGCCGTGCGCGCCCCGCCGTCGGAGAGAATCGCCGGGTGCCCGTAGCTCCAGCCGAACCGCCCTCCGACTCCGCCGCCGTACGCCGTCTCAACCTGTCGCGCGCCCTGCGGCACATCGCCGAGCGCGGCCCCTGCTCCCGCAGCGAGGTCTCGGCCGCGACGGGGCTGGCCCACGGCTCGCTCACGGCGCTCACGGCCGACCTCATCGACCGCGGTCTCGTACGGGAGGCCGGGCTGACCCCGGCCGGCGGACGCGGGCGGCCCCGGCGGCAGCTGGAACTGGTGCCGGGAAGGGTGCTCACCCTCGCGGTACGGATCACCCGCGAACGGCTCCAGACGACCGTCGCCGACCTCGCGGGCGAGGCCGTGCACCGCGCCTCGCTCCCCCACCGCGCCCCGCAGGGCGACCCGCGGCCCCTCGCCCGCGCCGTCGCGGGCGCGCTGCGCGAGGCCCGGGCGGCCGTGCCGGCCGTGCCGGGGGCGCATGTGTGGGGGGCGGTGATGGCGATGCCGGGACCGGTCGACGCGGACGGCGCCCATGTGTTCAGCACCGACTTCGGCTGGCCGGGGCCGGTGGACCTGGCGGGCCTCGTACGGGAGGAGCTGCGGCGAGCGGGACCGGGCCGAGGACCCGTGGAGCTCCCCCTCGTCCTGGTCAACGACGCGAACCTCGCCGCGCTCGCCGAGTACCGCGCCCTGGCCGCCCGCCGCGGCACACCGCCGCGCTCCCTCGCGTACCTGAAGGCGGACATCGGCGTGGGCGGCGGGCTCGTCCTCGACGGGCGCATCCACACGGGCGGGCACGGAGTGGCGGGCGAGCCGGGGCACATGCCCGTCGCCTTCGACGGGCCGGTCTGCGCCTGCGGCGCGCGCGGCTGCCTCGCCCTGTACGTGGGACCCGAGGCGCTCACCGACGCGGCGGGGCTGGCCGAACTGCGCGCCTCGGCGGGCCCGGACGCGGCGCTGACGGCCCTCGGCGAGGCCCTGGAGGCCGGGGAACGGCGGGCCCTGGACGCCCTGGACGCCGCGGGCGAGGTCCTGGGCGCGGCCGTGCTCGCGATCACCAGCCTCCTCGACGTCGACGAGGTCGTCCTCGGCGGCTACCTCGCCGACTGGTACCCCTGGCTCGAACGCGGCCTGGCCGCCCGGCTGTCCGGCCGCCGCGCCCTCGCCCACTGGCTCGTCCCGGTACCGGTGCCGGGCGTGCTGGGCGCGGACGCGGCGCTGACGGGTGCGCTCACGTACGGACGGGACGCCGTCCTCGACGACCCGGCGGCCGTACCGTCGTCACCGTCGTCACCGTCGTCACCGCCGTCACCGCCGTCACCGTCGTCACCGTCGTCACCGTCGTCGGGCTCGGGCGCCAGGTGAGCGGGGTGTCCGATTGCCCGCTCCCCCGCGAGGGAAGGCTCGCGGTGTGAACGTGAGTCCCGATGCCCTGCTCGGAGCCCTGGTCGTGGTCGCCGGTGCCGTCCTCGTCGCGGCGGGTGCCCGCTGGAAGGGGCGGGCCGTGCGCCCGCCGGCGCCCCGGCGGGCGCGCAGAGCCGCCTGGCAGAGTTACGTGCGGGCGCTGACCCGCTCGGCGGAGCTGGCCATCGCCGCCGCCCGGGATGCGGCGGGCCGGGGCGAACCGGCCATCGTGACCGTCGAGTCCGTCGTACGGCTCGCCCACGAGCGTTTCGGTTACGAGGAGGTCAGCCGGGGGCACGCGGCCGCCGCGCTGCGCCACGCGTACGAGCGCGGGCGGTGCGCGTCGGACTGCATGACCGATGCCTACAGCTCGATCCAGTAGCGGCGCTTGAGGCCGATCTCGGTGGGGCGGACGTCCTCCAGGACGCCGCCGTTGCGCTCGATGGTGCGGGCCGAGGCGGTGTTGGTGTCGTCGCAGGTGAGCAGGACCCGGGTCATGCCGAGGGCCCGGGCCTCGGGCAGGACGGTGGCGAGCGCCCAGGTGGCGAGGCCGCGGCGGCGGGCCGAGGGGCGGATGCTGTAGCCGATGTGGCCGCCGGCCCGGAGAAGGAAGTCGTTGAGCTCGTGGCGCAGGTCGATCGCGCCGAGGTACGTGTCGTCCTCGACGATCCACCAGTGGGTGGCGTGGACCCGGCCCTCGGGCTGGGGCCGGGTCAGGTCGGACTGTTCGCGGAGCCGGCCCACCCAGGAGGTGAAGACCTCGGGCATCGCGAAGGCGTCGTGCTCGGCGAGCCGCATTCCGGAACCGTCCTGGTTGATGCCGGGGCGCCATTCGGCGTGGGCGTCGAGCCAGGAGGCGTGGAGTCGCGCGGTGGGGGCGATCAGCTGCGGCATGCGGTGACGATAACAGCCGTGGGCACCCCCACTACCAGGAGTTTCTTCCTCTCGGAGCGATACGGGGAGGGGGCTGCGGGACGGTCCGGTGCCGCTACTCGCCGGTGACGCCGTCGATGCGCTCGCGCAGCAGGTCGGCGTGGCCGTTGTGGCGCGCGTACTCCTCGATCATGTGGGCGAGGACGTAGCGCAGTGAGAAGGCCTCCTCGTCGATGTGTCCGGTCACGTCGAGCGAGTCGGCCGCCTCGACGATCGCGCGGGCGCGCCGGCACTCCTCGCGCCAGACCGCGAAGGCCTCGTCGACGTCGGCGTCGGCGGCGTCGTCGATGTCGAAGTCGGCCCAGTCGGTGGAACCGGCCGGGGTCCAAGGGCTGCGGCTGCTCTCCCCGTTGATGACGTTCCGGAACCATCCGCGCTCCACCTCGGCGGCATGCCGCACCAGCCCGAGCAGCGAGAGCCCGGAGGGCCGGACCGCCCGCTCCTTCAACTGTTCGGGCGTCAGCCCCTCGCACTTCATGGCCAGCGTGTCCCGCTGGAAGTCCAGCATGGCGGTGAGGGTGGTGCGTTCGTCGGCGGTGCAGGGCGGCTGGATGCGGCGGTCCGGGAGTGTCATGGCGGCATCCTGCCAGCGGTGGCGGGGCGCGGGCCCGTGGATTTCGACGGCGCGGCGTCCGGGAGCCGGGCAGGCGAGGTTCAGGGGGCGGGGCAGCGGGGGCGGCAGAGGGGCGGGCAGTGGGTCTCGGCGCCGAGCGCCTCTGCCCGCCCCCCTGGTCGCCCCGCCCGTCACTCGAAGGCCGCAGCCGCCGCCTTCAGGGCCTCGGCCACTGCTTCCGGGGCGTCCGGGCCGGGCGGTCCCGGGCGGTAGGTCACCGAGTGCAGTTTTCCCTCGAAGCGGAAGGAACGGCGGCGTTCGTAGAGGGGCCAGGAGACGGGGGACTTGCGGTCGATGCCGATGCTGATGCCCTGGAAGGGGGCCATGCCGATGAGCTGGTGGACGGTGTCGGGGGTGGCGCGGAGTTCGTCGTCGACGGTGACGGTGAAGCGCCAGCGCAGGCCCTCCTCGGCGGTCGCGGTGAGCAGGATGTCGTGGGCTCCGGGGGCGAGGGGGCCGGCGTCGGTCTCGTGGAGGGTGCCGTACTCGTTGTACGCGAGGACGAGCCGGCCGTGCTCCACGTAGAGGCTGTAGCCGCCGCCCTGGTCCCCGTGGGAGACGAGCACGCCGTCGCCGCTCTCGTCGACGGCGACGGAGATCTCGAAGGAGCGCAGGGAGATCAGCCGTGAGGAGCGGTAGCGCTCGAGTTCGGGGGTGCCGGGGAGCAGGGTGAGGGGGCGGGCGAGGCGCTGTTCGGCGGGGTTGCGCCGGGCGAGGGCCCCGCTGTGGTCGGGCAGCGGGAAGACGCCGTCGCGCCAGGCGGCCTCCTCCCAGGCCTTCGACAACTCCGCGACCAGCTCCGGGTGTCGGGCGGACAGGTCGTGGATCTCGGTGGGGTCGGCGCGGATGTCGTAGAGGGCCCATTCGGAGTCGTCGTAGGGGGTGCCGGGGCGGTGGAGGGTGACCAGCTTGTGGCCGTCGCGGTAGAGGCTGCGGTTGCCGGTCATCTCGCAGTACTGCTCGGCGTGGGTGGAGTCGTGGGCGGGGTCGGCGAGGACGGGGGCGAAGCTGGTGCCGTCCGGCTCCTGGACCGGGACGCCCCGGCGGGTGCCGGGCCGTGCGAGGCCGGCGAGTTCGAGGAGGGTGGGGGTGATGTCGGTGACGTACTGGTACTGGGGGCGCAGCCCGCGCGCGAGCCGTCCGTCGCGGGCGCCCTCGGGCCAGGACAGGACGAAGGGCACGCGGACGCCGCCGGCGTAGGTGTGGCCCTTGTAGAGCCGGAAGGGGGTGTTGGAGGCCATGCCCCAGCCGCGCGGGTAGTGGACGAGGCTGCGGGGGCCGCCGATGAGCTCGGGGTCGCGGTCGACGTCGGGGTCCCAGTCGCCGGGCAGGCGCGGGTGGTGGACGAAGCGGCTGAAGTAGGAGCGGGTGCCTTCGGCGCCGCCTTCGCCGGTGCCGCCGTTGTCGGAGGTGAAGACGATGACGGTGTTGTCGAGTTCGCCGAGGGCGGCGAGGGTGTCGGTGAGCCGGCCGAGGTTCTGGTCGATGTTGTCGACGAGGGCGGCGTACACCTCCATGTAGCGGGCGTAGAGCCGCTGCTGCTCCTCGGTGAGGGAGTCCCAGGCGGGGACGTCGAGTCCGGCCTCGCTGTTGCGTTCGGGTAGTTCCGTTCCGAGCGGAAAGAGTCCGGCGGCGATCTGTGCGGCGAAGCGCCGGTCGCGCAGGGCGTCCCAGCCCTCGTCGTAGCGGCCCCGGTGGCGGGCGATGTCCTCCGGCTTGGCCTGGAGGGGGCCGTGGACGGCGTTGTGGGCGAGGTACAGGAAGAAGGGCTTGTCCGGGTCGTGCGCGCGCAGCGACGTGACCATGGAGATGGCCTGGTCGGTGAGGTCGTCGGTGTAGTAGTAGCCGTCGGGGAACTCGTCGATGTCCAGCGGGCTGTTGTCGCGGACGAGCTGGTGCGGGTGGAAGAGGCTGGTGAGCCCTTCGAGGACGCCGTAGTACTGGTCGAAGCCCTTCCGCAGCGGCCAGTTGCGCCGGTCGTCGGCGGCGTTGGAGGCGGAGTCGCGCACGAGGTGCCACTTGCCGACGGCGAAGGTGGCGTAGCCGGAGTCGTGGAGGAGTTCGGCGAGGGTGGGGATGTCGTCGGCGATCTCCATGCCGTAACCGGGGAAGCCCGGGTCGGAGTTGGCGACCATGGCGTAGCCGACGCGGTGCGGGTTGAGGCCGGTGAGCAGGGCGGCGCGGGCCGGTGAGCACAGCGGCATGGTGTGGTAGTTCGTGAGCCGTACGCCGTCCTCGGCGAGGGAGTCGAGGACGGGGGTGGGGATCTCGGAGCCGAAGGGTCCGATGTCGCTGTAGCCCATGTCGTCGACGAGGACGACGACGATGTTGGGGGCCTTGGCGGGTGGGGTGGGCCGGGCGGGCCAGGCGGGCTCGGACTCGGCGAAGGTGCGGCCGATCCGGCCGGGGAAGCCCTCGTACGGGTCGCGGCGGGTGCTGGTGGTCATGCGGGGAGGTCTCCGGTGAGTGAGCGGGCGCAGCGGAAGCCGCCGTGGCCGGTGGAGGAGTCGGGGGTGTTGTGGGAGCGGGCGGCGACGCGGTAGCGGTTGCAGTAGGAGTCGTGGCAGAGGTAGGAGCCGCCGCGGATGACCCGCTCGGCGGGCGCGCCCGGGCGGGACGGGGGTCCGAAGGGGTCGGCGCACCACTCCCACACGTTGCCGGAGGTGTTGTGCAGGCCGTGGCCGTTGGGCTCGTACGCGGTGACGGGCACGGTGCCGGTGCGTCCGCCGGGCCGGTCGGAGCGGTGCGGGAAGTCGCCCCGCCAGATGTTGCACGTCTCACGTCCGTCGGGGGCGAGTGCGTCGCCCCAGGGGTAGCGGGCGCCGTCGAGGCCGCCGCGGGCCGCGTACTCCCATTCGGCCTCGGTGGGCAGCCGCAGGCCGGCCCAGTCGCAGTAGGCGGTGGCGTCGGCGTGGCTGATGTGGACGACGGGGTGGTCCGCGCGTCCTTCGAGGCCGGAGCCCGGCCCTTCGGGGCTGTGCCAGGCGGCGCCCGCGACCCCCAGCCACCAGGGCGCGTTCGGCACCCGGCCGAGCACATGGGCCTCGGCGGCGGGGTGCAGCAGCAGGTGGAACACGTACGAGGAGCCGTACCGTTCAGCGTCGGTGCGGTGTCCGGTGGCCGCCACGAACCGCGCGTACTGCGCGTTGGTCACCGCGGTGGTGTCGATGGCGAAGGACGCCACGGTCACCTCGCGTACGGGGCCCTCCCGGTCGGCGGGGTGGCCCTCGTCGAAGGGGTCGCCCATCGTGAAGGTGCCGCCGGGCAGTTCGGCCATGGGCCGCAGGGGCTTGTGCCGGCCGCTGATTCGTATCTTCGGCAGCGGAAGCAATGCCGTGGCCTCGGACCGCTGCCCCGCGCACGGGCGGCCGGGCGCGCAGCAGGCGCTCATGCGCTCGCCCCCGCCGTCAGGAGCCGCGGTGCCGTCGGTACGGGTTCGGGTGCGGCGGCCAGCAGGGCACGGGTGTACGGGTCCTTCGGGCGCTCGCAGACCTCGTCGGCGCTGCCGGTCTCCACGATCCGGCCCCGGTGCATGACGGCGATGCGGTGGCTGACCTGCCGGACGACGGCGAGGTCGTGGGCGATGAAGACCAGGGCGAGGCCCAGGTCGCGCTGGAGGTCGGTGAGCAGGCCGACGATCTGGGCCTGCACGGAGACGTCGAGCGCGGAGACGGGTTCGTCACAGATCAGGACGGCGGGTTCGGGGGCGAGGGCGCGGGCGATGCCGACGCGCTGGCGCTGGCCGCCGGAGAAGGAGCGGGGCCTGCGGTCGGCGACGGCCGGGTCCAGGCCGACGAGCGACAGGAGTTCGGCGACCCGCCGCTCGCGGTCCGCGCGGTCGCCGAGCCCGAAGGCGCGGAGCGGCTCGGCGATGATCTCGCCGACGGTCATGCGGGGGTCGAGGGAGGCGTACGGGTCCTGGAACACCATCTGGACCCGGCGCCGTACGCCGTGCAGCTCGCGGCGCGAGGGGCGGGTGACGTCCCGGCCGTCGAGGAGCAGGCGGCCGCCGTCGGCGGGGTGGGCGTGGGCGAGGACCCGGGCGAGGGTGGACTTGCCCGAGCCGGACTCGCCGACGATGCCGAGGGTCTCCCCGGCGGCGAGGGTGAGGGACACGTCGTCGAGGGCGGTGAAGGAGCGCCGGCCGCGCCGCCCGTACGTCTTGCGCAGGGATGCGGCGGCGAGGACGACGCCTCCGGGTTCCGGCCGGTCGATACGGGCCGGGGGCGGGGGCGGCGGCAGGGGCTCGGTGCGCTCGGCGGCGAGCACGCAGGCGGCGCGCACCCCGCCGGCGAGGGTGACGGGTGCGGGGACGGCGGTGCGGCACCGGTCGGTGACGAAGGCGCAGCGGTCGGCGAAGGCGCATCCGTCGCCGAGGAGGGTCGGGTCGGGCGGGTTGCCGGGGATGCCGGTGAGGCGGGTGCCGGAGGATGCGGAGAGCCGGGGCACCGCGGCGAGAAGCCCGGCGGTGTAGGGGTGGCGGGGCCGGGTGAGGACCTCGACGGTGGGGCCGTCCTCGACGACGGTGCCGCCGTACATGACGAGGACGCGGGCGCAGGCGCGGGCGACGACGCCCATGTTGTGGGTGATGAGGACGAGCGCGGTGCCGGTCTTGCGGCCGAGGTCGGCGAGCAGGGTGAGGATCTGGTCCTGGACGGTGGCGTCGAGGGCGGTGGTGGGTTCGTCGGCGAGCAGGATGTCGGGTTCGCCGGCGAGGGCCATGGCGATGAGGATGCGCTGGCGCTGGCCGCCGGAGAACTGGTGGGGGTGGTCGTCGAGACGGCGGGCCGCGTCGGGGATGCCGACCAGGTCGAGGAGTTCCCGGGCCCGTGCCCGGCGGGCCGCCCGGTCGCCGTACCGGTGGGCGCGCAGCACCTCGTCGAGGTGGCCGCCGGCGGTGAGGACCGGGTTGAGGGCGGTCATCGGGTCCTGGAAGATCATGCCGACGCGTGCCCCGCGTACGGCCCGCAGCTCGCGCTCGTCCGCGGTGGTGAGCTCCTGTCCGTCGAGGCGGACGGAGCCCGCGGTGATCCTGCCGGTGCCGGGCAGCATGCGCAGCAGGGCGAGGGCGGTGGTGGACTTGCCGGAGCCGGACTCGCCGACGACGGCGAGGGTCTCGCCGCGCCGCAGGGTGAAGGAGACGTCGCGGACGGCGCGCAGGGTGCCGCCGTCGGGGGTGGTGAACTCGACGTCGAGGCCGCTGACTTCGAGGAGGGCGGGGCCCTCGTCGCGTACCGGACGGGTCATCGGCGGGTCTCCCGGTTCAGTGCGTCGGCGATCAGGGAGAGGCCGAGGACGAGCACGGTCACGGTGATCAGGGGGCCCGCGGCGAAGTGCGGGGCCTGGGCGAGATAGGGCATGGACTGGCTGAGGACGGCCCCGAGGGTGGGCTGTGGGGGCCGTACGCCGACGCCGAGGAAGCTCATGGCGCCCTCGATGAAGACGGCGACGGTGAGGGAGACGGCGATCTGGACGACGAGCGGGTCGGCGGCGTTGGGCAGGATGTGGCGGGTGAGGATCCGGCCGGACGAGGTGCCGCCGACGCGGGCGGCGGTGACGTACTCGCGTGACCGCTGGACGAGGATCCCGGTGCGCAGCAGCCGCCCGAAGGCGGGGATCTCGGCGAGCGCGATGACGAGGATCACGGGCAGCGGGCCGGGGCCGAGGACGGCGGTGACGGCGAGCGCGAGGATCAGTCCGGGGAAGGCGAGGATCAGGTCGAAGGCCCGCTGCACGACGGTGTCGGCGACCGGGTGGACGGCGGCGAGGAGCGCGGCGAGGCAGCCGAGGGCGGCGCCGAGCGGCACGGCCACGGCGATGATGCCGAGGTCGGCCCGGATGCCGTAGAGGAGCCGGGCGAGCAGGTCGCGGCCGAGGTCGTCGGTGCCCAGCGGGTGCCCGGGGGTGCCGAGCCCGGCGAGGGACAGGCCGCTCTGGTCGGTGGGGCCGTGCCCGGCGAGGAGCGGGGCGAGCAGCCCGGCGGCGACGACGAGAGCGACGAGCACGAGCCCGGTGCGGCCGCGGGCGGTGCCGAGGGCGGCCCGGTAGGGGTGGCGGGGGCGGCGGATGGTGGAGGCGGGGGCGGGTAGGGCCTTCGCGGTCTGTGCGGTCGGGCTGGTCTGAGTGGTCTCCGCGGTCTGTTCGGCCTGAGTGGTCCGAGTGGTCTGGGTGGTCTGGGTGGTCTGAGTGGTCTGAGTGGTCTGAGTGGCGGTCTCTGTGGCGGTCATGTCGGTCACTCCCACCTGATCCGGGGGTCGAGCCAGGCGTGGACGAGGTCGGTGAGCAGTTGGACGAGGACGAAGACGGTGACGAGGAGGAGCAGCAGGTCCTGGACGACGGGGTAGTCGCGGCGGACCAGGGCCTGTTCGGCGAGCTGGCCGAGGCCGGGCCAGGCGAAGATGGCCTCGACGAGGACGGCTCCGCCGAGGAGATGGCCGGTCTGCATGCCGAGGAGGGTGACGACGGGCGGTAGCGCGCCGGGCAGGGCGTGGCGCCACAGGATGCGGCGGGGTGCGATGCCGGCGGCGGTGGCGGTGCGGACGTGGTCCTCGGTGAGGGCGCGTTCGATGCCGTCCTTGAGGTAGCGGCCGAGGACGGCGGCGCTGGGCAGGGCGAGGCAGAGGGCGGGCAGCAGCAGGTACTGCACTCCCAGGTCGGGCGCGGTGAGGATCGGGACCCGGCCGCCCGGCGGCAGCACGCCGAGGACGACGGCGAACAGCAGGACCAGCAGGACGCCGGAGACGAACGGCGGTACGGCGAGCGCCGCCGTGGTGACGACCCGCACCGCCCCGCGCACCCAGGAGCTGCGGGCGGTGGCGCCGAGGACTCCGAAGGCGCCGCCGAGGAGCACGACGAACAGCAGGGCGCCCAGGGTGAGTTCGACGGTCGCGCCGAGTCCGTCGCCGATGAGGTCGGCGGTCTGGCCGCCGATGGCGTACGAGGGTCCGAGGTCGCCGGTCACGAGGCCGCCGAGCCAGTGCGCGTACTGGCTGAACAGCGGGGCGTCGAGGCCGAGTCGGGTGCGGATGGCGGCGACGGTCTCCGGAGTCGCGTCGGGGCCGGCGAGGGAGCTGGCGGGGTCGCCGGGGACGAGCCGGATGAGGGTGAAGACGAGGAAGGAAGCGAGGAGGAGGACGAGGAGGGCGGAGGGGATCCTCCGCAGGAGGTGGCGGCGCATCGCTCAGCCCGCCAGGTAGGCGTCGTCGAGGTTGAGGTAGGAGAACTTGTTGAGGGCGACGCCGTGCAGCTTGGCGGAGGCGACCTGGACGTTGCCGCGGATGACCAGGTCGATGATGAAGGCCTCGTCGAGGAGGAGGTCGGAGATCCGGGCCTGCAGGGCGTTGGCGGCGGCGCCGGTGGCGCGGCTGGTCCAGGCCTCGCGGACGATCCGGGTGTACGCGGCGGAGCGGAACTTCGAGGTGTTCTTGGCCTCGTTGAAGGGGTACGCGCTGACGGCGAGGGTGGACGGCTGGACCTGCGCGAAACCGTGGCCCATGGCCCACAGGGCGGGCATGTTCTGCGAGATCAGGTTCTTCTGGGCGGTGGCGGGGTCGGTGGGCTGGAGGGTGACGTCGACACCGGCCTGCTTGAGGTCGTACTGGATCGACTCCGCGAGCGCCGTCTCGCCGGGCAGGCTGACATGGAGCAGCGGCAGCTCCAGCCTGGGGTGTCCGGCGGCCTTGAGGAGCTCGCGGGCCTTGCCGGGGTCGTACGTGTAGTGGGTGCGGCCGCTCTCGGTGAACGCGGGCGAGGACTTCGGCCAGGGCGCGGCGGAGGCGAGGCCGTAGCCGCCGAGGGCCTGCTTGAGGAGGCGCTCACGGTCGATGGCCCAGGCGAGGGCCTGGCGGACCAGCTTGTCGTCGAGGGGGGCGACGGTGGTGTTGACGCCGAGGTAGTAGGCGCCGGCGCCGGTGTCGTAGCTGGTGAGGGTGAGGTCGGGGTTGTTCTTGACGACGGTGAGGCTCTTGCCGGGGACGCTGAAGGAGAGCTGGGACTGGCCGGAGCGCAGGGAGGAGATGAGCGCGTCGGCCTGGGGTATGACGCGGAGTTCGACGCCGTCGAGGTAGGGGCGGCCGGGCTGCCAGTACGTGTCGTTGCGGGTGAGGCTCACTCCGGTGCCGGGGCTCCACTTGGCCAGCTTGAAGGGGCCGGTGCCGTTGAGCCGCTTGCCGGTGACGGCGTCCTCGATGCTGTTCCGATCGGTGACGATCATGAACTCGAAGAGGTCGAAGAGGTTGTTGACCGGGTGGGCGAGGCGGAGGGTCAGTTCGTGGTCGCCGCGCTTGTCGAAGCCGGTGATCGCGGCGGCGGTGGTGCGCAACTGGGCGGCCCTGAGCGGGTTCTGCAGGTTCTTCACGGCGAAGACGACGTCGTCTGCGGTGAAGGGGCGGCCGTCGTGGAAGGTCACTCCGGTGCGCAGCTTGAGGGTGATGCTGCGCCCGTCCTGGGCGTACTCCCAGGAGGTGGCGAGCTCGGGCTGGGGGCGGAGCCGGTCGTCGTAGCGGGTGAGGGTGTTGAACAGCAGCCGCTGCTGGAGGGACTGGTTGCTCTGGGCGAAGAGCAGGCTGGGGGTGAAGTCGCTGTTGACGGCGACGGTGACGGTGCCGCCGCGGCGTGGTCCCGCCGCGGCCTTCGGGTCGGTGGCGCCGGACTCGGAGACGGCCGAGCGGCAGCCGGCCAGACCCAGCCCCAGGAGCAGGGTCCCACCGCCAGCGGCGCGCAGGGCGGTGCGGCGGGAGGGGGTGCTGGGCGTGGAGGGGTACAGCTCGGTCATCGGATGCCTGCCTGTGAGAGGGAGGGGAGGGCGGAGGTAAGGAGAGGGAAGGGGGAGGGAAGGGGGAGGGAAGGGGGGAGGGAAGCGAAGGGATGGGGAGGGATCCCCGGATCGGGCGGGGGCTCGTGGGAACCGGCGCGGAGGAACAGCTCCGCGAATTACTTCCGCTGCGGGAGAAACAAACCCCTGGCAGGAGAAGGGAACTCAGGAGCGGGCGCGACGGGAGGACCGGGAGGGCCGGAGATCCCTGAGGGGGTCAGGAACGGAGCTTGCCCGCTACCCGGGAGCGGATGCCGGGCGTGCCGCGGCGGGCCGAACGCGACGCGTTCGGTGGCCCGGAGCCCGGGAGGAAGGCGGAGGCGTGCGGAGCGGACCGCTCAGAGGCGGACGGCACAGACCGCGCTGGCCTGTCGACAGAGGTCGACGTGCCTGCGGCAGATGAGGCGCATGTCCGGATTCACGGGAGCAATATGGCAGCGGCTTCCCGGCCGGGTCAACCAGGCTTGTCCGGATTCTGAGACAACCTCAGCTGTAAGCCGCCTTCACCGACAGCCTTTCGATGCCCTGAAGAGGGTTCCTGAACAGGGGATTCAGCAGAACCGTGCCCGCCGCCACGGGCAGGGTGGCTGGTCCGGCATGTGGACTGACGATCCGTTCGGGGTCGTCGCAGACGTGCGAGAGGTCGATCGCGGCGCCCCTGATCTCCTCCAGGTACTCCGGGTCCAGGACGCTGGCCTGCTCCGTGACCACCACCAGGTCGGGGTTGAGCACGTCGAGCAGCAGGGCGACCGCCCGCCCCACCGCGCGGGCCCGCTCGCGCAGGAGCCGGTCCGCGCGCCGGTCGCCGGCCGCCGCCGCGTCCACCACCAGGGACACGTCCGGTTCGGGCACGATCCCCCTGCGGTACGCGGTCTCGCCGACCCAGGTGTTCGACGCGGTCGCCTCCAGGCAGCCCGAACGCCCGCACGGGCAAGGCGTGGTGGAGTCCGGAACGGGCAGGTGGGCCACGTCTCCGGCGGCCGAGCCGGGCCCCTGGTGCACGACTCCGGCGATCCCGAGGGCGGCGTCGACCACGTTGCCGATGAAGAGGTGGACCAGGCTGCGGCGCGCCTCGGGGCGGCCGAAGAGGATCTCCGACTGGGCGATGGCGCGGGCGTGGTTGTCGACCCGTACGGTGCGCCCGCCCAGGCCGCCGGTCAGTTCGGCGACCAGCGGCCGGTGGTACCAGCCGAACGCGTCGTGGCGTACGACGTGCCCCCGGTCGGGGTCGACCCAGCCGCCGACAGCCGCTCCGACGCCGAGCAGCGGGCGCCCGTCGGTGTACTCGGCCAGAAAGGCCCGCATCTCCCGGGCGACGGTGCCGGGCAGGGTGCGCGGGTCGACCCCGGCGTGGCTGAGGGTGCGCCGGGCGAGGACCCGGCCACGCAGGTCCACCAGGCCCAGGGACGAGGCGGGGACGCCGAGATGGATGCCGCCGGCGACCGGGCCGCCGGTCGTGCCGAGATGCAGGTCGACGGGGATCTGCGGGCGGCCCACTCCCCCGCCCTCGGCGTACTCGGGCAGTTCGTGCAGCAGTCCGTGCCGGAGCAGGTCAGTGGCCTGACGGGAGACGGCCGCGGGGCTGAGTCCGGAGAGCCGGGCGATGCCGCTGCGGGCGACGGGCCCGTGGTCGAGGACGGTGCGCAGCACGGTGGCGGCGTTGGTCTCGCGCCGGCCGTCCCCGGCCATGCGCGGGGTGTGGGGGGTGGGAGAGGTGAAGGTCATGAAGGCCTCGTCTCGGGAGTGCTGCTCAGTGTTGCCACGGCGTGAAATCCCCCGGCGCCGCGCGGGACGCCCGCCACGGGCGCGGCCGGACCACTCGCCGTGCCCCTCCGTACCGGCGAAAGCACTGGTCACAAGGGGTCTGGCGGAGTCCGGTGGGCGGCTGCCCGGTGCCGGAGGAGAGGCCGATTCAACCACCACGGGGCGATCTTCGCCGGGCCTGTGGATCGTTGACGGTCCGCCGGGAGCCCTGCGATGGTCCTGGTCGTCGCCCCGCCGCACCAGCCGGCTCTCCGGTGCGCACCCCGTGGCGTCTCGCCAGCCCCTCCGGTGCCCGCCCTCTGGCGCCTTCATTACTTCCCCTGCGAAATTAACTCCGCACCCTGTCCCGAAGGGATCCGTCATGTCGACCACGACCGCCCCCACCACCGCCACCGCCACCGCCACCGCCACCGAACTCACCGTCCGCAAGGTCGGCGGCAGGCTCGGCGCCGTCATCTCCGGTGTGCGGCTCGGCGGCGACCTCGCCCCCGAGACGGTCGCCGCGATCCGCGCCGCCCTGCTGGAGCACAAGGTCGTCTTCTTCCGCGACCAGGACCACCTGGACGAGGACTCCCACGAGGCCTTCGGACGCCTGCTCGGCACGCCGGTCGCCCACCCCACCGTCCCCTCGTCCGACGGGCGTTACTCCTTCCCCATCGACTCCGACTACGGCGGCCGGGCCAACCAGTGGCACACCGACGTCACCTTCGTCCCCGCCTACCCGGCCTTCTCGATCCTGCGTGCCGTGGTCATCCCGCCCTACGGCGGCAACACCCTGTGGGCCAACACCGCCACCGCGTACGAGCGCCTCCCGGAGCCGCTGCGCGTCCTGGCCGAGGGGCTGCGGGCGGTGCACTCCAACGACTACGACTACGCGGCCCTGCGCCCCGACACCCTGCCCGAGCAGCTGGTCCGCTTCCGCGAGGTGTTCGCCTCGACGAAGTTCCTCACCGAGCACCCGGTCGTGCGCGTCCACCCCGAGACCGGCGAACGCACCCTCCTCCTCGGCAACTTCGTGCAGCGGATCAGCGGGCTGACCGGTGCCGACTCGCGCGCGCTGGTCGACCTGTTCCAGTCCCACGTCGAGCGCCCGGAGAACACCGTCCGCTGGCAGTGGCAGGTCGGCGACGTGGCGATCTGGGACAACCGGGCCACCCAGCACTACGGCGTGGACGACTCTGACGCCCACGACCGCAAGCTGCGCCGGGTGACCATCGACGGTGACGTCCCGGTCGGCGTGGACGGGCGCTCGTCGGTCCTGCTCGCGCCCGAGGGCGTGCCCGACCCGGCCTTCGGCATCGCCTCCGGCGCCTCGACGGCGCGGCCCGCCGTCTGATGCCGCCCGCCGCCGCCCGGCCGAGCGTCGTCGTCGTCCTCACCGACCAGCAGCGGTGGGACACCACCGGCGCGCACGGCAACCCCGCCGGGGCGACCCCGGAGTTCGACCGGCTGGCCCGCGAGGGCACGCTGGTCGAGCAGGCGGTCACGCCCAATCCGGTGTGCGCGCCCGCCCGTGCCGCGCTGCAGACTGGCCGCTATCCGACGGCCACCGGGGTGTTCCGCAACGGACTTCCGCTCGGAGCGGAACTCCCCACGCTCGCCGGGACCTTCGCCGAGGCCGGGTATGTCACCGGCTACATCGGCAAGTGGCACCTGGCCGGCGAGGACAACCCCGACGGCCCGGTCCCGCCCGGCCGGCGCGGCGGCTACGAGCGCTGGCTCGCCTCGGACCGGCTGGAGTTCACCTCCGACGCGTACCGGACCGTGGTGTACGACGAGGAGGGCGAGCCGGTCCGGCTGCCGGGGTACCGCTCGGACGCCCTGATCGACGCGGCGATCCGCTTCGTCGCCGATCACCACGAGCGGCCCTTCCTGCTCTTCCTCTCCCTCCTGGAGCCGCATCACCAGAACGCCACCGACTCCTACCCGGCGCCCACCGGCTACTGGGAGCGCTACGAGGGCCGGTGGCTGCCACCCGACCTCGCGGCGCTCAGCCCCGGGGCCGAGCAGGGCGGCGCGCACCGGCATCTCGGCGGCTACCTGGGCCAGATCAAACGCGTCGACGAGGGGGTGGGGCGGCTGCGGGACACGCTGCGCAGCCTGGGCATCGAGGACGACACGCTGCTCGCCTGGACCGCCGACCACGGTTCGCACTTCCGAACGCGCAACGGCGAGTACAAGCGCTCCGCCCACGAGGCCTCGGTGCGCGTGCCGTTCGCGCTCACCGGACCCGGCTTCCGCGGCGGCGGCCTCATCCGCCATCCGGTCTCCACGGTGGACCTGATGCCGACGCTCGTCGACGCGGCGGGCCTGAGGATCCCGGAGGGCGTGCAGGGGCGTTCGCTGCGGCCGCTGGTCGGCGGCGGGTCCGACCCCGAGCGCCCGTACTCGGTGTTCGTGCAGATCAGCGAGGACGTGATCGGGCGGGCGGTGCGCACGGAGCGGTGGAAGTACGTGGTGACGGCGCCGCCCGGTCCCGATCCCTGGCGGCAGCCGGACGCCGACCGCTACCGCGAGAGCGAGCTGTACGACCTGGCGGCCGATCCGTACGAGCTGGAGAACCTGGCCGGGCTCACCTCGCACCGGCGGGTGGCCGACGGGCTGCGGGACGCCCTCGCCGCCTGGCTGCGCGAGGTGGAGGGCGCCGAGCCGGTCATCGAGGCGGCTCCGCCGCGCACGCTCGACCAGCGCTCCCCGGACTCCTTCCCGCACGGCCGGGTGCCGTGGGAGGGGGTGCGCTTCGGGCACGCGTGACGGCGCCCCGTGGTCCGGCCGGGAGGGTCAGGAGCCGGACGGTACGGCGTAGTCGCCGAAGCCGACCCAGTCGAGGGCCACGCAGGGCTCGTCGCCGAGGACCCAGGCGTCGTGTCCCGGCTGGATCTCGTAGAAGTCGCCGGGGCCGAGCTCGGAGCTGTCGCCGTCGCCGTCCATGACCACCTTGATGCGGCCGCTGACGACGTAGCCGACGTGGTGCGCCTGGCAGCTGTCGGTGCCCGCGATGGGCTTCACGTGCTTGGTCCACTGCCAGCCCGGTTCGAACACGGCCCTGCCGATCTGGCCCTTGTCCGTGTTGAGCAGGTCCAGCCGGCCCTTGCCGCCGTCGAAGGGGCGGGTCTCGTCTGCGGAGTCGAAGCTCCTGGAAACGATTCCGGTCATCGTCGTCCGCCTCCCGGCGGTGGAACGTGGGACCCCGAGTCCACTTCCAGGCTACGCCGCGAGTGCCTGGCGCACTTCCCGCGCCGGGCCGCGCGCCGGGCGCCCGCCAAGACCCGTGCCGACCGGCGCGGACCGATGCCGACCGGCGCCGGCACAGACGCCGACGCCGACGCCGACACCGACACCGACACCGACACCGACCGACGCCGACCGGCCGGGCCGTGGCCGTAAACCGCGTTGTCGTACAAGATCGGCGCGGGCTACCGTGGAGGCATGACTGCCGGGTCGGCCATGGGCCGTGAGCGAGTGAGGCGCCCGGCTGTGGCGTGAGCGCCGCCGGGTGGTGTGCGCGGGGTCCGCCGCGGCCGTCCCTCCCGTACCGCGTGTACGGGACAGGAGACAGTCGACAGCGCTTGCCCTGTGAAAGGACCCCCCATGAGCGTCGAGCTCAACCACACCGTCGTGTACGCCCGTGACCGGCGGGTCTCCGCCGAGTTCCTCGCCGAGGTGCTCGGTCTCACGGTCGGTGCCCCGATGGGCCCGTTCCTGCCGGTGGACACCGGCAACGGTGTGACCCTGGACTACTACCAGCAGGGTGACGAGCCCTTCACCCCCACCCATTACGCGTTCCTCGTGCCGGACGAGGAGTTCGACACGATGATCGAGCGTCTCGAGCGGATGCGGGTGACGTACTACTCCGATCCGAACCACACCGATCCGGGCCGGATCAACCACCGTTACGGCGGCCGGGGCGCCTACTTCGACGACCCCGACGGCCACAACATGGAGATCATCACCCGTCCGTACGCGCGCCGTTGACCACGATCGGCAGCCGGGCGAGCCGCCGGACGAAGAGGCTCGGCAGGTAGGCGGGGGCGATGCCTTCCGGCAGTGTGAGGTCGCTGGTCGCCGCCAGCAGGAGGCGCAGGGCGACCACGGCCTCCAGGCGGGCCAGGTGGGCGCCGAGGCAGAAGTGGATGCCCCGCCCGAAGGCCGTGTGTCCCTTCGGTCCCGGCCGGTCGAGGTCGAGGGTGTCCGGTTCCGGGTGGGCCGCCGGGTCGCGGTTGGCCGCGCCCCAGAGCAGCATCAGCCGTGCTCCGGCGGGGAGTCGCACCCCGCCGAGCACGGCCGGGCGCGTGGTGATCCTGAAGTGGCCCCGGAAGGGGCTCTCCAGGCGCAGTGCCTCCTCCACCAGCCGCTCGACCGCGGGCGGGTCCTTGCGCAGCCGGTCCTGGAGGTCGGGGCGTCCGGCGAGCAGTCGGACGGCGCTGCCCAGCAGGCTGGTGGTGGACTCGCTGCCCGCGATGACCAGTTGGAGCAGCATGGCGGTGGCCTCGTCGGCGGCGAGTTCGCCGCGGGCGCGGGCGGCGACGAGGGTGTCGACGAGGCCGCCGGTGGGTGCGGTCCCGGCGGCGTCGAGCCGGGCGCGGAGGTAGCCGAGGAAGTCCGCCATGCCGGCGCCGAGGCGGAGCATCCGGTCGGCGTCGGCGTGTCCGGAGAAGAGCTCGACACCGGCGTCCGCCCAGGCGGTGAGCCGCGTGGCGTCGGCGTCGGGGAGCCCGAGGACGCGGGCGATGACGAGGACCGGGAGCGGCGCGGCGAGCTCGGCCATCCAGTCGCCGCCGCCGCGCGCGGCGAGGGCCGCGATCCGGGGTGCGGCGATCTCCTCGACGGCGGTGCGCCAGGACTCCACGGCGCCGCGGCCGAAGGCGTGCCGGACGACGGCGCGTTGTCCGGTGTGGGCGGGCGGGTCGGCGGTGGCGAGGACGTCGGGCCCGGTGCCGCCGGCGTCGAGGAGGGCCGGGCGGCCGTCGTCGCCGGCGAAGAACAGCGCGGTGAGGTTGCTGGAGTAGGTGGCGGGGTCGTCGAGGACCTCCAGGACCTGGGCGTGCCGGGCGACCAGGTGCAGGCCGGCTCCCGGCAGGTGGTGGACGGGGCCCGCGGCGCGGAGCCGGGCGTAGAGGGTGTGCGGGTCGTCGAGTGCGGCGGGGGTGAAGACGTCCTCGGCGAGGACGGGGGCACGCGTCATCGGGGCCTCTCCAGGGTCTGCGGTCCGGGCGCTCGGGCGGGCGGGCCGGGGACGGAGGATGGAGGACGGCGCGTGACGATTCAAGAGGGAATGCGCATATCGATGCGGCGCTTTTCTTGATCTTTCCCTGAACGCTTGTTGAACCTTCCCCGTCTTTGGCAGTTCCCGGCAGCGGGGGGTGTCGTTTTCTGTGCACATCCCTTATCGGGCAGATCTACACATAAAGGCCAGATAAGCGCACAATGAAACCGCGGCATCCATGCCGCAAGCGCGGTCAGACGTGCAGGACGCCAGAAGGAGGCGAGTCGTATGGCCGACGTCTCTCACCGTCCCGGTGATATCAGTGGACACCCCGACGCGGGAGAAATGCGGGACCGTTATGCCCGTGTGCTGCAGACCCGTGGTGTGGCGGCGGTCGAGGAGCTGGTGATCCTCGCCGGAATCTACGCCGCGGTCTCCGCGTGGACCGTCCACTTCGCCGCCGCAAAGCCGGAACTGGCCATCAGCAACCTGATCGTCGGCATCGCTCTCGCCGGCCTCGGGCTGTGCATGTCGATGGCCCCGGAGCGGTCCCAGGACCTCAACTTCGTGGTCCTGCTGCTCGGTGCATGGCTGATCGTCTCCCCGTGGGTGGTCTCCCGGGACGCCGGTACCGGCGCGATCCTCAGCAATGTCATCACCGGCGCGTGCGTCTGTCTCTTCGCCCTCACCGCGGGCGGACTGCTCATGAGCAAGAGAACGACGTGACTCCGATCCTCTCCCGACCACGGCGTCGCCTCCTCGCAAGAGAAGGCGACGCCGTTCACTTCCGTCGCGCCCGTATCTGTGAACGGCCACCACCCGGTAACGGATTGACCCACGTGGTTTCAGCCACATAAGTTCTGCGTAAAGCTAGCTCCACAGGGGCAGGCCCCACTCACGATCCGTTCCTTGGGGGGACTAAGTGAACTGGTACCTCGACGTTCTCAAGAAGTACGCGGTATTCACCGGCCGGGCGCGGCGCCAGGAATTCTGGATGTTCGCCCTCTTCAACCTGATCGCGGCGATCATCGTCATGATCGTCGACATGGCTCTGGGCACGTACCCGCTGCTCTACGCGATCTACGGCCTCGGCGTGCTCCTTCCCAGCCTGGGCGTGGCCGTCCGGCGCCTGCACGACACGGGCCGCTCCGGCTGGTGGATCCTGATCGACCTGGTGCCGCTCGTCGGCTTCATCATCCTGATCGTCTTCCTCGCCACCGAGGGCGACTCCCAGCAGAACGCCCACGGCCCGAACCCGAAGCTGGCCCCGGCCCACTGACGGCCCCGTCCCGTACGCCGAAGCCCCTGTGCGCCCGTCACGGGGGCTTTTCGCGTGCGTGGAGACCGCCCGCGTCGGGTCCGCCCGCGTCGGGTCCGCCTGCATAGAGCCGGTACGGCGCGTTCGCCCGCGTCCCTTGTGCACGATGGCGCAGGACCCGCCCCCGCCGCCCCACCTAGCCTCGCCGTCACGGAGCGCGACAGCAGCAACGAGGGGCGGTACCACCGGTGAACTGGCTCATCCACGACTACCGCGAGAGCGATCTCGCCGCCGTCGTCCATCTCATCGACACCACGGCCGAGCTCGGCCAGGAGTCGGTCTTCTCGCTCGCCGAGTGCATCGGCGCCCTGACCTCCCGCCAGCCGGCCGTCGTCGCCGTCCACCAGGGCGCCCCCATCGGTGCCGCCCTGGCCTGTGTCGCCGGCGAGCGCGCCTGGGTCATGCGGATCGCGATCGCGTCGGCGTGGCGGGGCCGCGGCCTCGCGAGCGCGCTGCTCGTCGAGCTGGAGCGGCGCCTGGTGGCCGCCCGGGTGGGGCGGATCGCCTATGTGCTGCCCGAGGAGGAGCTCGTCGGCGAGGGGCTGCTCAACGCCGGGTACACCCGGCAGCCCGCCGTGGCGTACTTCGAGAAGGTCGAGCCGCTGCACGGGCCCGCCGCGAACCTCCTCGACGACCTCGGCGGGCGGCTGCTCCCCGCCGACCTGTGGGCGAAGGTCGCCGGCATGGAACGCGAGAAGGACCTGATCGAACGGCGTGTCGTGCTGCCGCTCGCCGAACCCGAGCGGGCCGCCCGGCACGGGGTCAGGCCGCCGCGCGCCCTCGGCCTCTTCGGCCCGCCCGGCACGGGCAAGACGACCTTCGCCCGGGCCATCGCCTCCCGGCTCGGCTGGCCGTTCGTGGAGATCCTGCCGTCCCGGCTCGCCGACGAGGGGAACCTGGCGGCCGCGCTGCGCTCCGCCTTCGCCCGGATCGCGGAGCTGGAGCGGGTGCTGGTCTTCATCGACGAGGTCGAGGAGATCGCGCCCGTACGCACCGAGCCCGCGCAGCCCGGGGGGACGCACGGCGTGACGAACGAGCTGCTCAAGCTGATCCCCGGCTTCCGGGAACGGGACGAGCGGCTGCTGGTCTGCGCGACCAACTCGATCCGCTCCCTCGACCCGGCGTTCCTGCGCCCGGGACGCTTCGACTACCTGATCCCCATCGGCACCCCGGACAAGGGGGCCCGGGCCGCGATCTGGTCCCGCTACACCGACGCCCGGCCGGACGTCGACGTCGACGAACTCGTCCTCGCCAGCGAGCTGTTCACCCCCGCCGACATCGAGCACGCGGCCCGGATCGCCGCGCAGAACTCCTTCGAGAGGGACCTCGTGTCGGTCGGCTCCCGCACCGGGGACGGGCCCGCGCCGGGCGCGACCACCCGGGACTACCTGGACGCCATCGCCCAGTGCCGGCCGACGGTCACACCCGAGATGATCACCCAGTTCGAGTCCGACATCACCACACACGCCCGGTTCTGAGCGGCCGGGCGCCGGGCGGCCACGGCCGGGCGGCGCCTCAGGCGCGCCGCCGTCGGTACAGCACCTGGTGCGCGTCCCACTCCACGAAGGAGTCGGCGTGCGCCATGCCCACGGACTCCAGGAGACGCCGCGAGCGCGCGTTGGCCTCCTGGGTGACCGCGACGACACTCGGCGTGTCGCCCAGGGCCCGCTCGACGGCGGCGGCGACGGCCTCGCGGGCGTAGCCCTGCCCCCAGTGCTCGGGCAGGAACTGGTAGGACACCTCCGTCTCCCCGTCCCGCGCGCCCGCCTCGACGGTGACCAGTCCGAGGACCGCGCCGTCGGCCGCCCGCTCGACGGCGTGGAAGCCGCTCGCGCCGACGATCCGCCGCTGTCGGATGCGCACCACGGAGTCGATCACGGGCCCGCCCAGGTGGCGCCGCACCTCGGGGTCGGTCCACAGCCGCGTCACGGCCGGCAGGTCCCTGGCCTTCACGGGGCGCAGGACGAGCCGCTCGGTGCGGAGGGAGGCGGATGCAGGGGCCATGCATCGATGATGCCAGGCCCGCCGGCCCACCCGGACCCGCGAGGGCCCCCGCCCGCGGTTCCCTACGCCAGCAGCGCCTTCACCTCGGCCCACTCCAGGTCCATGGGGGCGTGCGTCTCGCGCGCGGTCGCCGTGTCCTTGTAGCCACTGGACGTGACGACGCAGACGACGGGGCCGTCCGTCTCCCGGGGTCCGTGGGCGCGCAGGCTCGCCAACCCGGCCGCCGAGGAGACCTCGCACCACATCCCCTGCGCGGCCAACTCTGCCTGTGCGTCCGCCATCTGAGCATCCGTCACCGTGCGGGCCGCTCCTCCGCTCGCGCGCAGCGCGACGACACCCCGGTAGCCGCTGATCTCGCAGTCGATGGCGTACGCGGCGGTCGGCCCGACCGGGACGCGGGCGGTGTCCGCCCCGGTGCGCATCGCCTCGGTCAGGGCGCCGGCGGCGGCCGGCTCGGCCGCGTACACGCGGGGAACGGATCCGGTGACGCCGAGCCTCGCGAGTTCCTGGAAGCCCTTCGTGACACCGAACAGCAACTCGCCGTACCCGGTGGGCAGATGGACGGCCGCCGGGGCGCGTCCCAGGTCGAGCGCGATCTCGTACGCGATCGTCTTGTAGCCCTCCGGTCCGAAGGGGTGCCCGGTGTGCGCGCTGTCCGTCACGCTGCTCACCGGCTGGTAGCCGAGCTCGTCGACGATCCGCCGCATCAGCGGGCGCACCGACGGACGCGGGGCGGTCAGCACGGTCGCGCCGTAGGCACGCAGGTGGGAGGCGACCGCCGGCGGGGCGTAGGCCGACGCGAACACCACGCACGGCAGGCCCGCGCGGGCCGCGTAGGCGGCGGCAGCGGCGCCGTGGTTGCCGGAGGAGGACACGACGATCCCGCGCGCGCCGGACGCCACGGCGGCGCTCACCGCGACCCGGTTCAGCCGGTCCTTGTGGCTCCAGGTGGGGTTGCGCGACTCGTCCTTGATCCAGACGTCGTCGCCGAGCGGCACCAGCGGCGTGTTCCCCTCGCCGAGCCCCGGCGCGGCGAGCGGCGGGAGCAGCGGCGCCCAGCGCTCCAGGCCGTGCGCGGCGGGGCGGGTGAACAGGTCGTCCGGGACCTGGTCGTAGGCGTAGTCGATGTCCAGCGGGTACGCGACCCGCTCGGTGGAGGTCACCGGACACCCGGCGGTCAGCGGCGGCCAGAGCGGGTGGCGCACGGCGGGGTCGAGCAGGGCGCGCTGGGCGGTGGCGAGAGAGGTCACGGCGTCCTTTCGTACGGTGCGGGCGGGAGGTGCGTACAAACGACGTGCGGGGCGCGGGGTACGGGCCTCAGCCCATCCTCCGCTGAAGCGCCGCGAGGGCGCCGGCGCGGCGGCCCGGGACGTGGCGCCGCAGCTCGACGAGCGCGGGTCCGAGGGCGCGGGCCCTGGCCGGGTCCTCGATCTGCTCCCACTGGTGGTGGGCCCGGTCCACGGCCCCCTCGACGTCCGGCTCGTCGGGGCCCTGCCGCAGGCCGAGCCGGGCCTGCGCGGCGGCGATCCACAACTCGCAGCTGCGCGCGGGCTCCCCCGCCAGCCGGGCCAGATCGGCCCGCACCTCCACCCAGTGCAACGCCTCCCCCGACCGCGCGCCGTACCGGCGCAGCGCCTCGCTCTCCCACGTGGCGGCCATCGCGGCGGCCTCCCCGTGCCGCCCGGCCATGGCGGCGGCCAGGATGGCGGGGTGCGGGTCGCCCCCGATGCCGGGGGCGGGCGGGACGGGCGGCTGCGCCGGCCGCTGGGGGCGGGGCACCGCAGGAGCGGACGCCACGGAAGGGGAGGCCTCCGGGCCGGGAACCGCAGAGGCGGGCGCCAGAGCGGTGGCGGGAGTCAGAGCGGTGGCGGGAGTCAGAGCGGTGGTAGGAGTCAGAGCGACGGAGGCCGCAGGGCCAGGGACCGCAGTGGCCGGAGCCACAGCAACGGGCGTCGCAGGTCCAGGGACCACGGAAGCCCGCGCCACAGGAACGGGCGTCGCAGAGTCGGGAACCACGGAGGCCTGAGCTCCAGCAACAGCCGCCGCAGAGCCTGGAACCACGGAACCCGGCGCCACAGCAACAGCCGCCGCGCCAGGAACCACAGAGGCCTCGGCCGGGGCCGTCGCCGCTCGCCGTTCCGGCACCGCGCGGGCGCCCGTCCCCCCCAGCCGCCTGGTCGGTGGCGAATCGACGCCGGCCTCGCCGGGCGGCGCCACCGGCGACACACCCAGGGGCGCCGTCGGCGACCCGCCCGGGCGTGTCATCGGCGCCACACCCGGGGGTGTCATCGGTGACCCGCCCGGAGGCGCCACGGCGGTGGCCCGGTGCGGCTCGCCCATGGGCGCCGCGGGCGCGAGCAGGAGCGCGTCCGCTGCGGACGCCGCGGCGACGGCCTCCGCGTGGAGGATCGGGAGCGGGGGCCGGGCGCCCGTGCGCCAGAGCGTGGCGAAGTGCCGGAGGTATTCCGGGGTCGAGGGGGCGCCCCGGCGCGGGAAGGGCGTCACGTGGGCGAACAGGGCGACGGACGGCCCCAGTTGGAGTGCGTTCGGGTCGGCGGCGAGGCGCTGGAGGAGTTCGGGTTCGGCCGCCAGGTCGGCGATGACGGTGGTGGTGCCGGGGTGGCGCGGGGCCAGTTCGCCGGCCAGCCAGTGCCAGGGAAGTCCCGTGTAGCGCAGGGTCGTCGGGGTGCTGCGGGCGAGCGCGAGGTGCGGAAGCCGTTGGCGGCGGTCGAGTTGGAGCTGTCCGGCGAGGCAGAGGGTGAGCGGGCCCGGGGCGGCGGCGGCCGCGCGCAGCCGGGTCAGGACGGTCTGCGGGTCCAGGGGGTCCGCCAGTTCGACGACCGTCGCCATGTCCGTGCCCGTGAGGGCGCCGGCCGGTACCGCCGCGAGCGCGGGCAGCACGGAGGCCGCGTCCATCGCCCGGCCTTTTCCGGCCGGTGCGGCCGCCAGCAGGAGGGCCGTACCCACTGTTTTCACGTCGTTGCTCACCACACCAGCACCGTAACCCGAGTCGGTGTGGCCGAAATGCCGATGGGTACCGGACGGTCACCTTGTGGGCCTTTGGCATATGCCAGAAGCACCACCGTATCGAGTGTTGCCAAATCCCTTACGAGGTGCCCCGGCCTGTGCGAAAGTCGTGACCGGGCTTCAACTTCATGAACTGGCCGTGCCGTGTGGTCCCAGTCGCCTGTATCGGAGTACGACATGCCGTCCCATCTGTTCGCGGACCGTCCCGCCCAGTCGCCCGAGCCTGGCACGGTGGACGCGCTGATCTCGCAGACGCGCCGGCTGCGGGGCGAGGTGGACGCGGTCCGCAGGGACTCGGCCGTGGACGAGGACGACCCGCACAACCGGTGGCAGCGCGCCCTCTGCGATCTGGCCGTCCACCAACTCGACGACCTCGGCGCGCACTTGGGCCAGCTGAAGACCGGCCTGCCCGTCGAGCACCCGGTCGACTCGCCCGCCGCGTACGCGGTACCGGCACCGCGGCCCGCCGGCTCGCTCCTCTCCCGGGTCGGCAGCGCCGAGTGGGATCTGCTCACCGACGACGTGCACTGGTCCGACGAGCTGTTCCAGATCTTCGGCCGCCCGCGGGAGCGCGGCCCCCTCTCCCTCGACGAGCTGCCCTCGCTGGTCTTCGCCGAGGACCAGTCGCTGCTCCAGGCGATGGTGACGGACTGCCTGATCGACGGGAAGCCCATCGACGGCGAGTTCCGCATCGTCCGCAGCGACGGCCGGGTCCGCACGGTCCACATGACGGGCGAGCCCGTCCTCGACTCCGACGGCTGCACGGCCTCGATGTGGGCCGTCCTGCGGGACGTGAGCGAACTGCGGCGCAGCGAGCGCGCGGTCCGCGAGAGCCGTGACAGCCTCCAGCGGCACCGGCAGATCGAGCACACCGAACGCCGGGTCGCCGTCGAGCTCCAGGAGGCCGTGCTGCCGCCGTGGCGCGGCTCGCTCAGCTTCGCCCACGACGGGCCGGCCCCGCTCGACGTCGCCGGCCACTACCTGCCGGCCGCGTCGACCGGGCTCATCGGCGGCGACTGGTACGACGCCCTCGCGCTCCCGGACGGGGACGCGCTGCTGACGGTCGGCGACCTGACCGGGCACGGCGTCGCCGCGACCTCCTCGATGGCCATGCTCCTCGGCGCGCTGCGCGGCATGGCGGTGGCCGGGATCCGCCCCGGCGCCCTGATGGGACACCTCAACCAGCTCCTGGAGACCACCGTCCAGCCCGCGCTCGGCAGCGCGATGTGCTGCCGCTACGACCCCACCTCCCAGGTCCTCACCTGGTCCCAGGCCGGGCACCCCGCCCCGCTGCTCTTCCGCGGCGGGACGGTGCGCACCCTGGCCAGGCCGGAGGGCGTGCTCCTCGGCGCGACGACGGGCGCCGCGTACGAGGAGGCCGAGACCCGGCTGCTCCCCGGCGATCTGCTCCTGCTGCACACCGACGGCCTCACCCGCACCGCGGGCGACGTGCACAGCGACGACGGTACGCGGCGGCTGCTGGCCCTCGCCCCGCGGCTGGCCGCCGCGCGCGACGCGCAGGACTGCGTCCGGTCGGTGGTGGAGGAGTTCGGCGAGGGGCCGCGCGAGGACGACGCCTGCGTGATGGTCGTACGGGTCGGCCGCTAGCCCCGTCCCCTGACTCCGAGGGCTCCGAGGGCGCCGACCTCGTATCCCCGCACAGCTCGCTCGCCCGGCGCCTCACACCTCTCCGGTTCGCGGGCGGTTCGCCGGCGCCTTCGGCAGCACGATCTCGATCTCCTCGCGCAGGTCCTCGATCTTCGTGTAGCCCGCGTACTGGCCGGTGAGCCGGTACATCTCGCGCAGCCGGTCCCAGGTGCGGTGCGAGGACGTGTCCCCCATCGACACCAGCGCGAGACGCGCGTAACGGTCCGCCTGCTCGGGGTCGTCGGCGATGAAGCAGGCCGAGGCGAGCGAGATGTGGTCGAACAGCTTCGACCGGTCGTGACCGTGGCTGCGCAGCTCGATCGCCAGCTTGGCGTGGCGCTGCGCGGGGACCGCGGCGGCCGGATCGTGCTCGGCCAGGGTGCGGTAGGCGAGCGCCTGCATGCCGTGCAGATCGGCCTCGTCGAAGTTCTGCATCCAGCTCGGCTTCTCCTCGCCCCGGTCGGAGACGAAGAGGTCCTCGGCCTCGCCGAGGGTGCGGCGCATCGCCTGGCCACGGCCCATCGACGCCTGCGCCCAGGCCTCGATGGTCTGGAACATGGCCTGCGTCCGGGGCAGCACCCGCTCCCCCGAGCCCGACTTGGCCAGCTTCATCAGGTCGAGGGCGTCGTCGGGGCGGCCCAGGTGCACCATCTGGCGGGCGGCGCGGGACAGCGCCTCGCCGGCCCGTGGCCGGTCGCCGCCCTCGCGGGCCGCGTGCGCGGCGATCACGAAGTACTTCTGGGCGGTGGGCTCCAGGCCCACGTCGTGGGACATCCAGCCGGCCAGGACGGCCAGGTTGGCGGCGACGCCCCACAGGCGCCGGTGGAGATGGTCGGGGTGGCGGTAGGCGAGCATCCCGCCCACCTCGTTGAGCTGGCCCACCACGGCCTTGCGCTGGAGACCGCCGCCCCGGGAGGCGTCCCAGGCGCGGAAGACCTCCACGGAGCGCTCCAGCGCGTCGATCTCCTCCGACCCGATGGGGGCCGCCTCGTAACGGTCGAACCCGGCGGGATCGGCGTAGAGGGGATCGACGGCGCGGGGGGTGGCGCCGGGTCGTGCGGGGTCGGTGTGGAGCCAGGCCTGCATGGCGTTGCTGAGTACGGAGCCGGCGGCGAGCGCGGCACCCGCGCCCACCAGGCCGCGTCGGTTGAGCATGAGGTCCATTCCCGTGAATTCGGTGAGGACCGCTGCCGTACGCTCGGGCGCCCAGGGCAGCCCGTCAGGGTTGTCGGTGTTCCTGACGTCCCGCCTCTTCCCGGCGCGCCCGTGTCGTACGAACCCGAGGTCCTCGATGGTCACGACACGGCCGAGTCGCTCGGTGAACAGCGCTGCCAGCACCCGGGGCACGGGATCGCGCGGGGTCTCCCCCATGTCGATCCAGCGCCGCACCCGCGAGGTGTCGGTCGACAGCTGGGGGTGGCCCATGGCCGCCGCCTGCCGGTTCACGAGTCTCGCGAGTTCGCCCTTGGACCAGCCGGCGAGGCCGAAGAGGTCCGCCAGGCGGGTGTTGGTCTGTCCGGTCACGTCTAAGCCCCCAGGTTCTCGGCTGAGTTGACAGTAACCCCCTGTCATAGGGCTGGCGACTATTCGCCAGGGTTCGCCAGGGTGCGCCCGATGTTCCGCCACCCGCGCCCGGGTGTCAGGTAGGAACGCGCCACCCCGCCCCGCCGACCGGCCCACATTTTCCCCAGGGTGCGGACCGTTCGGGGGGCGGGGCGGCGCACGCAACTCGTCGGCGCGCGAAGGGATCTGTCTCCTCCATGTACACAGCATCGTCCTCCGTGACCGCCCCGCCCCGGCCGCTGCACCGCACCGTCCCGGCCGGCCCCGGACCGTACCTCGCCCCCGTTCCGCAGGGAGCGCCACGGCAGAGGCGCTGGGCCGGGAGCACCGTCCAGCCGCCCAGCGGGAGAATCGACCTGTCCGGCCCCCAGGGCGCGCAGCTGCGCATGGCGATCGCGTCCGTCCAGCGGATCTGCCCCGAGTTCAACCCGGTCCAGGTGCTGCGACGCAGCGGCCGTTCCGTGCTGATCGTCGGGACGACCGGTCGGACCACGGCGGTCGCGAAGTGTTTACTGGACCACTCCCCCGCGTGGGTCGAGCGGTTCAGGCACGAAATAGCTTCCTACCGTTCCTTCGTCCGGCACCGTCCCCCGGTGCGCGCGCCGCGGCTGATCGCCGCGGACCCGGAGAACTGCACGCTGGTGATCGAGCGGATGCCCGGACGGGCGGCGGCGCTGACCCGCCACCCCGCCGAGGCTCCGCCCCGCGCGGACGTACGGGCCGCGCTCGGAGCGGTCGCCCGGCTCAACGCCTGGCGTCCGCCGGCCGGGACCTTCGACGCCCCGCTCGACTACGCGGCCCGGATCGCCCGCTTCCACGAGCTGGGCCTCTTCACCGACCGTGACCGCGACGACCTGCAGAAGCTGCTGCACGGACTGGCCCAGGCGGGCGGGCGGCAGGGCATGGGGCAGTTCTGCCACGGGGACGCCCTGCTCTCCAACATCCTGCTCTCCCCGGCCGGACCGGTCTTCGTCGACTGGGAGCACGCGGGCTGGTACCTGCCCGGGTACGACCTGGCGACGCTCTGGGCGGTCCTCGGCGACGCCCCCCTGGCGCGGCGGCAGATCAGCCAGCTGGCGCAGCAGGCGGGCACGGCCTCCCGGGACGCGTTCCTGGTGAACCTGATGATCGTGCTGACCCGTGAGATCCGTACGTACGAGACGGCGGTGCAGCGCACGATCAGGGAGGCGCCGCCGGCCGGTTCGGTCCCGGTGCCCGCCGGGGCGGTGTCGCCGGGCGAGGAGCACCGGCTGCTGCTGCGCCGGCTGCACGACGACTGCGCCATGGCGCGGCGGGCCGTGCGCGCGGCCGTCGGGACACGCTGAGGGGTCCCGGCACGAGACGGGGGAGGCGCGCCGCGCGTCCGGTGCCGACACACCGGACGCGCGGCGCGCCGGCGTTCGTACGGATCACGGTCACGCGCCCCCAATGGTCCAGTCCACTGACGCGTCGCAGGCGGGCGCACCGCCCGCGCGAAACTCCTCTGACGTGGGAAATCGACCTGCGCGACGGGTGATTGACGGATGGTCCGGGAGCCGCTACCCCTGTACGGGACCGGTCCCGCACGACGCCCTGCCCTCGTGGTCCTCACCCGTTGCTGGAGGCTGCCTTGCCCCGTATCGCGTCCCCTGGGTCCCCCAGACGTGTTCCCCGGGCGGTGGGCGCCCTGGCGTCCGCCGCCCTGTTGTTCCCGTTGCTGTCCGCCGCGCCGTCCGCGACCGCCGAGGAACCCGCGGCGGGCGCGTTGCAGCGCCAGTTCGCCGCGGCGGCCGAGCGGTACGGCGTGCCGCAGAGCGTGCTGCTCGGCGTGTCGTACCTCCAGTCGCGCTGGGACGCCCACGGTGGCGCGCCGAGCGTGACGGGCGGGTACGGTCCGATGCACCTGACGGACGCGGTGACCGCGCTCGCCGACGCGCCGCACCACTCGGAGGGCGGGGAGGACGCGCGCGGCGACGACGCGCGGGCGCCCCGCGTCGGCACCGGGGCGCACGCCCCGGCGGATGTCCCGACGGCGGCGGAGCTGCCGGCGCGGCTGCGGACCCTGGAGCGGGCGGCGGAGCTGTCCGGCCGGTCCGCCGAGGAGCTGCGGACCGGCACAGCGGCGAACATCGAGGGCGGTGCGGCGCTGCTGGCGGCGGCGCAGCGCGAGGCCGGTCTGCCGGCGAGCGCCGATCCGGCCGACTGGTACGGGGCGGTGGCGCGCTACTCCGGCGCCGACGACTCGGCGACGGCGGCGACGTACGCGGACGACGTCTTCGACGTGATCCGGTCCGGAGAGTCGCGGACGACGGACAGCGGCCAGGTGGTGACGCTGGCGGCGGACCCGGAGGTCGCCCCGGCGGCCGGCCAGGTCGGCGCGCTGGGGCTGCGCGCGCCCGTGCGGGGTGCGGCGGAGTGCCCGCGCACGGTGGCGTGCGAGTGGGTCCCGGCGCCGTACGAGGAGTTCGGGGACGGCGACTACGGCAACCACGACCTGGGGAACCGGCCCGCCTCGCAGTCCATCGACTACATCGTGATCCATGACACCGAGGCGAGCTGGGACACCACCCTGAAGCTGGTGCAGGACCCGACGTACGTGTCGTGGCAGTACTCGCTGCGTTCCTCGGACGGGCATGTCGCGCAGCACGTGGCGCTGAAGGACGTGGGCTGGCACGCGGGCAACTGGTTCGTGAACGCCAAGTCGGTGGGTCTGGAGCACGAGGGTTTCCTCACCTCGCCGGACTCCTGGTACACGGAGGCGATGTACCGCAGCTCCGCGCGCCTGGTGCGGTACCTGGCGAAACGGTACGGCATCCCGCTGGACCGGCAGCACGTCCTGGGTCACGACAACGTGCCGGGCACGGTGACCTCGTCGATCCGCGGGATGCACACCGACCCGGGCCCCTACTGGGACTGGGCGCACTACCTCCAGCTGCTCGGCCGGCCGGTCACGCCGAGCGCGGGCCCGGACGCGGGGGTGGTGACGATCCGTCCGGAGTACGCGGCGAACCAGCCGGTGTACACGGGGTGCGTGACGGCCGGTCAGGCATGTGCGCCCCACGGGAGCGGGGCCGTGCGCCTGCGCACCGCCCCGAGCGCCGACGCGCCGCTGGTGAAGGACATCGGACTGCGCCCGGGTGGACAGGACTCGACCGACGGGGTCAACGACACGGGCGCGCGGGCCTCGACGGGCCAGAGCTTCGCGGTCGCCGAGCGGCAGGGCGACTGGACGGCGGTCTGGTACCTGGGGCAGAAGGCGTGGTTCCACGACCCGAAGGAGCGGCGGACGGCGGTGGACGCGCGGGGTGTGGTCCTGACCCCGAAGGAGGGCCTGGCGTCGGTGCCGGTGTACGGGCGGGCCTATCCGGAGGCCTCGGCGTATCCGGCGGGCGTGCCGGTGCAGTCGGTGTCCCCGCTGCCGTACAAGCTGCTCGCCGGGCAGCGGTACGTGGTGGGCGGCCGCACCCCGGGCGAGTACTTCTTCGCTCCGACGTTCGATACCGCGGGGCATGCGGTCGTGCGGGGCCAGGAGGAGTACTACGAGATCCAGTTCGGGCACCGGGTGGCCTTCGTGAAGGCCGCTGACGTGCGGATCTCCCGGGTCTGACGGTACGGGGGACGGCGCGCTCCGGGAGTGCCGGCGGGCTGCGGCCCGGCCGGCACTCCCTGGCGTTCATATGACTATTTCGGTGTTCGCGTGCGGGCCCGGGTCGAGGGGTAATGCTCGGCCGGAACACCGCCCTCGCTCACCGAAAGGCCTCCCTGGCATGGCTCAGCCCTTCGTTCTGCCGGATTTCTATGTCCCGTATCCGGCGCGGCTCAACCCCCATGTGGAGGTGGCCCGCACCCACACGCGGGACTGGGCCCGGGAGAGGGGGATGCTGGAGGGCTCCGGTGTCTGGGAGGAGGCGGACCTCCAGTCCCACGACTACGCGCTGCTGTGCTCCTACACCCACCCGGACTGCGACGCGGACGTGCTCTCCCTCGTCACCGACTGGTACACGTGGGTCTTCTTCTTCGACGACCACTTCCTGGAGATCTTCAAGCGCCCCCAGGACCGGGCGGGCGGCAAGGCCTACCTCGACCGGCTGCCGCTGTTCATGCCGGCCGACCCCGCCGCCGGCATGCCCGAGCCGACCAATCCGGTCGAGGCGGGACTCGCCGACCTGTGGCGGCGGACCGTCCCCGCGATGTCGGAGGCCTGGCGGGTGCGGTTCGCCGAGGCGACCGAGCACCTGCTGTACGAGTCGCTGTGGGAGCTCGACAACATCAACGAGGGGCGGATCGCCAACCCCGTCGAGTACATCGAGATGCGCCGCAAGGTGGGCGGCGCGCCCTGGTCGGCGGGGCTCGTCGAGTACGCGGCGGGCGCCGAGGTCCCGGAGCAGGTGGCGTACTCCCGGCCGCTGCGGGTGCTGCGGGACGCGTTCTCCGACGCGGTCCATCTGCGCAACGACCTCTTCTCGTACCAGCGCGAGGTGGAGGACGAGGGCGAGAACAGCAACGGCGTGCTCGTCCTGGAGAAGTTCCTCGGCTGCACGACACAGGAGGCGGCGGACGCGGTCAACGACCTGCTGACCTCGCGGCTGCACCAGTTCGAGAACACCGCGCTCACCGAAGTGCCCGCGCTCTGCCTGGAGCAGGGGCTCGGTCCGGCGGAGGCCACGGCCATCGCCGCGTACACCAAGGGGCTGCAGGACTGGCAGTCCGGCGGCCACGAGTGGCACCTGCGCTCCAGCCGGTACATGAACGAGGGCCTGGTCCAGGACTCGTCGCCGTTCGGGCGGCCGCTCGGTACCTCCGCGCTCGACATCAGGAACCTCCTCGGCCCCCGCCAGACCGCGAGCCGGCTGCGCACGCTCACCCACCAGCCGCACCAGAAGGTCGAGAACCCGCTGCTGCCGGAGTTCGGCCTGCCGTATCCGCTGGCGGTCAGCCTCCACCACCGGGAGGCGAAGCGGCGTTCGGAGGACTGGGCGGAGCGGATGGGGCTGCTCGACGACATCTGGGACCGGCCGATGATGGAGGGCTTCGACCTCGCTCTCTGCTCGGCGGGGCTCGACCCGGACGCCACCCTGGAGGAGCTGGAGACCAGCGCCCTGTGGCTGACCTGGGGCACGTACGCCGACGACTACTACCCCCTCGTCTTCGGCCGCTCGCGCGACCTCGTCGGCGCCAAGCAGCAGACCGACCGGCTCAAGTCCCTGATGCCGCTGGAGGATCCGGGCGTACGGACCGTGCCCGCGTCCAACGCGCTGGAGCGTGCGCTGTCCGACCTGTGGGCCCGCACCGCGACACCGCTGGACCCCGCGGCGCGGGCCGAGCTCCGGCGCTCCCTGGACGTGATGCTGGACAGCTGGCTGTGGGAGCTGCACAACACGGCCCAGCACCGGGTCCCCGACCCCGTCGACTACCTCGAGATGCGGCGGGCCACCTTCGGTGCGGAACTGACGATGCTGCTGTGCCGGCTGGCGCACCGGCGGGAGCTGCCACCGGAGATCTTCCGGACGGGCACCGTACGCGCCCTGGAGAACTCGGTCGCCGACTACGGGGCGCTCGTCAACGACCTCTTCTCCTACCAGAAGGAGATCGAGGTCGAGGGCGAGGTGCACAACCTGCTGCTGGTCGTGCAGAAGTTCTTCGACTGCGACTACCCGGCCGCCGTCACCATCACCGACGACCTGATGCGCGGCAGGCTGCGCCAGTACGAACACGTGAAGAAGAACGAAGTACCGCTGCTCTACGCGGAGTTCGGGCTCGGCGCCGAGGGCCGGGCGGCCTTCCAGGCGTATCTGCGGGAGCTGGAGGACTGGCTGGCGGGCGTCCTGAACTGGCACCGGAGCGTACGGCGGTACGGGGCGGACGACGTCCGCTCCGGCAGCGGCACCGCGCTGCTGCGCCGGGGCCCGACGGGGCTCGGCACCTCGGCGGCCCACCTGGCCGCCGTCTTCGGATCACCGGTGCGCTGACGCCGGTACGGAAAGACCGCCCCCGGTGCTCCGGGGGCGGTCCCCGCCGTTACGGGCGCAGGCCGCGCAGCTGGTCGAGTTCGCGGCGGTCGCGCTTGGTGGGGCGGCCGGCGCCCCGGTCGCGGACGGCCGCGACGGCCACCTGCTCGCGCGGCGGCGGGGGCGGGCTGTTGTCCACGTAGGCCTCCGCGGCCGCCGGCGGGCCGACCCGCTTGGTGAGCAGCTGCCTCACCTCGACGATCCGCTGCCGGTCGCCGTGCACGAGCCGCACCTCGTCGCCCGGCTTCACCGGCTGGGCGGGCTTGGCGCGCTCCCCGTTGACCTTGACATGGCCGGCCCGGCAGGCCGCGGCGGCCTGGGAGCGGGTCTTGGTGAGCCGGACCGCCCAGATCCAGCTGTCGACGCGTGCGCTCATCCGCCCCCGCCCTCCCCGTCAGCCCTGCTGGAACAGCTCGGCGGGCAGCGGCTTGAGCAGCGCGTACAGGTCGTCGGTGATGGGCCGGTCCCAACTGGCGATGGTCACCAGGACGTTGTCGCTGCGGTCGAACTGCACGCAGGAGATCCGGCTCTCGGAGAGCTTCAGACGCCGCACGATGAGCAGGTTGTCGCCCTGCATCACCGGGACGTCCTCGACGTCGAGGACGTCGACCGGCTCGTCGTTCTCCAGGGCGGCGAGGAGCTGGGCCACCTCGAAGGGGATCTGGCCGTCGGCGAGCTCGCGCGCCGGGGAGCCCTCCGGCAGGTTGCCGATGATCATCGCGGGTCCGCGGCCGCCGAACAGGTCGTAGCGCAGGAACACGCCCTGGCAGGTGCCGTCGGGAGCCGGGAGCAGACCGGCGCCGAGATTGCCGGGCCAGTCCCCCGGGTCCATGGCGAGGACATCGAAGTCCGGGCCAGCGGGTGTGGCGGCGCTGCGGCGGCGGAGGAAGGACATACCGCCATGGTACGTGTCCCGGCGCGCGGTGCGGCGCGCCGGGGCGACGTCACGGCCTGCCGCTGGTCAGGGCCTGGGCGAGTCCCGCGGGGTCGGTGCCCAGCTTGCGGTAGACGGCCGAAAGGAGCCGGGTGACGGCCGCCTGGTCCAGGCCCAGGACGACCGCCGGGTCCTCGCCGCGGGCGGTCAGCTCGGCCACGCCGCGCTCGCGGACGGTCAGCGTGTCGGTGCCCGTCGGATGGAGCGTGCGCGGGCGCAGTCCGGCGGCAGCCAGCTCGGACCTGGCGTCGTCGACGAGGCCGTCGGCACCGCAGCTCTGCGCCGTCTCCAGACCCCGGTAGAGGTGCTCGGCCGCCTCCGCCGTGCGGCCCGTGCGCCGCAGCGCCGCGCCGAGGGCGACGAGGGAGCGGGCCAGCTCGTACGCGGCGGGCGAGCGCTCCAGCCAGTCGACCGACTCCTCCAGCAGCTTGACCCGCTCCGCCTCGCCCGAGACCTCGGCGGTGACGCGGAGCGCCTGGCCGATCGCGGAGGGCGCGCCGTACTGGCGGGCCCTGGCGACACCCGCGAGGGCCGTGTCGCGGGCCCGCTCCGGGGTCTCGCAGGCCTCGGCGAGGGCGAGGTGGAGCTGCCAGGGGCACCAGGCCGGGTTGCGCATGCCGCGCGGGTCGAGGCGGCGGCCGACTGCGGCGAGCTCGGCGGCGGCCTCCTCGGTGCGGCCGGTGGCCAGGAGCAGTTCGCCGTGGACGGTCTGGGAGTCGGGGAAGGTGACGGCTGCCGGGAAGGGCTCCCCGAAGTCGTGGGCGCGGGCCACCCGCTCCGCCTCCTCCGTACGGCCCCGGGCCAGCAGCACCTCGATCATCACGCCCACGGCGTACCACTCGGCGGGCGTGCGCGGCCCGACGCGCTCGGCGAGCCGCAGGCCCGCGCGGACGAAGTCCTCGGCCTCGACGAGCCGGCCGCGCCGGTAGCGGATGTAGCCGAGGAGGGTGTACGCGAACGAGAGGTGGGCGCCGCGCCAGCCCTGGCGCTCGAACTCGGCCGTGCCGGCGGCGAACAGCTCCTCGGCGCGGCCCGGGCGGTCGGCGTAGAGGAAGGTGAGCGCGACGAGGACCGGGACCTCGAAGCCGCGGCTCTCGTCGGCCCAGCTGAGGCCGCCCTCCAGGGCCCGCTCCGCGTGACCGACCCCGACGTCGGACGGCTCGGCGCGCAGGGTCGCGTCCCAGGCGCGCAGGCCGATGATGTAGCGCTCCGTGAGGTCCCGGCCGGGGAGGCGGTCCGCGAGCTTGGCCAGGCGGCGGGAGCGGGCGGGCGAGTCCGGCTCGTCGGCGCGGAAGGCGTCCCACATGAACTTCTCCGACTGCATCCGCAGCCGGCTGCGGGCGTCCGTCGTCAGCCGGGACTCCCTGGCGAGCAGCTCGGAGGCCTCCACCAGGCGGTCGCTGTGGGCCAGGACCTGGGACAGCCGGTACACGATGCCGTGCCGCAGGGCCGCGTCGGCGACCGGCTCCTCCAGGGCGGCGCGGAGATGGTTGACGGTGGTGGCCGGCTCCGTGAGGAGGGAGGCGCAGCCCAGCTCGAAGAGGACGGCGGCGCGCTCGTCCTGGTCCGGGGGTTCGCGCAGCGCGCGGGCGAGATAGCGGCGGGCCGTGTCGGGGGCGCCGGCCCGCAGCGTCTCCTGAGCGGCGGCGCGCAGGTGCTGCACCACCCAGGGGTCGCCCTCCGGGTGGGTCTCGACGAGGTGGCGGGCGGCGGTGGTGGAGCCGAGTCCGGCGTCCACGACGCACCAGGCGGCCTGGCCGTGCAGGGCGACGCGGGTGGCGGCCGGGATGGCGTCGTAGACGGCGGTGGCGATCAGGGGGTGGACGAACTCCAGGGTGTCGGCGCCCGGTTCGGCGTCCTGGAGGGCACGGGACGCCGGGGCCAGCACGCGGGCCTGGCGGAGGCGTTCGGCGCAGCGGGCGACCTCCTCGGCGCCGAGTCCCGCGACGGCGCCCGCGAGCTGCGGGGAGATCTCCGTGCCGAGGACGGCGCAGGCCCAGGCGAGGCGGACGGTGGAGGTGCCGAAGCCCTCGATCTGGGCGATCAGGCCGCTGCCCTTGACGGCCGCGGCGAGGTCCCGCAGCGCGTGCGCGCGGTCCGCGGTGGGCTCCAGGCCCCGGTCGCGGACCCTGGCCGCCAGTTCGACGGCCTCGAAGGGGTTGCCCGAGGTGACGGCCCAGCACTCCTGGCAGAACGCGTCGTCGGCGTGGGCGCCGACCCGGTCGCGGACCAGGCTCGCGATGGCCTCGGAGGTCAGCGGTTCCAGGCCGAGGGGGCGCTGGCCGGAGCGGCGGCCGGTGAACTCCGCGCCGGACTCCGGGAGTTCGTCGGGGCGGTAGGCGACGACGAGCAGCATCGGAAGGTCCTCCGCGCGGGGCGCGAAGGCGGACAGCCAGCCCAGGGACTCCGGGTCGGCCCAGTGGGCGTCGTCGAGGACGACGACGAGCGGGGCGCGGCGGACCGCCAGGTGGGTGAGGACCCAGTCGAGGCCGTCCCGCAGGCCCTGCGGGTCCGGCGGGGAGCCCTCGGGGGACGTGCACAGGCCCAGGGCGGGGCCGACGATGTCGTACCAGCCGCCCAGGCGCTCGGTCAGCTCCGTGCGGGAGGCGGCGGCCAGTTGGGGCTGGAGGAGTTGGCGGGCCACGTGGAAGGCGACGCGCTGCTCCTGGTCGCCGCCTCGGGCGGAGAGCACGGTGCAGCCCTTGGCGGCCGCGCTGCGGCGGATCTCGGCCAGGAGGGTGGTCTTGCCGAGGCCGGCGGGGGCCGCGTAGGCGAGGACGCCGCCTCGGCGGGGGTGGGCGGGTGGTGCGGGCTGCGCGGCTGTGGGCGGGTGGGGCTGCGCGGTCCGGGGGCTCCGCGGGGGCGGGGGTGCTTCCTGGCCCGTCAGTTGGTTCAGGGCCTCCTCCGCCGCCGCCAGTTCGGCCTCTCGCTCGAACAGGCCGAAGCCACGGGCCCCGGACCTGCCGGTGCGTACTGCCATCGTCCACCCCCACGCCGGGGGCGCAGACCCGGCGCACGAGGGATGCGGCCTGGGCGTTGGCCCCGCGAAAGCCCCAGCGTACGCCCGGATGCGCCGTCAGGGAGGGGGATTGTGGGGATCATGTGAATGCGCTGGACGCCCGGTCCGAGAGGGCGTTCAGGGTGGCCAACGCCTCGTCCGCCCGGGCGTGTTCCACGAACAGGTGATCGTGGTGGAAGCCCGCCACCACGTTGCAGCTCAGGCCCGCCTCGGCGAGCTCGCGCGCGACCGCCGCGGTCAGGCCCACCGCGTCCAGGGCCGAGTGGACGCGCAGGGTGATCCAGCCCGCCACGTAGTCGTACGCCAGCGAGGCCGCGTCGGCGTCCTCCTGGCGTACGACCATCGTCAGCCCCTCGCGTTCGGCGACGGTGGCGACCGGGGCGAGGCCCGCGGGGGCGGGGCCCTCCACGGTGGTGAAGACATAGCGGCCGGGGTGGAGCTCCGGACGCATCCCGGCCACCAGCCGGGTCAGATCACGTTCTGCACTCATGATCCCCAGCCTAGGGACATCCCCAGGTGGGCGGTGGGTCAGGTGGTGGGCCGGTCCGTGCCCACCAGCCACATCGCGAAGAACTGGGCGCCGCCTCCGTAGGCGTGTCCCAGGGCCGTCCGCGCTCCTTCTATCTGGTGTTCTCCTGCCTGGCCTCGGACCTGGAGGGCCGCCTCGGCGAAGCGGATCATGCCCGAGGCTCCGATGGGGTTCGTCGAGAGGACTCCGCCGGACGGGTTCACCGGGAGGTCGCCGTCCAGTTCCGTGACGCCCGCCTCGGTGAGTTTCCAGCCCTCGCCCTCTTCGGCGAAGCCCAGGTTCTCCAGCCACATCGGCTCGTACCAGGAGAACGGCACGTACATCTCCACCGCGTCGATCTGGCGGCGCGGGTCGGTGATGCCGGCCTGCCGGTAGACGTCGGCGGCGCAGTCCCGGCCGGCCTGCGGGGAGACGAAGTCCTTGCCCGCGAAGAGGGTCGGCTCGCTGCGCATGGCGCCGCCGTGCACCCACGCCGGCGGCCGGGGCGAACGGGCCGCGCCCGCCCGGTCGGTGAGGATCATGGCGCAGGCGCCGTCGGAGGAGGGGCAGGTCTCGGAGTAGCGGATCGGGTCCCACAGCATCGGCGAGGACTGGACCTTCTCCAGGGTGATGTCGTGCTCGTGGAGGTGCGCGTACGGGTTCTTGAGGGCGTTGCGGCGGTCCTTGTACGCGACGAGGGAGCCGATCGCGTCGGGGGCGCCCGTGCGGCGCATGTAGGCGCGCACGTGGGGGGCGAAGAAGCCGCCGGCCCCGGCGAGCAGGGGCTGCTGGAACGGGACGGGCAGGGACAGGCCCCACATGGCGTTGGATTCGGACTGCTTCTCGAAGGCCAGGGTCAGGACGGTGCCGTGGACGCGGGCCGCGACGAGGTTGGCCGCCACCAGGGCGGTGGAGCCGCCGACCGAGCCCGCGGTGTGGACGCGGAGCATCGGCTTGCCGACCGCGCCGAGGGCGTCGGCCAGGTAGAGCTCCGGCATCATCACGCCCTCGAAGAAGTCCGGGGCCTTGCCGATGACGACGGCGTCGATGTCCGACCAGGTCAGGCCGGCGTCCTCCAGGGCGCGCAGGGCCGCCTCGCGGACCAGTCCGGCCATGGAGACGTCCCGGCGGGCGGCGACGTGCTTGGTCTGGCCGATCCCGACGATCGCTACGGGCTCCTTACTCATGCGAGTCCCCTTCCAGGACGGCGACGAGGTTCTGCTGGAGGCAGGGCCCGGAGGTGGCGTGGGCGAGGGCGCGGTGGGAGGCGCCGCGGTGGATGCGGGCGGCGGCCTCGCCGAGCCGGATGAGGCCGGCGGCCATCACGGGGTTGGCGGCGAGCGCGCCGCCCGACGGGTTGACCTTGACCTCGTCCCCGAGGCCGAGGGCCTTGCGCAGGACGACCTCCTGGGAGGAGAAGGGGGCGTGGAGCTCGGCGGTGTCGAGGGGCCGGCGGGCCGGGTCGAAGGCTCCGGCGCGTTCGGCGGCGAGCCGGACGGAGGGCGCGTCGGTGAGGTCGCGCACGCCGAGGGAGTGGGCCTCGATGCGGTGGTCCATGCCGGTGATCCAGGCGGGCCGCGCGCACAGTTCGCGGGCCTTGTCCCCGGCGGCGAGGATCACGGCGGCGGCGCCGTCGCCGATCGGCGGGCAGTCGCCGGTGCGCAGGGGTGCGACGACGTAGTCGCCCTGGGGGCGGGCCCCGGGCAGCTGGGCGTGCGGGTTGGCGGCGGCGTCCTCGCGGCTGCGGGCGGCGATCCGGGCGAGTGCCGGTTCGTCGGTGTCGCCGGCGTCGATCAGGGCGCGTGCCTGGAGGGCGGCGAGGGCGACGGAGTCGGGCCACAGCGGTGCGACGTAGTAGGGGTCGAGCTGCCGGGTCAGGACGTCGCGCACGGAGCCGGGCGAGGACTTGCCGTAGGCGTAGACGAGCGCGGTGTCGGCCTCGCCGGTGAGCAGCTTCACCCAGGCCTCGTACAGGGCCCAGGCGCCGTCCATCTCGACGTGCGACTCGGAGATCGGCGGCCAGGCGCCGACGCCGTCCAGCGCCATGGTGAAGGAGAAGGCGCGGCCGGCCAGGTAGTCGGAGGAGCCGGAGCAGGTGAAGCCGATGTCGGAGGTCTTCAGGCCGGTCTGCCGCAGCACCTCGTGGAGGACCGGCATGACCATCTCGACCTCGGAGAGTTCGTCGGTGCGCCGGGCGTGGTCGGTCTGGGCGAAGGCGACGATCGCCACTTCTCGGCTCACAGCAGCTCCTTGTACGTGTCGTAGTCGGCGTCCGGCTCCCCGGTGGGGCGGTAGTGGTCGGGGTAGCGGCCGCCCTCGCTCCACACGGGTTCGACGCGCAGGCCCATGCGGACCTGGTCGTAGGGGATGCCGCCGATCCGGCCGTGCAGGGCGAGCCCCGCGCCGTCCAGGGCGATGTGGGCGTATACGTACGGGACTTCGATGTCCAGGTTCTTCGCCTTGATGTTGACGACGCAGTACGTGGTGACCGTGCCGCGCGGGCCGACCTCGACGCGGTCGGTGGTGGCGACGCCGCAGGTGGGGCAGGCGCCGCGGGGCGGGACGTACACCTTGGCGCAGGAGGGGCAGCGTTCGCCGACGGTGCGGCGTTCGGCGAGGCCCTGGAGGTAGCCGGTCTGGGCGCGGCCGGGGCTGTAGGTGTAGTCGAGGCGGGCGTGGGCGACGATGCCGGTGACGGGTTCCTCGAAGCGTCCGTCGTGGGCGCGGGGCGCGGCCTCGTCGGGGGTGCCGGGGCCCTCGTACGGTTCGAAGCAGGCGATGTCGGTGAGGGCGCCCTCGCGTTCGGCGGCCCAGCGGACGCGGACCCGCATGCCGGTGTGCACGGCGTCGGGGCCGGGCGCGTCGAGGGCGTGGAGGAGGGCCGTGTCGGCGCCGTCGGGCCGGACCAGCACCCAGGCGAAGGGGGTCGTGAGGGGCTGTCCGGGGCGGGGGTCGGGGTTCCAGGCCCAGGTGGTGACGGTGCCGGTGGTGGAGAGCGCGACGAGTTCGCGGAGTTCGGCGGCGGTCTCGGGGTCGTACTCGACGGGGGGCACGAGGACCCGGCCCGCCTCGGTGCGCACGCCGAGCAGGGTGCGTTCGCGCAGGCCGGTGAGGAAGGCGGACTGGACGGGGCCGAGGGAGCGGGTGAAGGGGAACTCGACGACGAGGGGTGCGGAGAGCGTTTCGGGGGCGGATGTCACGGGGCGGCTCCTTGGTCGGTGGGACGCGGTGGCGGTGCCTGCGGCGCGCTGGTCCGTGCCCTCACTCGCGCCGGTACACCGGCGCGCGCTTCTCCGCGAAGGCCTTCGCCCCCTCCTTGGCGTCGGCGGTGGCGAAGATCGGCCAGCCGCGCTTCAGTTCGGCCGCCAGGCCCTCCTCCTCCGTCATCTCCGCGGTCTCGTAGACGGAGGCCTTGACGGCCTCGACGGCCAGTGGCCCGCAGGCGTTGATCCGCTCGGCGATCTCCAGGGCCGCGTCGAGGGCGGTGCCGTCGGGGACGACGCTGCCCACGAGGCCGATCCGCTGGGCCTCCTCGGCGGTGTAGGGGCGGCCGGTGAGGAGCATCTCCAGGGCGTGGGTGCGCGGGATCTGCCGGGGCAGGCGGACCGTGGAGCCGCCGATCGGGAACAGGCCGCGGCGGACCTCGAAGAGGCCGAAGGTCGCGGAGGCCCCGGCGACGCGGATGTCGGTGCCCTGCAGGATCTCGGTGCCGCCCGCGACGCAGTGGCCCTCGACGGCGGCGATCACGGGTTTGCGGGGGCGATGGTGGCGCAGCATCGCCTTCCAGTGCAGGTCGGGGTCCGCGGTCATGCGGTCCCGGTACGCCTCGCCCTCCATGCCCTTGCCGGCCAGGGCCTTGAGGTCCATGCCGGCGCAGAAGCCGCCGCCGGCGCCGGTGAGGACGACGGAGCGGATCGTGTCGTCGGCGTCGGCTTCCAGCCATCCGTCGTAGAGGCCGACGAGCATCGGCAGCGAGAGCGCGTTCTTGGCCTCGGGCCGATTGAGGGTGAGTACGAGCGTGGCGCCTTCGCGCCGCACGGTCAGGTGCTCGGTGCTGCCGCCCATGGGCGTCTCCCGTCTCCAGTTCTGGAACAGGTTGCAGGAGTGCCGGGTCCAGTTCAATAGTTTTCTGACACTCAGTCAGATTCTTCTGCGCGACCCCTTCCCCCCTCTGCCCTTCGGTGTTCTGATGACCGCGCCAGTGACCGTCGGGTCCGTCCGGGCCAGGATCAGGAGGAACGGTGGAGTACAACCTTGCCGACCTGTTCGAATCGGTCGTCGACGTGGTCCCGGACCGCGAGGCGCTGGTCTACGTCGACCACCCCGGCACCGGCGCCGAGCGCCGGCTGACCTACGCCGGACTCGACGCCGCCGCCAACCGCGTCGCGCACCACCTGATCGACGCGGGACTGCGCCCCGGCGAACAGCTCGGCATCCACCTGTACAACGGCATCGAGTACCTGCAGACCGTGCTCGCCTGCCTCAAGGCCCGGATCGTGCCGGTGAACGTCAACTACCGTTACGTGGAGGAGGAGCTGGTCTACCTCTACCGGGACGCCGACCTGGCCGCGCTCGTGTTCGACGCGGAGTTCACCCAGCGGGTGGCGGCCGCGCAGCCGCAGACGGAGAAGCTGCGGCACCTCGTGCGGGTGGGGACCCCGCCCGAGGGCGCGCCGGAGCTCGACTGCGTGGAGTTCGCGGCGGCCGAGGCGGCTTCGTCACCGGAGCGCGGTTTCGCACCGCGCTCGGCCGACGACCTCTTCATCATCTACACCGGCGGCACCACCGGCATGCCCAAGGGCGTGATGTGGCGCCAGGAGGACCTGTTCTTCGCGGGGCTCTTCGGCGGCGACCCGTCGGGCGAGCCCGTCAAACGCCCCGAGGAACTGGCCGAGCGGGTCGCCGCGGGCGGCGCCGGGATCACCTTCTTCCCGACTCCCCCGCTGATGCACGGCACCTCGACCCTCACCTCGTTCGTCGCCTTCAACTACGGGCAGCGGGTGGTCATCCACCGCAAGTACGTGCCCGAGGAGGTGCTGCGGACCATCGAGAAGGAGAAGGTCTCCAGCGTCTCCCTGGTCGGCGACGCGATGCTGCGCCCGCTGATCGACGCCCTCAACGGGCCGCTCAAGGGCACCGACCTGTCCGCCCTCTTCAGCCTCTCCTCGTCGGGCGCCATCATGTCCGACACCGTCCGCGCCCAGTTCCAGGCCCTCGCCCCCAACGTGCTGCTGCTCAACAACTTCGGCTCCTCGGAGTCCGGTTCCAACGGCCGGGCCACCGACGACTCGGGCCCCGAGAAGGGCTTCCGGCTGCACGTCAACGAGCGCACCCAGGTGGTCGACCCGGCCACCTACGAACTCGTCGGCGTCGGCGAGATCGGCCGGCTCGCCCAGCGCGGCCACGTGCCGCTCGGCTACTACAACGACCCGGCCAAGACCGCCGAGACCTTCTTCCGGAAGGGCGCCGAGCGCTGGGTGCTCCTCGGCGACATGGCCACCGTCGACGAGGAGGGCATCGTCACCGTCCTCGGTCGCGGCTCGCAGTGCATCAACACCGGCGGCGAGAAGGTGTACCCGGAGGAGGTCGAGCAGGCGCTCAAGTCCCATCCGGACGTGTACGACGCGCTGGTCGCCGGAGTGCCCGACGCCACCTGGGGCAACCACGTGGCCGCCGTGGTCCAGCTGCGCGCCGGGGCCGGACCGCTGGACCTGGCGGCCGTCCAGGCCCACTGCCGCACCCGCCTGGCCGGCTACAAGGTGCCGCGCCAGCTCGTGCTCGCCGACCGGATCCAGCGCTCGCCCAGCGGCAAGGCGGACTACCGCTGGGCCCGCACGGTGGCGGTGGACGCGGACGCCTCGACGGCGGCGCCGGGCGACGGGTCCTGAGACCACCTACCCGTCAGACGCCGAACTCCCGTAGAGCGGCGAGGAATTCGCGGGGCCGGGCAGCGTGCACCAGATGCCCGGCCTCGATCGTGACCAGCCGGGCGTCCGGCACCCGCTCCGCCATCCAGGCGAGGTGCCCCTGCGGCAGGTGGCTGGTCGGCCCGCCGCCGATGATCAGCGTGGGGGCGGTGATGGCCGTCAGCTCCTCGCGCCAGGCCGGGTCCGGGGCGTTCAGGTCGACGTTGGTCGCGTCGAGCACCGCCCAGTCGAAGGCGACCGGCTCCTCCGGGAGGCCCGCGGGGCCGCGCGGCGGGAGGACGGGGAAGAAGACCGGGGCGTCCTCCAGGACGAGCCGTCCGACCAGGGCCGGCTCCCGCTGGGCCAGCAGACAGGCCGCCGCCCCGCCCATCGAGTGCCCGACGACGGTGGCCCCGGCGAGACCGAGGGCCTTGAGGAAGCCGCCGATCTCGTCGCGGAGCGCGGCGAAGCCGTACTCCCCCGGGTGGTCGCTCAGGCCGTGGCCGCGCAGGTCGAGCGCGTACACCCGGCGGTCTGCCGCGAGCCCGGCCGCGATCTCCGTCCAGTCGGTGGAGTCGCCGCCGCGGCCGTGCACCAGGACGACGGGCGGGGCGCCCTCGGGGCCCCGCACCCGGTAGGCGAGCCGGACCCCGTCGACGGTGACCGTGCGCACCCCGGGGTCGAGGAAGGCCGCGACCGCGCGGGCGAAGGCGCCCGGGTCGTCGACCCACGGGAAGTGTCCCGCGCCCGCCTGGACGACCGCCTCGGCGTGCGGGAAGCAGGCGGCCAGCTCGGCGGCCTTCGCGGGGGTGGGGCCGTTGTCGAGGCCGCCGGCGAGGACGAGGACCGGGGCGGTCACCGCGCGCAGCGCCCGCCGGGTGGCCTCGGGGGTGAAGGCGCCGTCCCCGTAGTAGGCGGCGGCAGCGGCCCAGTTCACCTCGGTGCGCACCCCGGCGGCGTGGGCCCGCGCGGCCTCGTCCCAGCGGCCGTACGCGAAGGGCATGACCAGTTCGGCCACGCGCGGGGCGGGGGTGGTGTCGTCGATCGCGTCCAGGGCCGCGCGGGCCTCCGGGTACCAGGGCCGGTCGGCGAAGCACTCGGCGGCCTTGTCCCACTCCTCGTCGCTGGTCTCGACCCCGACGGCGCGGGTGCCGGGCGTGACGAGGACGAGCGAGCGGACCCGCTCGGGGTGCGCGGCCGCGTACAGGGTGGCCAGGTTGCCCGCCGCGGAGTGCCCGAGGAGGTCGATCCGGTCGAGCCCGAGGTGAGTGCGGAGCGCCTCGACGTCGGCGACCTGCCGGTCGCAGCGGTAGGTGGCCGGGTCGGCGGGGGCCGCGCTGTCCCCGGTGCCGCGCGCGTGGAGCACGACGAGGGTGCGGTGGGCGGGCAGGCCCCCGAGGTCGCCGAGGTAGACCGGGTCGCGCAGGGGGCCGCCGGGCAGGACGACGAGGGGTTCGCCCTGGCCCTGCGTCCGGTAGGCGAGTGCGGTTCCGTCGTACGTGGTGAAGGTGCGCGTGTGCAGAGCCATACCGCCGATCATGGTCAGGCGGGCCCGGTCGCGGCAACCGGGTTCGCCGACAGCGCGATACGGTGGGATGTCCGCCCCCACCAGCGAAGGAAGCCGTTTCCCCGTGTCCGAGACCCGTCAGGCCGAGCTGCGCGGCGACTGCGCGAACTGCTTCGGGCTGTGCTGTGTGGCCCTCCCCTTCGCCAAGTCGGCGGACTTCGCCGTGACCAAGTCGTCGGGCGATCCGTGCCGGAACCTCCAGGAGGACTTCCGCTGCGGCATCCACACCCGGCTGCGGGACAGCGGCTTCCCCGGCTGCACCGTGTACGACTGCTTCGGCGCCGGCCAGAAGGTCTCCCAGGTGACCTTCGGCGGCGTCTCCTGGCGCGAGGCCCCGGACACCGCGCGGCAGATGTACGAGGTCTTCCCGGTGATGCGCCAGCTGCACGAGCTGCTGCGCTACCTGACCGAGGCGCGCGCCCTGTCCGCGACCCGCACCCTCCACGGCGACCTCGACCGGGCCCTCGCCCGGGTGACCGCGCTGACCGAGGGCGCCCCGGCCGACCTGGAGCGGCTCGACGTCGGCCCGGTGCGGGCCGAGGTGAACCCCCTGCTCCTGAAGAGCAGCTCCCTGGTCCGCGCGGCCGCCGGCGGCAAGCCGAAGAGCCGGCGCGGTGCCGACCTGATGGGCGCCCGGCTGCGCGGCGCCAGGCTGCGCGGGGCGGACCTGCGCGGGGCGCTGCTGATCGCCGCCGACCTGTCGGGGGCGGACCTGTCGCTCGCGGACCTGATCGGCGCGGACCTGCGGGACGCCGACCTGTCGGGGGCCGACCTGACCGGTGCGCTGTTCCTCACCCAGCCGCAGCTCAACGGGGCGCGCGGCGACGCCGCCACCCGTCTGCCGGATGGCTTCGAGCGCCCTGGGCACTGGTCCCGCTGACGCCTTCGGGCCCGCTCAGACCTCGTACACGTACGGGGTCATCGTGGTCAGTTCGGCGAAGCCGAGGCGCTTGAGGATGGGGCGGCTGGTGGGTGCGGCGTCGACCTGGACGTAGCGGTAGCCCCGGGCGATCGCGAGGCGGGCCCGGTGGGAGACGAGCGCGCGGTAGAGGCCGCGGCCGCGCCATTCCTCGACGGTGCCGCCGCCGTACAGGCCGGCGAAGTCGGAGTCCTCGGGCAGGTCGAGGCGAGCCGAGCTGACGGGGACGCCGTCGGCGAGGACGACGACCGCGGCGACCGAGTCGGGCGTGGCGGCGAGCTGGTCGAGCAGGCGGCTGCCGTACTGCGATCCGTCGGTGCCGAAGGCCTTGTCGTGCACCTCGACCATCATCCGTACGCCGGCCTCGTCGGTGACCGGGTGGAGCTCCACGCCGTCCGGGAGGTCCACGGCGGCGGGCAGGGACGCCGCCTCGGCCACCATCAGGGTCTCGGGCTCCTCGGCGGTGAATCCGGCGGCGAGGAGCCGGTCGGCGAGGTCGGCCGGGCCGTCGTGGCCGTACAGCGTCCATTCGAAGGAGTGGCCGAGGGCGCGGAAGTGGCGGATCTCGGCGGCGATGGCCGCGTCGGCGTCCTGGGGGCCGAGGCCGGACCACAGGACGCCGTTCCAGGCGTAGGACGGGCCTTCGTGGCGGACGACGAGGCCGTCGCGTTCGACCCGGCAGCCGGGTCCTTCGGGGCGGGCGCCCATGCGGCGCTGGCGGTCGTAGTGGGTGCGCAGTGCGGTGATGTCCATGGCCGTCAGCTCACCATCCGGCGCGGCCCCGACGCCACCGGATTACCAGGTCACGGGCAGTGCCTCGGGTCCCCGGTTGACCGTGCCCGTCCGCCAGGCGACCTGGGCGGGCGGGACGGCGAGTGCCAGGGCGGGGAAGCGGGCGAGCAGGGTGCCGAGCATCACCTCGGCCTCCATGCGGGCGAGTTGGGCGCCCGCGCAGTAGTGGGCGCCGTGGCCGAAGGCGAGGTGCGGGGCCTCGTCCCGGTCGAGGTCGAGCCGGTCGGGGTCGGTGTAGACGGACGGGTCGCGGTTGGCGGCCGGGTAGAAGACGTAGACGGCCTCCCCCTCGCGGAGGGTGACCCCGCCGACCTCGATGTCGGCGGTGGCGATCCTGGGCATGCCGACGCCGTCGCGCTGCGGGATGTAGCGGAGGAGTTCGTCGACGGCCCGGGGCAGGCGGTCGGGGGCCGCGCGCAGCTTCGCCGTCTGCTCGGGGTGGACGAGGAGGACGTACGCCATGGTGGAGACGATGTTCCGGACGGCGTCGAGCCCGTTGAGGGTGAGCATGACGGCCATCGACACCAGTTCCGGGGTGCTGATCCCGCCGGTCTCGCGGGCGGCGGCGAGTTCGCTGACGAGGTCGTCGCCGGGGTGCGCGGCCCGGTGCCGGGCCAGGTCGGCGAAGTAGCCGGCGATCTCCTTCTTGACGGCTTCGCCCGCGGCGGCGGTGGTGTCGTTCGACAGGATCCCGGCCCGCCAGGCCTGGACGCGGTCCAGGTCGGCGGCGGGGACGCCGAGGAGTTCCGCGATGACCGTGGCGGACAGCGGGCCGACGAAGCTCTCGGCGAGGTCGGCGGGCGGCCCGGTCTCCAGGAGGCGCAGGGTGAGCGTCCCGGCCATCCGCTCGGTGTGCTCGCGCAGGGCGGTCATGCGGCGGCGGCCGAAGGTGGGGGCGATCAGCTTGCGCAGCCGGGTGTGGTCGGGCGGGTCGGCCCGGCCGACACCGCCGGCCGGGGCGAGGGTGTGCCGGGTCATGCTGGTGACGGGCCGGCCGACGGTGCGGGCGCGGCTCAGCCGCGGGTCGGCGGAGACCAGCTTGACGTCCTCGTAGCGGGTGACGAGCCAGGCGTGGCCCTCGCCGTACGGGAGGCGCACCCGGGCGACCGGCTCCTCGTGCAGGAGCCGGTACGGGAGCGGGTCGAAGACCGTGTCCGGCAGCGGGGACGGGACCCAGTCGTGGACCCGCTCGGGTCTCGGGGGACGGTTCATGAGGTCGGGGCCGTTCCTCGCGGGCTTCCGGCATCGTGCCGGAGCGGGGTGATCTGGTCGATGTCGTAGCGGAGCCGCAGCCGTTCGATGGCGGCGTGGTCGACGGGGCCGCCGGAGCCGAGGATCTCCATCAGCTCCTCGAAGTACCGCTCGTGGTCGGGCGGCGGGGAGGCCTGGAACAGCATCCGTACGGGTTCGCCGGTCGGGTTGGCGAAGGCGTGCGGGCAGCCGGGCGGCACGAGGATCAGGGTGCCGGCGGTGGCCCGGACGGCGCGCTGTCCGGTGGCGGACTCCCAGTCGCGCCAGCTGTCGCGGGTGCGGACGAGCGGCTCGAAGGCGAGGACGTCGAGCTCGCCCTCCAGGACGTAGAAGAGCTCCTCGCTGTGCCCGTGGGCGTGCGCGCCGACGTCGAAGCCGGGCGGGACGAGGACCTCGAAGGTGGAGGAGGTCGGGGTGTGCTCGCCGGTCACCTTGAAGGTGACGCGCTGGGCGGCGGTGGTGAGGGTCTTGCCGTGGCCGGGCGGCACGATGAGGCCGCCGCCCGTTCCGATGGCGGTCGCGGTCATGGGGCGGCGCCTCCTCTCACCAGGTGACGGGCAGGGTCTCGGGGCCGCGGATCAGGGCGCCGCGCTGCCAGCGGAGCTCCTCCTCGGGGACGGCGAGCCGCAGGTCGGGGAAGCGGGTCCACAGGGAGTCGAGGAGGATCTCGGACTCGATGCGGGCGAGCGCGGAGCCGGGGCAGTAGTGCGGGCCGTGGCCGAAGGCGACGTGCGGGTTGTAGCCGCGGTCGAAGTCCAGCTTCTCCGGGTCGGGGAAGACGGACGGGTCGCGGTTGGCGGTGAGGTAGGAGACGTAGACGGGGTCGCCCTTGGTGATGGTGACGCCGCCGACCTCGACGTCCTCCAGGGCGATCCGGGAGAGGCCGACGGCGTTGCGGTGCGGGATGTAGCGCAGCAGTTCGTCCACGGCCCGCGGCAGGAGCGCGGGTTCGGCGCGCAGCCGGGCCAGGTGCTCGGGGTGGGTGAGCAGCGTGTAGACCATGTTGGCGCTGTTGTTGCGGACGGCGTGGGCGCCGCCGATCTGGATGAGGACGGCGAGGCCGACGGCCTCGTGCTCCTCCACGGTGCCCTCGTCGACGGCGTCGGCGAGGACGGCGGCGAGGGTCTCCTTTCCGGTGTCGTGGCTGCGGCCGATGAGTTCGGTGAAGTAGCGGGCCATCTCGCTCTTGGCACGCTCGCTGGCCTCGCGGCCGGCGCCGGCGGAGATGATGGCGTCGGACCAGTTCGCCATGAGGGGCCGGTCGCCCTCGGGGACTCCCATGAGTTCGCTGACCATGGCGAGCGGGAAGGGGCGGTTGACCATCTCCATGAGGTCGGCCGGCGGGCCGTGCCGTTCGAGGCGGTCGAGGAGTCCGTCCATGACGTCCTGGGCGTGCTCGCGCAGGGAGCGCAGGGCGCGGGCGCTGAACGCGCGGGCGACGACGCGGCGCATCCGGGTGTGGTCCGGCGGGTCGGCGAAGCCGACGGCGCCTTCCATGGGGATGAAGTGGGGGGCGACCCGGGTGACGGAGCGTCCGTAGACGGCCTGGCGGCTGAACCGGGGGTCGACGGAGACGAACTTGACGTCCTCGTAGCGGGTGACGAGCCAGGCGTGGCCCTCGCCGTGCGGGAGGCGCACCCGGGTGACGGGGTCCTCGTGGAGCAGCTTGGCGAGGAGCGGGTCGAAGGTGAGTCCGGTGAGGTCGGGGACGGCCCAGAAGTGCACCTGGGGGTCGTCGGCGTTCTCGGGGGCGTGGGTCGTGGTCGTGGTCATCGTGCCACCGCAGCAGTCGGGGTGAGTGGGGGGTCCAGGGGGGCGTGGGGGGCGTGGAGGGCTTGGGGGGTGTGGAGGGCTTGGGGATCGTGGAGGGCGTGCGGGGCAGGGGGCGGGGCGTCGTGGGTCCAGCTGCCGAGGGAGATCTCGGCGGTGATGCCGGGGCCGAAGCCGGCGATGAGCCCGGTGGCGCCGGGTGCGGCGCCGCCCTCGTCGAAGAGCCGGCGCAGGGCGTCGAGGACGACGGCGCTGGCGATGTTGCCGTACTCGGTGAGGGTGGCCCGGCTGAAGCGGAACATGTCGGGGACGACGTCCAGGTGTTTGCAGAGGTCGTCGAGGATGCGGGGGCCGCCGGCGTGGATGAGGTAGAAGTCCTGCCGGCCGGCGTCCCGGCCGTGCCGGGCGGCGAGGTCGACGAGGGCGGGGGCGAGCTGCTCCATGGTGCCGGGGACGCGCTTGTCGAGCAGGAAGTGGAAGCCGGTCTCGCGGACCTTGTAGGCGATCCAGTCCTCGCTGTCGGGGACGAGGTGGGAGCCGTTGCGCTCCAGGAGGACGCCGGTGCCGCCGGAGCCGCGGACGACGGCGGCGGCGACGGCGTCTCCGAAGAGACCGTTGGAGAGCAGGTTGCCGACGGTGAGGTCGGTGGGCTGGTAGCAGAGGGAGCAGAACTCGCAGGCGACGATGAGCGCGTTGGCGCCGGGGTAGGCGGCGCAGAAGTCGTGCGCCCGGTTGATCGCCGCGCCGCCTGCCGCGCAGCCCAGCTGGGCGATGGGGAGCTGGCGGGTGTCGCTGCGGAAGCCGAGGGTGTTGATCATCCAGGCGGTGAGCGAGGGCATCATGAACCCGGTGCACGAGACGTAGACGATGAGGTCGATGTCGCGCGCCTGGAGCCCGGCGTGGGCGAGGGCCTCGGCGACGACGGCGGGGACGCGCGCCTTGGCCTCGGTCTCGTACGTCGCGTTGCGCGCCTCGAAGCCCGGGTGCGCGAGGGTGCGCTCGATGGGCTGTACGAGATGCCGCTTGGCGACGCCGGTGTTCCCGATCAGGCGCAGCACGAGCGGCAGTTGCTCGTGCCCCGCGTGCAGGGTGCGGGCCAGATCGAGGGTCTCTTCCCGGGTGATGACGTGCTCGGGCACGGCGACGGCGGGACGGCACAGGACAGGCATGGGGGTCCATTTCGTCCGGGGGGTGGGGAGGGGGAGCCGGACGGGATCATCTTCCGTTCCCCACTCCCTCGCGGGGCACCGTTTCTGCACCGGGGCGGACAATCACACCCGAATGTGTGATCTTCGGCAGACGTCCGTGACCTGCGGGAAGGCGCGCCCGGGGGCGATTGTCCGGCGCCGTGGCGGCGGCGTTCCGAGGCGTGGGGCGCGCCGCGTCGACCGGCCCGGGGCGGGCGGGAAGAAAACCCGTCCCGACCTCTTGCCAACCCCCCGGGGTCGCCGGTTTTACTGAAGCCGGAAGATCAACCGAATGATCGGTCGTCCGTTTTACGACGGGCGGCGGGGTGGTACGCGAGGGCGAGGGAGTGGCGCATGGGCGAGCTGCTGGACGCGGGCGAGCGACTCGGACGCGAGGAGCTGGAGGCGCTCCAGCTGGAACGGCTGCGCGCGACCCTGCGGCACGCCTACGACAACGTGGCGTTCTACCGGCAGGCCTTCGACGCGGCGGGGGTCCGGCCCGAGGACTGCCGGAGCCTCGCGGACCTGGCCCGCTTCCCCTTCACCGCCAAGGCCGATCTGCGGGCGCACTACCCCTTCGGCATGTTCGCCGTCGACCAGTCGCGGATCCGGCGCATCCACGCCTCCAGCGGGACCACCGGCCGGCCCACCGTGGTCGGCTACACCGAGCGGGACCTGGACACCTGGGCCGACGTCGTCGCCCGTTCACTGCGCGCGGCCGGCGCGCGGCCCGGACACAAGGTGCACGTGGCCTACGGGTACGGCCTGTTCACCGGCGGCCTCGGCGCCCACTACGGGGCCGAACGGCTCGGCTGTACGGTGATCCCCGCCTCCGGCGGCATGACGGCCCGCCAGGTCCAGCTGATCCAGGACTTCCGGCCCGAGGTCATCATGGTCACGCCCTCGTACATGCTCACCCTGCTCGACGAGTTCGAGCGCCAGGGCATCGACCCGCGCGGCACCTCGCTCCAGGTCGGCGTCTTCGGCGCGGAGCCCTGGACCGAGGAGATGCGCCGTGAGATCGAGGAGCGCTTCGCCCTCGACGCCGTCGACATCTACGGACTCTCCGAGGTGATGGGCCCCGGCGTCGCACAGGAGTGCGTGGAGACCAAGGACGGCCTCCACATCTGGGAAGACCACTTCTTCCCCGAAGTCGTCGACCCGATCACCGGCGAGGTGCTTCCGGACGGGGAGGAGGGCGAGCTGGTCTTCACCTCCCTCACCAAGGAGGCGATGCCGGTGATCCGCTACCGCACCCGCGACCTCACCCGACTGCTGCCGGGCACCGCGCGGGTCTTCCGGCGCATGGAGAAGATCACCGGCCGCAGCGACGACATGGTGATCCTGCGCGGGGTGAACCTCTTCCCCACCCAGATCGAGGAGATCGTCCTGCGCACCCCCGCCGTCGCCCCCCACTTCCAGCTCCGGCTCACCCGCGAGGGCCGCCTCGACGCCCTGACCGTACGGGCCGAGGCCCGCGCCGGGGCCACCCCCGAGCAGCGCCGGGAGGCGGCCCGCGCCATCGGGGCGGCGGTGAAGGACGGGATCGGGGTCTCCGTGGGCGTGGAGGTGGTCGACCCGGAGACGCTGGAGCGCTCGGTGGGGAAGATCAAGCGGATCGTGGACCTCCGGGACGGCGCGTAGCCTGGAGGGAGGAGGTGGTTGCGATGCTGGCGGAGTCCCCCATAGCCGCGATCATTCCGGTCAACGACATGGCCCGCGCGAAGCGCTTCTACACCGAGACCCTCGGCCTCACCCTCATCAAGGAATCGCCCGAGGACACGAGATTCGAGACCGGCGGCACGATGATCGGTCTGTACGAGACCCCCTACGGCGGCCAGGCCCAGCACACGCTGGCCAGCTGGAAGGTCGCCGACCTCGATGCCGAGATGAAGGATCTGCGCTCCAAGGGCGTCACCTTCGAGGACTACGACCTGCCCGGCATCAAGACGGTCGACGGCGTGGTCGAGTCGGACGAGATGCGGGGCGCCTGGTTCAAGGACAGCGAGGGCAACATCCTCTGCGTCCTGGAGGAGCGCGAGGGCTGACCGGGTACGGGGCCGCCGGGTACGGGGCGGCGGACGCGGGGCGCCCTCAGGCGGCCCCGTAGCGGTCGCGCAGCTCGCGCTTGAGGATCTTTCCGCTGGCGTTGCGGGGCAGCTCCGGCACGAACAGCACCCTCTTGGGTGCCTTGAAGTGCGCCAGCTTCTCGCGTGCGTGCGCGAGGAGTTCGGCCTCCGTGACGTCTCCGCGCGGCACGACGAAGGCGGTGACGGCCTCGATCCAGCGCTCGTCCGGGAGTCCGACGACCGCCGTCTCGGCGACGGACGGATGCGTGTAGAGGGCGTCCTCGACCTGCCGGGAGGCGACGAGGACGCCCCCGGAGTTGATGACGTCCTTCACCCGGTCGACGACGGTGAGATACCCCTCCGCGTCGCGCACGGCGAGGTCGCCCGAGTGGAACCAGCCGTCACGGAACGCCGCCGCGGTCTCCTCGGGCTTCTCCCAGTAGCCGGTGCACAACTGCGGTGAGCGGTAGACGACTTCACCGGTGGTGCCGTCCGGCACGTCCTCGCCCCGCTCGTCGACGACCCGGGCCTCGACGTGCCGGACCGGGCGGCCGCAGGAGTCCATCCGGCCCTCGTGCTCGTCGGGGCCGAGGACGGCGGCGAGCGGGCCGATCTCGGACTGGCCGAAGCAGTTGTAGAAGCGCAGGCCGGGCAGGTGGGCGCGCAGCCGCTCCAGGACCGGCACCGGCATGATCGAGGCGCCGTAGTAGGCCTTGCCGAGGGCCGCGAGGTCACGGGTGGCGAAGCCGGGGTGGTTGGCGAGCCCGATCCACACCGTCGGCGGGGCGAACAGGCTGTCGCAGCGACCCGATTCGACCAGGTCGAAGAGGACCGCCGGGTCGGGCCCGTCGACGATCGTGTTCTCGGCGCCCACGGCGAGGTACGGCAGCAGGAACACGTGCATCTGCGCCGAGTGGTAGAGCGGCAGCGAGTGCACCGGCCGGTCGTCCTCGCCCAGGTCGAGGGCGTCGAGAGCGCTCGCGTACTCGTGGACCAGAGCCCGGTGCGTCATCATCGCGCCCTTGGGCTGGGCGGTGGTGCCGGAGGTGTAGAGCAGCTGCACGAGCTCGCCGGGGTCGCGTTCGGCGTCGAACGGTCGCGGCGCGGCCAGCCACGCGAGCAGCGAGTCCTCGGCGTCCCGCAGCGCCCGTACGGGGAAGTCCTCCGGGACGCGTCCGGTGAGCGCCGGGTCGGCGAGCACCAGCGAACTGCCCGACTGGTGCAGGACGTAGTCGAGGTCCTCGCCGGTGAGGTGGTGGTTGACGGGGACGTGGACGAGGCCTGCCCGGGCGCAGGCGAGGAACGCGACGAGATAGGCGTCCGAGTTGTGGGCGTAGGTCGCGACCCGGTCGCCCGCCACGAGGCCGGCGCCGTCGGGGTCCAGCAGGACGGCGGCGGCCGTCGAGACGGCGGCGTCCAGCTCGGCGTAGGTCCACGTCCGGTCCGCGTAGCGCACGGCGGTCCGGTCGGGGACGCGCCGGGCGCTCGCGCGCAGCACGCCGTCGACGGTGAGAGTGAGCAGCTCGCGATCGGTTCCCCGGTCCAGTCCTCGTTCCATGGACCGGATCCTGGGCCGGGCGGAGCCGCCGGTCAAGTACCCGGGACGCCGGACGGGATGTTGACAAAGCAAGCGCTCAGCTGAATGCATGGCCCAACCCGCATGCACCGCATGTCCGTTGGGAGGCATCTTGCACTTCCGTACCTTGTTCTCCGCCCGGTTCAGGCGCCTGGCGCTGGTCGGCGCGGCTTTCGCCACCGTCACCGCCTCGCTGCCCGCCGCGGCCGTCGCCGACGCCGGCGACCGGGGCCACCATCCGTCGGACCGGGGGCTGTCGGCCGTCATCCGCTACACCGAGTACGGCATCCCGCACATCGTGGCCAAGGACTACGCGAACCTGGGCTTCGGCACCGGCTGGGCGCAGGCCGCGGACCAGGTGTGCGTCCTCGCCGACGGTTTCGTGACCGTGGCGGGCGAGCGTTCGCGCTGGTTCGGCGCCGACGGCGCGCCGGACGGCTCCCTGTCGTCGGCGACGAGGAACCTCTCCAGCGACCTGTTCTTCCGCGGGGTGAGGGACGCCGGGACGGTCGAGGCGCTGCTCGCCACGCCCGCGCCGGCCGGTCCCAGCCGCCCGTCCAGGGAGCTGATGCGCGGCTGGGCGGCCGGGTACAACGCGTGGCTGCGGAAGAACCGCGTCACCGACCCGGCCTGCGCCGGGGCCGCGTGGGTCCGGCCGGTCACCGAGCTCGACGTGGCGCGGCGCGGCTGGGCGGTCTCCGTCCTCGGCGGCCAGGGCCGTGGCGCGGACGGCATCACCGCCGCCCGGCCCCCCGCCGCCCCCGGGGCGCCCGCCGCCGGCGGGCCCTCCGCCGCCCGGGCCGCCGCTGTCCCCGAGACCCCGGACCCGGACCGTACGGCCGAGGCGGCGCGGGCGCTGTTCGCGGCCGAGAACGCCACGATGGGCTCGAACGCCGTCGCCTTCCAGGGCTCGGCCACGGCGAACGGGCGCGGGCTGCTGCTCGGCAATCCGCACTACCCGTGGCAGGGCGGCCGGCGCTTCTGGCAGTCCCAGCAGACGATCCCCGGCGAGCTGAACGTCTCCGGCGCGTCCCTGCTCGGCACCGTCCCCGTCAGTATCGGCTTCAACGACAAGGTGGCCTGGAGCCACACCGTCGCCACGGGCGTCCCGCTCAGCCTGCACCAGCTCACCCTCGACCCGGCCGACCCCACCGCGTACCTGGTGGACGGCAGGCCGGAGCGGATGACCCCGCGCACGGTCACGGTCGCGGTCAAGGACGGCGCCCCGGTCACCCGTACTCAGTGGTGGACCCGGTACGGGCCGGTGGTGTCCGGGCTCGGGCCGCAGCTGCCGCTGCCCTGGACCGCGACGACGGCCTTCGCCCTGAACGACCCCAACGCGGCCAACCTGCGGGCCTCCGACACGGCGCTCGGCTTCGCCCGGTCCCGTTCGACGCAGGGCCTCGTCGACACGCTGCGGCGCACCCAGGGCCTGCCCTGGGTGAACACGATCGCCGCCGACTCCTCGGGCCACACGCTGTTCACCCAGGCGCAGCTGCTGCCGCGCATCACCGACGAGCTGGCGCAGCGCTGCTCCACCCCGCTCGGCCGCGCCACCTACCCGGCCTCCGGCGTGGCGGTGCTGGACGGTGCGCGGGGCGACTGCGCGCTCGGCTCGGACCCGGACGCGGTGCAGCCGGGGGTCTTCGGGCCCGCGCGGATGCCGGTGCTGCGGGACGCCCCGTACGTGGAGAACTCCAACGACAGCGCCTGGCTGGCCAACGCCGAGCGCCCGGTCACCGGCTACGAGCGGATCTTCGGCACCGTCGGGACGCCGCGCTCGCTGCGCACCCGTGGCGCCGTCGAGGACGTGGCGGCGATGGCGGAGCGCGGCCGTCTGACGGTGGCCGATCTGCAGCGCCAGCAGTTCGCCGACCGGGCGCCCGCCGGCGATCTGGCGGCTGCCGACACGGCCCGGGCCTGCGCGGCGGCCCTCGCCGCCGATTCCGACGGTCCGGAGGTGTGCCGGGCGCTGGGCGCCTGGGACCGGACGATGGACGCCGGGAGCCGGGGAGCGCTGCTCTTCGACCGGTTCTGGCGCAGGTTCACGGCCACGACGCCGCAGGCCGAGCAGTGGAAGGTGCCGTTCTCGGCGGCCGACCCGGTCCGCACCCCGAACACCGTGAACACGGACGCGCCCGGCTTCGCCAAGGCCCTCAAGGACGCCGTGGCCGAGCTGCGGGCGGCGGGGATCGCGCTGGACGCGCCGCTGGGGCAGCACCAGTTCGTGGTACGGAACGGGGTGCGCGTCCCGGTGGGCGGCGGCACGGAGGCGCTGGGCGTCTGGAACAAGACGGAGCCCGTGTGGAATCCGGCGGGCGGCGGCTACACGGAGGTCGCGCACGGCACCAGCCATGTGCAGGCGGTGGGCTGGGACGGCGGGCGGTGCCCGGTGGCCCGCACCCTCCTGACGTACTCCCAGTCCTCCAACCCGCTCTCGCCGCACTACAGCGACCAGACGGCGCTGTACTCCGGCGAGCGCTGGGTGACCTCCCGGTTCTGCGAGAAGGACATCCTGCGCTCGCCGGAGCTGAGGATCGTGGTCGTCAGGGGCTGAACGACAGGAACACGAAGCCGGCGAAGATCGAGAGATGGACGCTGCCCTGGAGCAGCGTGGCGCGTCCCGGGACCACGGTCAGGGCGCTGACCACGGCGGTGAGCGCCAGCAGCACCATGTGGAGGGGCCCCAGGCCGAGGATCAGGGGCCCCTTCAGCCAGACGGAGGCGAGCGCGATCGCGGGGATCGTGAGGCCGATGCTGGCGATGGCCGAGCCGTAGGCCAGGTTCATGCTGGTCTGCATCCGGTCCCGGCTCGCCGCGCGCACGGCGGCCAGCGTCTCGGGCAGCAGGACCATGAGGGCGATGACGACTCCGACGACGGCCTTGGGCAGGCCCGCGGACTCGACGCCGTCCTCGATGGTGGGCGAGACCAGCTTGGCGTTGCCGACGACGGCGACGAGGGCGACGACGAGCATGCCGAGGCTGAACCAGGTCTGGCGGGAGGTCGGCGGGTCGGCGTGCTCGTCCTCCGACTGCTTGCCGCCGGTGCCCGGCCGTGGCACGGGCAGGAAGTAGTCGCGGTGCCGGACCGTCTGGACGGCGACGAACACGCCGTACAGGAGGAGCGAGGAGACGGCGGCGAAGGCGAGCTGGGCGGCGGAGAACTCGGGGCCGGGGTGGCTGGTGGTGAACGTGGGCAGGACCAGGGTCATGGTCGCGAGGGTGCAGACGATGGCGAGCTCGCCGCCGGATCCCTCCGCGTTGAAGACGGCGGTCCGATTCCGCAGCGCGCCGACGAGCAGGGAGAGGCCGACGATGCCGTTGCAGGTGATCATGACGGCGGCGAAGACGGTGTCCCGGGCGTAGCTGGTCGCCTTGTCGCCGCCGCCGATCATCAGCATGACGATCAGTCCGACCTCGATGACCGTGACGGCGACGGCGAGCACGAGGGAGCCGTAGGGTTCGCCGACGCGGTGGGCGATGACCTCGGCGTGGTGGACGGCCGAGAGGACGGCGGCGAAGAGGCAGAGGACGATGAGCGCCACCGCGAAGCCCGGTAGGTCACGCCCCCAGCCGAGGGCGAGCCCCACCGCGGCGACCACGGGGCCCCACGTGGTCCACTGTCGTGTCAGTCCTGCGGTACTCGAACTCATGCCCTGAATCCTGCCATAAAGGGAGGATCCGTCCTCCGTGCGCCGCGTGCTCGCACACCCGCTCGCCTACCTGACGGAAGGTCAAGGTCCGTCAGAGCGCGCGGTCGTGGCCCTCCCAGTACGGATCGCGAAGTCGGCGCTTGTACAGCTTGCCGTTGGGATCGCGGGGCATGACCGTGATGAAGTCCACGGACTTGGGACGTTTATATCCGGCGAGACGGGTCTCGCAGTGGGCCAGGATCGCGGCGGCGAGCTCCGGTCCCGGCTCGTGACCCTCGGCCGCCTCGACGACCGCCTTGACCTCCTCGCCCCAGTCGGCGTGCGGGATGCCGAAGGCGGCGGCGTCGGCGACGGCCGGGTGGGCGAGGAGCGCGGCCTCGATCTCGGCGGGGTAGATGTTCACGCCGCCCGAGATGATCATGTCGATCTTGCGGTCGCGGAGGAAGAGGTAGCCGTCCTCGTCGAGGACGCCGAGGTCGCCCACCGTGAAGAAGTCCCCGATGCGGCTCGACTTCGTCTTGGCCTCGTCGCCGTGGTAGCGGAAGGCGCCGGTGCTCATCTTCATGTACACGGTGCCGAGCTGCCCGGGCGGCAGCCGCTCGCCGTCGTCGTCGAAGACGGCGAGCTCGCTGATGGGCCAGGCGCGCCCGACGGTGCCGGGCTTCTTGAGCCAGTCCTCGGCGGTGGCGAAGGCGCCGCCGCCCTCGCTGGCCGCGTAGTACTCCTCGACGCAGTGGCCCCACCACTCGATCATCGCCCGCTTGACGTGGTCGGGGCAGGGTGCGGCGCCGTGGATGGCGTGCCGCATGGAGGAGACGTCGTAGCGGTTCCTGGTCTCCTCGGGCAGGGCGAGGAGCCGGTGGAACTGGGTGGGCACCATGTGGGTGTGGGTGCAGCGGTGGGCGTCGATGAGCCGCAGCATCTCCTCGGGGGTCCACTTGTCCATGAGGACGAGCGGGTGCCCGATGTGCAGGGCGGCGCCCGCGAACTGGAGCACGGCCGTGTGGTAGAGCGGCGAGCAGACCAGGTGGACGTTCCCGTCGAAGGGCCGGATGCCGAAGATGCCGAGGAAGCCGCCGAGGTAGGTCTCCTCGGGCAGCTTGCCGGGCAGCGGGCGGCGGATGCCGCGGGGCCGCCCGGTGGTGCCCGAGGTGTAGTTCATCACCCAGCCGAGGGTGCGGTCGGCGGGCGCCGACTCCGGCTGCCCGTCGAGGAGTTCGGCGTACGGGCGGAAGCCGGGCAGGGCGCCGACGGCGTACCGGTGGCTCGCCGGCAGTTCCGCCTCGTCGGCGGCCTGGGCGGCGGCGTCGGCGAAGCGCTCGTGGGCGATGAGGACCTTGGCGCCGGAGTCGGAGACGATCCAGGCGATCTCGGGGCCGACCAGGTGGTGGTTGACCGGGACGAGGTAGAAGCCCGCCTGGGCGGCGGCGAGGTAGGCCGTGAGGAAGGGGACCCCGTTGGGCAGGACCACGGCGAAGGCGTCGCCGCGCTCCATCCCGGCCGCGCGCAGGCCGTGGACGAGCCGGTTGGCGTCGGCGAGCAGACGGCCCGCGGTCCACTCCTCGCCGTCGGGGGCGACCAGGACCGTGCGGCCGGGATCGGCGGCGGCCTGGGACCAGAAACCTCCCCCAGACTTCGTCCGGGGGGACCCCGATTCCTCCGTCACTGCGTGCTCCTTCCCGCGATGCGGTTGATCCGGTCGATGGCCTTCTCGAAGCCGCTGGTCAGCTCGTCGAAGACCTGCTGGACGCTGCGCTCGGAGTTCATCCGGCCGACGATCTGGCCGACGGGTGTGCCGAGCAGCGGCGCCACCTCGTACTTCTGGATACGGGAGACGGCCTCGGCGACGAGGAGACCCTGGAGCGGCATGGGCAGCGTGCCGGGTCCGGCCGGGTCGTCCCAGGCGTCGGTCCATTCGGTACGGAGCTGGCGGGCGGGCTTGCCGGTCAGGGCGCGGGAGCGGACGGTGTCGCCCGAGCCGGCGGCGAGCAGCTTGGCGGTGAGGGCGCGGGAGTGCATCTCGGCCTCGGTGGTGGTGAGCCAGAGGGAGCCGAGCCAGACGCCCTGGGCGCCGAGGGCGAGCCCGGCGGCGATCTGCTCGCCGCTGCCGATGCCGCCGGCGGCGAGGACGGGCAGCGGGGCGACGGCCTCGACGACCTCGGGGGTGAGGACCATGGAGGCGATCTCGCCGGTGTGGCCGCCGGCCTCGTAGCCCTGGGCGACGACGACGTCGATGCCGGCCTCGGCGTGGTGGCGGGCGTGCCGGGCGCTGCCGGCGAGGGCGGCGACGAGGACGCCGTGGGCGTGGGCGCGCTCGACGACGTCGGTCGGGGGCGAGCCGAGGGCGTTGGCCAGCAGTTTGATGGGGTAGTCGAAGGCGACGTCGAGCTGGCTGCGGGCGACCTGCTCCATCCAGCCGGTGATGCGCCAGCCGGAGGCCTCGCCCTCGGCGAGTTCGGGGACGCCGTGCTTGGCGAGGGTGTCGCGGACGAACGCCCGGTGCCCCTCCGGGATCATCGCCTCGACGTCGGCCTCGCTGACCCCGTCGACCTTCTTCGCGGGCATCACGACGTCGAGGCCGTAGGGCAGCCCGTCGGTGTGCTCCTGCATCCAGTCGAGGTCGCGGGCGAGGTCTTCGGGGGCGGTGTAGCGGACCGCGCCGAGGACGCCGAATCCGCCGGCTCTGGTGATGGCGGCGGCCACCGCGGGGAAGGGCGTGAAGCCGAAGATGGCGTGCTCGATCCCCAGTGTGCGACTCAGCTCCGTCTTCATGGGCGGCAGGATGCCGCAGCGGTCCCGCCGAGGGAAGAGATTTTCTGATGCAGTGTCAGATTTCTTGGCGCGCGGCACGCTTCCCCCGACACGCGCCCCTCCGGTAAGAAAGTTTCAGATCTTGCCGGAGTCGCGAAGTTTTCTTTCAGGAAGCGGTGGGAGAGGGTGGGCATGACGGAGCCGTCGCGAAACGGGAGCCGGGGTCCGAGTCGTCGCGCGTTCGGCGGCCGCGCTCTCGCCCTGGGAGGTGCGCTGATGATCGGTACGGTGCCGGGGGCCTCGGCCGCACCCGAGCCGGGTCCGGGGTCCGGGCCGGGGTCCGGCGGCGCGGGTCCCGCGTCCGGGCTCGCCCGGCGCACCACCCTGCGGCACGGTTCCGCCGAGCGCGCCGGGCTGCTCCCCGAGCACCTGGACCGGCTCGTCACCGACGCCGAGTCCTTCCTGCGCCCCTCGCCACGGCGCCCGTGGTACGCGGGCGCGGTGCTGCTCGCGGGGCGCGGCGGGACGGTCGCGCTGCACCGTCCGATCGGCATGGCCGTGCGCTACGCGGCGTACGACGAGAAGACCGACACCGGCGTCGAGCTGCCGGCCGACCGGCAGATCCCGATGTCCGAGGACACCGTCTTCGACCTGGCCTCGGTCTCCAAGCTGTTCACCTCGCTGCTCGCGGTGCAGCAGATCGAGCGGGGCGCACTGGTCCTGGAGGAGCGGGTCACGGCGTACCTCCCGGAGTTCGGGGGCGGCGGCAAGCGGGAGGTCACGGTCCGTCAGCTGCTCACGCACACCTCGGGGTTCCGGGCCTGGATCCCGCTCTACAAGGAGCCGACGCGGGAGGGGCGCCTGCGGCTGCTGTGGAACGAGGTGCCGGCGAACCCGCCGGGGACGGTCTACCTCTACTCCGACCTCAACCTGATCACGCTCCAGCTGATCCTGGAGGAGATCACCGGTCACCCTCTTGACGCACTGCTCCGAATCGAGATCACCGCTCCGCTCGGGATGCACCGCACACGTTTCAATCCCCCGCTCTCCTGGCGCCCCTCGATCGCCGCCACGGAGGACGCCCGGGCGCCCTGGTCCGGGCTCGACCGGGGGATGGTGTGGGGCGAGGTCCACGACGAGAACGCGTACGGCATGGGCGGCGTCGCCGGGCACGCCGGGGTGTTCTCCACCGCCTGGGACCTCGCCGTCCTCGCGCGCACCCTGCTCAACGGCGGGGCGTACGGCGACGCCCGGATCCTCTCCCCCGCCTCGGTGGAGCTGATGTTCACCGACTTCAACACCGCGTTCCCCGGCGACGAGCACGGCCTGGGCTTCGAGCTCTACCAGCACTGGTACATGGGCGCCATGGCCACCCCGCGCACCGCGGGCCACACCGGCTTCACCGGCACCAGTCTGGTCCTGGACCCCACCACGGACGCCTTCCTCGTCGTCCTCGGCAACTCCGTCCACCCCGTGCGCACCTGGCGCTCCGGCTCCGCCCCGCGCGTCGCCGCCGCCGACCACCTGGCCCGCGCCGTACCGGTCCGCCCGGCGCGCGGGCGCACGGCCTGGTTCTCCGGCATGGCGAACGACACCACCGCCACCCTCACCCTGCCCGCCCTCCCCGGCGCCGCGCGCCTCACCTGCGCGCTGTGGTGGGACACCGAGCCCGGCACGGACGCCGCCCACCTGGAGCACTCCCCGGACGGCGGCACGACCTGGCACCCGCTGCCCTTCACGGTCACGGGCGCGACCCCCGGCCCCCACCCCACGGGCACGGCGACCGGCTGGTCCGGCCGCACCTGGCACACCGTCACGGCGGACCTCCCCGCCACCGCCACCCCCTCCACCCGCCTGCGCTGGCGCTGCACGACCGACCGCCGCTACGTCGGCCGCGGCGTGTACGTGGACGCCCTGCGCGTCCTGTCCCCCGAGGGCCACCCCCTGTTCGACGAGGCCCGGCCCGCTGACGGGGCGCGGATCGAGGCGTCGGGGTGGGTGAGGGCGGAGGACTAGGACAGACCCGCGGCCTGTCCGCGACCTGTCCGCGACCTGTTCCGTCGACATCCTGAACCTCCGAGCGATTTCCCATTGCGCAATGGTCAAGAATCATTGACCATTGCTCGCATGCCTACCGATGATCTTCCCGAGACGTTTCACGTCACCACGGACGAGCAGTTGCGTGCCGTCTCCAATCTCACGCGTCACCGGATCATGGCCGTGCTCCGCTTCGAGCCGGCCACGATCACGCAGATCGCCGAGCGCGTCGGCCTCGCGAAGGGGAGTTCCAGCTATCACGTGCGGCTGCTGGAGCGGGCCGGGCTGGTGAAGGTGGTGCGGACGCGGAAGGTGCGGGGGGTCACCGAGCGGTACTACGCCATGGCCGCGCGGTCGGTCGTCCTGCCGGAGCCGGGTGAGGGAGGGCCGGATGTGCTGATGCGCCATGTGGTGGCGGACCTGGAGGCGTCGCCGGCGGATGGCGAGCGACATGTCGGGATGATGCACCTGCGGCTCACCGAGGAGCAGTTCGCGGAGCTGGGGGCGCGGTTGGAGGCTCTGGCGATCGAGTACCGGGAGCTGTCCGATCCGTCGCTGCCGGACGTGTCGCTCGCCTTCGCGCTGTTCCGGCCGGCGCCGCGCCAGGAGACGGACGGGGGCTCCAAGTGAACGAGGGAAACAGAAAGCTGCCGGCCGGGTTCGGGCGGCTGTGGACCGCACAGACGGTGTCCTCGCTCGGTGACGGGGTGTCACATGCCGCGCTGCCGCTGATCGCGCTGACGTTGACGCGGGATCCGATGGCGCTCGCCGTCGTCACGGCCGCGGGGACGCTGCCATGGCTGCTCTTCGGGGTGCTCGGCGGTGCGCTGGTGGACCGCTGGGACCGCCGGCGCACGATGTGGGTCGCGGACGCGGCGCGTGCGGCGCTGCTCGCGATACCCGCGGCGGCGGCCGTGCTCGACGTGCTGAGCATTCCGCTGCTCGCGGCCGTCGCCTTCCTGCTCGGAGTGGGCGGACTCTTCTTCGACACGGCCGCCACGGCCTACCTGCCGGACCTGCTCCACCGCGATCCCGCGCTCCTGGAGCGCGCCAACTCCCGTCTGCGTGGCGCCCAGACCGCCATGTCCGGTTTCGCGGGGCCGCCCGCGGGCAGTGCGCTGCTCGCGCTCGGGCGGGCTGTTCCGCTGGTCGCCGACGCGGTGTCGTTCGCGGTCTCGGCCCTGCTCGTACGGACGCTGCCCGCCACGCCCCGGCCCGTGCCGGAGGCCCGGGAGTCGCTGCTGCGGCAGGCGCGGGCGGGTGCCTCGTACGTCTTCGAGAACCGGCTGCTGCTCGGGCTCGCGCTCCGCCCGGCGGTCGGGAACATCGCCTTCCTCGCCGTGGAGACCGTCCTCGCCCTCTTCGCGCACGACCGCCTCGGCATCGACACCTTCGGCTTCGGCCTGCTCCTCACGGCGGAGGCCACCGGCGGTCTGCTCGGTGCGGGGATCGCCTCCCGTCTCGGCCGACGGCTCGGCACCGGCACCGCGCTGACCTGCACGGCCGCTGTCGAGGGACTCGCCATCCTGGGCCTTGCAACCGCCTCCGATCCGTACGTCGCCGGCTTCGCGCTCGCCGTCTGCGGGGCCGGAATGGGCGCCACGATGGTGCTCGCCCCCTCGCTCCGGCAGGCGATCGTCCCCGCCCACCTCATGGGCCGGGTCGCCTCCACCTCCCGCATGCTGGCCATGTGCGCCGCCCCCGTAGGGGCCTTCCTCGGCGGCTGGCTGGCCACCGCGTACGACATCCGCACCCCGCTCTACGCCGCCGCCGGCCTCCTCCTGGCGATGACGGCCGTCACGGCGTCCATGACCAGCAACCGCCGGGTCGAAGCGGCGCTGCGGGCCGCCGCCCCGGCCGTCGCTCCGGAGCAGCCGGTGTCCAAGGACGCCGTCTGACCCCCCGCACGTTGTTCACTCTTGTGCGTTTCACCTAGCCCTTCCGGGTCGGGACCCTACTGGCACTCGCCATAGGCATGCAATACCACGGTGAAGACTTTCTGAAGGCACGTCAATCTCTGATGGAAAGTCGACGGGCGACCCGGCGATGCCACACGCCGCCCGGGCGCCCGGAATCTCCGCCTCCCCCACCTGGGGAGGCGTCGAGGACCTTGCCTCATTGGGCAGTTGACCTGCTACTTCACGAATCTGCCGGGGTCTCGCGCCACGACTACGGCACCCCCTGCCCCTCGCCACCCCGCCCCCGCCTCCCCCACGCCCGTATGCACGCCTGGCGTGAGCGACGTGAGCGCGAAGTATTGACAGCGGCTCAACCGAAAGTCTCAATATTCAACACAGTTGAACAGAGCGCACCCTCAGCTCACTCTCTCCGGAGGGACCCCCACCTGAAGGGATCGACCGCAAATGCGTCGTTCTGCCTGTGCGATGACCGCTGTGCTCGCAGTGGTCGGCACCGCGTTCGCCCTCCCCGGCCCCTCGCCGGCGATGGCCGCCACTACCGCCGGTGCGGCGGCGGGCCCGTACGTGATCGAAGCCGAGAACATGTCGCTGACCAACTTCGCGACGGACACCGTGAACCACACCTGGAACGGGACGACGGTCGACAACGTCACCTACGTCCGGGGCGCGGCGGGCCAGACGAGCACCGCCCGGACCACCTTCTCCGGCACCGCCGGGACGTACGACCTCATCACGCGCTACAACGGCATGACCGAGAACGGCGTGACGTACAAGATCACCGTGAACTCCACCGCCGTGGATTCCTGGGGCACTTCACGCCGCTACGGACGCGACTACACCGACCCGGTCGACATCGACACCCGTACGTCGAGCAAGGTGCAGCTCAAGCCCGGTGACGTCATCGAGCTGACCGCCACCTCGACGGGCGAGGTCCCGCGGATCGACCGGATCACGATCCAGGAGCACGTGGGGGCGCCGACCAGCACCCTGAGCATCAAGTCCCCGAACGCGGCCCTGAACGCCGGCTTCGACTGGGGCAAGAACCGGGCGCTCGCCATGACGTTCTACCCGGGCAACCCGATGATGGGCCACGAGCCGGAGTGGTGGCGGCTCAAGAACGCGGCGCACCCGACGGTCGAGCCCGGCTACTGGGGCGCGTACACCAACCGCGAGTCGTACTACAACCGCGACATCTCCCACCAGTCGGACGGCGCGCACGCCGTCGGCCTGGACGCGCAGACCTTCCGCATGATGAAGACCTTCGCCGGCGACGCCGACGACCCGGGGCAGAACGGCTGGCCGCTGTGGGCGCACAGCTCGTACGGCGCCATGTACTACATCGACGGCACCGGCTTCCGCGAACTGCCCTCGCCCTTCAACCTGATGACGAAGGCCTACAAGCAGTACCAGTGGACCGGCGACCCCGCCTGGCTCAACGACCCCGACCTGTCGAAGTTCTACGACTCGACGATGGGGACGTTCCTCTCCGGCCACGAGGTCAAGTGGAACGACGCCGACCCGCGGGCGGAGCAGCCGGTCTCGCGGAAGCAGCCGGGCGAGTACACGGCCACCTACTTCGAGTTCCCGAACGAGAACCTGGTCTCGGCCGCCGACTCCCTCGGCTACCAGTACCAGTCGATGCTGGCGTACTCGGCCATTCTCAAGGCCAAGGGCGACAACACCGGCAGCACCACGTGGGCGGCGCGCGCCCAGCGGGTCCGCGACCACTTCGAGAGCAACTGGTGGGACGCGGCGAACAACCGGTACGTCCGCGGCAAGGACGCCGCCGGCACCGGCTACAGCAGCTGGGGCCACGAGGCCAGCTTCCTGATGATGCTGACCGGGCTGGGCGACCACGGCCCCCGGACCGAGGGCTATCTGGACTTCGTCGCCGCGAACGACGACAACCTGAACGTCGAGGCGACCTCGTACCTGCCCGAGATGTACTACCAGTACAACCGCACGGCGGAGGGCTGGGCCTGGCTCAAGAAGCTCATGGCCGACAAGAACACGTACCCCGAGATCTCCTTCCTCGCGGTGAGCAACACGATCGACGGCATGATGGGCGTGCAGCCCGACGCCCCGAACGACAAGGTCGCCACCGTGTCGCGGCTGACGTCCGAGACCCCGTGGGTGGAGATCGACCACCTGAAGGTCGGTGACAACGACCTGAACCTCCAGCACACCGGCACGACGGCGTCGAAGCTCACCAACAACTCCGGTGCCACCGTGAACTGGGAGGCCCAGTTCTACGGCACCCACGGCACGATCACCGTGAACGGCACCCCGTACCCGGCGCGGACCAAGTCGCTGTACGGCAAGACCGTCTCGTACGTGACGGTGCCGGTGACCGCAGGCGCGACCGTGACCGCGACCGCCGGGACCCCCACGGGCGACACCATCGCGCCCACCGCGCCGACCGCCCTCGCGGCGAGCGGTGCGACCTCCGGCAGCGTGGACCTGGCCTGGACGGCGTCCGACGACAACGTCGGCGTGACCGGCTACCAGGTCTACCGCGGCACCACGCTCGTCGGCACGACGACCGGTGCGGCCACCCGCTTCACGGCCACCGGCCTGACGCCGTGGACGTCGTACACCTTCACGGTGAAGGCGGTCGACGCCGCCGGGAACGTCTCCGGCGCGAGCAACGCCGTCACCACCTCCACCGGCGGCGACGGCCGGCAGGTCGACCTGAGCGCGCTCACCTGGAGCAGCGCCCGGAGCGACTTCGGCAGCGTCACCAAGGACCGGAGCGTCGACGGCGCCCCGATCAGACTCAACGGCACGGCGTACGCCAAGGGCATCGGCACCCACGCCAACTCCACCGTCACCTACGCCCTCGACGGCGGCTACACCCGCTTCCAGTCCGACCTCGGCGTCGACGACGAGGTGACGGCCAACGCCACCGTGAAGTTCGAGGTCTGGGGCGACGGCACCAAGCTCTACGAATCCCCCACCCCGATGACCCCGACCAGCGCGACCGCCGCCGTCGACGTGGACGTCACCGCAGTCACCACGCTCACCCTCAAGGTCACCGACGCCGGAGACGGCATCAACAGCGACCACGCCGACTGGGCCGGAGCCAAGCTGGTCACCCGCCCGCAGACGCGGACGGCGCTCGCCGACCTGAACTGGACGGGCACCCCCGTGATCGGCTGGGGCACCGTCCACAAGGACAAGAGCGTCGGGGGCAACACCCTCACGCTGAACGGCACCACCTACACCAAGGGCATCGGCACCCACGCCGACTCCACCGTCACCTACGCCCTCGACGGCGGCTACACCCGCTTCCAGTCCGACCTCGGCGTCGACGACGAGGTGACCGCGAACGCCACCGTGAAGTTCGAGGTCTGGGGCGACGGCACCAAGCTCTACGAATCCCCCACCCCGATGACCCCGACCAGCGCGACCGCCGCCGTCGACGTGGACGTCACCGGAGTCACCACGCTCACCCTCAAGGTCACCGACGCCGGAGACGGCATCAACAGCGACCACGCCGACTGGGCCGGAGCGACGCTCCTGAACTAGGGCCTGCCCGGACCCGCCCTACGGCCGCCTCGCCGCCTCTTGCAGGGCGGCGAGGACGGGGCGGATCAGGGGGTGGTCCTCCGCGCCGCGGCGGACGGCGCCGAAGACGCGGCGGGTGGGGGCCACCCCGTCGACCGGGCGGACGACGACGCCGCTGAGGTCGGTGCCGCGGAGGGCCGAGCGGGGGACCAGGGCCACGCCCGCACCCGCCGCGGCGAGCGCGACGACGGCGCGGAAGTCGTCGGAGACATGCGAGGAGACCGGGGCGAAACCGGCGTATTCGCAGGCCAGGACGGTGACGTCATGGCAGGGGTTGCCGGCGGACTGGCCGATCCAGGAGTCCTTCGCCAGGTCGCCGAGGGAGATCCGCTCGCGGTCCGCGAACGCGTGGTCCGGCGGGAGCACCACGTCGAACGGCTCCGCGTAGAGCGGTACGCGGGTGAGGCGGGCGTCGTCCTCGCCGGGCGCCCCGCGGTACTCGACGGCGACCGCCACGTCGACCTGCCGGTCCAGGACCATCAGCAGGCTCTCGTCGCCCTCGGCGTCCTGGACCCGGACCCGGATACCGGGCGAGCTGCGGGCGAGGGAGCCGATCGCCGGGGCGACGACCAGGCCGATGCCGGTGGCGAACGCGGCCACCGTCACCGTACCGGCCTCGCCCGACCCGTACGCGGCGAGCTCGGCCTCGGCCCGTTCCAGCTGGGCCAGGACGGCGTTGGCGTGGCTCAGCAGGATCTCGCCGGCCGGGGTGAGCCGGGTGCCCCGGGCGTTGCGGTCGACCAGCCGGTGGCCGGTCTCCTGCTCCAGGGCGGCGAGCTGCTGGGAGACCGCGGAGGGCGTGAGATAGAGCGCGGCGGCAGCCGCCGTGACGGTACGGTGGTCGGCCACCGCCCGGAGAATGTGCAGCCGCCGCGCTTCGATCATGCCCCTAGTTTCGCAGGGCGTCCCGGGCCTCGACGAACGCGTCCACCGCGCGGTGCACGTCGTCCGTGGAGTGGGCGGCCGACAGCTGCACGCGGATGCGGGCCTTGCCCTGCGGCACGACCGGGTACGAGAAGCCGATCACGTACACGCCGCGCTCCAGGAGGAGCTCGGCCATCCGTCCCGCCTCGGCGGCGTCGCCGATCATGACGGGGGCGATGGCGTGGTCGCCGGGGAGGATGTCGAAGCCCGCCTCGGTCATACGGGAGCGGAACAGCGCCGTGTTGGCGTTGAGGCGCTCACGCAGGTCGCCGGCGGACTCCAGCAGGTCGAGGACCTTGAGGGAGGCGGCCGCGATGACCGGGGCCAGGGTGTTGGAGAACAGGTACGGGCGCGAGCGCTGGCGCAGCAGGGCGACGATCTCGGCGCGGGCCGCGACATAGCCGCCGGAGGCGCCGCCGAGGGCCTTGCCGAGGGTGCCGGTGATGATGTCGACGCGGTCCATCACGCCGTGCAGCTCGGGGGTGCCGCGCCCGCCGGGGCCGACGAAGCCCACGGCGTGCGAGTCGTCGACCATGACCATGGCGTCGTAACGGTCGGCCAGGTCGCAGATCTCGTCGAGCGGCGCGACGTAGCCGTCCATGGAGAACACGCCGTCGGTGACGATCAGCTTGCGCCGCGCGCCGCCCTCGTCCGCCGCCTTGAGCTGCTGCTCCAGGTCGGCCATGTCGCGGTTGGCGTAGCGGAAGCGGCGGGCCTTGGAGAGGCGGATGCCGTCGATGATCGAGGCGTGGTTGAGGGCGTCGGAGATGACGGCGTCCTCGGGGCCGAGGATCGTCTCGAAGACGCCGCCGTTGGCGTCGAAGCAGGAGGAGTAGAGGATCGTGTCCTCCTGGCCGAGGAAGGAGGACAGGCGCGCCTCCAGCTCCTTGTGGACCTCCTGGGTGCCGCAGATGAAGCGGACGGAGGCCATGCCGTAGCCCCAGCGGTCGAGCGCCTCGTGGGCGGCGGCGATCACCTCGGGGTGGTCGGCGAGGCCCAGGTAGTTGTTGGCGCAGAAGTTGAGCACCTCGCCGGGGCGGCCGCCCGAGGTGACCGCGACGGTCGCGTTCTGGGGGGTGCCGATGACCCGCTCGGGCTTGTGGAGGCCGGCCTGCTTGATCTCCTCGAGGGTGGCGAGGAGGTCGTCGCGTACGGAATCGAACATGGAGTGCAGCTCCTGAAGGTCTACAGAAGGTCTTCGGTCCGGGGCGGACGGTCCGGAGGCGGACGGTCCGAGGGCAGCCCGTCCGGTGTCGGACGGTCCGGTCTCAGACGGTCCAGTCGAGGATGATCTTGCCGCCCTTGCCGGAGGCGGCGTCGTCGAAGGCGGCCTCGAAGTCGGTGTACGCGTAGCGGCCGGTGATCACGGGGGCGAGGTCGAGGCCGCCCTCCAGGAGCACGGACATGGCGTACCAGGTCTCGAACATCTCGCGGCCGTAGATCCCCTTGATGGTGATCATGGACGTGACGATCTTCGCCCAGTCGACGGAGAAGTCCTCGCTGGGCAGGCCGAGCATGGCGATCTTGCCGCCGTTGGTCATGTTGGCGACCATGTCGCGCATCGCGCGCGGGTTGCCGGACATCTCCAGACCGACGTCGAAGCCCTCCTTCAGACCGAGGGTGCGCTGGCCGTCGGCGATGCTCTGCTCGGCGACGTTCAGGGCCAGCGAGACGCCCGTCTTGCGGGCCAGGGCGAGGCGCTCCTCGCTGACGTCGGTGATGACGACGTGGCGCGCGCCGGCGTGCTTGGCGACCGCGGCGGCCATGATGCCGATCGGGCCCGCACCGGTGACCAGGACGTCCTCGCCGACGAGCGGGAAGGACAGCGCGGTGTGCACGGCGTTGCCGAAGGGGTCGAAGATCGCGGCGACGTCGAGGTCGACGTCGACACGGTGCACCCAGACGTTGGACGCGGGCAGGGCGACGTACTCGGCGAAGGCGCCGTCACGTCCGACACCCAGGCCGACGGTGGCGCGGCACAGGTGCCGGCGGCCGGCCAGACAGTTGCGGCACTTGCCGCAGACCAGGTGGCCCTCCCCGCTCACCAGGTCGCCGACCTCGATGTCCGCGACGTCGCGGCCGGTCTCGACGACCTCGCCGACGAACTCGTGCCCGAGGGTCAGCGGCGTGGCGATGGTCTTCTGCGCCCAGCCGTCCCAGGAGCGGATGTGCAGGTCGGTCCCGCAGATACCGGTCCGCTTGACCTTGATGAGCACGTCACCCGGACCGATCTCGGGCTCGGGAACGTCCATGAGCCAGAGTCCCGGCTCTGCCTTCTGCTTGACCAGCGCCTTCAATGTAACGGCTCCCGACGTACGCGTCCTGTGATGTGCCGGGTCCGGGCGCGGCGAAGCACCCAAGATCCCTGAAACAAATCTTTCGTACCTGGGGCCCATGGTCCATCGAGGATTTCTTAAGCGCACTCGCAGATCAGCTTCACGCCGCCGGTGGGAGCCCACCCGGCGTCAACCTCGCATCCCGCCGTCACCCTCAGGGCCCGCCGTCATCCCCGGGGCCGGCGGTGCTCGCGGTCGCCTTCCAGCACCGCCATCGCCGCGTTGTGCCCGGGCACCCCGCTCACCCCACCGCCGCGGACCGCTCCCGCGCCGCACAGCAGGACGTTGGCGTGCGACGTCTCGACGCCCCAGCGCCCGCCGTCCTCGGTCCCGTACGGGAAGGAGAGATCGCGGTGGAAGATGTGCCCGCCGGGCAGTCGCAGCTCCCGTTCGAGGTCCAGGGGGCTCTTCGCCTCGACGCAGGGGCGCCCGTCGGCGTCGCGGGCCAGGCAGTCGGCGATCGGTTCGTCGAGGCAGGCGTCGAGCTGGTCGAGGGTGGCCTTCAGGAGCGCCTCGCGGGCGCCGTCGGGGTCGGCCGCGAACAGCCGGGCGGGCGCGTGGAGTCCGAACAGGGTGAGGGTCTGGTAGCCGCGGGCGGCGGCTTCGGGACCGAGGATGCTCGGGTCCGTCAGGGTGTGGCAGTAGATCTCGGAGGGCGGGGCGGCGGGCAGCCGGCCGCTCGCGGCCTCGGCGTACGCGGTCGCCAGCTGCCGGTAGCCCTCGGCGATGTGGAAGGTGCCGGCGAACGCCTCGCGGGGGTCGACGGACCGGTCACGGAGCCTGGGCAGCCGGGTGAGGACCATGTTCACCTTGAGCTGGGCGCCCTCGGCGGGCGGCGGGGGCGGGTCGCCGAGGAGCGCGGCGAGCGCCTGCGGCGAGGCGTTCACGAGGACGTGGCCGGCCGCGACGACACCTTCGCCGTCGGCGGTGCGGTACGTGATCTCGGCCCGGCCGCCGTCGGTGTCGATCCGGGTGGCCTCGTGGCCGGTGAGGATCGTCGCCCCGGCCGAACGGGCCGCGTCCGCGAGGGCGTCGGTGAGGGCGCCCATGCCGCCGACGGGCACGTCCCAGTCGCCGGTGCCGCCGCCGATGACGTGGTAGAGGAAGCAGCGGTTCTGCGCCAGCGCGGGGTCGTGGGCGTCGGCGAAGGTGCCGATCAGGGCGTCGGTGAGGACCACCCCGCGCACGAGGTCGTCGGCGAAGGCCCGCTCCACGGCAACGCCGATCGGCTGCTCGAAGAGCATGTCCCAGGTCGCGTCGTCGTCGACCCGGGCACGCAGCGCCGCCCGGTCCGGCAGCGGCTCGGTGAGCGTCGGGAAGATCCGCCGCGCGGCCCGCTCCGTCCGCCCGTAGAAGGCCCGCCACGCCTCGTACTCACGGTCGGAGCCGGTGAGCGCCGCGAAGGAGGCCCGGGTGCGGTCCCGGTCGCCGCCGACGAGGAGGCCGGAGTCGCCGTACGGGGTGTACGAGGAGACGGACCGCTTGCGGACGGCGAAGCGCAGCCCCAGCTCGCGGACGATCTTCTCCGGGAGGAGCGAGACGAGGTACGAGTAGCGGGACAGCCGGACGTCGACCCCGGCGAACGGCCGGGTGGAGACGGCGGCCCCGCCGGTGGAGCCGAGCCGTTCGAGGACGAGGACGCGGCGTCCCGCGCGGGCGAGGTAGGCGGCGGCGACGAGCCCGTTGTGCCCACCGCCCACGATGACGGCGTCGTAGGAGCGCTGTGCGGTCATGCCCCTTGCTAGCACCTCGGGGGCGGATGCGAACAGAGGGCCGCCGGTGGCGTCCGGCGACGTCGCCGCCGGGCCGGGCCGCGTCTGGGAAGGGGCGCCGTCCGTCCGCAGGGCCGGGGGCTCGCGGGTCTGGTGCGTGCCCTGAACCGCAGGGCAGGGCTCGCGGGTCTGGTGCGTGCGCGAGGCGCCGGGGCCGTGCGTGCCGGACGCCGCGAGCCCCGCTGATCGACAAGACACCCCCCTAGCGCGCCATGCGCTCCCGGCAGTGCGCCTCGTCCGCCCGGGCCGCGAGGGTGTCGGGGTGGGCGGCGCCCAGGGTGCGGGTGCGGCTCTCGGCGACGCGGCGGTACTCCTCCAGGGCCTCGTCGTGGCGGCCCAGCCAGCCCAGGCCGATGCCGATCTCGCGGCGGCTGACGAGCGTGTCGGGGTGGTCCGGGCCGAGCACGCGCGTCCGCAGCCCGCACACGGCGCGGGCCTCGGCCAAGGCGTCCTCCCACCGGCCGAGCCGGCCCAGGCTCACGCCGAGGCCGTGCCGTGCCCGCAGCGTCTCCGGGTGCTCGGGTCCGACGGCCCGGGTACGGGCCCCGGCGAGCTCCCGGTAGAGCGCGGCGGCCTCCTCGGCGCGGCCGAGCCGCCCGAGGCAGATGCCCGCCTCGTAGCGGGCGGCGAGCGTGTCGGCGTGGTCGGCGCCGAGGGCGCCGGCGCGCGCGTCGGCCACCTCGCGGTACTGGGTCAGCGCGTCCGCCCACCGCCCGAGCCGGCCCAGCAGGTGCGCCACCTCGTGACGGGTGGCGAGCGTGTCGGGGTGGGCGGGGCCGAGGAGCCGGGCGCGGGCGTCGGCGACCTCGCGGGCCGTCGCGTACGCCTCCGGGAGCCGGCCGAGCCGGCCGAGGGTGAAGGCCAGGTTGTGCCGGCAGCGCAGGGTGTCGGGGTGGTCCTGGCCCATGGTGCGCTCGCGCACGGCGAGCACCGAGGCGTACACGGAGTGCGCCTCGGCGTGGCGGCCGAGCCCGCCGAGGACGTACGCGGTCTCCTGGCGGGCGGCGAGGGTGTCGGCGTGGTCGGGGCCGAGGGTGCGGGCGCGTCCTTCGGAGACCCCGCCGAACTCGCGCAGCGCGTCGGCGTGCCGGTCCGAGCGGGCCAGCGCGAAGGCCAGTTCGTAGCGGCTGGCGAGGGTGTCGGGGTGGTCCGCGCCGAGGACCTGGCCCCGGTCCCGTACGACGGTCCGGTGCACCTCGGCCGCCTCCTCCCACCGGCCGAGCCGCCCGAGGCCGAGCCCGGCCCGGTGCCGGCCGGCGAGCACGGCGAGGAGCTCGGCGGCGGGCGCGGTGCCGAGGCCCGGGGCGTCGGCCGCGGGCGAGGGGGTGGGCAGGGGGATGCGGCCGGTGCCGGGCAGGGTGCTGTGGTCGTGGCCGGGGGCGGACGTCTGCGCGGAGGCCGGGGCCGCCGGGGGCGGGGCCTCGGGGAGCTGCGGGGCGAGCGGGTAAGGAGGCGCGAGGGTGCCCGTCGCCGGACTCGTGGAGCTCGCCGGTCCGGGCAGCGCCGAGGTGGCCCGGGTCCACTCCCCCGTGAGGGCCGACGCCGGGTCGTACGCGGCCGTGGGCGCGCCCATGAAGGTGAGCGTCGCAGGGCGGCCGGTGGTGATGCGGCCCGCCCAGCCGGGGAGCGCGAGGGGCGGGCGCGGGACGGTGCGGCCCGGGGCGAGCCGGGTGCGGATCTCCGTCGCGTCCGCCGGGCGGGCCTCCGGGGCCTTGGCCAGCAGGTCGAGGACGAGCAGGTCGAGCGCGGCCGGCAGCTCGGGGCGGTGGCTGCGCAGGGGCGCGGGCTGGGTGTCCCGGTGGCCGACGAGGACGGCCCAGGTGTCCTCCAGGTCGAAGGGCGGGACGCCGGTGGCGATCTCGTACAGGACGCAGCCCAGCGAGTACAGGTCGCTGCGGTGGTCGATCTCCCCGCCGCCGCCGATCTGCTCGGGGGACATGTAGTGGGGGGTGCCCATGGCGATGCCGGTGCCGGTGAGGCGCGAGGTGATGCCGTGGTCGGCGGCGAATCGCGCTATCCCGAAGTCGCAGATCTTCACGGCCCCGTCGCCGAGCCGCACGATGTTGGCGGGCTTGAGGTCGCGGTGCACCACGCCCTGGCGGTGGGTGTAGGCGAGGGCGTCGGCGACCTGCGTGGCGATGTCGACGACCTCGTCGACGGGGAGCGGGGCCTTGCCGTTCTTGTCGCCGAGCAGCTGGCTGAGGTTGTGTCCGTCGAGCAGCTCCATGACGAGGAAGAGCACGCCGTCGGAGTCGCCGAAGTCGTGCACGACGGTGATCCCGCGGTGCTGGAGCGCGGCGGCGACGCGCGCCTCGCGGCGGAACCGTTCGCGCAGCACGGCGAGCGAGGCCGGGTCGCGCTGCGGGCCGAGCGGCCGGAGGCACTTGACGGCGACGCGCCGGCCGAGCGCCTCGTCCGTCGCCCGCCAGACCTCGCCCATGCCGCCGCGACCGATCACCTCGTGCAGCCGGTACCGGCCCTGGATCAGCCTGGTGTCCGCCATCGCGTGCTGTCGCCCCCGTTTGCCCCGTGGCCGTGCCCTTCCCGGCCCGGCCGGTCCAGTATGGCGGCCGACGCGCGCAGTCCGTACGGCGCGGGTCGGGTGTCCTCGCCGAGCCGCTCCATCGCCCGCAGGATGTGCCGCGGGGGCAGCCGCCAGCGGAGCTTGTCCGGCAGGCAGCGCAGCAGATTGGCCGTGGCGGTGAGCCGGTACGTCACGGTCTCCGGCGGGGGCGCGGGGCGCCCGTACAGCTCGTGGGCGTACGGGGGCAGGGTGTCGTACGCGAGTGCCGCCACGCGCCGCCAGAGTGCCTCGCGCGCGGGCACGAGCGCGGGCGGGACGGGCGGCGCGCGCAGGAAGTCGTCGACCACCCGCGCGTCCTCCTCCGCGGCCAGCGCGGGGCGGACGGCGTCGAAGTAGCGCCGGAGCCCGTCGGACGTGCCGGGCACCTCGTCCGGGTCGAGGCCGACGAGCCGGGCGGCGACGCGCTGCTCGTCGACGTACCGGTCGGCCTGGGCGTCGGTGAGGGGGATGCCGGAACGGCGTACGACGTGGAGGTACGAGTCGATCTCGGCGCAGTGCACCCAGAGCAGCAGCTCGGGGTCGTCGACGCCGAGCAGCCGGTGGATCTTCCGGACCCGGGCCCCGGCGGCCGCGGCCGCCTTTGTGGTGCCGTAGGTGAGCGTGCCGACGAAACTCGCTGTGCGCAGGAGGCGGCCCCAGGCGTCCTTGCGGAAGTCGCTGTTGGCCATGACGCCGCGGATGGCGGCGGGGTGCAGCGCCTGCAGGTACAGGGCGCGCACCCCGCCGATCCACATCACCGGGTCGCCGTGCAGCTGCCAGGTGACGGACCCGGGGCCGAAGACCCCGGGGTCGCCGCCGGGCCCGGCGGCAGCGGCCCGCTCGGCCCGCGTGGCTCGCGTCGCTCGGATGGATCGCGTGGCTCGCATGGATTCAGGCTAGGCGGGCCGGCACCCGGGGTCGACGGGTCAGCGCCAGATCGCCTGGACGGAGTCGAACTGGACCCAGGTGATCGGGTTGCCCGTGTTGCCGCCGTAGACGGTGACCGAGCCGGCGGGGTTGATCTCGAAGCGGCAGGCGTTGATGCCCTGGCTGTTGTTGCGGGGCGCGGTGGCGCGCACGTACCAGGTCGGGCGGGCGAGGGCGGCCGGCAGCGTGGCGATCTTGGTGTCGGCGGTGAAGGAGCCGGTGATCTGGCCGCGGGCCTGGAGGAAGGCGGTGCCCGCGATCGTGACGAGGCGGACCTGCGGGGTCGCCCCGGCGGTGGCGGTGATGCCGGGCTCCAGGACGAGGTCGGTCCACTCGCCGGCCTCGACGCCGCCGGGGGCGGCGGCCGCGGGGGCGGCGGTGGCGAGCCCGCCGACGGTGAGGGCGGCGGGCAGGGCGAGCGCGGCGCCGAGGATGCTGCGGCGGTGGTGGGAGGTCTGGGACATGCGGAGGGCTCCTGTGGGTGACGGGTCGGGGCTGGGCTGGGCGGCGGGCCGCTGGAAGGGACGGCCCGGACGGCCTAACGCCAGGCGGCGCTGAAGCTGTCGAGCTGTGCCCAGGTGATGACGTTGGTGGTGCGCCCGCCGAACAGGCGCAGTTCGCGGTCGGTCCCGGCCTCGACGCGGGCGACGGTGTAGCCGCCGCTGCTGTTGCGCGGCACGTTGGCGCGGGCGGTCACGCTCGGGGTGAGGGAGTCGGGCAGGTGGCCGATGACGGCGTCGGCGTCGAAGCTGCCCTTGACGCCGCCGCTCAGCTGGAGCGTGGGGGTGCCGGCGATGCTGATCAGGCGCCCCTGGGGGGCGTTCTGATCGACGCTCACCCCGGCCGCGAGGGTGATCGGCTGCCAGTCGGTGAGCACCTTGACGCCGTCGGTCTCGGGCGCCCCGGAGAGCGACACGATGGTGCAGGTGCGGGGGCCGGGGTCCTCGCAGGCGAAGCCGAAGTGGAGGTGCGGGACGCCGTCGCGGACGGAGACGGCCATGCCCTCGGGCTCGCGCCACTCCAGGCCGGGCGCCGCCGTGCTGAACTGCCGGTCGAGCAGTGCGCCGGTGGCCCACTCGAAGGCGGTGAGGTACGTGTTGCCCGGCAGCGGGTTGGTGGTGGGCGAATAGGCCTCGCCCTGGAGCGTGTACAGGATGCCGCTGTGGGAGGCGTACCCCTGGAAGACGGCGCTCGGCAGGGCCGGGGTCAGCCGCTGGACCGGCTCCCACACGCCGGCGGCCGCCTTGGCGAGGTCGTAGCGCTCCCAGTGGGTTCCGTTCAGAGAGAAACGAATGACGAGTTCGCCCGTGCCCCGGTCGATGGTGGGGGTGATGAAGCGGGCCGCCGGGTCGGGCGTGTACGGGGTGGTGTGCCGGGTGGTGCCGTAGGTGACGACGTCCCCGTCGGCGTAGGTGAAGCTGGTGACGGCGGTGCCGTAGCCCTCGTTCTTCGAGTTGGGCGTGGACGCGGTCTCGGTCCACAGCCAGATCGTCCCGGCGCGGTTCTCCACGCCGAGGCTGACGCCGTGTCCGAAGCCGCGCAGGTACATGAAGCCGGCCATCCGACCGTCCTCGGTGAGGCGGGTCAGGCACAGGTCGCCGGCGGCCTTGCGGGTGTCGTAGTCGACCGCGGCGGCCTCACCGGCCAGTCTGATCCCGCCCTCCATGATCTGGAGCACGAAGATGTCGCCGGACACCGGATCGATGCCGAACGACTGCATGACCGTGCCGTTCTTGAGCGGGCGGCGGTGGAGCAGTTTGCCCACCGGGCCCGCGATGTCTATCTGTCCTTCGACGGTGACGCTCAACGACGCCGCTCCTTGGGATGGTTCGGGTGTCCCTGGTGATCGGAACCGCGTCAGTCTGCCAAACCCCGGCGTCGGGCGTGAGTGGGCGGGTGCCCGTACGCGTGGTTCAGAGCGGGGCGTTCTCGTCGGCCGCGAAGGGGGCGCCGTGGCCGGGGACGATCACGTCGGTGGCGGCCAGGACGCGCAGCCGGGACGTGCGCTGGAGGGCGTGGTCGGGGGCGACCGGGTCCTCGACGGGGCCGTTGGGGCGCCACCACAGGTCACCGACGAAGGCGACGACGCCTTCGGCGGTGCCGGCGAGGAGGGTGATGTCCTCGGGGCTGTGCCCGGGGGTGCGGATCAGCCGGAGGGCCGGGGTGAGCTCGTGGCCCTCGGCGTCCCGGTCGGTCCACTGGTCGGCCTCGTAGACCGCCTTGTGGTCGTGCACCCTGGCCTGCCCGAAGAGGCCGACGTTCATGGTGTTGTCCGGGTGGTGGTGGCTGAGCACGACGTCGGTGATGTCGTCGGGGCCGAGGCCGAGTTCGGCGAGCGGGCCGAGGATGCGGTCGCGGCTCGCGACCATGCCGGGGTCGACGATGACGTGCCGGTCGCCGTCGGTGACGTAGGAGACGGTGGCCGCGACGCCGGGTCCGGTGGAGAGCGTGTAGCCGGTGGTCAGGACCGTGTAGACGGCGGTACGGGCGAGGGTGGCGGCCTCGTTCGCGAGCGTGGCGGTGGGGGCGGGGCCGATCGTGGCGGGGCCGGTCGTGGCGGCGGCGGTGGCGGTGGCGGTGGCGGTGGCGGTGGCGGTGGCGGTGGGGAGCGTGTGGGGCGTCGTGTTCCTCATGGCAATGATCATGCCGAGGGGGCCCGGGCCTCACGAGTGGCACTGATGCCACTGATCACAGGAAAAGTGCCAAGTCCTCCGCGACCCCTGTGCCAGACTGCGCGGATGCCCGCCTTCCGTACCGTCGCCGCCTATGCCCCGCCCGGTGTCGGCATGTTGGCCGTCGGCATCGTCGCCGAGGTGTTCGGTCCGCACGGGAAGGAATTCCCCGGCTTCGACTTCGCCCTGTGCACCGACCGCCCGGACCGGCCCGTGCCCACGGACTTCGGAGTGCCGCTGGCCGTCGAGGGCGGCCTGGAGCGGCTGGCCGCCGCGGATCTCGTACTCGCCCTGCCGGGGGCCGGGTTCCGCACCCCGCCGGGGCCCGCCGTCCTGGAGGCACTGTCGGCGGCGTACGCGCGCGGCGCGCTGGTGGCCGCCCACTGCGTCGGTACGTTCACGCTGGCCGCCGCCGGGCTGCTCGACGGCCAACGGGCCACCACCCACTGGCGGTTCGCCGACCTGCTGGCGAGCCGTCACCCGCTGGTCGACGTCGAAGCCGACGCCCTCTACGTGGACCAGGGGCGGATCGTCACGGGCGCGGGCGCGGCGGCCGGCTTCGACCTGTGCCTGCACCTGCTGCGGCGCGAGCACGGCGCCGCCCTCGCCAACGCGGTGTCCCGGGACATGGTGCTGCCCTCGCACCGCGACGGCGGGCAGGCGCAGTACCTGGCCGCGCCCGTCCCCGAGGACGGCGAGGACGAACGGCTCGCGGAGGTCCTCGGCTGGGCCCGGGCCCATCTGCACGAGCCCCTGCCCGTAGCCGAGTTGGCCCGGCGCGCCATGATGAGCAAGCGCTCCTTCGCACGCCGCTTCACCGCCGCGACCGGGACGACCCCGCACGCCTGGCTGCGGGAACTGCGCCTGAGCGGGGCCGAGGAGCTCCTGGAGACCACGGACCTGCCGGTCGAGGAGATCGCCCGCCGGGTGGGCTACGGCAGCGCGGCCGTACTGCGCGAGCAGTTCGTGCGCCGCCGCGGGGTGCCCCCGCGCACGTACCGCCGTTCCTTCACCCGCACGCCGTAGCCGCCCGCGACCGGCGGGATGCGCGGCGAATGTGCGGGCGCCCGCGGGGGTGGGCGGCCTAGGTTGGACGCCTGAGCATGTACGTGATTCTTTCCGCTGCGAAAGGAAGTCCCCCATGCGGTACCGCAAGCTGGGCAACTCGGACCTGGAGGTCTCGGAGATCTCGCTCGGTTCCTGGCTCACCTACTCCGGCGGCGTCGAGGCGGACGCGACCCGCGCCTGCACGGAGGCGGCCTTCGACGCCGGCATCAACTTCTTCGACACGGCCAACGTGTACGGCCGCGGGGCGGCCGAGGCGGCCTGGGGCGAGATCCTGTCGTCGCACCCCCGCGACTCGTACGTCCTGGCCACCAAGGTCTGGGGCCCCATGTCGGACGACCCGGCCGACAGGGGCCTGTCCGCCGAGCAGATCGCGAAGCAGATCGACGCCTCACTGACCCGGCTGAGGACCGACCACGTCGACCTCTACCAGGCCCACCGCTTCGACCCGGCCGTACCGATCGAGGAGACGATCGAGGCGTTCCAGAAGGTCGTCGAGCAGGGCAAGGCCCGCTACCTCGGCTTCAGCGAGTGGACGAACGAGCAGATCCAGGCGGCGATCGACCTCGCGGGCCCGGAGCTCTTCGTCTCCTCCCAGCCGCAGTACTCCATGCTCTGGCAGGCCCCGGAGGCCGGGCTCTTCGACCTCACCGAGGCCCACGGCATCTCCAACATCGTCTGGTCCCCGCTCGCCCAGGGCGTCCTGACCGGCAAGTACCGCCCGGGGCAGCCCGTCCCCGAGGGCAGCCGCTTCGCCAACGACGCGATGGCGGGCGCCCGCGATCTCGTCTACAACGAGGCGAACCTGGAGGCCGTCCAGCGCCTGGTGCCGATCGCGGAGGAGGCCGGCCTCTCCCTCCCCACCCTCGCCCTGGCCTGGGTGCTGCGCCGCTCCGAGGTCGCCTCCGCCATCACCGGCGCCTCCCGCCCCGAGCAGGTCCACGCCAACGCCGCCGCCTCCGGGGTCGACCTCTCCCCCGACCTGCTGGCCGCCGTCGACCGCGCCCTCGGCGACGCCCCGCTGACCGAGCCCACCCTGGCACCGAACGCCCAGGCAGGCGTCAAGCGCCGCTGAGCGGGGCCGGAGGGCGTCGCCCGAGCGGGCCGGGCGGAGGAACTGGGACAATCTAGGCATGACCGAGGCATCCGCGGCAGTCACCCGGGTCTTCCTCGTGGACGACCACGAGGTGGTTCGCCGGGGGCTGCGCGACCTGATCGACGACGAGGCCGACCTGGAGGTGGTCGGCGAGGCGTCGACGGCGGACCAGGCGCTCGCCCGAGGCCCCGCGCTGCGGCCGGACGTGGCCGTGCTGGACGTACGCCTGCCCGACGGCGACGGCATCTCCGTCTGCCGGGAGCTCCGCTCCCGGGTGCCCGGCCTTGCCTGCCTGATGCTGACCTCGTTCGACGACGAGGACGCCCTCATCGACGCGATCATGGCAGGGGCGGCCGGGTACGTGCTCAAGCAGATCAAGGGCTCGGACCTGGTGGCCGCGGTACGGACCGTGGCCACCGGCCAGTCGATGCTCGACCCGGCGACCACCGCCCGGCTGATGCGCTCACTGCGGCATCCCGAGACGGCGAAGCCCCCGGAGGACGAGCGGCTGGCCGTACTGTCCGAACGGGAACGGTCCGTACTCGAACTCATCGGCGAGGGACTCACCAACCGCCAGATCGCCAAGCGGCTCTACCTGTCCGAGAAGACGGTCAAGAACCACATCTCCCGCCTGCTGGGCAAACTGGGCGTGGAACGCCGGGTCCAGGCGGCTGTGATCGCCGCGCAGGCCCATGAACACGATCACGACCCCGATCACGATCCCCATGCCGTGCAGGGGTACGGGCGCGGAGAGGCCTAGTCGCGAACCGGGCCCGGACTCCCCGGGCCGGGGCCCTGGCCTGATGCGGGCCCCGATTCCGGTTCCGGTTCCGATCCCCTCTCCGGCTCCGATCCCCTCTCCTGCTCCTGCTCCACCGTCAGCGGGACCCGCCATTCCAGCAGCGTGCCTCCCGCCCCCTCCGGGCGGGCGGTGAGCGACAGGGTGCCGCCCAGTCGTTCGGCGCGCTCGGAGAGGTTGCGCAGGCCGCTGCGGGGCGTGCCGGACGGGATGCCCACGCCGTCGTCGCTCACGGACACGGTCAGGACGCCGTCCTGGGCGACGGCCGTCACCTCGGCGCGGCGGGCCCCGGAATGCCGGGCCACGTTGGTGAGCGCCTCGCCGATGACGGCGACGACCTCGTCGGCGGTGCCGGGCGGCACGTCCGTGTCGAGCAGACCCTCCATGCGCAGGGCGGGGGCGAAGCCGAGGGTCGAGGCGGCCGAGTCGACCACCGTGACGATGCGGTTCCTGAGCTTGGGCGCGGTTCCGGGGGCCGGGTGCTCGCGGAGACCGAAGATGGTCGACCGGATGATCTTGATAGTGGCGTCGAGCTCGTCGATCGCCCGGTTCAGCCGGTCCGAGGCCTCCGGGTGCTCGACGAACCGGCGGGCGCTCTGCAGGGTCATCCCGGTCGCGAACAGGCGCTGGATCGCGAGGTCGTGCAGGTCGCGGGCGATGCGGTCGCGGTCCTCCAGGAGGCTCACCTGCTCGGAGTCGCGGCGGCGGTCGGCCAGTTCGAGGGCGAGGGCCGCCTGGTCGGCGAAGCCGGGGAGGGCGGCGATCCCGGCTCCGGTGAACGGTGGCCGACCCTGGCGTCGCGCCAGGATCAGCACGCCGCTCAGGCGTTCCTTCGTACCGACCGTGACGGCCACGGCGGGACCGAAGCCCCGCCACCGCTCCGGCTGCGCGGTGACGCGTTCGTCGCTCTCGACGTCCGCGACCGTGATCAGCCCGTCCCGGGCGAGGGCCGCCGCGGCGAGGGTGCCCTCGCTGCTCGGCAGCACGACGCCCCGGTGCTCATCGGCGCCCACGCCGCGCGCCAGCGAGCCGCGCAGCTCGCCGCCCGGGCCCACGAGGTAGAACGCGCCCATGTCCGCGCCGGCGATGTCCACGGCCTGCTCCAGCATGCCGTCGAGGACCTCGGTCTCGGCCCTGCCGGACAGCAGGGCGCTGGTCAGCGCCGAGCTCGCGGCCAGCCAGCGCTGCCGCAGCCGCCCTTCCTCGTACAGGCGGGCGTTCTCGATGGCGATGCCGGCCGCGACGGCCAGCGTCGTGACGACGGCCTCGTCCTCCGCGTCGAAGTCGGCGCCGCCCCGCTTCTCGGTGAGGTAGAGGTTGCCGAACACCTCGTCGCGGACGCGCACGGGCACGCCGAGGAACGAGTGCATCGGCGGATGGTGGGCGGGGAAGCCGTAGGAGGCGGGATGCTCGGAGAGCTCGGCGAGGCGCAGTGGTTTGGGGTTGCGGATCAGTTCGCCGAGCAGGCCGTGGCCGGAGGGGAGAGCGCCGATCCGTTCGCGCAGCTCGTCGTCGATGCCGACGGGCAGGAACGCCGACAGCCGCCGGTCCTCGCCGATGACGCCCAGCGCCCCGTACTCGGCGTCCACGAGCGTCACGGCCGCTTCCACGATGCCCCGCAGCACCTGGGGCAGGTCCAGTTCACGGCCGACGGACATGACGGCTTCGAGCAGCCCGTTGAGCCGGTCACGGGTGCCCCGCACCTCGTCGATGCGCGCCTGGAGCTCGTCGAGCAGCTCGTCGAGTCGCAGGCGAGGCAGCCCGCTGTGGGCCCGCGCGGGATCGTCACGCCCCATGGTCACGCCACATCGCCACCTCCGGCCTTCCCGCCGCCGGTCTCCGGTCTCCGGTCTCCGGCGCCCGCCGTACCGGGCGTGCGGCGCCGCGCGGCCGGCCCGCTTTCACCGTAGCCGGGCGGCCCGGTCCCCGCCCCCGGTCCCGCTCCCCCCTCAGGCGGCGTTCCCGGGTCCCGGTCCGCGTCGGGGGATCAGCTCCACGGGGCAGTGGGCGTGCTGAAGCAGCGCGAGGGAGGTGCGTCCGAGGTGCCCGGGCGCCCGTGGGCCGCCGACGACCAGCAGGTCGGCGTCGCGGGAGGCGTCGACGAGGGCGTCGGGCACGCTGTGGCTCTTCTCGCCGTCGGCGAGCAGGGTGAGCTCCGGGAACTCCTCCCGCAGGCGCTCGGCGATCTCGTTCTCCGCGCGCACGTGGGCGCGGGCCGTCTCCCGCGTACCGCCGCTCAGGCCACCCCGTACACCGACGTGCGAGGCCATGGCCCACACGTGCAGGAGCCGCAGGGGCGCCTTGCGCAACCGGGCCTCCCTGGCCGCTTCCCTGGCGCAGTCCAGGTCGTCCGCGTCGCGGACGCCGGCGAGGACGGCACCTGCCTCGGCGGGGTCGGCGGCCCCGCGCACGACGACGACCGGCGTGGCGGCGTCCGAGGCGATGTCGAAGGCGACCGAGCCGAGCCGGAGCGAGGAGAGCCCGCCCGCGCCCCCGTGCCCCACGCCGATCGTGCCGCGCGGGCCGGCGGCGGTGCGCAGGACCACGGCGGGCGGGCCGGTACCGAGCCTCGTGCCGACGGCCAGGGCGGCGTGGCGCGCCGCCACCGTCTCGGCGGCGGTGGCGAGCAGATCGAGGCCCGCCCGCCGGCGGCGGGCGGTCTCCTCGCGGGAGAGGGGGCCGGGCGCCGCGTCGGTGTCCGTCGCGTGGACCAGGCAGAGGCCGCTGCCGCGCAGGACCGCCTCCGCGGCGGCCCACCGTACGGCCGTACGCGAGGAGGCCGAGCCGTCGACGCCGACCACGACCCTGCCGAAGCCGAAGCGCTCGGACGCCCCGTCCCGCCGCCCCTCCGTCACGTCCTTCCGACCTCTCCCGTGCCTCACATCCCTCCCATCCCTTCCGTCCCTTCCGCCGCTCCCGTCCCTCCCGTCCCTTCCGTCCATGGCTCCTCCTCGCTCGGTCCGTGCGCCTGCTTCCACCGTGGCATCCCGCCGGCGGGCGGCCGGAGGGCCGCTGGGGGCAAGTCCGGGGCCGAAGGTCCCTCCCTTGCCGGCCGGGTCCCCGCCGGGGCGGGAGGGTCCGGTCGGTCCGGACGGGGGACCATTCGGCCCCTCGCGCCGCACGAGCGCCACGGCGGACAGTGGTGGGGCGGGAGACGACGCGACAGGAGGCGCGGTGATGAAGCACATGAAGGTCGGCGGCCTGATGTCGGACGACGTGGTCTCCGCCGTCCCCTCGACTCCGTTCAAGCACTTGGCGAAGCTGCTCGCCGAGCACGACATCAGCGGACTGCCGGTCGTCGACGAGGACGAGCACGTCATCGGCGTCGTCTCCGAGTCCGACCTGCTGGCCCGCCGTCGGAGCAGCGCACGGGAGCTGATGACGGCCCCGGCCGTCACCGTGTACGCGGAGGAGACGGTCGCGGACGCGGCCCGGCTGATGGTGCGCCGCGGGGTGGAGCGCCTACCCGTCGTCGACGAGGAGGAACGGCTGGTGGGCATCGTGACCCGCCGCGATCTGCTGTGCGTCTACCTCCGTCCGGACGCGGAGATCCGGCACCGCATACGGGTGGACGTCCTGGCGGAGGCCATGGGCCTGCCCCGGGACGCGGTGGACGTGCACGTCATGGACGGTGTGGTGACACTCGAAGGGCGGGTACGGCGGCGGAGCCGTGCCCGGGTCCTCGTGGGACTCGCCGAGCGGGTGGACGGCGTCGTCGCCGTCGTGGACCGGCTGGCCGGCCCCGAGGACGACACGGTCCCCACCACCGCACCCTCCACCACCTCCGCACGCGCCGCACAGGACATCCCGTGGTGACCCGCGTTCACCGGGCGCCCTTCAGACAGGACGGTCGATCCGTGTCCAGCACCCTTCCCCTGACCAGGCCGCTCGTGACGGAGCTGGTCGAGGACGCCGTCACCGCGCCTTCGATGCACAACGCGCAGCCGTGGAGGTTCGTCCACCGGCCCGGGACGGACACCGTCGAGCTGTACGGCGACCCGGCACGCGGCATGCCGCGCGAGGACCCCGACCACCGCGCGCTCCATCTCGGCTGCGGCGCGGCCCTGTTCGGCCTGCGGGTCGGCGCCGCGCACCATGGGCTGCACGCCGCGGCCCGGCTTCTGCCCGACCCGGGGAACCCCTGGCATCTCGCGGACGTGGACCTCCGGGAGCCCGCGTCCGAGGACGGGGAGGAGGACCTGGCCGTCTTCCGGCCCGCGCTGCGGGAACGGCACACCAGCCGTTTCCCGTTCACCGAGGAACGGATCCCCGCCGAGCTCCTTGACGGGCTGAGCGCCGAGGCCGTACGGGAGGGCTGCCGGCTCGTCGTACCGGGAGCCTGGCACACGGACACGGTCCTGGGCCTGGTCCACGCCTCCGAGCTGTTCGAGGCCGCGAGCATGTCGGTCCGGGCGGAGATCGCCGCCTGGACCCGTACGGGGACGGCGGGCGAGGGCACGGCGGGCGACGGCACGGCGGGCGAGGGGATCCCCGCTTACGCGATGGGGCCGCGCCAGTACGACGTGACCTCCCCGGTCCGGGACTTCGACCCCTCGCGGCGGGTCGCCGCCCGTACCTCGGCGACCTTCGAGAAGGAGCCCCAGATCGCCCTCCTCGGCACGACCGGGGACACCCCGCGGGAGTGGCTGGCGGCCGGTCAGGCGATGCAGCGGATCCTGCTCCGGGCCACCCTCGACGGGCTGTCCGCGTCGCTCATGTCGCAGCCCCTGGAGTGGCCCGAACTGCGCTCCCTCGCCAGGGATCCCGAGTCCACCATGGGCTTCGTCCACATGGTGCTCCGCCTGGGATACGGACCCCGCGGCCGGGCCACCCCGCGCCGCCCCGTCTCGGAGGTGCTCGACATCGCCTGAGCGACCGGCACGTACCGCAAGGAGGGCGACGATCATGTCCAAGGCAGCAGCCACGCACACCTCCCCCGCACCCGCCTCCGCCCCCGCGCCCGCCTCCGGCCCGGCACGCCCGGCCCTGCTCAGCTTCCTGGGCGGCGTGGGGACGGTCACCGGGAGCACGTTCCTCGTCGAGAGCGACCGGGCCCGGATCCTGCTGGACTGCGGCCTCTTCCAGGGCTTCGCCCGGCTGCGTCGGCGCAACTGGGAGCGGTTCGCGCGGGACGCCGCCGACATCCGCGCCGTGGTCGTCACCCACGCCCACCTGGACCACTGCGGCTATCTGCCGCGCCTGGTGCGGCAGGGCTTCCGGGGCCCGATCCTGGCCAGCGCCCCCACCGCCCGGCTCGCGGGGATCGTGCTGCGCGACAGTGCCCGGCTCCAGATGGAGGCGGCCCGCCACGCCGACGAGCACGGCTGGTCCAAGCACCGCCCGGCCAAGCCGCTCTACGACGAAGCGGACGTCGAGAAGACGCTCTCGTTCTTCGACCCGGTCCCGGTCGGCGCCGAGGTGGAGATCATGGCGGGCACCCGGCTGACGCTCCACCACGGCGGGCACATCCTCGGGTCGGCGTGGGCCCGCCTCACGCTGGAGGACGGGCACACCCTGGCCGTCTCGGGTGACCTGGGGCGGCCCGGACACCCGCTGCTGCTGCCGCCCGAACCGTTCTCCGGCGCCGACGTGCTGCTCATGGAGTCGACGTACGGCGACCGGCGCCACGACCACGACTCCGCGCGGTCCTCGTTCGCCGCCGCCGTCGGGCGCACCCTCGCCCGTGGCGGCACCGTCGTCGTCCCGGCCTTCGCGATCGACCGCACCGAGGTCGTCCTGCACGAGCTGACCCGGCTGCGCGAGACGGGCGTCCTGCCCCGGTCGGTCCCCGTGTACGTGGACAGCCCGATGGCCCTGGCCGCCCTGGACGTGTACCGGGACGCCGTACGCGAACGGTCGGCGGAGCTGCGCCCCGAGGTCCTGGCCCGGGGAGAGGCGGCGCTCAGCCCGGAGCCGTTCCTGGCTGCCCGTACGGTCCAGGAGTCGATCGAGATCAACAGCGCCCCCGGCCCCGCCGTCATCGTCTCCTCGGCCGGCATGGCCACCGGCGGCCGGGTCCTGCACCATCTGCGGCGGCTGCTGCCCGACCCGCGCAACGCGGTGGTCGTGGTCGGCTTCGCCGCCGCGGGCACGCGGGCGCGGGACCTGGTCGACGGGGTCCGGACGCTGAAGATGTTCGGTACGTACGTGCCCGTACGCGCCGAGGTCGTCGACGTCCCGCACTTCTCGGCCCACGCGGACGCCGCACAGATCATGGACTGGCTGCGCGGCGCCCCGGCCCCGCACACCACGTACCTCGTCCACGGCGAGCCGGACGCCTCACAGGCGCTGCGCGACCGCATCGACCGCGAGTTGGGCTGGACGGCCGTCGTCCCCCGCTCAGGCGAGTCGGTGCTGGTCCGGTGAGGCCGCCGGATCGCGACCCGGCACCGGCCCCTCCGCCCCGGCGCCGGTGTAGCCGCGCGTCCGGACGAGGTCCTGGGTGATCCGGGCGAAGGCGCGGGTGGCGGCGCTGTGATACGCGCCCTGCCGGTGCAGGAGCGTGACGGTCCGGGCGGGCAGGGGCGGGTCGAGGGGGACGGGTGTGAGGTGGGGGTGGTCGTGGGTGATGGCGTCGGGCAGGACGGTGGCGAGCGGGCCGCGCCGGACGATCTCCGTGAGGGCCTGGATGGAGTTGGCCTCCACCGTGATGCGAGGGGCGACGCGGTGGGCGGCGAGGTAGGCGTCGATATGGGCGCGGGTGGCGAAGTCACCGCTGAGGAGGGCGAGTTGCCGGTCGGCCAGGGCGTGGACCGGTAGCGGGGCGGGGGCGGAGTCCGGGCTCGCGCCCGCGCCCGTTCCCGCGCCCGGAGGCGTCGGCCCGGGCCCGGCGGCGGTGACGAGGCCGAGGGTCTCGGTGAAGAGCGGTGCGGCGGCGATGCCGGGCGGGTGCGGTCCGGCGAAGGCGATGCCCAGGTCGAGTTCGTCGGCGAGCAGGGCGGCTTCGATCCGGTCCTGGGTCGTCTCGGTCAGGGTCAGGCCGATGCCGGGGTGGCGGGTGTGGAGTGCGGCGGCGAGCGGGCCGACGAGGTAGGCGGTGAACGTCGGGGTGACGCCCAGGCGCAGGTACCCGCTGGAGAGGTCCTGGACGTCGCGGACGGCGTGTTCGGCGGCGGCCAGGTCGCGCAGCGCGCGCCGGGCGTGCTCGGCGTAGACGGCACCGGCGTCGGTGAGCCGCACCGTGCGCCCGCTGCGGTCCAGGAGCTGCACGCCGAGGGTGCGTTCCAGCTGCCTGACCTGCTGGGAGAGCGTCGGCTGGGAGATGCGCAGGTCCTCCGCGGCGCGGGTGAAGTTGCCGTGCTCGGCGACGGCGAGCAGATAGCGCAGGTGACGCAGTTCCAGTGCAGCGGCCATGCGCACCACTATAGACCGGACCATAGATGGCACCACTAGCTCCTATCGTCAGCAAGTCTTGGACGCTATAGCCGCAGGTCGTGCATGGTGGATCTCGCCGGCACCGAAAGGGGCCGGCGGCCACAGAAGGGAGTGACCCATGCGATCCACGCAGGACCTCGCCGAGGGCGTCGCCCGTTTCCAGCGGGACGTCTTCCCGGCCAAGGCGGAGCTCTTCGCCCGCCTGGCCACGCACCACACGCCGCACACGCTGTTCATCAGCTGCTCCGACGCCCGTGTCGTCCCCGAGCTGATCACCGGCACCGAGCCGGGCGACCTGTTCGTCATCCGCACGGCCGGGAACCTGGTGCCCGCCCACACCCCTGGCGTGGACGGTGTGGCGGCGAGCATCGAGTACGCCGTGGCCGCGCTGGGCGTGCGGGACATCGTCGTCTGCGGTCACTCCGCGTGCGGTGCGATGACCGCGCTCGCCCAGGGGCACGACCTCAGCGGCGCCCCCGCGGTCGCGGCCTGGCTGCGGCACGCCGACGCCTCCCGGGCCCGTACCGCCGCCGGTGACATCCCCGCCCTCGTACGCCAGAACGTGCTGGCCCAGCTGGCGAACCTGGCCACCCACCCGTCGGTCGCCCGCGCCCTGGCCGAGCGGCGGATCACCCTCCGCGGCTGGGTCTACGACATCGGCACCGGGGGCGTGGAGGAACTGGCCTCCACCACCGGAGCCGACACCGCCCCGGCGGCCGCGGCCTGACCTCCCGCCCCTCCCCAACATCCCCGTCCCACCGAACACACAGAACACCGAACACAGAAGGAGACACCCCATGGTGCACGCACAGTTCGACCCGAGCGCCCGCCAGTCCCTGGCCATCGCCGCCGTCGAGGCCAAGACCCGCAAGGACCTGTCCTGGCAGCAGATCTCCGACGTCGCCGGCCTGTCCGTCGCGTTCGTGACCGCCGCCGTCCTCGGCCAGCACGCGCTGCCGGAGGCCTCGGCGAAGGCGGTCGCCGAGCTGCTGGGTCTGGACGAGGACGCGGCGCTGCTGCTGCAGACCATCCCGACCCGCGGCTCGATCCCCGGCGGCATCCCGACCGACCCGACGATCTACCGCTTCTACGAGATGCTCCAGGTCTACGGCACCACCCTCAAGGCCCTGGTCCACGAGGAGTTCGGGGACGGCATCATCTCCGCGATCAACTTCAAGCTGGACGTGAAGAAGGTCGCCGACCCCGAGGGCGGCGAGCGCGCCGTCATCACGCTGGACGGCAAGTACCTGCCGACCAAGCCCTTCTGATCCCGAGGCCCGGATCCGCGCGCGGTTCACGCCTCCTCGGCGGGTCGGGTGAAGCGGCCGGCGGCCTCTCCTCGGAGGCGGCCGGCCGGAAGCCCGCGGCCGAAGGTCAGCAGCAGGAGGTCCTGGGCGGTGCCGGACAGGGGGGCGCCGGAGCCGTACGTCCAGTCGAGGTCCTCGGCGCAGAGCCGCACCCCGGCGAGATCGACACCGAAGAACCTGAGGCCGCCGGGCCGGGTCCGGTCCAGCAGGATGCGCAGCCGGTCCTCGGGGACGCGCCGGTCGAGGCCGAGCGCCACGGTGACGTCCAGGCCGTGCACCACGTCGTGGCCGAGCGCCCCCGGGAGCCCGCCGACCGGTGGCGTCCACGGGTGGTCGGCGTTGTCCCGCAGGAAGCCGGCGAGGGTCTCGGCGGAATGGGCGGCCGCGTCCCTGCGGGCGACCCGGTCGGTCATGCGGTGCAGGTTCCCGCGCGCCGTGACCAGCTCGCCGAGCGTCCGGGGCAGGGAGAGCCGGAACCCCGTCGACATGTGCGCCACGACCTCGCGGACCCGCCATCCCGCGCACAGGCTCGGCTCGTTCCACTGCTCGGCCGACAGGCCGTCGAACAGGTCCGCCAGTTCCCGGCGTTCCGCCGCGATCGCGTCCCTGACCTCGGTGTTCTTCCGCTTGCTGGCGGTCACGGTCTCCATGCGTCCCAGCCTGCGGCCTGCCGGGCGATAGATCCAATAGATAGTTCTGCTGCCTTCTAGAATCGTTGCTTATGGAACTGCGTCAGCTGCGCTACTTCGTGTCGGTCGTCGAGGAAGGTGGTTTCACCCGCGCCGCGGCCCGGCTGCATCTGGCCCAGCCCGGCCTCAGCGCCCAGATCCGGCAGCTGGAGAAGGAGTTGGGGCAGCCGCTGCTCGACCGCTCGGGCCGTTCGGTGACGCCGACGGAGGCGGGCCGGGCGGTCCTGCCCTACGCCCGCGCCGCACTGGCGGCGGCGGACGCGGTGCGGGAGACGGTGGACGCGTACACGGGGCTGCTGCGCGGCCGGGTCACGCTCGGGATGGTCTTCGGAGCCACCGGGCACGCCTTCGACATCGCCGCCTTCCTCGCGGACTTCCACGCCGACCACCCCGCGGTGGAGGTGGCGCTCACCGAGGACAGCACGGAGCGGATGCAGGCCGCGCTCCTCGCCGGCGAGCTCGACATCGCCGTCCTCGGGACAGCGGACGAGGTGCCGCCGCCGGGAGCCGCCTTCCACCTGGTGATCGACGTCCCGCTGGTCGCCGCCGTCGCACCCGGCGACCCGCTCCTCGCCCGCGCCGGCGACACGGGCGTCGTCCCCCTCGCCGACCTGCGCGACCGGCCGCTGATCAGCCTGCCGCGCGGCACCGGGGTACGCGCGGCGCTCGAACGCGGCTGCGCGCAGGCGGGGTTCCGCCCCCGGGTCACGTTCGAGGCGGCGGCCCCGCACACCCTCAAGCAGCTCGCCGCCCGGGGCCTGGGCATCGCGGTCCTGCCCGCGGGAGAGAGCGCACCCGGCGACCTCCTCCGCACCCTACCGATCGTCCACCCCGAGATGCGCGCCCGCATCGCCCTCGCCTGGCGCACCACCGGCCCCACGAGCCCCGCCGCCCGAGCCCTCCTCGACCGCCTGCGCAAAGCCCTCCCCTCCCCGCCCGGGACCTCGACGCCGGACACGTCCCCGGCCCGTCGCTCGCCGTAAGCCGTAAGCCGTAAGCCGTCGCCAGCCGTCGCCAGTCTTTGTCAGCCGCCGTCCGCCTTCGCCAGCCGTCGTCAGTCCTCGTCCGTCCCCTGCCCGCTGCCCCGCCGCTGCCGGCCCGACCACACCGGCTCCACCTGCTCCCACTCGCGTTCCCAGGCCGCGAGACCGTGGGCCTCGACCGTCCGTCGTACGAAGATCAGGACGCCCACGCCCATCGCGCCGACGGCCGTCGCCGTGGCCGTACCCCCGGAGAGGGAGACCAGCGCGCGGTTCGTCGCGCTGCCCGGGGGCCGGGCCGGGGCGCCGGCGTCGTCCACCCAGATGGTGACGGCGCGGCCGCGCGGCGAACCCGGCGGCACGGGGACGCGGCCGGTCCTGCGGACGTCGCCGGGGTAGCTCCAGGCCGCCGGCGCGACGGCCTGCGCACGCGTCCCGTACCGGGTGGCGACGGGCAGTTCCTCGGCCGGTCCCGTGGTCGTCGCCGTCACCTGGTGGCGGTGGGCCGCGAGGGCGCGGTCGGCCCGGGAGCCGGCCGTCCACAGCACTCCGGTGGCGATGGCGCCGCAGATCAGGGCCGTCAGCAGGACGAGGACCAGGGCGGTGCGACGCCGTGGGGGCGACTCGTGGTGGGTCATGGCACACCTCCTGGTGGGACGGCTCGCCGGGCGTCGGGGCGGGGCCGGGCGGCCCGTGCGTCGCGGCGCCCGCTCACCATCACGGCCTCCGTCACCGTCATCGGGTGAGGTCCCGGCGCCGCAGCAGCGTCCGGGCGGCGAGCAGGCCGACCGCGCCCGCTCCCGCCAGGACGGCGACGTGCGACCAGATGACCGCGCCGTGGGCGAGGGCGTCGCCCGGCGTGTAGTAGTGGAACGGGCTGAGGTAGCGGAGTGGCGCGGCGGGCTCCCAGGCGAGGGCGATGAAGTTGACGGCGAAGCCCACCGCGCCGATCGCGACGACCGCGCCGAGGACCAGGGCCCGGCGCGCCACGGCGGCGGACACGGCGAGCGCGGGTCCCGTGACGCAGAGGGTGAAGGCGTATCCCATGAGTCCGGCGGCGAAGACGCCGCCGAGGCCGACCTCGGCGTGGATCTTCGGGGAGAGTGCCACGCCCGCCGCGACGGTGAGGGTGGCGGCGGCGGTCACGGCGGCGGAGGCGAGGAGGAGGGCGGCGGTACGTTCGGCGAGGAGCCGGGTGCGGGTGACCGGCCGGACCATGACGAGTTCGATCGTGCCGGATTCCACGTCGGCGGCGACGGCGCCCGCCGCGAGCGAGCCGATCACGGTCAGCTGGAGGGCGATCCAGAACGGGTGGGTCAGGCCCGCGCCGAGCAGCCCCGGGTAGCTGGCGATCGAGACGTCCCCGCTGGAGCCGCTGAACGCCCGGTACGCGGAGGGCGGCTTCCGGCCGCCCGAGAAGAGCTGCTCCGGCGGGATCGTGTTCGTGACGACGACGATGAGCGCCTCGAAGGCCACCATGCCGATCAGTACGGCGCTGAGCATGCGCCGCCTGCGGTGGAGGGACAGCCAGAGGAGGGGCAGGCGGGCGTTCACGACGGGCTCCCGGTCGGGGGAGGCGGCGGGGGCTCGGGCCGGTGGGCGCGGTAGAGGTCGAGGAACGCCTCGTCGAGGCCCGCCTCCTCCACGGTGATGTCGGCGACGGGGAGGGTGAGCAGCGTGCGCAGGGTGGTCGTGATGTCGCTCGGCGGGACCAGGAGCTCGGCCCGGTCGCCCTGCCAGCGCGGGTTCCAGCGGTCGGCGTCCCCGAGGCTCCGGGGCCGCTCGGGGCCCTGGCCGGTGAGGGTGACGCGGATCCGGCGGGCCCGGGCCTCGCGCAGCGCGGCGACGCGCTCGACGGTGACGAGCCGCCCCTCGCGGATGATGGCGACCCGCCCGCAAGCGCGCTGCACCTCCGGCAGCACGTGGCTGGAGAGCAGCACGGTGCGTCCGGCCTCGGCGGCCTCGGCCATGAGCGCGTAGAAGGTCTCCTGGACGAGCGGGTCCAGGCCTTCCGTGGGTTCGTCGAGGACGACGAGGCGGGGATCGTGCTGGAGCGCCTGGACGAGGCCCAGCTTCTGCTTCATGCCCCGGGAGTAGCCGAGGACGGGGCGCCGCAGGTCCTGTTCGGAGAGGTCGAGGCGCGCGCAGAGTTCCCGGCGCCGGGGCGAGGGGGTGCGTTGGAGGGCGGTGAGCAGGTCGAGGGTCTGGGCTCCGGTGAGCTCGGGGTAGAGGCGCAATTCGCCTGGTAGGTAGCCGAGTTGGGGGGCGAGCCGGGCGTGGTCCGTGATCGGGTCGAGGCCGAGGACCCGTGCGTGGCCGGCCGTGGGGCCGAGCAGTCCGACGAGGCACCGCAGTGTCGTCGTCTTGCCGGCGCCGTTGGGGCCGAGGAAGCCGAAGACCTCCCCCGCCTCCACGACCAGGGAGAGCGACTCCACGCCGATGACCGGCCCGTATCGCTTGGACAGCCGGCTGAGCTCGATGGCGCACGTCTCGCCCATAGGTTCAGTGTGTGCCCGGGGCGGCCGAAGGGCCTGGGGCCGCCGCCGGCCCGCCCCCCTCCCCCTCGTCCCCGTCGCCCCCGTCGCCCCCGTCCTCCCCGTCGCCCCCGTCCTCCCCGTCGTCCCCCTCGTCCCCCTCGTCCCCCTCGTCCCCCTCGTCCCCCTCGTCCGTGGTCCGTGTCACGAAGCCGCGCGGGACGATCTCCACCGGGCAGTGCGCGTGGTGGATGAGCGAGTGCGCGACCCGGCCCAGGGACCGCCCGACGCCGAGCGGGCGGCGGCCCCGGCCCATCACGAGGAGGTCGGTGCGGGCGCTGGCCTCGACGAGGATCCCGGCGGAGCTCGTGCCGGTCTCCACGTGGTGGTCGACGACCAGTCCGGGGTGGAGCCGCCGGATCCGTTCGGCGACCGCCTGGGTCTCGCTGACGCGCTGGCGGGCGATCCCGTCCAGGTCGTCGAGCATGGTCGCGACGCTGCCGACCTGGGTCAGTACGTTCCAGACGCTCACGACGCGCAGGGCCGCCTCGCGGGCCTGCGCCTCGGCGGCGGCGAGCGGCAGCCAGTCGAGGTCCGCTACGCCGCGTACGGCGGCGGTCACGGACGCCGTGCCGGGACCGTTCCGCTCCCCGCGGACGACGATCACGGGGACGTCGGCGCGGGCCGCCACGCCCAGCCCCACGGATCCGAGCATGAGGGTGGCGAAGCCGCCGAGGCCGCGGTGGCCGACCACGATCGTCCCGCGGGCACCGGCGGCCGAGCGGAGGGCGGAGAGCGGTTCCTGGCGGCCGAGCTCGCCGGTGACGTCGAGGTCCGGGAAGCGTTCCGCGACCAGGCGCGCGGTGCGGGCCAGCAGGTCGCGGCCGGCTTCCCGTACCTCCTGGATCGTCTCGGCGTCGGCGAAGAGGGCGCGCCGGTCGGTGTCGGCGGCGTGCACGAGGTGCAGGCGGCTGCCCCGGCGGTCCGCCTCGGAGGCGGCCCACAGGACGGCGGTCCGCGCGGAGGGCGAGCCGTCGACGCCCACGACGACGTTGCCGAGTTCCGCTCGGCCGGGGTGCTCGCCGCTCATCATCCCTCCCCTCCCTACGACGGCGTGGGGCGCTCGGGTACGACGGCGACCGGGCAGGAGGCGTGGTGGAGGGCGCGGTGGGCGACCCTGCCGAGTTCGAGGCCGACGAGGCCGTCGCGGCGGCGGGCTCCGACGACGAGCAGGTCGGCGGCGGCCGAGCGTTCGGTCAGCGCCCGGTGGGCGGGGCCCTCGACCGTGCTGCGGAGGAGCCGCACCCCGGGATGCTCGCGGACCAGGGCGTCCAGCGCCTCGTCGAGGCGATCGGACGCCCGCCCCTCCTCGTGCCCGTCCGTCCCGCCGTCCGGGAGCGGGACGTGCGCCCTGCGCCTCCAGGCGCGTACGGCGTCGAGTTCCGCGTCGCGGGCCGCCGCCTCGCGGAAGGCGAACCGTACGGCCGGCGAGTCCACGTCGTGCTCGCCGACGCCCAGCAGGACACGTCCGTGGCGTGCCGCCAGGGCGTGGGCGTCGCCGCGGACGACGACGACCGGGCAGGAGGACCGGGCGGCGACGCCGAGGCTCACGGAGCCGAGCAACAGGTCGGCGAACTCCCCGCGCCCCCGGGACGCGACGACGAGGAGGGTGGCGTCGCGCCCTTCCCTGAGCAGTGCGCCCGCGGGGTCCTCGGGGAGGACGTCCGAGGTGAGGGGGAGGCCGGGGGCGCGGAGGAGGGCCCGGTCGGCGGCGGAGCGGACGATGTGCTCGGCGTGGCGGCGGCCCGAGGGCCGGTCGGCGTCCGTGTCGGGGACGGATCCCTCGTACCGCTCCCACAGCGAGGCGTGCACGATCCGCAACGGGAGCGCGTGGCGTACGGCTTCGTCGACCGCCCAGTCGACGGCGACGAGGCTCGCCTCGGAGCCGTCCACTCCCACGACCAGCGGTGCTTCCATCGTGCCCACCTTCCGGGACGTGGCGGGGCGGCCGTGCCGCGCGGGGGCGCCGGGCACGGGCGGGAGGAGGGGCCCATCCGCTTCTCGCGGATCCTGATTGCGCGGTGCGCGGCACGAGACCGCTTCCCCGCGTCTCTGGGGTGGGTCCCCTCCTCACCTTCAGGAGAACATCGCTGGGCGTCCCGCGCGCGTTGGTGGGGGGACGCCGGTACGCACACCATGGAGGTACGGGACGGGCGCGCGGCTCCCGTCCCGCTGGTGTCACGGGAGCCCGAGGAGTCCTGGGCCGAGGACCTGCTGGCGCGTACGGCCGCCGGGCTGCGCGAGCGCCGGCCGGGGCTCACGGTGACCACCCAGGTGCTGCCCTCGGGCCCCGTTCCGGGCCTGGTCGCGGCGGCGGACCAGGGGGAGCTGCTGGTGCTCGGTTCGCGGGCGCTGGGGGGTGTGGCCGGGTATCTCGTCGGGTCGGTCGGGATGTCGGTCGCCGGGCGGGTCGAGGGGCCCGTGGTGCTGGTGCGGGCCGACGGCGAGGGGGCGCGGCGGGGCCCCGTGGTGGCGGGGGTCGACGTACGGCAGCCGGCGGACGCCCTGCTGCGGTTCGCGTTCGAGGAGGCGGCGTTGCGGGGCGGCCCCCTGGACGTCGTGTACGTGCAGCACCTCCCCCTGTACGCGAGCCCCGGCCCGGCGATGGTGCCGGACGTGCGGCCGGCCGTGACCCCGGAGATCCAGCTCTCACTGGACGATCTCCTCACGTCGTGGCGGGCGGAGTTCCCGGGGGTGGCGGCGAGCGGGCGCGTGCTGATCGGCTCGGCCTCCCAGGAACTCGTACGGATCGCGGCGGACGCGGCGCTCGTCGCGGTCGGCCGGCGCACCCGGCGGTCGGTGCTCGGCGGCCACATCGGCAGCGTGGCCCACGCGGTCATGCACCACAGCACGGCGCCGGTGGCGGTGGTCCCCCACGACTGAGCGACGGAGTGCGAGCCACCCGCCAACCCCCTTCCCCTGACCGTGACATGAGCGAAACACCCCCTGCTACGGTGGCTCGATGGCAACGATCAAGAAGTTCCAGGTCACCTTCGACTGCGCGGAGCCCGAGCGCCTGGCCCGTTTCTGGTGCGAGGTCCTCGGCTATGTCGTGCAGCCGCCGCCGAAGGGCTTCGACACGTGGGACGCGTACCACCGGTCGCCGGAGCCCAAGGAGCCGATGGGCTGGTTCTCCTGCGCCGACCCGACCGGTGTGGGCCCCCGCCTGCTCTTCCAGCGCGTCCCCGAAGGCAAGGTCGTGAAGAACAGGGTGCACCTCTGCGCACGCGTCGGCACCGGCCTCGTGGGCGACGAGCGCCTGGCCACCCTGCAGGCCGAGAGCGACCGCCTGGTGGCCCTGGGCGCGAAGCAGCACAGCGTCCTGCTCGCCGACGAGGAGAACGAGTCCTGCATCGTGATGCTGGACATCGAGGGCAACGAGTTCTGCCTCGACTGAACAGGTGCGAGGGGCGCGATCCAGGTGGTCCACGCGTTCCGCTGAGGGTCAGCGTCGGACGCGGGGCATGCCCAGGCCGATCCAGGAGATGATCTCGCGCTGGATCTCGTTGTTGCCGCCGCCGAAGGTGAAGATGACGGCCGAGCGGTAGCCGCGTTCGAGTTCGCCGTGGAGGACGGTGCCCGCGGAGCCTTCCTTGAGGGCGCCGGCGGCGCCGGTGACTTCCATGAGCCAGGCGTAGGCGTCGCGGCGGGCCTCGGAGCCGTAGACCTTGACGGCGGAGGCGTCCTGGGGGGTGAGGGTGCCGTTCTGGACGGCGTTCACCATCTGCCAGTTGAGGAGCTTCATCGCGTCGAGGCGGGTGTGCGTGCGGGCCAGGGTGCGGCGGACCCAGGCGAGGTCCAGGACGCGGCGGCCGTCGGCCAGCTTGGTGTCGGCGGCCCAGCGCTGGACGTCGTGGAGGGCGCGGATCGCCATGGTGCCGTGGGCGGCGAGGGTGACCCGCTCGTGGTTGAGCTGGTTGGTGATCAGGCGCCAGCCCTTGTTCTCCTCGCCGACCCGGCGGGAGCAGGGGACGCGGACGTTCTCGTAGTAGCTCGCGGTGGTGTCGTGCGAGGCGAGGGTGTTGATCAGGGTGCAGGAGTAGCCGGGGTCGCTGGTCGGCACCAGCAGCATGGTGATGCCCTTGTGGGGCGGCGCGGCGGGGTCGGTGCGGACGGCGAGCCAGACCCAGTCGGCGGTGTCGCCGTTGGTGGTCCAGATCTTCTGCCCGTCGACCGTGTAGTGGCCGCTGGTCTCGTCGCCCTCGCGCACCGCGCGGGTCTTGAGCGCGGCGAGGTCGGTGCCGGCGTCCGGCTCGCTGTAGCCGATGGCGAAGTCGATCTCGCCGGAGAGGATCTTCGGCAGGAAGTACGCCTTCTGCTCCTCGGTGCCGAACTGCATGATCGTCGGGCCGACCGTGTTCAGCGCCATCAAAGGCAGCGGTACACCGGCCTGCGCGGCCTCGTCGAAGAAGATGAACTGCTCCATGGGGCTCAGCCCGCGCCCGCCGTACTCCGTGGGCCAGCCGACGCCCAGCCAGCCGTCCGTGCCCAGGCGGCGCACGGTCTCGCGGTAGAAGCGCTTCTGCGCGGCGGGGTCGGCGTAACGGGCGTGGACGTCCTCGGGGACGAGCTCGGCGAAGTACGCGCGCAGCTCGGCGCGCAGGCTGTGCTGGGCGGGCGTGTACTCGAGGTGCATGGCGTCGTCTCCCCTGGATCGGTCTCCGCGCGGTGCGGCGCCACGGTAGAACGTGTTCCATAAATGGGGAAGGGGAACGGGGAAGGATCTCGCACCTGTGCTCACACGCACCGGGCGCCGCCCGGCCGCCGCACCTCGTGGCGACCGACCGCGGCGACCCGGCTACCGCACTTCACTCAGGGGAGCAGCTCGTCGAGCGACCTGCGCCCCTTCTCGGCCATACGCCGCTCGGCCCAGGCGAGGTTCTTCGGATTCACGTCCCGGCCGGACGCGAGGCACACGTCCTCGGCCGAGAACTCGCCCTCCGACCCGGCGTGCAGCAGCCTGTCGGGCGTCGGGATGTCCCCCCGGGACGTCTTGTCGGTCTCACCGTTCATGCCGCCTCCTCATGTTCTGCAGGCACTGGCCATTCTCGTGTCCACTTCCCGCTCCCGCCATCCGGGCGGATCCCATGTCGACAGCGTGTCGGTGCCGTGTCGACGGCGACAGGAAGGGTGGCGGCACCGGCCCACCCCAGACGAGGAGCCCCATGCCGACCACGCCCGCCTCGCACTCCCCCGCCCCACCGCTGCCCCTGCGCCGCGTCACCGTCATGGCAGTCCGCCGGGTCACCCCGAGGATGGTCCGCGTCACCCTCGGCGACCCCTCCCTGGCCGGCGCCCCGCTCGCGGGCCCCGACCGGCAGGTCAAGCTGTACTTCCCCCGCCCGGGCCAGTCCGAGCCCGTCCTCCCCGCCCCGGACCCCGACGGCGACGTCATGCGCTGGTACGCCGCGTACGCCGCGATCCCGGAGGCCCGGCGCCCCTGGATGCGCAGCTACACCCTGCGGTCCCACGACCCGGCGAACGCCACGGTCGACGTCGACTTCCTCCTGCACGGCGACGCCGACGACGGCCCCGCCACCCGCTGGGCCCGGAACGCCCGCGTGGGGGACGTCCTCGGCATGTTCGGGCCGTCCGACTACTTCGCCCCGCCCGTCGACCCCGCCTCGGGCGACTGGACCCTCCTGGTGGCCGACGCGTGCGCACTGCCCGCCCTGGCCACACTCGCGGCGGCCCTGCCGCCCGGCCACCGCGCCCTCGCGTACGTCCACGTCGCCGACACCGCCGAGGAACAGCCCCTCCCCACCGAAGGACGGCTCACGGTCCACTGGCTGCACGGCGAATCCTCACCGGAGGACGCCGTACGAGCGGCCGCCTTCCCCGCCGGACGCCCGTACGCGTGGCTGGCCGGCGAGGCGGCAACGGTCCGCGCCCTGCGCCGCCACCTCATCGAGGAGCGGAACATCGACCGCCGCGCCATCGACTTCGCCGGCTACTGGCGCCGGAAACTCACCCAGGACGACGCACCGACGAGGGAGGACCTGGCAGAAGCCCAAGAGCGCCTGGCAGCCCTAAGCGACGACACGTGAGGAAGCCACCCACCGGGCGGCACCCGGCGCCGGCGGGGAGGGGGCCGGATCCGGAGCGGGGGTAGGGGGTGTCCGGACGTGGCGGCGCCCGCAACGAGCGAAGCGAAGTGAAGGTCGCAGTCCGGACACCCCCTACCCCCGCGGAGGTTCCGGCCCCCGCCGGACCACCGGCCGGTCACCCGACCAACCCCGCCGCCTCCTTCGCCGTGAGCCGGCCCCCCTCCCCGTAGTGGACGCGGTACGCCTCAGCGCCGAGGACCTCCCGCAGCGCCCCCTCCGCCCGCTCCCGCATCGAGGCCTCGGTCTGCGCCGTGTAGGGCCGGAACCCGGCACCCCCCAGCGCCCCACGGTGGGCGTCGTACGCGCCGAGCAGCCGGGCCCCGGCCTCCGGCGCGCCGCTCCCGGCCCGAGCCCAGGCGGCCGGCGCGAACTGGGCGACGACCAGATAGGGAGCGACGAGGTACGCGAGGGCCTCCATGTCCCGTACCGCGCGGGCGAGATGCTCCGTCGCCTGCTCGTACGCGCCGTCCTCACACGCCAGCCACCCGCGCAGCCCGCCGAGCATGCCCCGGAACAGACCAGGTGTGTCGTCGCCGAACTCGCCTTCCATCAGATCGAGTTGCCCGCGAGCGAGAGCGGTTCGACGGGTGTTCCCGTAGTGCTGGGCGAGCAGCAGACGCGCGGTGCTCACGGCCTCGGCCCCGGACTCCCCCGCCTCGTCGGCCGCTTCGGCGAGCATCCGTTCCGCGTCCGCCCACGCGACGGGGTCGTCGGCCACGGCCCGGGTGCGGAGGCGGACGGCGGCGAGGAGCGCCTTGAAGACGGGTACCTGGGAGTGGGCGCCGAGCCGCGCGGCGGCGTCCATGGCGCGGGCGAAGTCGGCGGCGGCCTCGGCGGAACGCCCGGCCCGCTCGTAGGTCTCCCCGCGTGCGGCGAGCGATTCGGCGATGCCCCAGGAGTCGCCGGCGGCCTCGAAGAGCCCCAGGGCCTCCTCGGCGTCGTCGAGCCGTTCGCCGAGCAGCTTGGCCCGCAGGAGCAGGTTGAAGGCGATGTCCCAGTCGTCGCCGTGTTCGCGGGCGCCGGCGACGATCGCGGCGAGGGTCTCGTCGAGGCTGCCGAAGCCGCCGGTCATGAGCCGTGCGAAGTACCACATCGCCCCGGGCTGGCGGCAGGTCTGCGGCAGTCCGGGCCGGTACGCGGCGACGACGGCCTCCAGGCGGGCACGGGTCTCGGGGCGCTCCAGCACGGCGCCGCCGTCGCCGCCCTCACCGCCTTCGGTGGCGAGGACGAGCAGCCGTCCGCCGCGGCGTGCCTCCCACAGCCGCTCCCCCGTCCAAGGCGGCGGGACGTCGAGGCACCGCCCGGCGAAGGGCTCGGCGTGCCGCACCGGCGCCAGGAACGGGTCGGGCCCGAGGCCGGCGGCGTCCCTGGTCCAGGTGCGGGAGTCGAACTGGTGGTTGCGCAGCTGCCAGAACCAGCTCATGGCGTGGACGAGGCACAGTGCTTCCTGTTCCTCCCCGAACCGCACGGCGGTACGGAGCGCGCCCCGGATGTTGCCGTGCTCCGTCTCGAACCGGTCGAGAGCGAACGCCTGCCGCGGCCCCCGGAGTTCGGGGTCGGTCAGCCGGGCGAGCTCCCGGTAGTACTCGAGGTGAAGCCGCTCGGTGACCTCCCGGTCCCCACCCTCGTCAAGCCGCTCCCCCGCATACTCGGCCACCGTCTCCAGCAACCGGTACCGCATCCCCCCAACCCCCTCGACAGCCACCACCAACGACTTGTCGACCAGCGCCCCCAACACACCCAACACATCCGGCACACCCACAGCGCCCACCGCACCCACCGCGCCCACGGCACCGAGCGAACCCGCCGAACCCGCAGCACCCACCGGCCCGCCGCCCCCGCACACCGCCTCGGCAGCCTCCAGATCACACCCACCCGTGAACACCGAAAGCCGCCGCAACACCACCCGCTCGGCCCCGTCCAACAGATCCCACGACCAGTCCACCACCGCCCGCAAAGTCTGCTGCCGCGGCAACACCGTCCGCGCCCCCGACGTCAACAACCGGAACCGGTCGTCCAACCGCTCCGCGATCTGCCCCGCCGACAACACCCGCAACCGAGCCGCCGCCAACTCCACCGCCAACGGCAGACCGTCCAACCGCCGAACGATCTCCTCAGCAGCCCCCCGCTCCTCCTCCACCCGGAACCCCGGCCGCACCGCGGCCCCCCGCTCACCGAACAACCGCACCGCCACACCCACCGGCAACGGCCCCAACGGCCGCACCACCTCCCCCGGCACCCCCAACGGCTCCCGACTCGTCGCCAGCACCGTCACCCCCGCACACCGCGCCAACAACACCTCCACCAACCCCGCCACCGCACCCACCACGTGCTCGCAGTTGTCCAGCACCAGCAGCATCCGGCGGCGGGCACAGTGCTCGACCAGGGTGGCGAGCGGGTCGCGGCCCATGGTCTCGGCGAGGGCGGGGCCGCTCCACAGCTGGGTCTCGCGGGCGCCGAGCGCGGTGAGCACGGCGGCGAGGACGGCGGACTCCTCCCGTACGGAGGCGAGTTCGACCACCCACACCTCGATCTCCCGGTCGCCCGGATCCGCCTCGACGCCGCGGGCGGCTTCCATGGCGAGCCGGGTCTTGCCGACGCCCCCGGGCCCGAGCAGGGTCACCAGACGAGACGACCGCAACTCCTGCCCCAACTGGCCCAGTTCCGTATCGCGCCCGAGGAACGAGGTGAGCGCGAGAGGCAGCGCGGGACGGGCCGCGACCGGCTCGCCCTGCGGCGCTCCCGCCAGCAACTCCCCGTACAGCTCCTTGAGTTCCGGCCCCGGGTCGGTGCCCAGGTGCGCGGCGAGGGCGGTACGGATGGTGTCGTACGCGGCGAGGGCCTCCGCCGGGCGGCCCGCGGCGCGCAGGGCGCGCAGGTGGAGGGCGTGCAGGGGTTCGTCGAGGGGGTGCTCGGCGATGAGCTCGGCCAGGGGGGCGAGCGCGTCCTGGGCGTGGCCGAGGGCGACGGCGGCGGCCAGCCGGTCGCGCCGGGCCCGGGTGCGGCGCCGTTCGGCCCGGAGGGCGAGGGGGTCGGTGGCGTGGTCGGGGAGGTCGGCGAGCGCGGGGCCCCGCCACAGGCCGAGGGCCTCGTCGAGGAGCTCGGCCGCCCGCTGGGGGCGGCCGGCGTCCAGCTCGCGGGCGGCGGCGTCGGCGTTCCGTTCGAAGCGGAAGTAATCGATGTCCTCGGGTGTCCGGACGGCGAGCCGGTAGCCGCCGGGTTCCGAGGCGACCGCGTCGGGCCCGAGGGCCCGACGGAGGCGCCCGACGAGGGCCTGGAGGGCGGCGAGGCGGTCGTCGGCCTCGCCCCCGCCCTCCCCCCACACCTGGGCGATCAGCGCGTCCGTGCGCACCGCGCGCCCGCCCGCCGCGGCCAGGGCGGTGAGGAGGGCCCGGAGCCGGGCGCCGTTCAGGGCGGCCTCACGGCCGTCGGTGCGGAGGGCCTGACCGGGACCGAGGATGCGATAGGACGGGTGCACCGGCCCATTCTGCCGAACCTCCGGAGATTCCCCCGCGCGGCGGTGTCGCCGCCATGGCGTCCGGGGGGTGCCGGTTCGACAATGGGGAGGATGACCGAAGACGAGCGCGACGCGCGCGGCGGCGAGATCGGGCCGACCGAGCGTCTCGCCATGAACCGTACCGGCAGCTTCGACTGGGATCTCGACACGGGCACCATCGATGTCGACGCCGCGGGGCTGCTGGTCTTCGGGGTCGCCGCGGACTCGTTCGACGGGCGGCCGGCGACGCTGGTGCGCGGGCTCGATCCGGAGGAGCGGTCCCGGCTGGACGCGGTGATCCGGCGGGCGATCACCAGCGGGGAGTCCTCGTACACCGCGCATGTGCGGCTGGAGCGGGCCGACGGTACACCCCAATGGACGCATGTGCAGGCGCGGATCCTGCGCCGGGACGGGCGGATGGCGTACCGGATCGTGGGGATCGTGCGGGATGCCACGGCGGAGGTGACGCATTCGGCGTTCCTGCTGGAGCTGGAGAAGCGCCGCGAGGTGCAGACGTCGATCGTGGAGCGGACGACGCAGGCGCTGTCGCGGGCGGTCACGGTGGACGACGTGACGGCGGCGCTCACCGGTCCCGGTGGGCTGGCGCGGCTGGGCGCGGAGGGTCTTGCCCTGGGTCTGGTGGAGAACGACTCGCTCAACATCATCGCGCTGTCTGGGGAGTCCTTGGAGGTGTTCGACGACTTCCGGCTCCGTCGCCTGGACGGGGGCCTGCCGATGGCGGACGCGGTGCTGAGCGGACGCCCGCGGTTCGTGTCCACGTTCGCGTCGCTGGGGCAGGACTTTCCGGAGCTGGCGCCGTACGTGAGCCGGATGCCGTTCAAGTCGGCCTGCTATCTGCCGCTGATCGCGCAGGCCCGCAAGCTGGGCGGGCTGGCGTTGTTCTACCGGCGGCGGAGCACGTTCAACGCGGACGAGCGCAATCTGCTGCTCGGCCTGGCGGCGATCGTGTCGCAGTCCTTGCAGCGGGCGATCCTGTTCGACGAGGAGCGGGAGCTGGCGACGGGGCTCCAGGCGACGATGCTGCCGCGCCGGATCCCGGTGATCACCGGCGGCGAGATCGCGGTGCGGTATCACGCGGCGTGGAGCGGGCGGCAGGTCGGCGGCGACTGGTACGACGTGATCCCGCTGCCGCGCGGGCGGGTCGGGGTCGTGGTGGGTGACGTCCAGGGCCATGACACGCACGCCGCCGCGATCATGGGGCAGCTGCGGATCGCGCTGCGGGCGTACGCGGGTGAGGGTCACGCCCCGTCGACGGTGCTGGCCCGTGCCTCGCGCTTTCTCGCCGAGCTGGACACGAATCGTTTCGCGACCTGTACGTACGCCCAGGTGGATCTGGCCGGGGGCACGGTGCGCGGGGTGCGGGCGGGGCATCTGGGGCCGTTGATCCGGCACACGGACGGGCGGGTGGGCCGGCCGAAGCTGCGGGGCGGGCTGCCGCTGGGGCTCGCGACGGCCTTCGGGGACGAGGAGTTCCCGGAGACCCGGCTCGACCTGGTGCCGGGCGAGACGCTGGTGCTGTACACGGACGGTCTGGTCGAGCAGCCGGGCACGGACATCGAGGACGGCCTGTCGGCGCTGGCCGAGGCGGTGGGCAGCGGCCCGCCGCAGGCGGAGGCGCTGGCCGACCACCTGTCCGAGCAGCTGTGGGAGCGCTGGGGTGCGGATGACGACGTGGCGTTGCTCGTGCTGCGGCGCAGTCCGGACCCGGGCACGCCGCGGGCGCCGCGCATCCATCAGTACATCCACCAGGCCGACCCGCAGGGCCTGTCGGACGCGCGGGCCGCGGTGGGCCAGGCGCTCGTGGACTGGGGCATGCCCGAACTCGCGGACGACGCGGAGCTGTTGACGGGCGAGCTGTTGGTGAACGTGCTGCTGCACACCGAGGGCGGCGCGGTCCTCACCCTGGAGGTGCTGCCGGAGCCGGTGCGGCGGGTCCGCCTGTCGGTGCAGGACCGGTCGAGCGCGTGGCCTCGGCGGCGTACTCCCGGCGAGGCGGCGACCTCGGGGCGGGGTCTGCTCCTCATGGACGCGCTGGCCTCGCGCTGGGGTGTGGAGCCGCGTGGCGAGGGCAAGGCGGTGTGGTGCGAGATCGGGCCCGCGTCCGCCGCGGGCCCGGCGGGCTGACCGGAGGAGGGTGCGGCCGATGGATCCGGTGGCGGCGCTGGAGCGGATCGCGTTCCTGCTGGAACGCTCGCAGGCACCCACGTACCGCGTCCGCGCGTTCCGTACGGCGTCGGCGGCGGTGACGGCGCTCGGCGCGGACGAGGTGGCGCGGCGGGCGGCGGCGGGGACCCTGGAGTCGGTGAAGGGCATCGGGCCGAAGACGGCCGCGGTCGTGCGCGAGGCGCTCGAAGGGCGGGTCCCCGCCTATCTGGAGCGCCTGGAGCGGGAGATCCCGATGCCGGAGGTGTCGGGCGGTGAGACGCTGCGGGCGGCGCTGCGGGGCGACTGCCATGTGCACTCGGACTGGTCGGACGGCGGCAGCACCATCGTGGACATGGGGCGCACGGCGGCCCGGATCGGGCACGAGTGGGCGGTGCTGACGGACCATTCGCCGAGCCTGAAGGTGGCGCGCGGCCTGTCCCCCGAGCGGCTGCGGGAGCAACTGGCGCTGGTGGAGCGGCTGAACGAGGAGTGGGCGCCGTTCCGGCTGCTCACCGGGATCGAGTGCGACATCCTGGAGGACGGCTCCCTCGACCAGGAGCCCGGGCTCCTGGACCGGCTGGACCTGGTGGTCGGTTCGGTGCATTCGAAGCTGCGGATGGAGTCGCGGGCGATGACCCGCCGGATGGAGAAGGCGGTCCGCAATCCCCTGATGGACGTCCTCGGGCACTGCACGGGCCGGCTGGTGAGCGGCGGGCGGCTGCGGCCCGAGTCGGAGTTCGACGCGGAGCGCGTCTTCGCCGCGTGTGCCGAGGCGGGCACGGCGGTGGAGATCAACAGCCGCCCCGAGCGCCGCGATCCGCCGAGCCGGCTGCTGCGGCTCGCGGTGGCGGCCGGGGTGTACTTCGCGGTGGACACGGACGCCCACGCGCCGGGGCAGCTGGAGTGGCAGATCCTGGGCTGCGCGCGGGCGGAGGAGTGCGGGGTGCCGGTGGAGCGGGTGATCAACACGTGGTCGGCGGAGCGGTTGCTCGACTGGACGCGGGGTCTGCCCGCCCCGTCGTAGGGGGCCGGGCGCGATGACAGGTAGCCGGATGCCGGACCTGCCACCGCCCCGAGTGGGCCGTCAGGCGGAGGTGACCGCCCCGGCTCCTAGTACGACAGGTCCTTCTGCTCCGCGATCAGGCGGCCGGCGATGTGCAGGTTCCCCTCGGAGTCGAGGATCCCGATGATCTTCTTCGTGGAGCCGATGTGGGTCGTGAAGAAGATCTTGTCCCCGTCCTGGTTGGAGGAGAAGTTCGAGTTCACCGACAGCTCGATGCTGACCGGCGAACTGATGAGGATGTCCTGCGACTTCGGGTTGACGTGGTTCTGCCGTAATGCGATACGGGCGTGGGTGTCGCCCTCGTTCCAGTCCGTCGCCACTCCGAGATCGATGTCCGTCATGAGGCTTCCTTCCCGTTCCGGCGGGCGCGTCCTCGGGACGCGTCCGCACTCCAGTGAATGAGCCGTCCCGGCCGGGCTTTTGGAGCATCGTCCGACCGCGTGAGGACTCTACGCAGCACCGGTCGCCGGACGGCACCCGTCCGGCGAAGTTCATCGGCCTACATGGGCAGATGCCTGCTTTTTGGCTAAATCAGCGTAGATGGAGACCGAAAAGCGGGGCACGTGCCTCCCGCCCGGGCGGGAGGCACGTGCCCCCCCGGGGTCAGCCGCGCTGCCAGACCGTGGTCGCGTTGCAGAACTCGCGGATGCCGTGGCCGGAGAGCTCGCGGCCGTAGCCGGAGCGCTTCACGCCGCCGAAGGGCAGGGCGGGGTGGGAGGCGGTCATGCCGTTGACGAAGACGCCGCCGGCCTCCAGGTCGCGTACGAAGAAGGCGACGTCCTCGTCCTTGCGGGTCCACACGTTCGAACTGAGGCCGAAGGGCGAGTCGTTGGCGACGGCGACGGCCTCCTCGATGTCGGCGACGGGGTAGAGGGTGGCGACGGGGCCGAAGGTCTCCTCGCGGTGGATGCGCATCTCCGGGGTGATGCCGGTGAGGACGGTCGGCCGGTAGTACCAGCCGCGGGGCCGGTCCTCGGGGCGGCCCGCCCCGCACAGCACGGTGACGCCCCGGCGTACGGCGTCGTCGACGAGGGTCTCCAGGTCGGTGCGGCCCTGTTCGGTGGCGAGGGGGCCGACGTCGGTGTCCTCGTCGAGGGGGTCGCCGACGGTGAGGGCGTTCATGGCGGCGGTGAAGCGTTCGGCGAAGTCGTCGTAGACGTCCCGGTGGACGATGAACCGCTTGGCCGCGATGCAGGACTGCCCGTTGTTCTGTACGCGGGCGGTGACGGCGGTCTTGACGGCGCGCGGGACGTCGGCGGAGGGCATGACGATGTACGGGTCGCTGCCGCCCAGCTCCAGGACGGTCTTCTTCACCTCGTCGCCGGCGATGGCGGCGACGGAGCGGCCGGCCGGTTCGCTGCCGGTGAGGGTAGCGGCGGCGACCCGCGGGTCGCGCAGGACGCCCTCGACGGCGCCCGAGCCGATGAGCAGGGTCTGGAAGCAGCCTTCGGGGAAGCCGGCCCGGCGGAACAGTCCGCCGAGGTAGAGGGCGGTCTGGGGGACGTTGGAGGCGTGCTTGAGGAGCCCGGTGTTGCCGGCCATCAGCGCGGGCGCGGCGAACCGGATCACCTGCCAGAGCGGGAAGTTCCACGGCATGACGGCGAGGACCGGGCCGAGCGGCCGGTAGTGGACCCGGGCCGTGTCGGCGCCCGCGTCCTGGACGTCGTGTTCGTCGGGGTGCTCGTCGGCGAGCAGGGCCTCGGCGTGTTCGGCGTACCAGCGCATCGTCTTGGCGCACTTGGCCGCCTCGGCGCGGGCGGCGGCGATCGGCTTGCCCATCTCCGTGGTCATGGTGCGGGCGATGTCCTCGGTGTCCTCGTCGAGGAGGGCGGCGGCGGCCCGCATCAGGCGGGCCCGCTCCGCGAAGGGGGTGGTGCGGTACTGGCGGTACGTCTCGTGGGCGGCGTCGATCCGGCGTTCGATCTCGGCGGGCCCGTGGGCCTCGTAGGTGCGCAGCGTCTCGCCGGTCGCCGGGTTCACGGTGGCGATGCCCATGTCGTCTCCTCCTGGCCTCCGCCCCCATCCGGAAACCTTTCGCGCCCGGGCCCCGGGCGCAATCGGGGCGGGGCGGTGGGGTGACACGCCCGGGTGCGGGGGCGTCGGTCAGCCGCCCGCGACCCAGTGCAGGGCGCCCGCCAGGTGGGCGCGGAAGGCGGGGTCCGCGTAGGCCTCCGGGGCGTGGCCGAGAGCCGTGAACAGGAAGCGGCCGCCGCCAGGGCCGGTCTCGCGGGACCACACGAGGGGGTGGTCGGCGCCGAGGGTGCCGCCCCGGTAGGCGGTCTCGTCGGCGCGGGCGAGCACGCGGACGCCGGTGGCCCGGGGGTTGGAGGTGAAGTTGTACCACTCGTCGGTCCACTCCCAGCGGGCCGGCAGGCGGTCCGTCGCCGGGTGGCCGGGGGCGTCCACGCAGACGGCGCCCGGCTGGGGCTCGGGGTGGCCGTCGAAGCGGGTGCCGAGCAGTTCGCCGTAGAAGGGCCAGTCGGGTTCGGCGTTGGCCGCGGCGTGCACGGCGAGGAGCCCGCCGCCGCCGCGTACGTACGCTTCGAGGGCGGCGCGGCCCGCGTCGGTGAGCACGGTGCCGGTGGTCGACAGGAGGACGACGGCGGCGCAGCGGGCCAGGCGGTCGGGGGTGAAGGCGCCGGGGTCCTCGGTGGTCTCGGCAGGGCGGCCCGCGGCGGCGGCGAGCTCGGCGAGCGCCGCGGCTCCGGCGGGGATCGAGTCGTGGCGGTAGCCGGCGGTACGGGTGTAGACGAGGACGTCCTTGGTGTCGCTCACGCTGCTCCTGTGTGTGCCGCGCTCATCAGTAAGCGCTTTCTATCCGAGGGCCGGGTGCGACGGTAGCCAGCCGGTCAGCGCGCCGCAAGGTGCGGGGGGGCTCGGGAGGCGACGCTCAGACCGGGCGGGTGCAGGACGCCAACAGCGGGGCCAGGAAGTCCCGTTCGAGCGTGCCCGGCGGCAGGGCGGCCGGTTCGACATAGCTCTGCGCGAGACCGCCCTCGCGCAGGGCCACGACCATCCGGGCGAACCGGTCGGCGTCCACGGTCAGTTCGCGTCCGGACCGGCGCAGGACGAGCTCGATCGCGCGCGCGATCTCGGCGCGCAGCCGGGCGTCGTGCCGGGCGAGCACCCAGGCCGCCTGCGGGTCGCGGATGGCGTGCAGGGTGAACTCCGTGCTGACCAGGTACCAGTCGCGCTCGTCCGGCTCCACCCGGGAGGCCAGTTCCGCGACCTGTTCCAGGGTGTAGTCGTCGGGCCCGAGCGCGTCGACCGACTCGGCGAGGCGGCGCACGATGTGCTCGCTGTGCTCGTCGAAGAGGGCGAGGAACAGCTCTTCCTTGCTGGCGAAGTTCGAGTAGTACGCGCCGCGCGTGTATCCGGCGCGCTCGCAGATCTGCTCGATCGACGCGGCGTGGAACCCGTGCTCGGCGAAGATCTCCAGGGCCGCCTTCAGAAGGGCCGCGCGGGTACGCGGCCGGCGCCCGGTGACACCCTTCGGCACGGTCCCTCCTCCTTGTTCCCGTCCTCGTTCCCGCACGTCGTCCGCCCTGTCCGAAGGGGTGGCGGGGCGACCACCATACCGGCGGCCAGCCCGGGCACGGACCGGCGTCCGACGTTAAGATGCGGACATGGGAGAGCGGCCCGTCGCGCCCGCCGCGCCCGAGCTGGTCCTGGAGATCGGCGGGGACGCGACCGTGATGAACCCGAGCCGCGTCTATCGCATCGGACGCGACCCCACCAGTGACTTCGTCCTGGCCGACGCCAGGGCGTCGTGGCACCACGCCGTACTGAGGGCGGCCGGCGGCCGGTGGACCGTCGAGGACGAGGACAGCACGAACGGCACGTTCGCCGACGAACGGCGGGTGCATGTGAGCTCCGTCGGCCCCGGCACGGTGATCCGCTTCGGGCATCCGTCGGACGGGCCGGTGGCGGTGCTGTCGGCGGCGGCGCGGCAGGCCGTGCCCGCTCGCCCGTCCTCCGTCTCGTATCCCGCCCTTACGGGGACCTTCCGGCAGCCGACCTCGGTGCGGCCGCTGCCCGAGCGCGGTGTCCGGATCGGGCGGGCGCCCGACAACGACCTGGTGGTCGACGACCTGACGGTCTCCCGGCGGCACGCGGAGCTGGTGGCGGCGCCGGACGGCACGTACTGGATCCATGACCTCGGCAGCCACAACGGCACCTTCCTGAACGGCAGCCCCGTCGACCGGGCCCGGGTGACGGCCGAGGACATCGTCGGCATCGGGCACCGCGCGTTCTGCCTCATCGGCGGCGACCTCGTCGAGTTCACCGACACCGGCGAGATCTCCCTCGACGTGACGCGACTCGCCGTCACCGTCGACCACGGCCGCAAGACCCTCCTCGACGACGTGTCGTTCCCCGTCGGGCAGAAGTGCCTGCTGGCCGTCGTCGGCCCGTCCGGCGCGGGCAAGTCCACGCTGCTCGGGGCGCTCACCGGGCAGCGGCCCGCCGACCGGGGCACCGTCCTCTACGACGGCCGCGACCTCTACCGGGACTACGCGGAGCTGCGCCAGCGCATCGGCCTCGTCCCGCAGGACGACATCCTGCACCTCCAGCTCACCGTGCGCCGGGCCCTCTCGTACGCCGCCGAGCTGCGCTTCCCCGAGGACACGGCGGCGGACGAGCGGCGCGCGCGGGTGGACGAGGTGATCGGGGAGCTGGGCCTGGTCGAGCGGGCGGGGCAGCCCATCCACAGCCTCTCCGGAGGGCAGCGCAAGCGGGTCAGCGTGGCCCTGGAGCTGCTCACCAAGCCCTCGCTGCTCTTCCTGGACGAGCCGACCTCCGGGCTCGACCCGGGCATGGACCGTTCGGTGATGCACATGCTGCGCGGCCTCGCCGACGACGGGCGCACCGTCATCGTCGTCACGCACAGCGTGCTGAGCCTGGACGTCTGCGACCGGCTGCTCGTCCTCGCGCCGGGCGGCCGGGTCGCCTACTACGGCCCGCCCGAGGACGCGCTGGGGTTCTTCGGCTTCGACCAGTGGCCGGAGGCGTTCGAGGCCTTCGAGAACGACCGGGACCGCGACTGGGCCGGCCGGTACCGCGCCTCGCGCTTCCACCGGCAGTACATCGACGAGGCCATGGTGCGGCCCGGACCCGCCGCCCCCGGCGCTCCGGCCGCCCCCGCGCCGCCGCCGAAGGCCCAGAGCTGGTGGTCGCAGCTGCGGACCCTCGTACGCCGCTACACGGCCGCGCTCTCCGCCGACCGGACCTTCCTCGCCATCATGATCGCGCTGCCGTTCGTCATGGGCGCGATGGCGCGGGCGCTCTCGGAGGGCAGCCTCGGCCCCGAGTCGACGCTGAACGTCCTCCTGATCCTGTGCGTCGGCGGTGTGCTCACCGGTGCCGCGAACGCGGTGCGGGAGCTCGTCAAGGAACGCACGATCTACCGCAGGGAGCGAGCCGTCGGGCTGTCGCGCTCGGCCTACCTCATGTCCAAGGTCGTGGTCCTCGGGGCGATCACGATCGTCCAGGCGGTGGTGCTGACGCTGGTCGCGCTGATCGGCGTGCCGCTGAACGTGCCGGACGGCAAGGGGGTGCTGATGCCCCCGCTCGTGGAGCTCACCCTGGCCGTCGCCCTGCTCGCCTTCACCGCGATGATGCTCGGCCTCTTCGTCTCCGCCCTGGTGCGCAAGGAGGAGGTGACGATGCCGCTGCTCGTCCTCCTGGCCATCGTGCAGGTGGTGTTCTGCGGAGCCCTCCTGAACGTGCGGGGGACGCCGGTCCTGGAGCAGCTGGCCTGGCTGGTGCCGTCCCGCTGGGCGTTCGCGGCGATGGGGGCGACCATCGACATCGGGGCCGTCGCGCCGAGCGAGAAGACGGCGGACCCGCTGATGAACCACACCGTGGGCGCCTGGCTCTTCGACATGGGGATGCTGGTGGTGCTCTGCGTCGTCCTCGGCTTCGTCGTCGCCCGGCTGCTGCGCCGGCACGAGCCGGTCGTCATGCGGAGGTAGCGTGCCGTGAACAGCGTCGTACCGGATTCCGACTACGCGTACGTGCCCGACTTCCGGCCCACGCACGTGGTGCCCCGCGACGGGCTGCCCTCGTGGGAGTCGCCCGATCCGGGACTGCCGACCGCCCCGCTCGACGCGTTCCTGCCGGTGCGGCTCGTGGACCGGATCGGCGACTGGGGGCGCGTCCTGTGCTCCAACGGCTGGTCGGCCTGGGTCGACGCCCGCCTCCTCGTCTCCGTACCCGACGATCCGCCCGCCGCCGGCGGCCCGCTCACCCGCACCGCGGATCCCCGGCCGCTGATCGCCCGCGCGGAGGACGCCCTGGGCCGCTACCGGCGGGCGGCGGAGGAGCTGGCCGGCGGGCGCGCGGACGGCGAGACGTTCCGGCGGCGCACACGCGGGCTGCGGGTGGGGATGGTCGTCGACGGCGAGTCGCTGTGGCTGTACGACGCCGAGCACGAGCGGTGGCTCTACTGCGACGGGACCGGCCTGAGCACGTACGCGGCCTCCTCGGGGCCCTCGGTGGCGGCGCCGGGGGCGGGGTCGGGCGGCGGGGTGTCGGTGGCTGCGCCTGTGCCTCTGCCTGTCCCTGTGCCTGTGCCTGAGCCGTCTGAGCCGTCTGGGGCGGGCGGGGCGGATGCGGCCGAGGGGACCGACGGATCGGGCGGGCCGCAGTCGCCTCGGACTCCTCAGACACCTCAGTCGCCGCTGACTCCGGTGGCTCCGCACGCGCCGACCCAGATCGTGCCCCGGCTCGACTCCGGCCCTCCCGACCCGGCGCAGCGCACCTGGGTGGTGGGACGGCCGGATGGACCGGACGGATCAGATGAACCGGACGGACCGGATGGAGCGGACGGACCCGACGCATCTGACGGATCTGACGGATCTGACGGACCGGGTGAAGGCCGATGACGGACCCGGACATGCCGCCGGACACTCCCCCGGACACACCGCCGGACAGCCCTCCCGGCGGCCCCACGGACACCGCGCCCGGCGCGGTCCCCGATCCGGGCGGCTACGCCGAGTTGCCGGTCGGCCGCGACTCGGGGCTCATCGGCAAGCGGATCGCGGGCTACCGGGTCGAGGAGGAGATCGGGCGCGGCGGCATGGCGGTGGTCTACCGGGCCCATGACCTGAACCTGGAGCGGACCGTGGCGCTGAAGCTGCTCGCTCCGGAGCTGGCCCGCGACGACACCTTCCGCAGGCGTTTCGCGCACGAGTCGCGGGTGGCGGCGGCGATCGACCACCCGCACATCGTGCCGGTCTTCGAGGCGGGCGAGACGGAGGGCCTGCTGTACATCGCGATGCGGTACGTGCCGGGGCAGGACCTGCGGGCCCTGGAGGACCGCGAGGGCGCGCTGGACCCGGTGACGACGGGCCGGATCGCGATCCAGGTGGCGTCCGCCCTGGACGCGGCGCACGCCCACGACCTGGTGCACCGGGACGTGAAGCCGGGCAACATCCTGGTGGCCGAGGGCACCGACCGGGACCACCCGGAGCACGTGTACCTGACCGACTTCGGCCTGACGAAGAAGTCGCTGTCCCTGACCGGGTTCACGACGGTGGGGCAGTTCGTCGGCACGCTGGATTACGTCGCGCCCGAGCAGATCTCCGGCAAGCCGGTGGACGGGCGTTGCGACGTCTACAGCCTGGGCTGCGTCGTCTTCGAGATGCTGACCGGGGTGGTGCCGTTCCGCAGGGACGACGACATCGCGGTGCTGTGGGCGCAGCAGTACGATCCGCCGCCTCCGCTGTCGGAGGTGCGGGACGGGCTGCCGGAGGCGGCGGACACGGTGCTCGCGAAGGCGCTGGCGAAGGCGCCGGAGGAGCGGTACGGGACGTGCCTGGAGTTCGTGACCGAGTTGCGGGCGGCGCTGGAGCGGGGGACGCGCGCGAAGGAGCCGGCGCGCGAGACCGGCGGGGGCGGGCGGCCGGCGCAGGGCCCGCCGCCGGAGCCGCCGGCGTGGGCGCGGCCGGTGTTCCGGCGGATCGGCGACGCGTTCGAGCGGTGAGGTCCGGCGGCTTCAGGGCCTAAGCGCCTCGGGCCTTCGTCGAGGCGGCAGCCCTTCGACGAGGCGGCGGCCCTTCGTCGTGGCGGCAGCCCTTCGCCGTGGCGTCAGGGCTTCGCCGGCGGGTCGGCCTCGCCGCGGCGGCGGACGGGGCTCGCGAGGAGGCCGCCGAGGAGGCCGGCGACGAGGCCCCAGAGCAGGGCGAAGCCGACGGTCCGCCAGATGTTCGGGCGGAGCACGACCTCGCCGCCGAGGGACTCCAGCTCGCCGATGCCGAGGATGGAGAGGCCGAACCGCGCTTCGACGAGGGTGAGCGGGGCGATGACGAGCATCGTGAGGGCGAAGGCGATCCCGAGGTGGAGGGAGTGCTGCCAGAGCCGTGTGCGCGCCGGGGAGCGTACGGCCGCCACGAAGGCGGCGGCGAGGACCAGGACGGCCGCGATCGGCAGCAGCCACCAGGCGCGCGCGTCGTAGGAGGCGAGGCTGGACAGGTCGACGGTGGACAGGTCCTTGCCGCCGTTCCCGCCGCGCAGCACGTCGTCGAGGATCTGCGGCATGGGCAGCCCGAACGGGCCGTCGACACGGCCCTCGTAGGAGCCGCCGATGCCGACGCCGAGCGCGAGCCAGCTGACGTTGGGCAGGCCGAGCAGGAGCACGGCGAGCGTCTGGGCGGCGTGGCCCTTGGTCGCGGCGACGACGAGGCCGATCACGAGGCCGATCACCACGTACGCGAGGACGAGCAGGAGCATCGCGGAAGCGGCGGGCCGGACGGCCGCGTGGTGGCGGACGAGCCGGGTCGGCAGCGGGGTGCGGCGGGAGACGAGGAGGGCGACGAGGAGGACGCCGAGGATCCACAGCAGGCCGTAGAAGAGCGTGGGGCCGAGGTCGGTGCGGAAGCCCACCGAGGGGTTCACGGCGTCCAGGAGTTCGCTGAAGAGGTCGCCGAGGGTCCCGCTGTCCTGGGAGGTGCCGCCGCCGATGCTGATCGGGAAGTCGTGCCGGGCGAGGGCGGAGAGGCCCGCGAGCGCGGCCAGCCAGATCAGGACGGTCGGCACGGCGAGGGACAGCAGGTCGCGGGTGCGGGCGACGGCGTGGTGGCGCAGTGGGCGCAGGAAGCAGAAGCCGGTGACGAGTGCGCCCACCAGGGTGACGGTGAGCGGCATGGCCGTGAGCTCGGCCTGGGTGCCGGCGAGGTCGCCGGCGTCCCCTGCGAGGCCGACCTGTCCGCCCGCGGCCATGACGACCACCGCGGCGAGGACGGCGACGAAGGCGCCCGCGCCGCCCGGGAGGTCCGCGGCGCCCGCGGCCCACAGCCCGAGGCCGGCGACGACGCCCATCGCCAGGAGACCGGCGACGACCGCCAGGAGGGCCAGGGCCACGTCACGGGCGAGCTGCCCCGTGGGGCGTTCCGCGGCGTACGGGCTGGGTGGGGTGGGGAGCCGGTTGCTCACCTCGCCCACGCTAGTGCCGGCGGGCGCCGTCCGCTTGCGGGCGGCACCCGGTCGGCGCACACAATGGGCGCGGAACGGAAGAAAGGGAAAAACGTGACTTCCCACCCGCCGTCCGGCACCCCCTCGGTCCCCCCTGCCGGCCCGCCCTCAGGACCCCTCTCGGGCCCGACCACGCGCCCCGGGCAGGCCGTACCCCCACCGCCTCCGGGCCCGCCGCACGACGGCGGGGGCGGGGGCGGCGGCTCCGGCGGAGGGGGTGGTCCGGGCGGAGGCGCGGGCGGCTCCCGAGGCGGCGGGTCCGGTGACTCCGGCGCCGGCGGTACGGGCGGAGGCGCGGCCGGTGGTGGCGGCGGGGGCGACCGGGGCCCGTGGTGGCGCTCGGTACCGAAGGTCGCCTCGATCACCGCCGTCCTGGTGGCCGCCATCGCGCTGGTCGTGGTCCTCACCCGCGGCGACAGCGGCGGTGGCAAGAACGAGGCGGGCGGCGGGGGTGGCGGTGAGGTGTTCCTGCAGAACACCTCCGCGTCCGGCCCCGACCCGTTCACCCAGTCGACGGCCCGCACGACCGGCGCCTCCATGTCGCCCGTTCCGCTGCCCAACGGGACCGGTACCGACACCAACGTCACGCGCAGCGTGTCGGGTTCGGCCCCGGGCCTGTACGGCGGTACGCACCGGACGGCGAGCTGCGACGTCGAGCGGCAGATCCGCTTCCTGGCGGACGAGCCCCCGAAGAACGCGGCCTTCGCGAAGGTCGTCGGCATCTCGGCCAACGAGGTTCCGAGCTATCTGCGGTCCCTGACCTCGCTTCAGCTGCGGGTGGACACCCGCGTCACCAACCACGGCTTCCGGGACGGCTCCGCGACGCAGTTCCAGTCCGTGCTCCAGGCCGGCACCGCCGTCCTGGTCGACGACCACGGGGTGCCCCGGGTGCGGTGCGCCTGCGGCAACCCGCTGACGCCGCCGGTCGCGCAGTCGGCGCCGAAGGCGGTCGGCCCGGTCTGGCCCGGCTACCGGGCGAGCAACACGGTGGTCGTGCAGCCGTCGGTGACGGTCATCAACATCTTCGTGATCTACGACCCGCACGACGACCGCTGGATCGCGCGGAAGCCGGGCGACACCGGCCGCCACGACCAGCACACGACACCCCCGCCGCCCCCGACACCCACCCCGTCGAGGTCCACGTCCACGTCTCCGTCGACGTCCACCTCTCCGAGCTCCCCGGTGCCGTGCGTGACGGTCACGGGCACGCAGACGCCGACCCCGCGCCACGGCGTGACGCCGTCGCCCTGCCCGTCGACCCTGTCGCCGCCCCCGTCGTCCCCCGCCTCGTCGCCACCGTCGTCGCCGCCCTCGTCACCGCCCTCGTCGCCACCGTCCTCACCGCCGTCTTCACCGCCGCCGTCCTCGGCCTCCGCCCCGGGGTCCTCACCGGTGTCGCAGTCGCCCCCGGCGTCCTCGGCTTCGGTATCGACCTCCGCCTCGATCCCCGGTCCCGCCTCGATCTCCGGGTCGACCTCGCCGGCCGTGCCGGGCGCGCCCGGTCCTCAGCCGATCGTCTGAGGGGGCGCCGGGGTCGCCCACGGCGCCACGACGCCGGTACGGGCGTGCCGCCGCAGGAGGCGGGCCTCGCCCCGGCGCACCACCGGGCCGGGCACCACGAGGACGGGCCGCCCGGCCCGTGCGAGGACGGCCCGGAGCACCGGCCTGCGGCGCGGCCCGCCGAGCCGGCCACGGCCGGTGGTCGTGCCGAGGACGAGCAGGTCTCCGGGGCGGTCGGCCGCCCGGCACAGCGCGTCCGCCGGGGCGTCCCGCACGATCCGGCGCTCCACGGCCGGCCCGCCGGGGACGGCCCCGAGGCCGTCCTCGAAGGCCCGTGTGAGCCTGGCCCTGGCCTCGTCGGCCCACAGGCGCGCCCAGGCCCGGTCGGGGGTGCGGGCGTACGCCGCCTCTCCCTCCGGGGGCTCCCAGGCCAGCACCGCCAGTAGTTCGGAGCCGTCGCGGTGGGCGAGGGCGGTGGCCTGGCGCAGGGCAGCGAGCGAGGCGAGCGAGCCGCTCACGCCGACGACGATCCTGCTCATGCCGGCTCGCAGGGGCGCGGACGGGAGCGGGGCCGGGCGGCGGCGACGGGCGCGGGGGCGGGCTGGGGGTGCCGTGCGCCGCAGCGAGGGGATCCACGACTGGATCCAATATCCAATGCCCCATGTCTCGGCGATCCGCTGCTCCGCCCGCCGCTGCCACGCCCTCTCGTCCCGGTCCGTGAAGTGTCCGGACATGGTGCGCTCCTCTCCCCCAGTGACTCCTGGGCTACTCCCCTGGCCTGAAACCCACAGGCCACTTGACCGGAGTCTGTAGCCTTATTGGCCTGGACAGCAGAGCCAATGGAGAGTGATTGGCATGGCAGAGGGTCGAGTGGTCCGTTCCGTGGTCACCGTCGCGGACCGCGTGTTGAGCGGCCGGCAGTTGGCGGCGCTGCTCACGCCGCCGCCGGAGGGGCGTTTCGGCTACCGGGAACTGGCCCGGGCGGTGCGCGAGACGCTGCTCGACGGGCGGGTGGCGCTGCGGATGCGGCTGCCCGCCGAGCGCGAGCTCGCGACGGCGCTCGGGGTCAGCCGGACCACCGTGACGTCCGCGTACGACCTGCTCCGGGAGAGCGGGTACGCGCACAGCCGCCAGGGCGCGGGGACCTGGACGGCGCTCCCCGAGGGGCAGTCGCCGATCGGCCCCGCCGCGATCCACGGCGACACCGGGGCCGTGATCGACTTCGCGCTCGCCGCGCCCGAGGCGCCCGCGGGCCTGCTCGCCGAGGCGCTGGCCGTCGCCTCCGCCGAGCTGCCCCGCTACGCGAGGACCCAGGGCTACCACCCGTACGGGCTGCCCGAACTGCGCGCCGCGATCGCCGACCGGTACTCCGCCCGCGGGCTGCCGACCCGGCCGGAGCAGATCCTGGTGACGACCGGCGCCCAGCAGGCCCTGGCGCTGGCCCTCGCGCTGCTCGGCGGGCCCGGCGACCGGGTGCTCGCGGAGAACCCCTCGTACACCAACGCCCTGGACGCCATGCGCAACCACCGGCTGCGGATCACCCCGGTGCCGGTCACCGAGGCGGGCTGGGACAGCGGTCTGATCGACGCGGCGCTGCGGCAGACCGCGCCGCGGCTCGCCTATCTGATCCCCGACTTCCACAACCCGACCGGCCGGCTGATGCCGGAGGAGCAGCGCCGTGAGGTGGCCGCGGCGGCGCGGGCCACCGGGACCTGGCTGATCGTGGACGAGACGCTCGCCGACATCGCCCTGGACGTGCCGGCGCCGCGCCCGTTCGCGGCCTCCGCCGGGCCGGGCACGGGTGAGCAGATCATCAGCGTGGGCTCGCTCAGCAAGAGCTGCTGGGGCGGGCTGCGGGTCGGCTGGGTGCGGGCGTCCTCGCGGATGGTGACGGAGCTGGCCCGGGTGAGGATCACGCACGACCTGTCGGGTTCCGTCCTGGACCAGCTGGTCTCCGTGGCGCTGATGGACCGGATCGACCCGCTGCTCCCGGGCCGCGCGGCAGAGCTGCGGCGGCGCAGGGAGGCGCTCGTGGACGCGCTCGCCCGGCATGTGCCGGAGTGGCGGTGGACGCTTCCGCCGGGTGGTCTGTGCCTCTGGATCGACCTGGGCCGCCCGATCGCCTCGCAGCTCGCGGCGCGGGCCCTGGGGCACGGGATCCGGGTCGAGGGCGGCGCCCGGTTCGGGGTGGACCCCGGCACCCACGAGCACCGGCTGCGCATCCCGTACACGCTGCCGAGCGAGGTGTACGAGACGGCGGCCGAGCGGCTCGCGGCGGCGCTGGCGGGCGCCCCGGCGCGGATCTCCGAGCCGGGCCTGCCGCAGTGGGTGGCCTGACCCTCCCCGAAGCCGCGACGTCCCGGGGGGCACGACACCCGCGTGCCCGCATGCCCGCATGCCCGCACGCCCGCACGCCCGATAATCGGATGCCCGGGGCAACGGGCGGTGTGTACGGTCCCAGGGTGGAACCTCTGACCGACAAACAGATCCGCGCGTCCTTCGTGAACTGCACGAAGGGCGACGCGGCCCGGATGAAGACGCCGCTCGACTTCGCCGAGCTGCCCTGGCCCGATCTCGACTTCCTCGGCTGGGTCGACCCGGGCGCGCCGCTGCGCGCCCATCTCGTCGTCCCGCGCCCGGACGGCCCGGTCGGCATCACCCTGCGGGTGCCCGCGGTGGGCCGTACGAGCGCCGTGAAGTCGAGCATGTGCCAGATCTGCCTGACCGCGCACGCCTCCTCCGGCGTCACCCTGCTGGCCGCGCCACTCGCGGGCAGCCGCGGCCGGGAGGGCAACACGATCGGCACGTACGTCTGCGCCGACCTGGCCTGCCCGCTCTACGTGCGGGGCAGGCTGGAGCCGCGACTGCGCGGCATCCGGCAGGAGGAGTCCCTGAGCGTGGCGGAGCGGGTCGACCGGATGATGCGCAACCTGCACGCCTTCGTGGACCGGGTGACGGCGGGCTAGGAGCGGCCCTGGCGGCTAGGACGGGCCCTGGCGCCCGGCGGTCAGCGGAAGGCCTGCTCGCCGGTGAGCGCCTTGCCGATGACCAGGGCGTGCACCTCGCTGGTGCCCTCGTAGGTGAGGACCGACTCCAGGTTGTTGGCGTGGCGCAGCACCGGGTACTCCAGGGTGATGCCGTTGGCGCCGAGGATGGTGCGGCACTCGCGGGCGATCGCGATGGCCTCGCGGACGTTGTTCAGCTTGCCGACGCTGATCTGCTCGGGGGTCAGCTCGCCCGCGTCCTTGAGGCGGCCGAGGTGCAGGGCGAGCAGCATGCCCTTGCCGAGTTCCAGGGACATGTCGGCCAGCTTGGCCTGGGTCAGCTGGTACGAGGAGAGCGGGCGGGCGAAGACGGTGCGGTCGCCGGCGTAGGAGATCGCGGTCTCCAGGCAGTCGCGGGCCGCGCCGAGCGCGCCGAAGACGATGCCGAACCGGGCCTCGTTCAGACAGCCGAGGGGGCCGGAGAGGCCGCGGGCCTCGGGCAGCATCGCGTCGGCCGGCAGGCGCACGTCGTCCATGACCAGCTCGCTGGTGACGCTGGCGCGCAGGGAGAGCTTCCGCTTGATCTCGGGCGCGCTGAATCCGGGGGTGTCGGTGGGGACGACGAAGCCGCGGACGCCGTCCTCGGTACGGGCCCAGACGACGGCCACGTCGGCGACGGAGCCGTTGGTGATCCACATCTTGGTGCCGTTGAGCACCCAGTCCGATCCGTCGCGCTTGGCGTGGGTGCGCATGGCGCCGGGGTCGGAGCCGGCGTCCGGCTCGGTGAGGCCGAAGCAGCCGATGTACTCGCCGGCGGCCATCCCGGGCAGCCAGTGCTGCTTCTGCTCCTCGGAGCCGAACTTCCAGATGGCGTACATGGCGAGCGAGCCCTGGACGGAGACGAGCGAGCGCAGTCCGGAGTCGACCGCCTCCAGCTCCATGCAGGCCAGGCCGTACGCGACGGAGTTGGTGCCCGCGCAGCCGTAGCCCTCCAGGTGCATGCCGAGGACGCCGAGTCCGCCGAGGGTGCGGGCGAGTTCGCGGGCGGGGATGGCGCCCTCGTCGAACCAGCCGGCCACGTGCGGGCGCAGATCGCGGTCCGCGGCGGCCCGGACGGTGCGGCGGATCTCGCGCTCCTCGTCGGTCAGCAGTCCGTCGATCGCGAGCAGATCGAGGGGGTGGACGGGCGCGGACTGCGACGAACGCGACGGCTGCGGCGACGACTTCACGGAAGGCCTCCTGGCGACTGTGGCAACTCGGCGTGGCGCAGCCTAGCCCCAGATTGGATATTGGATCCAGTCTTGAATATCCGATATCCGCTGCGTACCGTCCGGGGACATCCCGATCGCCGACGAAGGAGAGCGGAATGCCCACGGAACAGCCGGAGACGCTCCCTCCCGGCGCCTTGTCCGGAATCGTCGTCGCCGACTTCGGCCGGGTGCTCGCCGGGCCGTACATGACGATGCTCCTCGCGGACCTCGGGGCCGAGGTCGTGAAGATCGAGCGGCCGGGCACCGGCGACGACACCCGCGCGTGGGGCCCGCCGTTCGCCGACGGACAGGCCACCTACTTCCTCGGCGTGAACCGCAACAAGCGTTCCGTCACGCTCGATCTGACCGATCCCGCCGGCCTGGCGGCGGCCCGCGCGATCGTCGACCGCGCCGACGTCCTCGTGGAGAACTTCCGCCCCGGCACGATGGACCGGCTCGGCCTCGGCTACGAGGAGGTGCGGGCCTCCAACCCGGGACTCGTCTACTGCTCGGTGACCGGCTTCGGCACGGCGGAGGGCGCCCACCTGCCCGGCTACGACCTGCTCGTCCAGGCCATGGGCGGCCTCATGAGCGTCACCGGCGAACCCGGCGGCACCGGCACCAAGGCGGGCGTCGCCCTCGTCGACGTGATCACCGGTCTGCACGCGGGCCTCGGCGTCCTCGCCGCCCTGCGGCACCGCGAACGCACCGGCGAGGGCCAGCGGGTGCAGGTCTCGCTGCTCACCTCGCTGCTCTCCGCGCTCACCAACCAGGCCGCCGCGCACCTCGCCGCCGGCGTCGTCCCGCGCGCCATGGGCAACCGGCACCCGAGCATCGCCCCGTACGAGGAGTTCCGGGCGAGCGACCGCCCGCTGGTCCTGGCCGTGGGCAACGACCGGCAGTTCCGCGTGCTGTGCGAGCGGATCGGGCGCCCCGGCCTCGCCGACGACCCCCGGTTCGCCACCAACACCGCCCGCGTCGCCCATCGCGAGGCCCTGGTCGAGGAGCTCGCCGGACCGCTGGCACGGCGCACCGCCGACGAGTGGTTCGAGGAGCTGACGGGCGCCGGAGTGCCCTGCGGTCCCATCAACGACCTGGAGGCCGCGTTCGCCCTCGCCGACCGCCTGGGCCTCGCTCCGCGCGTCCCGGCCGGGGCGGCGGGCCCCGGACAGGTCGCCCACCCGATCACGCTCGGGGCGACCCCCGCCGCCTACCGCACCGCTCCCCCGCGCCTGGGCCAGCACACCGACGAACTGCTGGCAGAACTCGCCCGGCCCGAGGCCTGACCGGGTGCGCGGGCGGGCGCCCGGGTTGTCCACAGGCCTCGGCAGGCGGCACACGGTCCGTAGCAAGATGCAGGATGTACGGCGAACCCCGAGCGAAAGGTCACGACGATGAGCAGCGTGGTGGAGAAGCGGCGGCCACCGACCGCCCAGCAGTTCGTCCTGGCCGAGCTGCGACGTGCCATCACCTCCGGGGAGTTGCGGCCGGGCGGCGCGATCCGGCAGGAGACCCTGGCGGCGCGGCTGGACGTCAGCCGGGTCCCGCTGCGCGAGGCCCTGAAGGCCCTTGAGGCCGAGGGCCTGGTGGTGCACCACGTCCACCGGGGCTACTTCGTGGCCGAGCTGTCCCTGGAGGACCTGGAGGAGATCTACCGGATCCGGCGGCTCCTGGAGACGGAGGCCGTGCGCACCGCGGCGCACCGCATGCCGGAGGGCACGCTCGACGCCCTGGAGGACATCCAGCGGGAGGTCGAGCGGGCGGCCGACGCCGGGGACGTCACGGCGATGGCCCAGGCCAACCGGAGCTTCCACTTCACGCTGATCGAGGCCTCCGGCATGCCCCGCCTGGTGCGCCTCATCGGCACCCTCTGGGACGCGACCGACGCCTACCGCTCGCTCTACTACGCCGAGGACACCCACCGGGAGCAGGCCGTCCACGAGCACCGCGGGGTGCTGTCGGCGCTGGCCGAAGGCGACGCCGACGCGACGGTGCGGTGGCTGGACGAGCACCGGGACCACGCGGTCGCCGCACTGCGCGCGGTGCTCGCCCCGGAGTGAGCCGGCCCCGCGTCACGGGCCGGACCGCGCGGGTGCGCCGCCAGGTTCCCCGGCCGACGATGGTGGAGGGGCCCACGGGTCAGGAGGCGCCGACGATGCGCAGCGACAGCGACACCCTCCGTGGCGGGCCCCGGTCCGGTACGGGCCGCACGGACGGGCGGGGCGTCCTGGACGTCCTGGTCGTGGGCGCGGGACCGGTCGGGCTCACCGCCGCCGCCGAGCTGCGCCGTCGCGGCACGGGGGTACGGATCGTCGACCGGCTGCCGGCCCGCCTCCCGTACGCCAAGGCGATCGGCATCCAGCCCCGCACGCTGGAGGTCTGGGACCGGATGGGCTGCGTACGGGCGGCCCTGGAGGCGGCCGTCCCGCTGCGCGGGCAGCTCCTCTACGTCGACGGCGTCGAGCGGTCCCGCTTCGACCTGGTGCTGCCGCCCGACGTGCCGTACCGCTTCGCCGCGCTGCCGCAGTACGAGACGGAGCGGATCCTGGAGGAGTTCCTGGCGGGCTTCGGGACCCGGGTCGAACGGGGCACGGAGCTCGTGTCGTTCGGGCAGGACGCGGACGGTGTGACCGCCCGGCTCGTCTCCGCCGGTGACACGGGGGCGCCGGTGGAGGAGGAGGTCCGCTGCCGGTATCTGGTGGGCTGCGACGGCGCGCACAGCGTGGTGCGCAAGCAGCTCGGGCTCGGCTTCGAGGGCGGGGCCTTCCCCGAGGAGTACATGCTGGGCGACGTGGTGGTCGACTGGGACCTGCCGCCCTGGTATGCGGTGCGCTCGACGTACCGGGGCGGCGCGGACAGTGCCGACGACGACGTCCTGGTGTGCATCCCGCTGCCGGGGCAGGGACGGTACCGCCTGTCGATGAGGCTGCCGCCGGAACTCTCCGCCGCGCACCGGGCCGAGGGGCCCGAGCCGGGGGACGGGGTCGCCCACGGCCTGGAGGGCGGCGCGCGGGCGCCGGGGCTCGCCGACATCCAGCAGGTCCTGGACCGGCTCTCGCCCCGGCCGGCGACCGCCTCGGAACTGCGCTGGTCCTCGGTGTTCCGCATCAGTCACCGGCTGGTCGACCGGTACGGCGAGGGCCGGGCGTTCCTCGCGGGCGACGCGGCGCACATCCATCCGCCGACCGGCGCGCAGGGCATGAACACCGGCATCCAGGACGCCTACAACCTGGCATGGAAGCTCTCCCTCGCCGTCGACGGCATCGCGAGCCCCGGCCTCCTCGCCAGCTACGACGCCGAGCGGCACCCGGTGGGCGAGGAGGTCGTCGGCCGGACCGTGCGGCACGCGAGCGGGGGCGTCCAAGCCGATCCGGAGACCCCGGGGACGCTTCTGCTGCGCGAAGCGCAGCTGCTCGTCGGATACCGGGGCAGCCCGATCACGGACGGCGACGGAGGCGAGGCCGGGGCCGGGCCCGGGGACCGCACCCGCGACGGAGGCGAGGTCGGGGTCAGGGCCGGGGACGGCACCCGCGACGGAGGCGACGGCGCGGGCCCGCGGCCCGGCGACCGGGTCCCCGACTGCACGGGCCTCAACACCCCGCTGGCCACCCAACCCCTGCGCCTGTACGACCTGTTGCGGGGCCGCGACCACGTGCTGCTGCTGTACGGCGACGACCGGACCGCCGACGACTTCGCCCGACTCGCCGTGCGGGCCGGGGAGTTGTCACACGGTGCCGTGCGGGCCTGTGTGCTGCTCGCCGCCGACGGGACCTCCACCGACGGGGTGGGCGCGCCGGGGCTCCCGGTCTACCGGGACGCGCGCGGCGAGTTCGCCCGGCTCTGCTCCGTACACGCGCCAACGGCCCTCCTCGTACGGCCCGATGGGTACCTGGGGGCCCGGCTGCGTCCGCCCACGGCTGAGGGCCTGGCCGAGGGGCTCGCGCGCGTGTTCCACACGTGAGGGGTGCGCGGGGCTTCGCCGTGCGGGGGACCGGGCGCGGGCCTAGCCTGGAGAACGGAGTGTTGCCCTCGTCTGGCAGGAGGCTGCCGTGAGGTACTCGCAGGCGCGTTGGCGCAAGCTCTGCATCGGTGTGGCTCTCACCGGCACCCTGACCGTCCCGGCGGCCACAGGAGCCGCGTACGGCGTGACGGCCCCCGATCCACCGCTGCCGGCCGCCGCCTCGGCGCACGCCACCGCGCCCTCCCCCTCGGGGAACGGGTTCCCGCAGCTCAGCCCGGCCGTCGCCGCGAAGCTGGACACGGCGGTCCGGAGCGTCATGAGCGAGGCGAAGGTGCCCGGCGTGATGGTGGCGCTGTCCGCGCCCGGCAAGGGCGAGTACATCCGCGCCTTCGGCACCGCCGACAAGGCGACGGGGCAGCGGATGACCCCGGGGCTGTACATGCGGATCGGCAGCGAGACCAAGACCTTCACGGTGACCGCGCTGCTCCAGCTCGTGGACCAGGGCAAGGTCGGCCTCGACGACCCGATCGGCCGGTACATCACCGGGGTGCCCAACGGGGACCGCATCACCCTGCGGGAGCTCGCCGGGATGCGCAGCGGCCTGTACAACTACTCGGCCGACGAGGACTTCTTCAAGGCCCTCACCTCCGACCCCAGGCGCCCCTTCACCCCGCAGCAGTTGCTGGACTACTCGTTCAAGCACCCGGTCAACTTCGAGCCGGGCGCGGAGTTCGAGTACTGCAACACCAACACGATCCTGCTGGGCCTGCTGGTCGAGAAGATCAGCGGCATGCCCCTGCACGACTACATCGCGCAGAACGTCGTCCGGCCGGCCGGTCTCCGGCACACCCTCTTCCCGACCGGCGCCGAGTTCCCCCACCCGCACGCCCACGGCTACACCAACCAGACGGCGTCGGGACAGACCGAGGACGCCACCGACTGGGACCCGTCCTGGGGCTGGGCGGCCGGGGCGATGATCTCCGACCTCCAGGACATGCGCACCTGGGCCAAGGTCGTCGCCACGGGCACGCTGCTGACCCCCGCGACGCAGGCGCAGCGCCTGAAGACCGGGGCGACGGGGATGCCGGACACCGGTTACGGGCTCGGCATCTTCAAGGTGGAGGGCTGGACGGGCCACAACGGCTCGCTGCCCGGCTACGAGTCGCTGACGATCTACCTGCCGGCGGAACAGGCCACGCTCGTCGTGCTCCTGAACACCGACATCCTGCACGACCAGGTCGAGCCCAGCACGCTGTTCGGGAAGGCGATCACCGAGATCGTCACCCCGGACCACGTGTTCGACCTGCCGAAGCCGACCGAACCGGCCGCCTCGACACCTCCCGCTTCCCCACCTCCTGCCTCGACCCCACCTGAGACCAGGTTCCCGGCCCCCTGACGGTCCGTCGCGCGGGCTGACCGCCCCTCGGCTCCGTCCTCCGGATCCCGTGAGGGATCATGGACAAAGGAGTCGAGAAGGGACGGGACGAACGATGAGGCACCGCAGTGTCGCCGACCTCATGACGCCGACCGCCGTGTCGGTACAGCCCGGCACGCCGTTCAAGGAGATCGCGCGGCTCCTCGACGAGTACGGCATCACGGCCGTACCGGTGGTCGACGCGGAGAACCGGCCGGTGGGGGTGGTCTCCGAGGCCGATCTGCTGCGCCGTCACACGGCCAAGGAGGGCCCCAGCACCGCCGAGGCCATGATGTCCAGCCCCGTCTTCGTCGCCCGCCCGTCCTGGACGGCGGTCGAGGCGGCGCGGCTGATGGAGCGCCACCGGGTGAAGCGGCTGCCGGTCGTCGACGCGGAGGGGCGCCTGATCGGCGTGCTCAGCCGCAGTGACCTGCTCCAGCTGTTCCTGCGGCGGGACCGGGCCATCCAGGAGGAGATCCTGGAGGACGTCGTCACCCGGATCCTCGGCCTCTCCCCCGCGTCCCTCCACATCGACGTGGCGGAAGGCCGGGTGACGCTGACCGGCACGCTGCCCCGCAAGGGCGTGGGGCCGATCTTCGTGCGTCTCTGTGAGGACGTGGACGGGGTGGTGGAGGTGGTGGACCGGCTCGTCTACGGGGAGCAGGGCGAGGCGGACCCTTCACCGGGGTCCGCCTCACCGGGGATCGCCCGGCCGGAGAATTCCTAGCCGCGCGGCTTGCAGGGGTCGCAGCAGGCCGGCGCCGGTTCGACGCAGACCTTCACCGCATCGGTGTTGTCGGACGGGTCGGGGTCCTTCTCGGCGGCGGTGACCGAGGCGGTGTTCGTGATCAGCCCGGTCCTCGTCGCCTTCGCCCGCAGGGTGAGGGTCGCGCGGCCGCCGACGGGCAGGTCGCCGACCGACCACTGTCCGGTCCCGGGGTCGTACGTGCCGCGGGAGGCCTCGGCGGAGAGGAACTCCAGGCCGGCCGGGAGCCGGTCGGTGACGGTGACGCCGGTCGCCGGGCTGGGGCCGGCGTTGTGGACGGCCACCCGGTAGGTGACCGTCTGGCCGACGGTGACGGTGGTGGCGTCGGCCGCCTTCGTCACGTCCAGGTCCGCGGCCGGCCGGACCACGGTGACGGACTCGTTGGAGGTGGCCGTGAGGGGCTCGGGCGTGGGGCCGAGGCGGTTCTCGTAGGCGGCGGTCGCCGTGTTGGTGACGCGCGTCCCGGCCGTCTCCAGGCCGAGCACGACGCGGTACTCGACGGTCGTGCCGCCGGGCAGGGCCGCGGTGTTGGCGAGGCTGCCGCCCTGCGTGGCGGAGGCGTCGGAGCCCAGCCGGAAGACGACCGCGTCCGCGGCGGCGTCGTAGGAGGCCTGGTCGTCGCCGGCCCGGTCGGTCTTCACGCCGCTGTTCGGGCCGTCGATGACGCGCAGCGAACCGGGCACGTACGTGGTGCCGGGCGGCAGGACGTCGGTGAGGACGAGGCGTTCGGCGGCCCCGCCGCCCTCGTTCCTCGCGTTGATCCGGTACGTGACGACGTCACCGACGTCCAGCGGGCCCGCCGGGATCGCGGTCTTGGTGAGCACCACGTGCGGGGCGGTGCCGAAGAAGATCCCGTCGAGGAAGTTGCCGATCCCCTGGTTGCCGCCGGCGGCCGAGACGGAGCGGAAGGCGAAGCGGGTGGTGGTCTGCCCGGCCGGGACGATGTAGGTCCCGGTGTAGTAGCCCCACGCCGTGTTGCCGTCGGTGAAGGTGCGCTGCTCGACCACGCCGCCCGGGGCGCCGATGTCGAGCGCCATGGTGTCCTGGCCCTGCCGGCCGCGGTGGTAGAGCCGCCAGTACAGCTTGGTGCCGGGGGTGGTCGGCAGGTCCTGGTAGAGGGTCGAGACCTGGTTGGCGTTGAGTTCGGCGAACTGCGCGCCGTCCGCCGACGGCACGCCGTTGAAGCCGGAGTGCCATAGCTCGATCATGTGGTCCGTGGCGGTGGTGCGCCAGCCGGGGACGTTGCTCGGGGCCTGCGTCTGGGAGGCGTCCGGCAGGAACGCCATGTCGGTGACGGGCGGTTGTTCGAAGCTGCCGTTGACGAGGGCGACCCGCAGCGGGGCGGGAGGAGGTGTGGTCACGCTGACGTCTCCTGTCGGTCGACGGTGCGCCGTCGCCCCGCGGGCCGCGCCCCGTGCTGCGGGCGGTGCGGACGAGCGGGACCGGAACGCTCCGTAGCCCACCACCCGCCCCAGGGTCACGTACAGTCGCGGCGAAGGCGTCCCGGCCACCCCGGACCTGGAGGTTTGCGCGCGCCGGCACCCTGCGTCACGGCCCTGCCACCGGCTCCCGCGTCCTGTGCCGTGCCCCTTCCCCCACCGTGGGCACCACCACCCCCACGCACACCGCCCGTACTGACCGGATGCCGCCGCCACGTGACGACCCCACGCCACATGACCAGGTGAATTCACGGGCGCCACATTGACGTACGGAGGTTCGATGGACGCGCCGGGCCCGCCGCTGCGCGTCCGGCACCGGCGGGCCCGGGGGTGTGGGGCGGCTCCGTCAGGAGACCGCCTCCGGCCAGCCGTATCCGGGTCCGGTGCGCCGCGGCACGGTGTCGGCGCCCACGGCCTCCATCTCCCGGTCGGCCTCCCTCATCAGCTGTCCGGCCAGATCCTTCATGGCCCGGCTCGCGGCGAGCTCGTCGCCGATCGCCGGCACGTCCACGTCCGCCGGGTTGCACCGGGCGGTGCCGTGGCCGGTGAGGGTCGACGTGCCGGTGTCCAGGTGCGCCTCCGCCCTGGTCCTGCCGCCCTCCTCGACCAGATCCAGGCCGACCTTCCACTCCAGGTGGCGCGTCATGGCCTGCCTCCTCGTACGCTCGTGCCCGCGGACCACGCGGGAGCGCCGCGCGGCCCTCTCCCTTCAGCATCCGTCCAGCGGCGCGCCGGCGCGACACGCCGCCCGGAGGGGTTCCTCGTTCACCCGTCCGGCGGACCCCGACTGCGCCCGCCCGCACTCCGGCCGACGCTGGTGTCCATCACGGTCGCACCTGAGGAGGGCCCATGGCATCGATGGACGTCCCGGCCGATCTGCCGAAACAGCGAGCGGAGGCGCGCGCCTCCGCTCCGCCCACGCTGACCTGGGTGACGCTCGCGCTGATGACGACCGCCTCGGTGGCGAGCCTGCGGGCGGCGCCGACCATGGCCGTGTACGGCCTCGCGTGCGTGTTCCTCTACCTCGTGCCGGCGATCGTCTTCCTGCTGCCGACCGCGCTGGTCTCCGCCGAGCTCGCCTCCGGCTGGAGCGGCGGCGTCTACCGGTGGGTGGCCGAGGGCCTCTCCAAGCCGCTGGGCTTCCTCGCGGTGTGGTGCCAGTTCGCGATGACGATCTTCTACTACCCGAGCCTGCTGGCCTTCGTGGCCTCGACCATCGCGTACGTCATCGATCCCTCGCTCGCCTCCAACGGCGTCTACACCGCGATCGTGATCATGGTCCTGTACTGGACCGGCGTCTGGGTCTCCTCGCGCGGCACGAAGGCCCTGGCCGGGCTGTCCAGCTGGGGCCTGGTCATCGGCACCCTGGTCCCCGGCACGGTCCTCGTCGTCCTCGGCATGGTCTTCCTCGGCCAGGGCAACCCCTCGGCGGCGCCCATGGACACCAGTCACCTGCTGCCGCAGTGGACCGGCCTCGCGAGCCTCGTCCTGATCGTCAACAACTTCCTGTCGTACTCCGGCATGGAGATGAACGCGGTGCACGTCTCCTCGCTGAAGGACCCGGCGAAGGAGTACCCGAAGTCGATGTTCCTGGCGATGGGCCTGGTGCTGCTCATCTTCATCCTGCCCGCGCTCGCCATCAGCTGGGTCGTCCCCGCGGAACAGCTCAGCCTCACCGCCGGCGTCATGCAGGCGTTCGACGCGTTCTTCTCGTACTTCGGCGTCGGGTGGATGACCCCGATCGCCGCCGTCATGCTGATCTCCGCCTCCCTCGGCGGCATGCTGACCTGGCTCGCCGGCCCGTCCAAGGGCCTCCTGGAGATCTCCCGCAGCGAGGGCTATCTGCCGCCCTTCCTGCAGAAGCTGAACAAGTTCGGCATCCAGCAGAACATCCTCGTCACCCAGGGCGTCGTGACCTCGGTCATCGCCCTCATGTACGCGCTGATCCCGAACGTCTCCAGCGTCTACTGGATCTTCTCGACCATCACCACGCAGGTCTACCTCATCGTCTACCTGCTGATGTTCGTGGCGGCGATGCGGCTGCGGAAGGACAAGCCCGACCACCCGCGCGGCTACCGCGTGCCGATGCTCGGTCTGGTCTGCACCGTCGGTCTGCTGGCCTCGCTCGCGGCGATGGCGATCGGCTTCGTGCCGCCCTCGCAGTTCGGCGGCAGCAGCGTGCTCTCGTACGTCCTGTTCATCGCGTGCGGACTCCTCGTCCTCGGCCTCCTCATCCCCTGGATCTTCCTGAAGGTCCGCAAGCCCAGCTGGCGCACGGCGGCGGCCACCGGCGGCGAGGCCGCCCGCAGCGGGGGAGACGCGTCATGAGCCCGACCCGCTTCGCCTCCGAGCACAAGTGGATCTACTGGGGCGCCATCGTCATCCTGGTGGGGCTGCTCATCACCGGGCTGGTCCGCTACAGCAGCTTCAAGCGGACGAACGAGAGCCAGAAGAAGGCCGACCAGCTCAGTCAGGAGCTGGTGAAGGCCGGCTACCCGGCCCCCGACACGGACACCGTCCAGCGCCTGCTCGGCACGGACGGCGGCCAGGTCTGCCAGGACCCGGCCAGCACCTTGAAGACGGCGCTCTACCAGATCCAGCAGCTCTCCAACGGCGCCACGGGACCCGGCAACCGCCCGATCATCGCCGACACCAAGGCCGTGGACGCCGAACGGATCGTCCTCCAGGTCTACTGCCCCGACCAGGTCGACGACTTCGACCAGGCCGTCGACGATCTGAAGACGGACGACACCGTGAGGAGGTGACCGCGCCTCCGCCGGATCCGCCCTCGTGTCCGCACCCCCGCCCGTGGCACGGGCGGGGGTGCAGACACGAGGGACCCCGGTCTGCCCTCCCGGGACTGGGCGGGCGGGGCGGATTGCGGAACCATCGGGGCAGGAGCCGTGACCGCGACCGTCGACCGGGAGGCAGCTCGTGCGCGCGAAAGCCAAGGGCCGGGACGGTACGTCCGACGACAGGCCGGCCAAAGCCGCCCGTACGGGCACGACGGCCCAGGCGCCGCGAACGGCCGCCGGACCGGCCCGGGGGGCCGTCTCCCCCGCGAACGCCGCGGAGTTGCAGGCGCGCATCGGCAACGCGGCCGTGGCACGCGCGGTGCGGCGCGCACAGGAGCGCGACGGGAACGCAGCTCAGGAGCCGTCCGGGCCCCCCTCCCTCGTGCACGACGTGCTCCGCCGCCCCGGCCGTCCCCTCGGGGAGCCGTTGCGCGCGGAGATGGAGCAGCGGCTCGGCGCGGACTTCTCCGAGGTACGGGTCCACACCGGGGCGACGGCCCAGCGCTCCGCGGCCGAGATCGGGGCCCGGGCCTACACCTCCGGGCGTGACGTGGTCATCGGGTCCGGCGGCGGCGACAAGCACACGCTGGCGCACGAGCTGACGCACGTCATCCAGCAGCGCGGCGGTCCCGTCCCCGGCACCGACAACGGTGCGGGCCTGTCGCTGTCCGACCCGTCCGACGCCTTCGAGCGGGCCGCCGAGGCCAACGCGCGGCGGGTCATGGCCGAGCGGCCCCGGTCGGCACCCGGCCCGGCGCCCGACACCCGGGCGGCACAACGGGCCGCGACTCCGGGCACACACGCGGACTCTCAGGCGGACACGCACGCGGGCACGCATGCCGGCGCGCACGCGGACGCGCCCGTACAGCGCATGCTCGGCTTCGAGACGGAGGTCAGCCTCCCCGTGGAGGACGCCCAGGGACGCATGTACGAGGGCGACACCGACCTGGCGCAGAGCACCAAGGAGGACTTCAAGGTCGTCTCCGACAAGCGCTCCCTGAACAACCGGCAGGGGTACTCGAACGTCGAGTTCGTGACGGGAGCGGTCAGGGTCGTCGGCTCGATGAGCGAGGCCGGCACCGAGCGGCTGGACCGGCTGGTCGACGAGATCCGGACCGTGCGGGAGGCGTTCTACGGGGCGGCCGACAAGACGCCCCTGGCGGACCTGCCGCTGGACCTGGAGATCCTGGCCGAGGGCGCGGAGGCCCGAGTCGCGCCGAACCTCGACTACACGGAGCACGCGGGCCGTCAGGGCCTGGGCGACGGCCTGTTCGTGCACTACTCCGTCGGCGTCCCGCTGAAGGGCATGCCGCTGTTCTTCGACCACCTGAGGAACGCCGCGCCCCACCAGGTGCCGGGAGCGCCGAACCGGCGCGCCCGGTTCCGGCTCACCCAGGCGAAGGCCTTCGCCGCGAAGGTCGTGGAGATGTACGAGGGCGACGCGACCACCTCGAAGAAGCGCAAGCAGCTGGACACGGACGCGCTCGACGGCTACTGCCAGTTGTTCTTCACCCAGGTCGCCGCGGTGGCGGACTACGTCGCCGAGGAGGAGGACCGCGGCCAGATCAAGAACCTGACGGCCGTACTGTCCCGGTCCAGGCTGTCGGACGTGCACGCTCTCCTCGAATCCGGGTTCAGGACCTTCCTGAACAAGCGGAGCGAGGACGTCCTCGACCTGCTCGCCGGATACCAGGAGGACTCCGGCGAGGGCACGAAGCTGGACTTCAAGGAGAAGGCCACCCGGGACGTCGAGGGCGGCCCGGTCACCCTCCTCGCCTTCGCCAAGTCGGCGATCAAGGGCACTCCCCAGGTGTTCCAGCAGAGGGTCTTCGGCGGCATGAACCAGATCGACCCGCACGAGGAGGAGGGCGCCATGATGGTCCCCTTCGAGATCCGCACCCTGGGCAGCCAGATGAAGACCTGGGACCAGCTGAGGACCGAGCTGCACAACCTGGCGAGCTGGGCCGAGGAGGCGTACCGGCACGACCGGGGAGAGGCCGGCGACACCAGCCGGCGCCGCACCGGGCCCGGACCCGACAGCCCGTGACCGGCAGCCGGGACCTCCCCGGCCTCCCTGTCCTCCCCGGCCTCCCTGCCCTCCCCCGCTCCGCCGACTCCCGAGAGGCAGCCGCACATGCCCGTTCCCGCCCGGCCCCGGCGCAAGGACGCGACCGCCGCCTCGGTGGAGCGCTCCGAGCGGTCCGCTCGGGCACGCCGTACGGAGGAGCGCCCCGGCTCCGCCGCCCCGTCGGCGGGCACGCTGGCGGCCCTCCAACGGGCCGTCGGCAACGCGGCGGTGGCGCGGATGCTCGCCCCGGCGCGTGACGCGGAGGAAGGAGACGGGACCGCGCCGGACCGGCGGGCCGCCGCGCGGGAGGTGCTCCGGTCGGCCGGACGGCCGCTCGACGCGCCGCTGCGCACGGAGATGGAGCAGCGGCTCGGCGCGGACTTCGGCGACGTACGGGTGCACACGGACCCGCTCGCGCAGCGCTCCGCCGTCGAGCTGGGGGCCCGGGCGTACACCTCGGGGCACCATGTGGTGCTCACGGACGGCGGGCGGGACAAGCACACCCTCGCGCACGAACTCACCCACGTCGTGCAGCAACGGCAGGGCCCGGTCGAGGGGACGGACACGGGCGACGGGCTGCGGGTCAGCGACCCCGGCGACCGATTCGAGCGGGCCGCCGAGGCCCGGGCACGGCGGGTCATGGCCGCACCGGTCGGGCGGGCGGCCGAGGGCGCACCGGACACGGCTCCCCCGTCCGCGCCCGCCGCGCGCGGTGTGGTCCAGCGCAAGGGGCCCGAGGATCTCGCCCCGTCGCTTCCGGAGCATCCGCCGCGCCAGGGCGGCCTGTTGGGCCGCTTCTCCGCGTTGACCCGTACGCAGCCGGGGCCCGAGGACGCGCTCGTGCGGCAGGTGCGCGCGAGCATCGCCGCCTACGACGCGGACCCCAACCGCGACCCCATGCACTGCCTCATGGAACTGTCCCGGCTCCAGTACGAGATCACCCCCGCGGAGGAGGACGCGACCAGCACGGTCAAGCCCTTCCTGACCGCGGCACGGAAGGCCGTCGAGGACGAACTCTCCCTGGTGCGAGGCCAGATGGTGCGGGACGACGCCCTGCCGGAGGAGGCCCGGGAGCCGTTCCGCGCGATGACCGACGGCGGCCTGCTGTGGCAGAGCGAGGAGTGGGCCGACAGCGCGGCCGCCTTCCGCATGCGGGGGGCCGGCTACTTCCGTGAGCTGTCGGAGCTCAACCGGGCGGGCATGGGCAAGGAGCTCGCGCCGCAGGCGGACCAGGGCTGGGTCGCCGACGTACGGACCCGGCTGACGACGGCGTTGCGGCAGAGCGTCCTGTGCCACTACACGTCCCGGGAGCGGGCCGAGCAGATGCTCGCCGCGGGGCAGATGAAGTCCAAGACCGAGCTGCTGAGGGCGGACCCGGGGGCGCCGAACAACTCGGAGGCGTACGACAAGCACGTGCTGGCCGACGAGGGCTTCGTGTTCTTCTTCCTGGAGGTCCCCGGCAGCCCGTTCCGCGAGACCCGGTTCGGCGGCTCGGAGCCCGCCCGGATCGAGATCCCGCTGACCTCGTCGCCGCTGATGAGCCAGGGCTGGCTGATGCTCAGCGACTTCGCCCAGCGCGAGTACCCCACCCTGCGCGCCCGCCCGGAGGACCCGGCGCACCCCCAGAGCAGGCTGGGCACGCGCGAGGAGACCTTCTCGCCCGGATACACCCTGCCCGTACGGAAGTTCGACGTGGGGGCCGGGGCGGCCGCCGACCGGATGGACCTCACGAGGATGACGGACGCGATGTCGGCCGAGAACGACCCGGCGCGCCGGGGGCAGATCCCCTTCGCGATGACCCAGGCGCTGGCCGATCCGCACAGCACCATGACGTACGGCTCCGGGGCGGGCGAGCGGATCCACGCGGAGCGGTTGCGGTCCAACACCCTGATGGGAGCGGACATCGTGCCGGGTCTGGCGGAGCGGGCGCTCGTGGAGATCCAGCGGCTCGACGCGGTCAACCCGCGGCTCGCGACGCGGCTCAAGGGGATGTCCGGCGAGGACCTGATGCGGTACCTGCTCAAGGACCTGCTGCGGCCCCAGGCGATGCTGCCGGGCACGGTCGGCCTCGGCGCGGCCACGGTGGTGCTGGCCTCGGGGCAGCAGTTGCCCGTCCCGGCGCAGTGAGAACAGGGTGAGAGCGCTCTTTCCCCAGGGCTTCGCAACCGCTCTGAGAGCGCTCTATACCGGTCTTCCTTACCCCTGACCGAAACGAGGAACGGCGGACCGAAGTCCGCCGTTCTGTCCGTTTATGACCGGTGGCCGTACCGGACAAATCAGACCGTCGGCCGTCCCGTCGTGGATGCGTTTTCCGGACAGCCGCGACAGGGGTGATATTGCGCGGACGCAAAGATGCCCGAGGATGGGCCGCGCCGCCGGTTCACCTCAGGTCGCTGAGCAGACCGCTCACGTTGAGGACCTCGTGGCACTTCTGCGCTCGACGGCCCGTGGCCGGGGTGCCCGGCTTCGCGCAGGTCACCTGGATGGTCACGGTCTGACTCTCGTTGATCCTGATGGGGGTGACCCAGTGGTAGTCCTGGTTGCGGAACGTCTCCAGGGCGATCGTCGTGATCTTGCGATCGCCGAAGCCGATGGTCATGACGCCCTCGTCGCCCTGGAAGTTGGCCACGACGATGTCGGTGATCCCGAAGGCCTTGTCCCGCGGCACGGTGTAGGTGCCGGTCGCGGTCTCGCCGGCGGCGGTCTCCAGGTCGATGGTGGCGGAGCCCTGCTGTCCCCCGGACGTGCCCGGCCGGGTCCCGGTCCCGCCGTCGCCGCCCGTTCCGGGCCCGTCGCCCGATCCGCCGGGCTGCTTGCCGTCACCGGTGCCCGGGGGCCGTACGCTCGGGACGGCGGTGGGCGCGGGCCGCTTCTGGACCACCTCGTCCGCGGCCTCCTTCGCGGTGCTGCGGACGGCCGGGCGGACCAGCGCGAACCAGGCGATCAGCAGCGCGAGGAGCGCCGCGAGGAGCACGAGCAGCCAGCGCGGGAAGATCGGGATCTGAACGAACTCGGCTTCCACCGGCGGCCGGACGAGCGCCGGGTCCGGCGGCTCCGCACCGTCCCGAGCCTCGGTCGCCGCCACCGTGAACGGCCACGTCGTGGGCGTCCCGAACCACACCGGCCGACCCGCCCTGACGCGCAGCCCCGCCTCCGCCGACTCGCCGGGCTCCAGGTCCTGCGCCGTGGGCCGGAAGTCGAACTTCAGCTCCTCGCCCTGCTGCCCGGCCGTGAAGGCCACCCGTACGGGCGCGTTGCCCTCGTTGCGGACGGCGAGCCGGTAGCGGCCGCGGAGCCAGCCGCGCCTGCGGCCGGGGGTGAGGGCGGTGCGCAGCTCCCGGAACTCCTCGACGTGCACGACGGTCTCCGGCACCCGCACCGCCTCGGGGTGCTCGGTCGGCAGCACCCGTACGGCGAGCGGCACGTCTCCGGCCCGTACCTGCGGAGAGCGCGGCGGCTCCAGACGGATCGTCACCGTCTCCGTGGTGCCCGGGTAGAGGGACACCCGCTCGGGTTCCACCGTCGTCCATGCGGCGCAGTCGCCGACGACCTCCAGGTGGTACGCCTCGACGATGTCGCCGTCATTGCGGACGGTGAGGCTGGTGGTCGCTGTGCCGCCGGGTACGACCGACACCCGCGGGATGTCGAGACCGGGCGCGCCAGCGCTGGAAGAGGCAGCTGAGGACGTCACCCCGACGACGCTAGGCCGAAGGCCCCGCGGGCTCCACGGATGCGAGGGCAACGCCCCGGGCAGCCGGGGTGCCTGAAGGGGGCGCCCCGGCGGCGCCGCGCGCGTGCGTCTCCCGGGCTCCCGGGCCACCGGGCTCCCGCGCCCGCGCACCCCGCTCGTACCGCTCCCTCCCATGACCCGTCACTCCTACCCCCTTCTCTCCGCGCACGTCTCAACGAAACCGAACAGGTAGCGACTCATGAGCCGAGCTCAGCACAGCGGACCCGTCACCGCGTCCGGCACCGGACCCCTCACCGTGCCCGCCCAGCACTCCGCCCGGGGCCAGGGCGCCGCCCGGGACCAGGACGCTCCCCGTACCCATGACTCCTCCGGTCCCCGGGACCTCATACAGACCCCGCCCGCCCCCCGGTCGCCGGCCGGCCTCGCCGACCAGCGGATCACCGTGGCCGTGTACGCCTCGGACCCGATCCTGCACGTCGGCGTCGTGCACCAGCTCCGCCAGCGCCCCGAGATCGAGCTCCTCGACGGGGCCCGGGCCGCCGAGGCGCGCGTCGCGCTGGTGACGGTGGACAGCGTGGACGACGAGACCGCCGCGCTGCTGCGGCGGCTGCGGCACAACTCCCGTACCCGTACCGGCCTCGTGGTCGGCACCTTCGAGTCCGGCGACGCGCTCCAGCGGGCCATCGAGTGCGGGGTGACCGCGGTGCTGCGGCGCGCCGAGGCCGACCAGGACAGCCTGTTGCGGCTGGTCCTGGCGATGGCCAACGGCGAGGGCGTGCTCCCCGGCGACCTCCTGGCCAAACTGCTCAGCCACGTCGGCAGCCTGCAGCGCTCCGCACTCGACCCGCACGCCTCGTCGCTGTCCACCCTGACCCAGCGCGAGGCCGACATGCTGCGCCTGGTGTCGGAGGGCCTGGACACCGCCGAGATCGCGCGCACGACCTCGTACTCGGAACGGACCGTCAAGAACGTCCTGCACGAGGTCATCACCCGGCTCGAACTGCGCAACCGCACCCACGCGGTCGGCTACGCCCTGCGCAACGGCCTGATCTGACCGGTCGCCCGAGGGGCCGGTGCGGGCGGCGGATCCGGCCGCACCGGCCCCTCGGGACTGCCCCAAAGCGCAGCGGGCCCTTCCCCCGGGTGCGGCCCCGGGGCCCTGCCGGGCGGCGCCGTCCGGCGGGCAGGGTGGCGGGTCGTACGGACCCTGCTGCACCGGACTGTGAGGTGGACCGTGATGAGCACGGGCGGCTCCGGCGGCCGACGGCACCGCTGGGGGAGGGTCGGCGCGCCCATGCTGCTGCTGGTCCCCCTGCTCGCGGTGACGGCGGCCTCCGCCCCCGACCAGGCCGAGGCGGGCCCACGGGCCGCCGACGCCGGTGATGTCCGCGTCGCCTACGCGGGGACGCGGCACCGCAGCCTGGGCCGGGTGACGAGCGACACCACCAGCGCCCCGCTGTTCGGCGCGGGCCCCACCCATCTGGACGTCCAGCCGGCCGCACTGGGCGACCGGCTGGTGTTCGCCAGCCGTCGCGACGAGAAGACCCCGCAGATCTATCTGCGCGCCGCGGACGGCTCGGTCAGCCGGCTGACCAGCGGCCTCGACGCGGCGAACCCCCGGCTCACCCCGGACGGGCGCGCCGTGGTCTTCGACGCCGCCCCGCCCGGCGGCGGACAGCGCGACCTGTGGCGGGTGGGCACCGACGGGACCGGACTCGACCGCCTGACCGACACCGCCGCGAACGAGGAGCACCCCACCGTCTCGCCGGACGGCGGACGGCTCGCGTACGCCAGTGACGCCGACCCGGTCCTCGGGCGGCAGGTCTACGTCCGCCCCCTGGAAGGCGGCGCCGCCACCCGGGTGAGCGACCCCTACCAGGGCACCGCCGGGGAGCCCGTGTGGAACCCGGTGGACGACGCCACGCACCGGGAGCTGATCGCCTACACCGCGACCGCCGACGGCGTCCCGCGGCTGCGGTGGACCGACGGGCGCACGGGCGGGGCGCTGTTCGACGGCGCTCCGGCGCAGTGGCGGACCCACGGGGCATCCTGGATGCCCGACGGGAACCGGGTGCTCTTCCTCAGCCCCGACCGCACCTGCACCTGCGAGGGCGACTGGGACCACGTCTTCCGCGTGACCGCCCGCACGGACACCACACCCGAGGTGGTGCTCAGCGAGGACCGCGAGGTCGGCTCGCCGACCTGGCTCGGCCCGCCCGACGGCGGCGGCACCGTCGTCGAGCGGATCACGGCGGCCGGCCCGCACGAGGTGACGCTCCAGGACGTACGGTCGGACGGCTCCGATCCGCGCGACCTCGGCAGGACCGTCCTGAACGAGGACCCGGCCGCCGACACCGAGACCGATCCGACGCGGGATCCGCTGTTCCGGCCCGCCCCCGGGTTCGACCCGTGGACCGAGCGGCAGAACTACACCCCCGACGGACGCCGGATCGTGTTCACCCGCTTCGAGGGCCCCCGCGACTCGGGCCGGATCGAACGGATCTGGACGGCGGACGCCGACGGCACGAACGAGGCGGCGCTGCCGCTGGCCGGGCGCGGACCCCGCGACTGGGACACCGACCCGACGTTCTCCCCCGACGGCAGGCTCCTCGCCTTCACCCGCACGTCCCCCGGCGGTGTCGGCGACGCCTCCGGTCCCGGACGCATCCTGATCGCCGACGCCGCGACCGGGGCGCTCCGCGGGGAGATCGTCCCGCCGGCCGGGCAGGCGCGGGGCGGCGACGCCCAGCCCACCTGGTCGTCCGACGGCACGACCCTGGCGTTCACCCGCAACCAGGTCATCTACGGCAACGGCGGCAACAAGCACGTCTGGACCGTGCCCGTCGACCGGCTCGACCGGCAGCGCGACCTGAGCGCCGCCATGTGCCCGGCCGGCTGCGAGGTCATCGACGACAGCCCGGCGTTCTCGCCGGACGGCACCCTCATCGCCTTCAACCGGAAGAACGGCGGCGGCCGGGTCGACGAGCGCAACGGCCTCCTGCTCGCCCCCGTGAACGGCGCCGCGTTCGACGCGGGCTGCCGCGTGCTGCTGCCCGAGGCCGCCCGCGGCCTGCCGGAGGCCTGCCACCGCGAGCTGCCCGACACCACGGCCACCGGGCCCTTCCAGCCCCGCGACGCGGCCTGGACCGCCGACGGCAGGAGCCTCGTCATCAGCGCCCGGGCCGCACTGGCCCCGAACAGCCCGGAGAAACTCCAGCTGGTGGACGTCGCGACCGGCATGCTCACCCCGCTGACCGCCGACCTCCCGGGCCGTCAGAAGGAACCCACCGTGCAGCAGTCCGTCGACCTCGCCGTGCGGGCGCCCGACACCGTCCCGCCGCTGACCGTCGGCGTCCCCGGGATCGTACGGGTCGAGGTCGTCAACGCCGGTCCCGCCGCCTCACCCGGGACCCGGCTGACCCTCGCGCCCCCCTTGGGCCTCACCGTCACCGCGCTCACCGCGCCCGGTGCCTCCTGTGACGCGGCGGCCCTGACCTGCGCCCTCGGCGTCGTACCGCCGGGCGGCAGCGTCCCGGTGGACGTCACGTTCACCGGGACCGTGCCGGGCGACCAGCCCGTGGACTGGTCGGTGACCGGCGCCGTCCTCGACCCCCGCCCGAGCGACAACGCGGGCCGCACGGTCGTACCGGTGCGCGAGGCGCCGCCCACGCCGTCACCGTCCCCGTCTCCGTCGACACCGACCCCGACCGTCCCCCCGACGACATCCACGCCCCCGACCCCCACGCCCCCGCCACCGCCCGAGCCGCCCGCGCCACGGGCCGGGCCCGGCGTGCGGATCACCGCACAGCCCCAACCGGGGTACGTGGGCGGGCGCGTCGTCGTCACGTACACCGTCCGCAACGGGCGCGCCGCGCTCGCGACCGGCCTCAGGCTGCGCATCGGCCTGCCCCCCGGCGTCCCCCACAACGGGCCGCCGCCCGGCTGCGACAGCGGCTGGACCTGCGCGCTGCCCGACCTGGCGCCGGGCGCCCGCGTCGTCCTCCAGGTCGTCCTCAGCCCCGACCGCGCCTTCACGGCCCGGGCCACCGGCGTCCTCACCACCACCGGCACGGACGCCGACCCCCGCGACAACACCGCACGGCAGCGCATCCGCGTCCTCCAGCCGCGCATCGTCGCGGTGCCCCCGATCGGCAAGCCCGGCTTCGTCACCTCGGTGCGCGGCAAGGACTTCCCGCCCGGGGCGCCCGTACGCTTCACCTGGCGGCCGGGCATCACCGCCGCGGCGGCGCCGACCGTACCCGGCCCCGACGGCACGTTCATCGGACAGCTGCTGATCCTCGCCAAGGACCAGACCGGGCCCCGGGTGATCACCGCGAGCGGGCCGGGCTTCGGCCCGGTGCGGACCGACTTCCTCGTGGTCATCGGCACGGTGCAGCCGCCCGACGTGGTGACCCGCCGATGATCCACGAGGTCGACGAGGCGCTGCGCCGCCTCCTCACGGAGTCCGGCCTGGAGGCGGCGGGCGTCGACGTCGTGTTCGACGCGCCGACCCGCGACTGGGCCGCGCGCCGCAGCACGCCCACGGTCTGCGTGTTCCTGTACGACATCCGCGAGGACCACGCCCGGCGCGGCAGCGGCGCCGGCGAGGTCTACGACGAGGAGGGCTTCGTCGTCGCGCGCCGCAGCCCGCCGCGCTGGTTCGAGCTGACGTACCTGGTCTCCGCGTGGGCGGGCCGACCCGAGGACGAGCACCGGCTGCTCTCCCAGGTCCTCGTCTGCCTCACGGCCCGCGACGACCTCCCGGCCCGCCTGCTCGGCGGGACGCTCGCCGAACTCGGCCTGCACGTACCGCTGGACACCGGCGCCACCGGACCCGACACCCCCTCGGCCTCCGACGTGTGGTCGGCGCTCGGCGGCGAGCTGAAACCGTCGATCGGCGTACGCGTCCGAGCCCCGCTGGCAGGCATCAGCCGGGTCACGGCACCCCCGGTCACCGAAGGCCTCGTCGTACGTGCCGCCCCCCGCTCGGCACCGGACACCGAGGACACCCGCCGCCTGCGCTACACCGAGGTGGACACCCCCGCCCCGGACGAGGGCTTCGGCGGCCCCCGCGACCGCCGCCCCACCCCCGCCCGCCGCCGCCGAGGAGAACGCCAGCCGTGACCAGCACTGTCCCTACGACGGCGCCGGGGGCGGGCCCGGGCCGGGAGGGGGCCGAGGCACCGGATCCTGCCCCGGACGGGGCACGGGAACCGGCCCCCGCCACCGCCCAGGGCCCGGCGTCCGGCCGGACCGCGGCGCAGGAACCGGCGTCCGCCAGCGCCCAGAGACCGGCTTCCAGCCGGACCGCGGCGCAGGAACCGGCACCCCTGCCAGGCGGGGCACAGGAACCGACACCCGCCCCGACGGCGACCCAGGGACCGGCCCCCGCCACCGCCCAGAGACCGGCTTCCAGCCGGACCGCCGCGCAGGAACCGGCACCCGTACCGGACGAGGCACCGGCATCCGCACCCGTGCCCGCGCCCGCCACGCCCCAGGGGCCGCCCCCCGCCACCACCCAGGCCGCCCCTCCCCCGTACCTGTGGAGCCGGCTGCGGCTCGTCGAGGAGCGGGTGCGGCTGGCCGTCGCGCGGCGGCTGGGCGTCGACCCCGACCCGGACGACCCCTACCGGGGGGCGTTCCTGACGCCGGAGGCCGTCGCCCGGGTCCTCGACCCGGCGTACGACCCCGTCCTCCCGGCGCTCGCGGCCGACCCCCCGCCGCCCGGCTCGCCGCTCGCCGTGCTGGCCGAGCGCTTCGCGCTCGCCCCGCTGGACCTGGACCTGCTCCTGATCGCCCTGGCCCCGGACCTCGACGCTCGGTTCGAGCGGCTCTACGGCTATCTCAACGACGACCTGACGCGCCGTCGGCCCACCGTCGGGCTCGCTCTCGACCTGTGCGGCCTCGCCGGGATCCCGGCCGCCCGGTTCCGGCTGTCCCCCGCCGCCCCGCTCGTCACCGGCGGCCTGATCGAGGTCGCCGAGCCCGAACGGCCGCCGCTGTCCCGGGTCCTGACCGTGCCCGACCGGGTCACCGCGCACCTGCTCGGCGACCCGTCGCCCGACCCGCTGCTCGCCGACGTCCTCGGCCGGGCCCCCGAGGACCCGGCCGCCGACCCCGCCGAACGGGACGTGGCCGCGGCCGCGTCCGGCCACGGCCATGTCCACCTCCGCTCCCACGGGGGCGATCCGGCCGGCCTCGCCGCCGCCGCGCTGCGCGCCCGCGGTCTCGGCTCGCTGCCGCTGGACGCGGCGGCCCTCGGCCGGCCCGTCGGCACGGTGGCCGCGCTCGCCCGGACCGTCGCCCGCGAGGCCCGCCTCGCCGATGCCGGAGTACTCCTCGGGCCGCTGGAAGAGCTGCCCGACAACCCCGGCGAACGGGCCCGCGTCCTGCGCGCGCTCTGCGCGGAGCTGCGCGGCATCCCCCTGTTCACGTACGGCACGAGCGGCTGGGAGCCCGCCTGGGCCGCCGACACCCCCGTCACCCTGACCGTCGCGGCCCCCTCCCCCGAACGGCAGGAGGCCCGCTGGCGGGACGCCTTGGAGCGGGCCTCGGCGCGGTACGAGGTGGGGCGCGGCGGCACCGCGTACGAGACGGGGCCGGTCACGGCGTACGAGACGGGGCCGGGGCGGACCGACGAGGGGCGGCCGGGCGGCGTCGAGGCGCTCGCGCGGTCCGTGGCCGCGCACCGGCTCGACGCCGGGCAGCTGCGCCGCGCCGCCGGGGCCGCGGTGCGCACGGCCGCGCTGGACGGCCGGCCGGTGTCGCCGGACGATCTGCGGGCGGCCGTGCGGGCCCAGAACGGCGCGGGACTCGCCCGGCTGGCCCGCCGGGTGGAGCCCGCGGTGGGCTGGGACGACCTGGTGCTGCCCGCCGCGACGCACCGGCAACTGCGGGAGCTCGCGGTGCGGGCCCGCCACCGCGACCAGGTGCTCGGCCGGTGGGGGATGCGCCCCGGCGGCGGGCGCGGGCGTGGGGTGATCGCGCTGTTCGCCGGCCCGTCGGGCACCGGCAAGACGATGTCCGCCGAGGTCGTGGCGGCCGATCTGGGCATGGACCTATACGTGGTGGACCTGTCCACGGTGGTCGACAAGTACGTCGGCGAGACCGAGAAGAACCTGGAGCGGATCTTCACGGAGGCGGCGGCCGTCAACGCGGTGCTGCTGTTCGACGAGGCCGACGCGATCTTCGGCAAGCGCGCGGAGGTGAAGGACGCCCATGACCGGCACGCCAACATCGAGTCGGCGTATCTGCTCCAGCGGATGGAGTCCTTCGACGGCATCGCCGTCCTGACGACCAATCTCCGCGCCAACCTGGACGAGGCGTTCACGCGCCGCCTGGACGTGATCGCGGACTTCCCGGTGCCGGACGCCGCCCAGCGGCTGGCCCTGTGGGAACGGTGCCTGGGGGGGCGGCTGCCCCGGGCGGACGACCTCGACCTCGGCTTCTGCGCGGACCGGTTCGAGCTGGCCGGCGGTTCGATCCGGGCCTGCGCGGTCACCGCCGCGTACGCCGCCGCGGCCGCGGACGCGCCGCTGACCATGGTCCAGCTGGTGACGGCCGTCGCCCAGGAGTACCGCAAGCTGGGCCGTCTCGTCCTGGAGGGCGAGTTCGGACCGTACCTGTCCCGGGTCGCGCACGGGTGATCCGTCCCGGCTGCCGGGGGCGCCCGGGGAGGGCAGCGTGCGTGCCCCCGGCCAGGTCCGTGTGCCCCTGCCGCCGCCGACGCCCGCCGGAAAGGCTGGGGCGAAGCCGATCACCGCGCGGCGCCACCCGTGGCCGAAGGAAGCCGACCGAAGGAGCGAGCATGCCGACGTACCTCACCCCGGGCGTGTACGTGGAGGAGGTGCAGTCCGGTGCTCGCCCGATCGAAGGGGTCGGCACCGCCGTCGCCGCGTTTCTGGGGTTCGCCCAGAGCGGGCCCTTCCACGAGCCGACCCTGGTCACCAGCTGGGAGCAGTACACCCAGTCGTTCGGCGGATTCACGGCGGGCGCCTATCTGCCCCTCGCGGTCCACGGGTACTTCGCCAACGGCGGCGGCGCCGCGTACATCGTGCGGATCGGCGGTTCCGCGCCGGACGGCGCCGCGGCGTCCCCCTCCGCTCCGCGGGAGCTCCCGGCGGCCCCGCCGGTCGAGCTCGGCGGCTTCCTCGTCTCGGCGCGGCCCGGGGTCACCGGCGTGTCCGTGGAGATCGCCGACGTGGAGGGCGAGAACCCGCCCGAGGACCGGTTCCGGGTCCTGGTCCGCCAGGGCGACCAGGTGGCGGAGACGTTCGACGTGTCCACCCGTAAGAGCGTCAAGGGGTACTTCGTCACCCAGGCGCGCGGCTCGCGCCTGATCGAGGTCGCGGAGCAGCGCGAGGCCGCACAGAACCGGCCCGCCGCGCAGACGGTCGCGCTGCCCGACGCGCCGGCCGCCCCCGCGCCGGCGCCCGCCGGGCAGGGTGACGCGGCCCGCCTCGACCCCGCCGAGTACGTCGGCGACGCGGACGCGCGCACCGGCTTCGCCGGTCTGGAGACGATCGACGAGATCACCATGGTGGCGGTGCCGGACCTGATGAGCGCGTACGAGCGCGGCGACATCGACGCCGAGGGCGTGCGTACGGTGCAGCTCGCGGTGATCGCGCACTGCGAGCAGATGGGCGACCGGGTGGCCGTCCTGGACACGCCCCCCGGTCTCTCCGCCCAGCAGGTGCGCCGCTGGCGCAACGACGAGGCGGGCTACGACTCGCGCCACGCCACGCTCTACTACCCGTGGGTGCGGGTCTTCGACCCGGCGGCCGGGCGCAACGCGACCGTCCCGCCGAGCGGGCACATCGCGGGCGTGTGGGCGCGCAGCGACGCCGAGCGCGGTGTGCACAAGGCCCCCGCCAACGAGGTGATCCGCGGCGTCGTGGACCTGGAACTGAAGCTCAGCAAGGGCGAGCAGGACCTGCTCAACCCGATCGGCGTGAACTGCGTGCGCGCGTTCCCCGGCCGCGGCATCCGGATCTGGGGTGCCCGCACCCTCTCCTCCGACCCGGCCTGGCGCTATCTGAACGTGCGCCGCCTCTTCAACTACCTCGAGGAGTCCATCCTGTTGGGCACCCAATGGGTGGTCTTCGAGCCGAACGACGACCGGCTGTGGTCCAGCATCCGGCGCAACGTCACGGCGTTCCTCACCGAGGAGTGGCGCCGCGGCGCCCTGTTCGGCCGGACGGCCGCCGAGGCGTTCTACGTCAAGTGCGACCGGGACAACAACCCGCAGGAGTCGATCGACCAGGGCCGGGTGGTCTGCGAGATCGGCGTCGCGCCCGTCAAGCCGGCCGAGTTCGTGGTGTTTCGGCTGGCCCAGTTCTCGGACAGCACCAGCCTCGTCGACGAGTGACGAACAGCGGGACCGAAAGCCAGCGAGAGACGAGAGAGGTGTAGACGGTCATGGCAGAGGGCGATGCTCTTTCCACCCATGTCTTCGGCGTGCAACTGGGCGGCTACCTGGTCGAGTCGATCCAGGAGATCAGCGGGCTGAGCGTCGAGGAGGAGGTCGTCGAGGTCCGCCAGGTCAGCTCGACGGGCAAGCAGATCATCCGCAAGCAGCCCGGCGCCCGGCAGGCCGGCGAGATCACGATCACGCGGGGACTCGACAAGAGCAGCGAGTTCACCAAGTGGATCAAGGAGACCCTGAACAACGGGGCCGTCGACGCCGCCCGGCAGAACATCACCATCGAGATCAAGGACAGCACGGGCTCGACCGTCCGGCGCATCCAGCTGATGCAGGGCTGGGCCTCCAAGTGGGAGGGCCCCTCCCTGAAGGCCGGCGAGTCGTCCGGGGCCACCGAGACCGTGACCATCGTGTTCGAGGAGATCATCGTCGAATGAGGCGTCGCACGGTGACGGCGGGCAGCCTGGAGGAGATCCTCCAGGCCACCGCGCCCGCCACGGCCCCCGAGCAGCCGGCCCCGCCCGCCGCCGCACCACCGGCGCCGCGACAGGACCACGGACTGCGCACCGATTTCGAGTTCGAACTGCCCCGCGGGTACGTGGACGAGGACGGCACCCTGCACCGGCACGGCGCGATGCGGCTGGCCACCGCGCGGGACGAACTACGGCCCCAGATCGACCTGCGGGTCAAGGAGAACCCCGCGTACCTGAGCGTGGTGCTGCTCAGCCAGGTGATCACCCGGCTCGGCACGCTCACCGACGTGCACGCGGGGATCGTCGAGCGGATGTACGCGACCGACGTCGCCTTCCTCCAGGACTTCTACCGGCGCGTCAACAGCGAGGGCCACACCCGCGCGGCCGTCACCTGCCCGCACTGCGAGGGCGGCTTCGAGGTCGACCTCTCCGGTGGGCGCCTGGGGGAATCGTGACGTACGCCCTCCCCCGGCTCCGGGAGGAGATCGCGTACATCGCCTACCACTTCCACTGGGGGCGCGACGACATCCTCGACCTGACCCATGGCGAACGCCAGGACTGGGTCACCGAGATCGCCCGTATCAACACCCGTGTGAACGAAGGCGGTTGAGCAGATGGCATGGCGGGACAGGCTGCGGCGGCGCGCCGCCGCGCCCGCCCGGGGCACGGCTTCCACGGAGCCCCCGGCACCGGGCCCGGCGGCACCCCAGGACGCCGCCGCACCGGACTCCGGCGTGCCCGGGAACTGGGACGGCGGCTGGCGCATGACGACGAGCCCCCGGCTGACCGTCTCCCGCGCCCCGCTCGCCGTCAGCGACGGCCTCGTCTTCCGCGCCGGCCTCGCCGCCTGGCAGAACCCCACCTTCGACACCGGCCTCGCCCACGCCCTGGCTCCCACCGCCCCACCCGGCCTCGTCCACGGGGTGACCCACCCCGCCACCACCCCACCACCACCCCACAGCACCGGCGGCCCCCTGCTGCTGCGCGCCCTCAGCCCGTACGGGGCGAACCCCGAGCACCCGACACCGGAACCGCCCCGGGACCCCGCCCCCGACCGCACGGCTCGCACGGCAGGACCCGGCACGGTGCAGCGCGCCGCGAGCGGTCCCGGCGGACCGTCGGCGGCACCTGAGGCACCGCTGACCGGTGCCGCGGCGACGACTGCGGCTGATGCCGTGGCGCCCAGCGCCGGCCCTGCGGCGCGGAGTTCCGCCGACGGCCCACCGGGGCCAGTGGTGGCGCGGGCCGTCGCCGAGGGCGCGGGCGGGCGGGGTGCGTCGGAGCGGGAGACGGGGGCTTCGCCTTCCGGGCGGGGAAGGGGGACCCGAGGCCCGTCGTCTGGGCGGGGAGGAGAGAACCGGAGCCCGTCGTCGGGGCGGGGAGGCGAGACCGGAACCGTTCCTTCGGGGCGGGGAGGAGAGCCCGGAAGCACGGCCTCGGGCCGAGGAGGCGAGACCCGGACCACGTCTTCGGGCCGGAGCGGGGAGACGCGCAGCCCGTCTTCGGAGCGGGGCAGGGAAGCGGAAACCCCGGCCTCGGGTCGTGAAGGAGCTGCGGGAGCCTCGCCTTTGGGCCGGGGAGGAGCCACCCGTACCCCGTCCTCGGGCCGGGACGGCGGCCGGGACCGGCCCGCCGAGAGGCCGGGTACGACCCGGGCGACGCCGGACGCGCCCGAGCAGGTCCAGGCGAAGCCGGACGCGCGGGGCCGGGCCCGGACGGAGTCGGGCGCGCCTGAGCGGGTCCAGGCGAAGCCGGACCAGCCGGGCCGGGCCCGGGGAGAGTCGGGCGCGCTGGAGCGGGTCCAAGCGGAGTCGGGCGCGCCGGAGCGAGGGACCGTGTCCGGTCCGGTGGCGGGCGATGCGGCCCGGCACCTTCCCGGGACGTCGGGCGCGGGCGGCCCCGCGACGACCGGGAACCGGGGGCTTCTCGCGCCGGACGGCCTGAGGGCCACCGTGCAGCGAGCCGAGTCCGCCGGCGGTGCGGGCGCGGCCCGTTCCGCGCCGACCCGCGATGCGGTGCTCCCTGACTTTCCGCTGATACGGCGTATCGCCGTCGTCCCCGAGGGGACAGCGGAGGGGGCCATCCGGCGGGCGGCGTCCGGCGGCGGGCGGGGATCACGTTCGTCAGCGGCGTCCGGGTCCCGGAATCCCGGCCCTCGCGAGGGAACGGGGGCGCGGACACCCGGCCCTTCCGCCGCGTCCGGCTCACGGGTGCCGGGCCGTTCCAGCGCTTCAACTTCCCAAGCCCCGGCCGCTCCCGCCACGTCCGGCCCCCAGACCACCCGCCCTGCCGCCGTGTCCGACTCCCGGACCACCCGCCCTCCAGCCCCACACGCCTCACGGGCCCAGAGCCCCTCCGCCGCACCCGCCTCACAGGCCTCCAGCGCATCCGCCACGCCCGCCCAGAGGGCCGCATCCGGGGCCCCGGCGCCCCGCACCGGAAGCGGCGGCGCCCCCGGTCGCGGCTCCGGCCCGGCGCCGGGCGCCACCGGCGCCCCTCGCGCTGGGGTGCGCCCCCGTGCCGTCGGGCAGGCGCCGATCGTCGCCCGAAGTCCCTTGATGCCCAGACGCCGTGTGACCGTCCTGCCTCCACCGGCCGTCCCCCCACCCGATGCGACGACCCCGGACGCGCAGCCCGCCGCCTCCGGACCGCCCGCCACTCCCGTCGCCCGGGCGAGCCGGGCCCCGCTCGGTGCGCCCCTGGCCGAACTGCCGCCCACCGCCGAGCCGGCGAAGAGTGACGTGGCGTCCGGTCCGTCGATGCCCCTCGTCCAGCGGCAGGCCGAGGAAGCCGTCGATGCCCCGGCCTCGCCCGGGGCGCGCCGGAAGGACGCCGCGAAGCCCGCGAGCGACTCGCCCGCCGGGCCCGGGCCTCGCGTACGGAGCGGGCTCGGGGCTCCGCTGACCGCGCTGCCGCCGAGTGCGGCGCTTCCTGCCGCGCCGGAGTCCCGGTCCCGATCGGCGCGCGCCGCTTCCCCCGCCGACGTACAGCGCGCTCCCGCGCAGGGGGCGTCGCACGCGCCGCTGTTGGGAGCGGACGGCGACCGTGCCGTGCCCTCCACCGCGCCGAACCCACCTGGCGGGACCCCGTCCGCCGCTCCCCCGCTCGTGCAGCGGGCCACAGGACCGGACGCGGCCGACGACTCCGGTTCGGTCCCCCTCGTCGTCCCTGGCCCCGTCACCGGCGACGGGCGCGACGGCCTCGTCAGCCCTACGCCCGTCCTGCGGCTGCTGTCGGCCCGTCAGCTGTCTCTCGGGCTGGACACCGGCGGTACGTCGGTCGCGCCCCGCGAGGACCCGGCGCCCCGCCCCGTGGTCGCCGCGCGGTGGCCCGAGCCGCCGCCCGTACAGCGCTCGGCGGACCGGCCGCAGGCGGCGGCGACCGGGCCGAGCTCCGCCCGTACGCCGGTGTCCGCCGGCAACGGACCGGGCCCGTACCGTACGTCCCTCCCCGTGACCGGCCCCCAGGCGCCTCCTCTCGCCGTCCCACCGGCCCCGGCCCGCGCGGAGAAGGGCGGTGCGCCCCCGGGCCGCCCGGTTCCCGTGGCGCGGCCCGCGCCGGTGCAACGCGCGGCGGGCGGCGGTGAACCGGGCCCGTCGCCCGGTGCCGCGCGCCCGGTCCAGGCGGCTCCGGCCGCGGCACGGACCGGCAAGGCCCGCGAGGCGGCGCCGCAGGGGTCGGACACCGAGCTGGACGATCTGGCTCGGCGGCTGATCGATCCGGTCGCCCGCCTGCTGCGCACCGAGTTGCGGCGCGGGCGGGAACGCGCGGGCAGGCCCTTCGACGGGCGTCGCTGAGAAGACGGACGAACGAGAGACGGACGGCGGACCGATGACCGACAGCATCTTCGCGACCAGCGTGTTCTTCCGGCTGGCGATCGGCGGCAACGACCTGGGCGCGTTCCACACGTGCTCGGGCATGGGGGCCGAGGTCGAGATGGAGAGTTACGCCGAGGGCGGCAACAACGGTTTCACCTGGCAGCTGCCGGGGCGGGTCACCTGGTCGAACATCACGCTCACCCGGCCGGTGACGGCGGACACGGCGAAGATCGGGCGCTGGCTGGACGAGACGCTGCGCAGGGTCGAGCCGAAGGACGGCGAGATCGTGGCGCTGCGGCCCGATCTGAGCCGGATCATCAGCTGGCAGGTCTTCGGGATCGTGCCGGTGCGCTGGCAGGGGCCCTCGTTCGATCCGGCCAACTCGGAGGCGGCGGTGGAGACCTTGGAGATCGCCCACGCGGGCCTCCTTCCCTCCTGAGCACCCCTCCCCGGTCCCAGGTCCGCCCCGCCCCGCCCCCGGAAGGGAGTCCCCCGCCATGCCCGCATCGGCTCGCGCCAGCCGCGCCAGGGCCCAGCTCACCCTGAAGGAGCCGCCCGCCTCGGTCGGGGCCAAGCCCGGCGGGACGATCGCGCGGCTCGATCTCCAGTTCAACCCGTCGTCGCTGGAGCTGCGCAAGACGACCGAGTGGCGGCGGTCGCCGTCCCGGATGGCCGGGCAGTCGGCGTTGCCGGAGTTCGTGGGGAGCGGGCCGCGGGCGCTCAGCCTGGAGGTCTTCCTGGATGCCACCGCCACGCACGACAACTCGGTGGAGCAGGCGGTGGAGAAGCTGATGAAGGCGTGCGTGCCGACCCCGGCCAGTCTCGGCCGCAAGAAACCGGCGAGTCCGTGGGTGCGCTTCGAGTGGGGCAACGCGCGGACGACGTCGTTCGACGGGGTGCTGTCGAGCCTGTCCGTGACGTACACGCTGTTCGACGTGGACGGGAAGCCGTTGCGGGCCACCTGCGCGCTGTCCATCGAGGAGGCGAGCGTCGACCCGCCGGGTCAGAACCCGACGTCGGGCGCGCGCACGGCACGCAGTACGCACACCGTGGTGGCGGGCGACAGCCTGGCGATGCTGGCGTGGCACGAGTACGGCGACGCGACGGCCTGGCGGGTCATCGCGGAGGCGAACGGGATCGACGACCCGATGGCGTTGGTGCCGGGCACCGAGCTGGTGGTGCCGGGGATGCGGGACGCGGACGACGACGAGGAGGAGGGGCGATGAGCACGTCCGACGCCGGGGGCCGGTCGTTCGCGGCCGACCCGATCGTGGAGGCACCGGGTGAGCTGCCGCCGGTCTGGGCCGCGCAGTTGGTGAGCTGTGTGGTCGACGAGAACGTGGCGCTGCCCGACACGGCGGTGCTCACGTACCGCGACCCCGACCACGAGTTCCTCTCCGCCACCGGCATCACGATCGGCAGCCCGTTGCGGGTGTCGGTGGTGACGGTGAAGGGGCTGGCACGGGAGCGCCTGTTCAACGGCGAGGTGACGGCCCTGGAGCTGGACCGGGACCGGACGGGTTCGTTCACGGTCGTCCGCGCGTACTCCAGGGCCCATCGGCTGCAGCGGGGCCGCAAGGTCGTGGCGTACCGGAACATGACGGCGGCGGCCATCGTGCGCAAGGTGGCGGCCGGGGCGGGGCTCGCGGTGGGGAAGGTGGAGGCGGCGCCGGTGACGTACCGGCAGCTGTCCCAGGCGAACGTCTCCGACTGGGACTTCCTCCAGTTCCTGGCCGGTGAGAGCGGTGCCCAGGTGCGGGTGGACGACAAGGGGCTGCTCCAGTTCACCCGGCCGGTGAAGGCGTCGGGGGCGCCCGCCCCGTCGACGTCGGCGACGCGCCATCCGATGGTCCTGGAGTACGGGCGCAACCTGCTGGCGCTGCGGGCGTCGCTGTCGGCCGCCGACGGTGCGGCGCAGGTGCGGGTGCGCGGCTGGGACGTGACCACCAAGCGGCCGCTGGTGGCGGAGAAGCCGGCGGTGGTGAGCGACACGGTGGTGCCGGGGCTCGGTCCGCAGGCCGCCGCGCGGTTCGGCGCGGCGACCGTGACGGTGACCGACACGCCGTACCGTACGCAGGCGGAGACGACGGCGGTGGCGGGGGCGACGGCGGCGCAGATCAGCGCGGGTTACGGCGAGTTGGAGGCGGTGGCCGAGGGCAATCCGCTGCTGCGGGCGGGCAAGGCGGTGGCGTTGGGCAATGTGGGTCCGGCGTTCTCCGGCCGGTACACGGCGACGGCCGTGCAGCACGTCCTGGAGCCGTACGGCGGCTACCGCACGACCGTCTGGGTCAGCGCCAGTGCGGACCGTTCGCTGACGGGTCTGGTGACGGGCGCGAACGCCCCGGGGCGCGGGCCGCGCATCCCGGGTCTGGCGATCGGCGTGGTGACGGACGTGCGGGAGCCGAACGGCTCGCAGCGCGGGGCGGTGCGGCTGCGTTTCCCCTGGCTCGACGACACGTACGTCACGGACTGGGTGCGCACCGTGCAGTGGGGCGGCAAGGGCGGCGGCGGGGTGGTGAGCCCCGAGGTGAACGACGAGGTGCTCGTCGGCTTCGAGCAGGGCCTGCTGGACAGTCCGTACGTCATCGGCGGCCTCTACAACGGGGTCGACGAGCCGTCGCCGCACGACGTTCCGCTGATCGACCGGACCAGCGGCAAGGTCAACCGGCGTTCGGTGGTGTCCCGTTCGGGCCATCGCGTGGAGCTGCTCGACGCCCCGGCACCCGGCCCCTCGGGGCTGCGTCTGGTGACCGGTGACGAGCGGCTGGAGGTGCGGCTCGACGACCGACGGGACCGGATCGAGGTCACCGTGTACGCCGGGCGGAACCGTCCGGTGAGCTCCGTCCTGCTGGACCGGGACGGCATCACGCTGGACGCGCGGCAGGGCACGGTGAAGGTGACCGGCCGCGAGGTCGACATCGACGCCACGGCGGGGGTGCGCGTCGGCGGCCGGACGGTACGGGTGTCCGGCACGGCGGACGTCACTGTCGACGGCGGCCTGCTGGCCGTCCTCAAGGCCCGCCTCATCCGGATCAACTAAGCCCCCGCACCTCCCCCTTCCCCCTCCCTCCCCTTCCCCCAGGAGTCCCTGATGCCAGCCGCGGCCCGTACCGGCGATCCGACCGACCACGGTGGCCGGATCGCGACCCCGCCGCCCGGTGCCGCCGTGAAGGTGGCGACGGTGCTGATCGGCGGACTGCCCGCCGCCGTGGTGGGCAGCCTGCACGTCTGCGTGGTCCCGCCGCACGCCGCGACCGGGCCGGCCAACGTGATCCTGCCCAATCCGGCGGGCCTCGCCTCGGGCGCGGTCCTGATCGGCGGCCTGCCGGCGGCGCGGGCCCGTGACCGGACGGTGTGCGGGGCGACGATCCTCACGGGCGCGCCGAACGTGCTGATCGGGGGCGTGTGATGAGCGAACGGTTCATCGGGCGCGGCTGGGGCTACCCGCTGCGGGTCGGCCCCACCGGCGGGATCGTGATGGTCGAGCGGGAGCGGGAGCTGGAGGAGGCGATCCGCCTGGTCCTGGGGACGGCGCCCGGCGAGCGTCCGATGCGGCCCGAGTTCGGCTGCGGCATCCACGAGTACGTGTTCGCGCCCGGCGACGGCGACACCGCGGGGCGGGTCGCGCAGCGGGTGCGCGAGGCGCTGGAGCGGTGGGAGCCGCGGATCGTGGTGGACGAGGTCGTCGTGGCCTTCGACTCCGTGGACGCGGGCACCCTCTACATCGACGTGCACTACACGGTGCGCACCACCAACGACCGGCGCAATCTGGTCTTCCCCTTCTACACGATCCCCTCCGAGGAGGGGACCGGGAACATGGCCGAGGACTGATGGCACTGCCCTCCCCGAACCTGGACGACCGACGGTTCCAGCAGCTCGTCGACGAGGCGAAGCGGTACGTGCAGCAGCGCGCCCCGGAGTGGACCGACCACAACGTGTCCGACCCGGGCGTCACCCTGATCGAGACCTTCGCGTACCTCGTGGACCAGCTGCTGTACCGCCTGAACCGGGTCCCGGACAAGAACTACCTGGCCTTTCTCGACCTGTTGGGCATCCGTCTGTTCCCGCCGTCGGCGGCCGTCGCGGAAGTCGACTTCTGGCTGTCGGCACCGCAGCCCGACACGGTGACGCTGCCCGCGGGCACCGAGGTGACGACCGTGGCCGGCGGCCCGGACGAGTCCGACGAGGGCGTGGTCTTCGCGACGGTCGACCATCTCCGGGTCATCCCCAGCGAGTTGACCCGCCTGGTGACCGCGCCCCGGTCCGGCGGCCAGACCGACGTGACCGGCCCGCTCGCCGAGGGGCGGGACATACCGTGCTTCCAGGCGGCACCGGAACCGGGCGACGCGCTGCTGTTCGGGCTGCCGACCGCGGTGCCGCGCTGTGTGGTCGCCGTGCGCCTGGACAGCCGGGTGCGGGGCGTCGGTGTCGACCCGCGGCAGCCCCCGCTGGTCTGGGAGGCGTGGGACGGCGGCCGCTGGCGGCGCTGCGAGACGGGTTCCGACAGCACCGGCGGGCTGAACCGGCCGGGTGAGGTCATCGTGTACGTCCCGGCCGGGCACACCGCGTCGGTGATCGCGGGGACCCGCGCGGGCTGGCTGCGCTGCCGGGTGACGGAGGCGGAGCCCGGCCAGCCGTTCTACTCGGAGTCGCCCACCGTGCGCGAGGCCGCCGTCTTCACCGTCGGGGGCACGATGACCGTGGAGCACGCCGAGACGGTGACGGACGTGCCGCTCGGCATCTCGGAGGGGGTGGCGGGGCAGACCTTCCGGCTCGGCCGCCCGCCGATCCTGCTCGACGGGGAGCCGCCCCTCGTCGAGGTGTCGTCGCCCGAGGGGTGGCAGCGCTGGCAGGTGGTGGAACACTTCGGCCGCTCGGGCCCGGAGGACCGGCACGTCCGGGTCGACGCCACCCTCGGCGAGTTCACGTTCCCGCCGGTGCTGCGCGAGCCGGACGGCACGCTGGGCGCGCGGGGCGCCGTACCCCCGAAGGGCGCCCACATCCGGGTGGCGCGCTACCGCACGGGCGGCGGCCCGTCCGGCAATGTCGCCCGGGGCGCGATCTCGGTGCTGCGCAGCTCCGTCCCGTACGTCGCCCGGGTCGCGAACCGGGAGGCCGCGCGGGGCGGCGTCGCCGGGGAGACCCTCGACAACGCCCGGCTGCGGGCCCCGGAGGCGCTGCGCATGCAGGAGCGGGCGGTGACCGCGGAGGACTACGAGATCATCGCCCGGCAGGCGGCGCCGTCGGTGCTCAGGGTCCGCTGCCTGCCCGCGTCCGCGGAGGGCGGCGCGGGAGCCGTACGGGTCCTGGTGGTGCCGGACGCCGTGGCCGACGAGGGCGACCGGCTGCGCTTCGAGCAGCTGATCCCCTCCGACCAGGTGCTCAGGACGATCACCACGGCCCTCGACGAACGGCGCCTGATCGGCACCCGCCTGGTCGTGGAGCCGCCGTTCTACCAGGGCGTCACCGTGGTGGCCCGCCTCTCCGCGCCCGCCGCCGAGACGGACCGGGTACGGGAGGCGGCGCTCGCCGCGCTGTTCCGGCACCTCGATCCGCTGCGGGGCGGCCCCGAGGGCACGGGGTGGGCGTTCGGGCGGCCCGTGCAGTACGGGGAGGTGTTCGGCGTCCTGCAACGCGCCGTCGGGGACGTGCTGGTGGAGGAGATCCGGCTGTTCGCCGCGGACCCGGTCACCGGGCGGCGCGGCGCTCCCGTCGACCGGATCGACATCGGCGCGGGCGCGCTGGTCTTCTCCTACCAGCACCAGGTCGTCGTGACGGCCCTGGCCGACGAGGAGCGGTCATGACCCGGGCCGCCGTCCCCGGCCTGCCCAGCCGGCACCCGATCGGCGAGCAGCTGCCCGCGATGTACGCGGAGGACGACTTCGCGCAGCGCTTCACGGCGGGCCTCGACACGGTCCTGGCCCCGGTCTTCGCGACCCTCGACAACCTGCCCTCGTACTTCGACCCGCGCCTGGCCCCCGGCGACTTCCTGTCCTGGCTGGCCACCTGGGTGGGCGGCGTCGACGACCCCCGCTGGCCCCTGGAGCTGCGGCGCGAGGCGGTGGCCGGCGCGGTCGAACTGCACCGGCGCCGCGGCACCCGGCGCGGCCTGGTCGACGCGCTGCGCCTGATCCTCGGCGTCTCCGCCGAGGTCCACGGCGACGGCGCGGCCACCTGGTCCAGGACCCCCGGCACCCCGCTGCCACCACCACCGGCCGAGGAGATCCTGGTCCGGGTGTGGCCGGACCGCGAGACGACGGTCGACGCCGACCGGGTCCGCGCCCTGGTCCGCACCCTGTGCCCGGTCCACACGGCCTGCCGGGTCGAGGTCCTGCCCGGCCCGCCGACCCACGCCGAAGGAGACGAACCCCATGCGTGAATGCCCGGCATGCGGCTCGCCCAACGGCGAGACGGACGACTTCTGCGGCAACTGCGGCGCGTATTTGGGCTGGTCGGAAGGGGCGGCGCCCCAGGGGAGGACGACTCCACCCCAGGCGGAGCGAGCCAGCTCGGCTCCCGATCCTGCTCCCGACCCCAGTCCCGGTCCCGGTCCCGCACCACATGGGGAGCGAGAGGCCCGGGACCGGCGACCGGCGCCTGAGCCGGATCCGGGTACGGGCACGGGCACGGCTCCCGGCACCCACCAGCCCACACCCCCACCCCCACCCACACCCACCCCGGTACCGGCACCGGCACCGGCACCGGAACGGCCCACCCGCAGCCGCCCCACCACACCCCCACCACCCCAGGAGCCCCCCGCCCAGGAGACGGAAACGGCGCCCCGTCCCGTTCAGCCGGCGAAGGCAGTGGCGGCGCGCCCGCAGGTTCGGGCGGTGCCGGTGGAGGAGGTGGTGGCGGGGGTGCCGTGCCCGGCGTGTGGCACGCCCAACGCGCCGGACCGGCGCTTCTGCCGTCGGTGCGCGGCGCCGTTGACGCCGTCCACGGCACCGGCCCCGCTGCCCTGGTGGCGTACGGTCTGGCCGTTCCGCCGCAGGGTGCGGACGGGTTCGGGCCGGGCGGTGCGCTTCCTGACGGTCCTGGCCGTGGTCCTGGCGCTGTGCGCGGGAGCGCTTCTGCTGCTCCCGGCGGGCCGGCGTCTGGTCGAGGACACGCGGGACAAGCTGGGCAAGGCGAAGCCGGTGACGCCCACGGGCGTACGGGCGAGTGCGGAGGTCCGGGGGCACCCGGCGGCCGACACGACCGACGGGCTGAGCAACCGCTACTGGGGGGCGCCGGGCGCGGGCGCGTCGGTGACGTACACGTTCGCCAAGCCGTTCCGGCTGGTCGACGTGATCGTGACGAACGGGGCGTCGTCGGCCCCGGAACAGTACGCGCTCCAGGGCCGAGCGCTGCGCATCGAGATGGAGGCGACGACGAAGGACGGAACGACGATGACCAGGTCACTCGCGCTCAGCGACAAACCGGGCGGGCAGACCTTCCCCACCGGCATCAGCGACGTGACGAAGATCAGGCTGGTCCTGGGCACGCCCGCGGGTCTCGTGGGGGGCCGCCATCTGGCGCTGGCGGAGGTGGAGTTCTTCCAGCGGGGCTGAGGCGGCCGGTTCCGGTGGCTCACCTCGCCGATCTCCGTGACCTTCCCGCCCGCAAGGTCGATACTGCCGAGGTCACAGGTTGATCCGCCGGCCCCACGAGGAGACACCCTTGAGGATGTTGATCAATGTTCCGGAGACCGTCGTAGCGGACGCGTTGCGCGGGATCGCCGCCGCGCACCCGGAGCTGAACGTCGATGTGGAGAACCGGGTCGTGGTGCGCCGGGACGCGCCGGTGGCCGGGAAGGTGGCGCTGGTGTCGGGCGGCGGCTCGGGGCACGAGCCGCTGCACGCCGGGTTCGTGGGGCCGGGGATGCTCGCGGCGGCGTGTCCGGGCGAGGTGTTCACGTCGCCGGTGCCGGACCAGATGGTACGGGCGGCGGCCGCGGTCGACAGCGGCGCGGGGGTCCTGTTCGTCGTCAAGAACTACACGGGCGACGTCCTGAACTTCGAGATGGCCGCGGAGCTCGCCCAGGACGAGGGCGTGCAGATCGCGAAGGTGCTGGTCGACGACGACGTGGCGGTGACCGACAGCCTGTACACGGCGGGGCGGCGGGGCACCGGGGCCACGCTGTTCGTGGAGAAGATCGCCGGGGCGGCGGCCGAGGAGGGGGCGCCGCTGGAGCGGGTCGAGGCGATCGGGCGCCGGGTGAACGAGCGGTCGCGCAGCTTCGGGGTGGCGCTCAGCGCGTGCACGACCCCGGCGAAGGGCTCGCCGACCTTCGACCTCCCGGAGGGCGAGCTGGAGTTGGGCATCGGGATCCATGGAGAGCCGGGCCGCGAACGCCGCCCGATGATGACGTCGCGGGAGATCGCGGACTACGCCGTCGACGTCGTCCTGGAGGACCTGCGACCGAAGGTCCCGGTGCTCGCCCTGGTGAACGGGATGGGTGCGACGCCACTCCTTGAGCTGTACGGGTTCAACGCGGAGGTGCAGCGGGTGCTCGGCGAGCGCGGCGTGGCGGTGGCCCGCACGCTGGTCGGCAACTACGTCACGTCGCTCGACATGGCGGGCTGCTCGGTGACCCTGTGCGAGGCGGACGAGGAAGTGCTGCGCCTGTGGGACGCACCGGTACAGACGCCCGCCCTGCGCTGGGGCAGGTGAGCGGACCATGGACGACACCAACACCGACACCGACTACGACGCCACGTTCTTCCGCACCTGGCTGGCCGAGGCGGCTCGGGCCGTGGAGCGGGAGGCGGACCGGCTGACCGAACTGGACTCGGCGATCGGCGACGCCGACCACGGGGCCAACCTCAAGCGCGGCTTCGCGGCCGTGACCGCGACCTTGGACAAGGAGGAACCCGCCACCCCGGGGGCGGTGCTCGTGGCGGCCGGACGGCAGCTGATCTCCACGGTCGGCGGCGCGTCGGGCCCGCTGTACGGGACGCTGCTGCGCCGCACGGGCAAGGCGCTGGGCGACACGGAACGGGTCTCCCGTGCCGCGCTCGCGGAGGCACTGCGTACGGGAGTGGCCGCCGTGTCCCAGCTGGGCGGGGCACAGGTGGGCGACAAGACGATGCTGGACGCGCTCGTCCCGGCGGCCGAGGCGCTCGGCACCTCGTTCGAGGCGGCCCGGGAGGCCGCGGAGGCGGGCGCGCTGGCGACCGTACCGCTGCGCGCCCGCAAGGGCAGGGCCAGCTACCTGGGCGAGCGTTCCGCAGGACACCAGGATCCGGGGGCGACGTCCTCGGCGCTCCTCATCAGCGCACTCGCGGAGGTGGCCGCATGAGCGGACGCGTGGGCATCGTCCTGGTCTCGCACAGCGCGGCGGTGGCCGCGTCGGTGGCGGAGCTGGCCCGGGGCCTGGCGGGCGGCGGTGACACGGCCCCGATCGTGCCGGCGGGCGGCACTCCGGACGGCGGCCTGGGCACCAGCTCGGACCTGATCACCGAGGCGGCGAAGGCGGCGGACGGCGGCGCCGGGGTGGCCCTCCTGGTGGACCTGGGCAGCGCGGTCCTGACGGTGAAGGCCCTGCTGGCCGAGGGCGACGAGCTCCCCGAAGGCTCCCGTCTGGTGGACGCCCCGTTCGTGGAGGGCGCGGTGGCCGCCCTGGTGACAGCGAGCACCGGAGCAGACCTGGACGCGGTGACGGCAGCGGCATCGGAGGCGTACACGTACCGCAAGGACTGATCGAGGCAGCACCCGACGACGGCGGGAAGGGGTTCGGGGCCGGAGCGGGGGTGGGGGTGTCCGGACGTGGCGGCGCCCGTAACGAGCGAAGCGAAGTGAAGGTCGCAGTCCGGGCACCCCCCCCCCCCCGGGCGCCCCCCG
>NZ_JBVHIL010000003.1:279105-871088 GCF_055560575.1 Streptomyces sp. NPDC023157
CGGGGGGGGGGGGGGGGGGGGGGGGCCCCCCCGAACCCCCCCCCCCCCCCTGCGGCCCCCCCCCCCCCCCCCCCCCCCCCGCCCGCCCCCCCCCCACCCCGCGGTCCCACGGCGGGAACAGCCCCACGACGGCCCCCGACCCACCCCACCCCCCCTGTGGCATCGCGCACATCCCACCCCCACCGTTATGCAACTTGTTGCAAAAGCCTCCATCGGTCGTTTACAACAGTCCGTGACGACCCCGCGCGAGGAGGCACCCCCATGGCCCTGGCCCCGACCCAGCCGCAGAGCACCACCCCGTACCCGCACCTGCTGAGCCCGCTGGACCTCGGTTTCACCACCCTCCCCAACCGGGTGCTCATGGGATCCATGCACGTCGGCCTGGAGGAGGCCGAGCACGGATTCGAGCGCATGGCCGCGTTCTACGCCGAGCGCGCCCGCGGCGGCGTGGGCCTGATCGTCACCGGCGGCATCGCCCCGAACGAGGCCGGCCGCCCCTGGGACGGCGGCGCCAAGCTGACCACCGCCGAGGAGGTCGCCGAGCACCGTCTGATCACGGACGCCGTGCACGAGGCGGGCGGCCGGATCGCGATGCAGATCCTCCACTTCGGCCGCTACGCGTACCACCCGGGCCTGGTCGCCCCGAGCCCCCTGAAGGCCCCGATCAGCCCGTTCGCACCGAACGAGCTGACGGACGCCGAGGTCGAGCAGACCGTCGAGGACTACGTGCGCTGCGCGGAGCTCGCGAAGGAGGCGGGGTACGACGGCGTCGAGGTGATGGGCTCCGAGGGCTACCTGATCAACGAGTTCATCGCGGCGGCCACCAACCAGCGCACCGACCGCTGGGGCGGCTCGTACGAGAACCGGGTCCGCTTCCCGCTGGAGATCGTGCGCCGCATCCGCGAGCGCGTCGGCGCGGAGTTCATCCTGGTCTACCGCCTCTCGATGCTGGACCTGATCCCCGGCGGCTCGACCCTCGACGAGGTGGTCGCGCTCGCCAAGGAGATCGAGGCGGCCGGCGCGACGATCATCAACACGGGCATCGGCTGGCACGAGGCCCGGATCCCGACGATCGCGACCTCGGTCCCGCGCGGCGCGTACACGTGGGTGACGAAGCGCCTGATGGGCGCGGTCTCGGTGCCGCTGGTGACCAGCAACCGCATCAACACGCCCGAGGTGGCGGAGGAGATCCTGGCGGAGGGCCGCGCCGACATGGTGTCGATGGCCCGCCCGTTCCTGGCCGACCCGGAGTTCGTGGCGAAGGCGGCGGCGGACCGCGCGGAGACCATCAACACCTGCATCGGCTGCAACCAGGCCTGCCTGGACCACACGTTCAGCCTGAAGATCACCTCCTGCCTGGTGAACCCGCGCGCCTGCCACGAGACGGAGCTGGTCCTCTCCCCCACCCGCCTCGCCAAGCGGATCGCCGTGGTCGGCGCGGGCCCGGCGGGTCTCGCCTGCGCGGTGTCGGCCGCGGAGCGCGGCCACACGGTGACGCTGTTCGACGGCGCCGGGGAGATCGGCGGCCAGCTGAACGTCGCCAAGCGCGTGCCGGGCAAGGAGGAGTTCGACGAGACCCTGCGCTACTTCCGGGTGCAGCTCGCCGAGCGCGGCGTCGAGGTCCGCCTGAACACGTTCGTCGGGGCGTCGGACCTGGAGGGGTACGACGAGGTGGTCGTGGCGACCGGCGTCACGCCCCGTACGCCCGAGATCGAGGGCGTCGACCACCCGAGCGTGGTGGGCTACCTGGACGTGCTGCGTCACGGCGCGCCGGTCGGCGAGCGGGTGGCGATCCTGGGCGCGGGCGGCATCGGCTTCGACGTGGCCGAGTTCCTCACGGACGGCGGCGAGCGCGCGAGCCAGGACCCGGAGACGTACTTCCGGCAGTGGGGCGTCGACACCTCGTACGCGTCGCGCGGCGGTCTGCGCACCCCGGAGCGGCCCCGCCCGCCGCGCCAGGTGCACCTGCTCCAGCGCAAGACCACGAAGGTCGGCGCGGGCCTCGGGAAGACGACGGGCTGGATCCACCGCACGGAGCTGAAGCACCGGGGCGTGACGATGGTGGCGGGCGCGTCGTACACGCGGATCGACGACGAGGGTCTGCACCTGACGATCGACGGCGAGGCGAAGGTCCTGCCCGTCGACACGGTGGTGCTGTGCACGGGCCAGGACCCGCGTCGCGGGCTGTACGAGGAGCTGGTCGCGGCGGGCCGTGCGGCGCATCTGATCGGCGGGGCGGACGTGGCGGCCGAGCTGGACGCGAAGCGGGCGATCGACCAGGGCACGCGGCTCGCGGCCACGCTGTGAGGGCCCGGCCGGCCGAACCTAGGATGCGTGCATGTCCCTCCCGCACGCGATCCTGACGGCGCTGCTCGAGAAGCCCTCGTCGGGCCTCGAACTGACGCGCCGCTTCGACCGGTCGATCGGCTATTTCTGGTCGTCCACCCACCAGCAGATCTACCGCGAGCTGGGAAAGCTGGAGCAGGCGGGGCACATCCGCGCCCTGCCCTCCGCCGTACCGGCCCGCGGGCAGAAGAAGGAGTACGAGGTGCTGCCGGCGGGCCGCGAGGAGCTCGCCGGCTGGGTGGACACCCCGGAGGACCCGAAGCCGCTGCGTTCGGCGCTGCTGCTGCGGATGCGGGCGGCGGCCGTGGTGGGCGGTACCGGGCTGCGGGAGGAGCTGGAGCGCCATCTGGGTCTGCACCGGGCCCAGTTGGAGGAGTATCTGGCGATCGAGGAGAGGGACTTCCCGCCGGAGCGCCGTACGACGGAACCGGACCGGTTGCGGCATCTGGTCCTGCGGGGCGGCATCGATCTGGAACGCTTCTGGGTGGAATGGCTGACCCGCGCGCTGGCGGAGCTGACCGCTCCGGGTGACGAAGCGCGGTGAACCGACAGTCGGCCATCCTGTCCGGCCCCCGCACCCCGCCTCCGCGCACGGTGGATACTGGTCAGCTCAGACCAGTTGGGACCAGTCAGGCGAAGGGGCGAGCATGGCCGACGAGTTGGGTCGCCGCAGGACACGTCATGCGGTGGTCATCGGGGGAAGTCTCGCGGGGCTGCTGGCCGCGCGGGTGCTCAGCGAGCACGCCGAGCGCGTCACGGTCGTGGAGCGCGACCGCTACCCGGAGGGGCCGGACGCGCGGCCCGGCGTTCCGCAGGGCCGGCACCTGCATGTACTGATCGAGGGCGGGCAGCGGGCGCTGGACGAGCTGCTGCCGGGGTTCATGGCCGAGCTGGGCGGGCTCGGCGCGCCGAAGCTGGGCGTGCCGCGGGACATGATCCAGTGGCAGAACGGGCAGTGGTACGTGCGCTCGGAGGCGACGGCGCACTTCTACACGGGCCCCCGGCCGCAGCTGGAGTGGCTGGTGCGGCAGCGGGTTCTGGCCGATCCCCGGATCGAACTGGTGGACGGCACCGAGACGGTGGGACTGCTGGGGGACGCGGCGCGGGTGCGCGGTGTGCTGGTGCGCGAGCGGGGCGCCGGCGCCGACAGGGAGCCGCGCGCGCTGGAGGCGGATCTGGTGGTGGACGCGTCGGGCCGTTCGACCCGGGCGCCGGACTGGCTGGCGGGGATCGGCGCGGAGGCCCCGCACGAGGAGACCCTGGACACGGGTCTGGCGTACGGCACGCGGGTCTACCGGGCGCCCGCGGAGGACCCGTCGACGGATGCCCTCGGCTACTACGTGGTGCCCAACCCGGGCCAGGTGTACGGCGGTGTGGTGCTGCCGCTCGGCGACGGGCGGCATCTGGTCACGCTCTCGGGTCTGCGGGGCGACGAACCGCCCACGGACGAGAAGCTGTTCGAAGAGTACGCGCGGAAGCTGCCGCACCCGGTGGTGAGCGACTGGATCACGAAGGCGGAGCCGCTGTCGCCGGTGTACGGCTTCCGGAAGACGTCCAACATCCGGCGCCGGTACGACCGTCCGGGCCGCCGGCCGGCCGGTTTCCTCGCGACGGGCGACGCGTTGTGCGCGTTCAACCCGATCTACGGGCAGGGCATGGCGGTCGCGGCGCTCACGGCGGTGGCGCTGCGCGAGGCCCTGGCGGACTCCCGGCGCACGCCGACGACGCGGCGGGTGCAGCGGGCTCTGCTGGACGCGTCGAAGCAGGCGTGGGACATCTCGGCGGGTGCCGACAAGAAGATGCCGGGCGCGACGGGTGACGCGGGCCGGTCGGGTGTCGCCGACAGGGTGACGGGCTGGTACATGCGCCGGGTACAGGAACGCGCCTCGGGCAACCCGGTGGTGGGTACGCCGTTCCGGGCGGCGCTGACGCTGACGGCCCCGCTGACGGGCGTGTTCGCACCGGCGGTGGCCCGCGAGGTGCTGTTCGGCCCGGTACCGCACACGCCGGCCTCGCCCCCGCTCCTGCGCCACGGGGACGAGGGGCGCTAGGGGTCCGTCGCGAAAGTGGATGTCCCCTTGCGATGGTCACGGTTGGCGCAAGGGGACGGCGACCGGCACATGAGGCATGGGCCGAAGGCGTGGTAGGGCGCCAGAACCTTCTATAGATGGCTGACCCGAGATGGCTGACCCGGGAAAACCGTCCCTGGCCCTACGGGACCACGTTCGCGCTCTCGTTGCCGTTCTCCTTGGCCCATTCGACCAGCTCGATGGCGACCCCATTGGGGTCGGCGACCATGAACAGCCGCTCGCCCCAGGGCTCCTCGCGCGGCTCCAGGGTGATGGTGACCCCTTCGGCGCGCAGTCGCTCGTACTCCTTGCGCAGGTCGCTCACGACGAAGGCGAGGATCACCCCGTCCGCGGGCCGGTCGCGGAAGCCCTCGGGGAGTACTTCGAGACCGCGCCGGTGGAAGATCACATTGGGCGCGTCGGGGTGCCTCAGCGAGGCGAAGCCGTCGGCGGCCATGGCCTCGGTGTAGCCGAAGTGCCTGGTCAGGAACGAAGCGGAGGCGGAGACGTCGTCGACGGTCAGGCATATGGCGGTGTCGGTGATCTGCACGGGACTCCTCGCTGGGGGCGGCTCTCGAGCTTTCTCTGTACAGTGTACTCTGTACTACGTATAAAGTTATGGCCCAACAATTCCGAAGGGCTGGAGGGGCTGTGCCGAAGAACCGCAGCGGGGGTGGGGACCCCGTCCGCACGCTGGAGTTGCTGTGGCGCGCGGCCGGCGCACCGGAGCCGCCGACCGGGCGGCGCGGCCCCCGCCAAGGGCTGACCGTCGACGCGGTGGTCGGCGCGGCGGTCGAACTGGCCGACGCGGAAGGCCTGGACGCCCTGACCATGCGCGCCCTGGCCCAGCGGCTCGGGGTGACGCCGATGACCGTCTACACGTACGTCCCGGGCAAGGCCGAACTGCTCGACCTCATGCTGGACGATGTGTACGGGCGGATGGAGCTGACGCCGTTCGGCCCGGACGAGCCGTGGCGGGACCGGGTCACCCGGGTCGCCCGGGACAACCGGGCCCTGCTGGTGCGCCACCCCTGGATCGCCGAGATGTCCGTCACCCGCCCGCCCCTGGGCCCCGGCGTGATCGGCAAGTACGAGCACGAGCTGGCGGCCTTCGAGGGCATCGGCCTGCCCGACGCCGAACGGGACACCGCCCTCACCCACCTCCTGGGCTTCGTCCACTCCACCGCCCGGGCGGCCGCCGACGCGGCCGAGCTGAACAGCCGGCAGAGCGACGACGACTGGTGGGCCGAGGCCGGGCCGCTACTCGCCCAGCTGATCGACGCCGACCGCTATCCGCTCGCCGGGCGGGTCGGCGAGGCCGCCGGCGCCTACGACCCGGACGCGGTGTGGGCCTTCGGGCTCCAGTGCGTGCTGGAAGGACTGGAACGGCGGGCCGATCGGCAAGCGGGCGAGGCGGAGCGGCGGTAGGGCAGAGGAAGGCTTGCCTGCGCCGGCCGGTTCGCGATCCTCCCTGCGGAGCCGAGGACGCCGAGGACGCCGACGGCCCTCCCTCGCTGGACCCCGCCCGGTGCACGCCCCGGCGTCTTGCCTCGGAGCCCAGCCGGGCGAGACCGGCGCGGGGGCGTTCACCGGGCGTAGTCGACCTCGGGGAAGTCGGGGGAGGGACCGTCGAGCAGCCGCCCCCGGTCGCGGAGGTGAAGGTCGAAGAAGGCTCGCGGGTAGGCACGTTGGAACGCCTGTGCCCGGTGCCTGGGAATCGTCCCGACCTCTTCCTCCAGATCGGCCGGTGACATGCCCAGGAGAGGGGCGATCAGCGGCAGGATCAGCACATCGTCGCCGAACGACTGGTGCGCGGCTCCCCGTACGGTCAGATGCAGGCGCCAGCCGCGCAGACGCGACCAGAACGCGCGCAGGGCGGGGTTGCTCTCCATGCCGCCCTTGCCCGGGGTGTCCACGACCAGGAACGGACGGTCGAGCCCGGCGTCCACCACCGGGCCCGCCGCGCCTCCGTCCAGGCTCGCCCCCGCCGTGATCCGCCCGTCGGTGAGCATCGTCGCGGCGGTGGTGGCGCCGCCCAGGGAGTGGCCGAGCATCCCGACGCGCCGCAGGTCGAGCGCCCCGCGCAGGCCGGTGGGCAGCGGAGTGCGGCAGATGCCGGGGTGGCCGCCCGAGCGCAGGACGGCGAGCCGGTCCATGACGAAGCGGATGTCGGCGGTACGGACCGCGAGGGCCTTGGCGTAGTCGCTGATCCCGCCCAGCGGATTCGTCTCGACGCGTCCACCGGGGAAGGCGACCGCCGCCGCGTCGTAGGTGTGGTCGACGGTGACCACCACGAAGCCGTGACTGGCGAGGTCTTCCACGATGCCGGTGCCGAACGCCCGTGACGCGTCGGCGCCGGGCGAGTAGAGCACGACGGGCAGGGGGCCTGGTGGGCCGCCGACGGGAGCGCCCTCGTGGCCGTGGGTGCCTCCCAGTCGCACCCGGCCGGCAGGCAGGCCGAGGAGGCTCAGGTAGCGGTCGGCCGCCGTCGGAGGCATCCAGGGAACGGTGGGGCGGGCCGCGCAGCCACGGGCGGGGTACCAGATGCTGATCATCAGCTCACGGCAGGGGCGGGAGGGCACCCAGGGGTCCGGCCGGGCGGTGTCGGCCAGGTGCAGCGCGATCGTGCCCACCGGGTACGGTCCGTTCGGGGCGGGCAGCTGGAACCGCACGGGTTCCGGCTGCCGGGGTCGCGCGGCGGCCGACGGCGCGAGCGGACCCGGGATCATGGCGGCGGCCAGTCCGGCGCACGAGGACGTACGCGGAACTCGCCGCCCGGCAGGCCGTGACGGACGAACGCCTGCGGATCGCCCGGGAGCTCCACGACGTGGTGGCCCATCATCTGACCGTCATCGCGGTGCGCGCCGAGGTGGCCCGTGCGGTGGCCTCCAGCAACCCGCAGGAGGCCGAGCAGACCCTCGCACTGGTCGGGACAGCGGGCCGGACGGCGCTCACCGAGATGCGCCGCATGCTCGGCGTCCTGCGATCACCCACCGACGAAGCCGAGTTGGGGTCCGCGCCCGGTCTGGCGGACCTGCCCGCGCTCGCGGACGGCGCGGGCCCGCGCGTGCAACTGTCCGTCGACCCTCATCCACCGCTCCCCCCGGGGGTGGAACTGGCGGTCTACCGGATCGTTCAGGAAGCCCTCACCAACGTCGTCAAGCACGCGGGATCGGCGGACTGCCGGGTGAACCTGCCCCGGACGGCTCCCGGAGCGGTCGAGATCGAGGTCGTCAACGACGCACCCTCCCGGCTCCCGCCCCGGCGTCCCGGCGGCGGGCACGGACTCATCGGGATGCGGGAGCGGGCGGCCATGTGCGGCGGCACCCTCTCCGCCGGCCCCCTGGCGACGGGCGGTTTCCGCGTGCACGCTCGGCTGCCCTGCGGGCTGGGGACAGCGCGGTGAACCGGCCGGTCCGGGTTCTCATCGCCGATGACCAGGCGCTGCTGCGGGCGGGCTTTCGCCTGCTGATCGACAGCGTGCCGGACCTCACCGTCGCGGGCGAGGCCGCCAGCGGCGAGCAGGCCGTCGAACTCGCCCTGCGGCTGCGGCCCGACGTCGTGCTGATGGACATCCGGATGCCGGGCACGGACGGTCTGGAGGCCACCCGGCGCATCCGCGCCGACCCGGACGCCGTCGGCACCCGTGTACTGGTCCTCACCACGTTCGACCTGGACGAGTACGTGTACGCGGCACTCCGCGGCGGGGCCAGCGGATTCCTCCTGAAGGACATCCTCCCCGCCGATCTGCTGACGGCCCTGCGGGTGGTCGCGGCCGGCGACGCCCTGCTCGCGCCCGCGGTCACCCGCCGTCTGATCCGCGAGTTCGCCGGTCGCCACGAGCCGCGGCCGCGACTCGCCCGGGAGCTGGCGGGCGTGACTCCACGGGAACGGGAGGTTCTCCGCTTGGTGGCCCGGGGCCTGCCCAACCTCGTGATCGCCGAGCATCTGGGGCTGAGCGTCGCGACCGTCAAGACACATGTGCGGCGGCTGCTGGCCAAGCTCCACGCCCATGACCGGGCCCAACTGGTCGTCATCGCCTATGAGACGGGCCTGGTCACCCCGGGTGAGAACCTCCCGTCCACCGGCTGACGCCTCACCGTCCGGGATGGTGGGCCCGAAGGGGACGTTCACACCCCAGGCGCCGCCGTCACCACGCCCGCCGCGACGCCCGCGCTCAGCGCCGCGTAGTCGTCGGCGTTCTGCGCCGCGTAGCGCAGGGCGAAGTCGGCGATGCCCCGGTCGAACACGTCGGAGGAGCCGAGGTACGCGGCGATGGCGATGCGGTCGCCGGAGCGGGCGTGGGCGCGGGCGAGGGCCCAGCCGCAGAGGCGGGCGTATGCGCGGAGCATGGCCGGGGACATGGTCTCGACCTCGGCCGATCCCTTCATGTCGCGCAACTGGCGCCAGTAGAAGTGGCGTTGTTCGGGTCCGGTCATCCAGCCGAGGAAGATGTCGCTGGCGGCCTGGGTGAGCCGCTGGCCGCAGACCACCCGGCGGCCCTGGTGGGTGAAGACGCTGGGGGTGAGGTACTCCTCCAGGACGGACGGGACGGCCTCCTTGATCTGGAGGAAGAGCGGGTCGGTGTCGTCGCGGCCCTCCAGGAGCAGGATGAAGCAGCGGGTGCCGACGCTGCCGACGCCGACGACCTTGCGGGCGGCGTCGATGAAGCGGAAGCGGTCGAGGAGCAGCCGGCGTTCCTCGGAGAGCGAGCTGCGGTAGTCGCTGAAGATCTTTCCGATGGTGACCCGGTCGACGTCCGTGACCCTTTCGAGGAGCGGCGGGTCCTCGACGATGTGCCGGCCGGTGGCGTCCTTCTCGGTGAGCTTGCCGAAGGCCTGGAGGCTGGTGCGGCGCCGGGCGCGGGCGAGCCGGCTCTCCAGGCGCTTGCGGTCGGCGCCCCGGATGAGTCCGGCCACGTCCTCGGCGGAGATCCGCTCGTACCAGACGTCGAGTTCGTTGAGGCCGGCGAGGCGGCGCATGGCGGTGCGGTAGCCCTCGGCGGAGACCTGGGCGGCGCGGTGGGCCTTGGCCTTGGTGGTGCCGTTCTGGAGGGCGGCGACGGCGATGGAGGCGGCGAGTCGTTTGACGTCCCATTCGAAGGGGCCGGGCAGCGTCTCGTCGAAGTCGTTGACGTCGAACAGGAGCGTCCGTTCGGGTGAGGCGTACACGCCGAAGTTGAGCAGGTGGGCGTCGCCGCAGAGCTGGACGGTCAGTCCGGTGTGCCGCTGGGCGGAGAGGTCGGCGGCCATGACGGCGGCCGCGCCGCGCAGGAAGGCGAAGGGGGACACGGCCATGCGGCCGTAGCGGATCGGGACGAGTTCGGGGACCCGGTCGACGGACTGGCGTTCCAGGACGCCCAGCGGGTCAGGGCGCTGCGAGGAGGGTATCCAGCGCCCGTGCGAGGAGCGGGGGACGCGCTTGCGTGCCGCCCGCCCTCTCTCGGCCCGTTCTGAGGGTGTCGTCATCCGGCCTCACCCACTTCTTCCACCGCCGCGGCCTCTGCTGATCCGTTGCGATCCATTACAGATCGGACCGCCCGATTCGGCCACTCTCGGCGAACGGACTTCCCGAATGGTTTAGACCAATGATAGGTATTGCTCACCCACACGGTTCAGGTGGTCACACCGCGCAATGGTTGAACCATGCATGACAGAGAGGGTCCGTGACATGGCCGAGCCCGTTCCCGAGCCCGGACCGAGGGCGGCTCTTCCGCTCTACCTCCGGGTCGCCGCAGTGCTGCGGGACGACCTCATCCAGCGGCGCATCTCCCCCGGCAGCCGGCTGCCGTCCGAGCGCCACCTCGCCCACCGCTTCCACGTCAACCGGCAGACCGTCCGCGGCGCGCTCCAGCTGCTGCGGGACGAGCGGCTCGTGGTCACCGACCGACGGGGCACCTTCGCCGCCGAGCACGACCAGCGCGGCCCGTCGCCGACGGCGCCGCGGCGCTCCTTCCCGGGCGGCCCCCGGGCGGCCGACGCCCTGGTGCGCGCCGCGCTGGCCTGGGAGGCCCCGCCGGTCGCGCTCGCCGCGCGGCTCTCGCTCGCACCCGGGGAGCCGACGCTGGTGCACCGGCACGCGGTGCTCGCACCCTCCGGGGTCTCGCTGCAGCGGTCGGTGTCCTGGTTCTCCCGGCCCGCCCTGACGGAGATCCCGCAGCTGGGCCGCTACCGGCGCGGCGCCGAGGGCTACCGGCAGCAGCCCGACCTGCGGCTGCTCTACCACTGGATGCACCACGCGGGGCTGCGCACCACCCACCGGGAGTCGGTCGGGGTGCCCCAGGATCCGGCGGGCCACCCGGCGGACCGGGCGGCCGACGGCGCGGCCCGGCTGAGCGTCCACCGGGTCGTGAGCGACCAGCACGGGCACGCTCTCGAGGTCACGGACATCGATGTCGCGGCCCGGACGGGCTCCTGGACCTACGAGTTCAGCGGCTGACGGCCGGGTACGGGCCGCCCCGCACCCGACCGGGGCGGCCCGCCGTCCGGAGGGGGCTCAGACGATGCCCTCGGCGATCTCCGCCTCCTCACGCGCGTTGCCGTACGTCGAGGGCGTGCCGTACGAGCGGCGGGCGACGTACCACCAGACGCTGGCGAGGACGAGCACGACGGCGAGCGCGATCACGGCGTAGTTCATGCTGTCGACCGTCACCGGGGACTTCTGCGGCAGGCAGAAGAGGACGGTCACGCAGGCCACCCAGATCACCGCGATCCAGCCGATCGGCCTGCTCCAGCGGCCCAGGCTCCAGGGGCCGGGGACGAAGTTCCGGCCGGCCCGCAGCCGCAGGTAGATCGGGATGGCGTAGGCGGGGGTGATGCCGATGACGTTGATGGCGGTCACGGCCCCGTACGCGGTGGCGGAGTACAGCGAGGGCAGGGCGAGCAGCGCGGCCACCGCGACGGAGAGCCAGACGGCCGGCACCGGGGTCTGGGTGCGGCTGCTGACGCGGCGCCAGATCCCGGAACCCGGCAGGGCGTTGTCGCGGCTGAAGGCGAAGACCATGCGGCTGGCGGCGGCGACCTCGGCGTTGCCGCAGAAGAGCTGGGCCACGATCACGACGAGCAGCAGGGCCTTGGCGCCGCCGGCACCGAGGGAGTCCAGGAGGATCTGGGCGGGCGGCACGCCGGTGGCGCTGTTCTGCGTGCCCGCGTAGTCCTGGATGGCGAAGGTGAGCCCGGCGAGGAGGGCGAAGCCGGCGATCCAGGAGGCCCAGATGGAGCGGACGATGCCCTTGGCGGCGGTCACCGAGGCGTTCGCGGTCTCCTCCGAGAGGTGGGCGGAGGCGTCGTACCCGGAGAAGGTGTACTGGGCGAGGAGCAGGCCGATCGCGGCGACGTAGAGCGGGTTGGTCCAGCCGGTGTCGTTCACGAACTGGGTGAAGACGAACGAGGCGGACTGGTGGTGGTCGGGGACGAGGGCGAGCGCGCCCACGATGACGGCGACGCCGCCGAGGTGCCACCAGACGCTGATCGAGTTGAGCACGCTGACCAGGCGGACGCCGTAGAGGTTGAGGACGGCGTGGAGCAGCAGGATCGCCAGGAAGATCAGGAACGTCGACCCGGAGGTGGGGACGATGCCCCACTGGAGGTTGAGGAAGGCGCCGGTGAACAGGGCGGCGCCGTAGTCGATGCCGGCGATGGCGCCGAGCAGGCCGAGGAGGTTGAGCCAGCCGGTGTACCAGCCCCAGCGGCGCCCGCCGAGCCGGTCGGCCATGTAGTAGAGCGCGCCCGAGGTGGGGTAGGCGCTGGTGACCTCGGCGAGGGCGAGGCCGACGCACAGCACGAAGAGCCCGACGCCCGCCCAGCCCCAGAGCATGACGGCGGGGCCGCCGGTGCCCAGGCCGAAGCCGTAGAGGGTCATGCAGCCGGAGAGGACGGAGATGACCGAGAAGCTGATGGCGAAGTTGCCGAAGCCGCCCATCCGGCGGGCGAGGACCGGCTGGTAGCCGAGTTCTCTGAGCCGTGCCTCCTCGTCGTCCTTGACCGGGGGTGGCTTGCGTATCGCGTCGGTGGGGGCGGTGCGGGACATGCGTTCCTCCGGGGACGGGGGTGTTCGGGGGATGTGGGGGGGAGTGTGGTGGGTGATGCGGGGCGGCCGGTCAGGGGCCCGGCCGGGACTCCGGGGCGCCGAGGCAGCGGGCCCGCGCCCGGAGGAAGACCTCCTCGGCGGGGCCGCGTTCGTCGGGGACGGCGGTGCGGTACGCCCAGGGCTGCGGGGTCCAGTACGGGCCGAGGGTCTCGAACACCCGGGTCGCGTCGGCGAACTTGAGGGCGCCGTACAGGGCGTGGGCCAGGTGGTTGAGGTCGAGCAGGCTGGCTTCCTCGGTGGCGCAGAAGAGGAACCAGGAGTCCATGGCGCGGCGGGCGTCGCGGACCGCGTCCTCGGCGACCCAGTGCAGGTCGAGGGCGCGCTCGTGGCCCCGGTCGCGGCGGTAGCGCTCGACGCGCACGTACAGCGGCAGGGCGTGCAGCGCGGAGCCGACCGGGGCCGAGGAGGAGGCCCACTGGGCGTAGTTGACCGCCTCGGAGAGCGGTCCCTTCCTGCGGGCGTAGAGGAACTGGAGCATCCGGTGGTGCGCCTCGCGGTTGTACGGGTCGCGCTTCTCAGCCTCGTTGAGCAGTCCCCAGGGCCCCGGAGGCAGCATGGGGGCGGGCGGCTGGAGCCGGTGCTCCTCCATGCTCTGCCGGGCGTCGAGTACGGACAGGGCGAGCCGGCACACCCAGGGCACGGGGTCGGCCGGGGCGCGCTCCACGGCCTCCCGGCAGGCGGTCCAGGCCTCCTGCCACAGTTCCCGGGTACGGGGGTGGCCGGCGCGGTGGGCGCGGACGGCGCGCTCGACGGCGACGCGGGAGTGCATGACGGCGGCGGCGATGGAGTCGGGCTGCTCCGTCCGCCAGGTGGCGACCACGTCGGTGCCGGCGGCGACGGCGGCGAGCACCTGGGTGCGCCGGGTCCAGGCGGGCCAGCCGGTCGTCTCGTCGAGGAGCCGGGCCATGGCCACCCAGCGGCCGGTCCGCAGGTCCTGGACGGCGCCCCGCAGGGCATGGTCGTGACCCGCCGGGTGGTAGACGGGCCGGAAGCCTTGCGCGGCCATCAGGCGGCCGCGCGGGGGGTGGGCGACATGGTTCCTCGGTGAGGTGAGCGGAGGGGGTGGTCAGTCCCCGTGGCCATCCCGGCCGGTGATCGGCGATCACTATAGAGGTCGCTGGACGTGACCGGTCCACTTTCATCTGTGACCGTAACTATCCGGCCAGCGACTGAATTTGACTTGATGTCAGCGATGTTTCGGAAACTGACGGGTTCGCCGCCGAAGCCTTGACGCCACGCCTCCGCTGCATCAGGCTGACCGGTTCCACGATCAAGGACCTCCACCCACCGCACAGCAGCAGGGAGTCGCGCGCATGACGGGCCCGGTACTCGCCGTCGACCAGGGCACGTCGGGCACCAAGGCCCTCGTCGTCTGCCCCGAACGCGGGGTGATCGGGAGCGGATTCGCCCCGGTGCACCCGCGCGCCCTCCCGGGCGGTCTGGTCGAGGTCGACCCCCGTGAGCTGTACGACTCCGTGGTCACGGCCGGACGGGCGGCGCTCGCCGCGGCCGGGGAACCCGTCGTGGCGGTGGGCCTCGCCAACCAGGGCGAGACGGTGCTCGCCTGGGACCCGGCGACCGGCGTGCCCCTCACCGACGCCCTCGTCTGGCAGGACCGCAGAGCCACCGAGCTGTGCACCGAACTCGCCCCGCACGAAGCCGAGTTGAAACGTATCACCGGTCTGCCGCTCGATCCGTACTTCGCCGCTCCCAAGATGGCCTGGATCCGCCGCAGCCTCACCGGCGCCGGGGTCGTCACCACGAGCGACGCCTGGCTCGTGCACCGGCTCACGGGCGCCTTCGTCACCGACGCCGCCACCGCGGGCCGCACCGGACTGCTCGACCTCGACACCGCCGCCTGGTCCGAGCCCGCGCTCGACGTCTTCGGTCTCGGCGCGGAGCGACTGCCGCGTGTCGTGGACTGCGACACCCCGGTCGGCACCACCACCGCCTTCGGCCCGCCGCTCCCGCTGACCGGGCTCCTCGTCGACCAGCAGGCGGCACTCCTCGCCCAGGACGTGACCGAGCCCGGCGCCGCCAAGTGCACCTACGGCACCGGGGCGTTCCTGCTCGCCCAGACCGGGCACGTGCCGCGCCGCGGCGACTCCGGCCTGGTCTCCTGCGTCGCCTGGCGGCTGCGGGACCGGACCAGCTACTGCCTCGACGGGCAGGTGTTCACGGCCGCCTCCGCCGTCCGATGGCTGACCGGCCTCGGGGTGATCGCCGGCGCGGCCGAGCTCGACACCGTCGGTGACGCCGTCCCCGACGCGGGCGGCGTCACCTTCGTCCCGGCGCTCGCCGGGCTCGCCGCCCCCTGGTGGCGGGGCGAGGTGCGCGGCTCGCTCACCGGGCTCGGCCTGGACACCGGCCCCGGCCACCTGGTCCGGGCGCTGTGCGAGGGGATCGCCGCCCAGGTGGTGGAGCTCGCCGGCGCGGCGGCGGCCGACCTGGGCGCGCCGCTCACCACACTGCGGGTGGACGGCGGCCTCACCCGGTCCGCGCTGCTCATGCAGACGCAGGCCGACCTCCTCCAGCGGCCCGTCGAGGTCTCCGCGCTCCCCGACGCCACCGCGCTCGGCGTGGCGGCGGTCGCCCGGCTCGGCCACTCCCCCGGACTCGGCGTCCACGAGGCCGTCCCGGAGTGGAAGCCGTCCGCCGTGTACGAGCCGCGGATCACGCCCGCCGAGGCCGCGGAGCGCCTGGACCGCTTCCGTACGGCGGTCGCGCGACTGCTGGCCGACGAGGCGCCCGGAGCCGCGAACGGCGGGTCCGCCGCGTGAGCGTCACCCGGCGCGGGGCCCTGCCGGACACCTCGGCCCCCGGCACCGCGTACGACGTCACCGTGGTCGGCGCGGGCGTGGTGGGCTGCGCCATCGCCCGCGAGCTGGCCCGCCGTTCGCTGCGCGTCGCCCTCGTGGAGGCGTCCGGCGACATCGGCGAGGGGAGTTCCAAGGCCAACACGGCGATCCTGCATACCGGGTTCGACGCCGTCCCCGGCTCCCTGGAGGCCCGGCTCGTCCGCGAGGGCGGCCGGCTGCTCGCCGCGTACGCCCGGGAGACCGGCATCCCCGTCGAGCCCGTCGGCGCGCTCCTGGTCGCCTGGGACGAGGAGCAGCTCGCCGCGCTCCCCCGGCTCGCGGCCAAGGCCGCCCGCAACGGCCACCACGGCACCCGCTTCGTCGAGGCGCCCGAACTCCGCTCCCTCGAACCCCACTTGGGCCCCGGAGCGCTCGGCGCGCTGGCCGTGCCCGACGAGTCGGTCATCTGCCCCTGGACCACCCCGCTCGCCTACGCCACCCAGGCCGTACGCTCCGGGGTCGACCTGCATCTCGACTGCCCCGTGGCGAAGGTGCGGCCCGGCGGCCCCGGGACCCCGCACCGGCTGATCACCCGCCGCGGCGTCCTGCGTACCCGCTACCTGGTCAACGCCTGCGGCCTGTACGCCGACGCGTTCGACGCGCTGGTCGGGCGGTACGACTTCACCGTCACCCCGCGGCGCGGGCAGCTCCTCGTCTTCGACAAGTTCGCGCGCGGGCTCGTCCGGCACATCCTGCTGCCCGTACCCGGCGCCCTCGGCAAGGGCGTGCTCATCGCGCCGACCGTCTACGGCAACGTCATGCTCGGCCCGACCGCCGAGGACCTCGACGACAAGACGGCCACCGGCTCCACCGCCGAGGGGCTCGCCGCGCTGCGCGCCCAGGGGCGCCGGATCCTGCCGCCGCTCCTCGACGAGGAGGTCACCGCCGTGTACGCCGGACTGCGGGCCGCCACCGGCGCCGAGGACTACCGGATCGCCGCCCACCCCGAACTGCGGTACGTCACCGTCGGCGGGATCCGCTCCACCGGACTCACCGCCTCCCTCGCCCTCGGCCGGCACACCGTGGAGCTGCTCGCCGACGCGGGCCTGGAGCTCGGGCCCGAGCGCCCCCTCGCCCCGGTGTCGATGCCGAACCTCGGCGAGGCCTTCCCCCGCCCGTACCGCGACGCCGCCCGCATCGCCCGCGACCCCGCGTACGGCGAGATCGTCTGCCACTGCGAGCGGGTCACCCGCGGCGAGATCCGCGACGCCCTCGCCTCGACGGTGCCACCCGCCTCCCTCGACGGCCTGCGCCGCAGGACCCGCGCACGGGCCGGACGCTGCCAGGGCTTCTCCTGCGGGGCGACGGTGCGGGCGCTGTTCGAGGAGGGTGCGCGGTGAGAGGTGGGGGTGTGGTGGACCGTTTCGTCGATGTCCTGGTCGTGGGCGCGGGCCCTGCCGGGCTGGCCGCGGCGGCCCGGCTCGCGGCGGCGGGCGCGGGCCGGGTCGAGGTCCTGGAGCGGGAGCGGACCGCGGGCGGGGTACCGCGGCACTGCGCGCGGGGGGGCTTCGGGGCGTTCACCGGGCCCGGGTACGCCCGGCGGGCGGTGCGTGCCGCCGTACGGGCCGGGGCGGTGGTCCGCACCGGGGTCGGCGCGACGGGCTGGGCCGGCCCGCTGACCCTGGAGGTCACCGCGCCCACCGGCCTGGAACGGATCACCGCGCGGGCCGTGGTCCTGGCCACCGGGGCCCGCGAACGGTCCCGCAGCGCCCGCCTGGTCCCGGGCAGCCGTCCCGCCGGGGTGTTCAGCACCGGCGAACTCCAGCAGTCCGTCGAGCTGTTCGGGCTGCGCCGGGAGCGGATCGGACGCCGGGCGGTCGTCGTCGGTTCGGAGCCGGTCGCCCGGCACGCGGTGCGCACCCTGCGCCGGGCCGGGGTCACGGTCGCGGCCGTCGTGTCGGAGCCGCCGCGCGGACCGCGCCTGCCGGGGCCCGCGCTGCGCGGCGCGACGGTGCTCGAACTCGTCGGCCGCGGGCGCCTGTCGGGAGTCCTGGTGCGCGGCGCGGACGGGCGGACCGGGCTGCTGCGCTGTGACACGGTCGTCTTCACCGGCGACTGGATCCCCGACCACGAACTCGCCCGCACCGGCGGCGTCCCCCTCGACCCCACCACCCGCGGCCCGGCCGTCGACCCGGCGTTCCGCACCCCCGTGCCGGGGGTCTTCGCCGTCGGCAACCTGCTGCGGGGCGTGGAGCCCGCGGTGGTGGCCGCGGCGGAGGGCCGGGCGGTCGCCGCCGCCGTCCTCGCCCGGCTCGCGGGTGCGCCCTGGCCCGGCCCCGGAGTCCCGGTGACCGCCGAGGGCGCCGTGCGCTGGGTCTCGCCCAACCGTCTCACCGGACCGGCCCCCACCCTGCTGCTGCGCCCGGCCGGCCGGCTGCTCCGCCCGGTCCTGACCGTGGCCCAGGACGGGCGCGTGCTGTACGAGGCACGGCTCTCCGGACGCGTGGACGCGCACCGCTCGGTCCGTCCGCCCACCGGCTGGACGGCGGACGTGGACCCGGCGGGCGGATCCGTGGTGATCCGGCTCGACGAGCCGTAGCACGCGCCCGATTCCCCTGGCGCGCGTAATCCTCCACACTGGGCGGTATGCCCGACAAGCGCAGTGCCGGTCTCCTCCTCTACCGCAGGACCGCCGACGGCGGTACGGAGGTGCTGATCGGCCATATGGGAGGGCCCTTCTGGGCCGGGCGGTCGACGCATGCCTGGTCGGTCCCGAAGGGCGAGTACGGCCCCGACGAGCCGCCCGAGGCCGCCGCGCGGCGCGAGTTCGAGGAGGAGCTGGGGCTTCCACCGCCGGACGGGGAGACCGTCCCCCTCGGCGAGATCCGGCAGGCCAACGGAAAGACCGTCACCGTGTGGGCCGTCGAGGCCGATCTCGACCCGGAGCTCGTGGTGCCGGGCACGTTCACCATGGAGTGGCCGCGGGGCTCCGGCACGGTACGGGAGTTCCCGGAGCTCGACCGGGTCGGCTGGTTCTCCTTCGAGGCCGCCGCGCCCCTGCTGGTGGCGGGTCAGCAGGCCTTCCTGGAGCGCCTCGCGGCCCACCTCGGCGGGCCAGGGAGCTGAATTGTCAGACCCGTGCGAGAGGGTGGTGGGGACGACCGCCGCAAGCTCGACAGGGAGCCCCGCATGACGACGATCACCGGCCGTGAGCGCGCCGCCGCCCAGGCCTACCTGCGCCTGCTCGAATCCACCCAGGCGGTGCTCGCCGATCCGCGCCTCGAGCCGTACGCGGCGGCGATGCTCACGCATCCGATGGCCGAGGCCGACGAGGCGCTGCGCGAGGCGGGCTTCTCGGGGAACGAGGCGCATCTGCTGCACCTCGTGGCGGCCCTGCGGGCGTCGCCCGCGGTGGAACGGGGCAGGCCCGTGTGAGGCGGGGCCGGCGCGACGCGGCCGGATCGGGGGGCCACTCGGGCCCGCCCGCCGTCGGCCCACCGGCCGGCCCGCCTCTGTCAGCCCACCCGCCCGTCCTCCCGGCGATCCGCCGGTTCCGGCTGCCGGGGCCGGCGGCCGAGGAGTTCGGCGAGGCCCCGGCGGGTGGCGGCGACCACGACGCGGTCGCCGGGGCCGAGGACGTCGCCGGGCGGCAGCTGCCAGGCGAGGCCGTAGCCGGTGCGGTGCGCGGGCACCCCGGCGGCGCCCCGCGCGATGACCCGCCAGGCGCCGGGCAGGAAGGCCTGGGCGACCGTACGGCCCTCCAGGAGGGGGTGGTCGGTGACGTCGAGCGCGGCGAAGAGCAGCACCCGGCGCTCCACGGGGATGGCGCCCAGGACCTGGCGGCCCATCATCGCGCCGGCGAACGCGGGCGCCGCCAGGTGGGAGACGCTGCGGCTGCGGGTGAGGGCGCCGGGGTGCGCGGCGCGCAGGGTGCGGTAGACGGCGGTGGCGAAGTCGTCGTCGTACAGACGCAGCGCGACCCGCAGGTCGGGACTGATCGACCGGGCGTGCAGCGCGGCCTCCAGGTTGGTGATGTCGACGCTGGTGAGGGCGAGGAGGGCGCGGGCCCGGTGGATGCGGGCGGCTTCCAGGACGCCCTCCTCGGTGACGTCGCCGATGACCGTGGGGACCCTCAGCCGGCGGGCGAGCGCGAGGCCGCGTGCCTCGGGGTCGGCCTCCACACAGACCACCGGGATGTTCATCCTGCGGAGCCGGGCCAGCACCCGGGTGCCGACCTTGCCGAGGCCGAGCAGCACGACATGGCCGGACAGGCCGCGCGGCGGGCGGCGCAGGGTGGTCGCCGAGCGGAAGGTGCCGAGGGCTTCGAGGAGCGCGGCGACGAGGACGGGCAGCAGGAGCAGTCCCACGAACCCGGCGAGGATCTGGAGCACCTGACGGCTGGTGGGCTCGCCCACCGCGGGGTCGCCGATGGCTAAGACGTCGAGCAGTGTCAGGTAGGCGGCGTGCAGCGGATTGGCGCCGGTGGCGAACGTCGACGCGAGGGCGAGTCCGAGGACGGCGGCCGCCACTCCCGCGAGGGACCAGCGCAGCCGCCGCGAGAACAGCGAGCCGACGGGCAGCGCGGAGGCGCTGAGCCAGCCGGTGGTCTGGGCGGGACCCTCGTAGGTCACGGCCTCCAGGGCGACGATCCCGCGCCCGGTGGCGGCGGCGACGGCGGCGTCGTCGGGCAGCAGCTGCGGGCCCTGGTCGCCGCTGCGTTCGGAGCCCTCGCTGCCGGCCGGGTCGCTGGCCGTCGCGGAGAGCAGCGCCAGGGTGCACAGGCCGGGGTCGGCGACCTCGCCCCGGGCGGGCGGCGTCCGGTCGACGGCGTGCAGCAGCAGTCCGCCGGCCTGGATCACCTTTCTGCTCCCGGCGATGGCGGTGGCGGCGAGGGCGGGCGCGGCGGTGTCGGCGTCGGAGAGGACGCTGGTCGCCGCGTCCAGCTTCTCGGGGTCGAGCCCGGGTTCGGAGACGGCCGCGGCCTGGTCGAGGAGGGTGGCCAGGTGCTGTCCCAGCTTGCGGTTGTAGAGCCGGATGACGAGGCGCAGCCTCGGGTTGAGCCGGCGGGCGGCGAGCGCGGCGCGGATGTTGCGTTCGTCGTCCTCGTGGACCAGCGCGAGCGCGGCGGCGCGCTCCACTCCCGCGTCGAGCAGCGCCTGGTCGTCGGCCTCGCCGGTCTCCATGACCCGGATCGTGCGAGCCTGGGCCGGGCCGCGCGGGTCGCCCGCACCGGCCGGGCCCGCGGCGCCGGTTCCGGTTCCGGTTCCCGCGCCGGCGGTGCGGCTGACGGCGGCGGTGACCCGCCCGAAGAGCGCCGCGGCCCGTCCCGTGCGGGCCACGGGGCGGCTGGGGGTGTCGACGGGTGCGGGGACGAGCAGGGTGACGCGCTCCCCGTACATCTCGTGCAGCTCCGCCGCGAGACGGTGGGCCAGCACGTCATCACCGCAGACGATCATGTGTTCGACTGGGCCGGGGCCGTCGGAGCCCGTTGGGGCAACGGGCCTGCTCTGGTTCGGGAATGAGGACACGTCACCAGCATGCCCTGCCCCACCGACAGTCCCGACGGCGCCCGGTCCGGCCGGCCGCGCGGCGACGCGCCCACCCTCCGGCACAGCCGCTACGCCGGTCGGCGCACTCCGGCCTGCGGGCGCCTCGTCCCGTTCCTACCGTGGCTGAATGATCGTCACGCCCGCTCTCCGTCATGCCACCGCCGGTGCCGCGGTGCTGCTGTTCGTCCTGTCGGTCCCCACGGCCGCGGCCTCGGCTCCCGTCGCCCCCGCCGCTCCCGCCTCCGCCGCCTCCGCCGCCTCCTCGGTCGCCGAGCCGACCCCGCCCGCGCGGTCCTTCGTCGATCCCGCCCGGCTCGACCGCTCCGGCACCCAGGTGCAGCCGTTGCGGGGCGCGCCGCGGCTGCCCTCCGTGTCGGCCCTGTCCTGGGTGGTGGCCGACGCGGGCACCGGCGAGGTCCTCGCGGCGCGCGACGCGCACCGGCCGCTGCCGCCCGCGAGCACCCTGAAGACCCTGTTCGCGCTGACCGCGCTGCCGCACCACGACGGGACCGAGCGGCACACCGTGAGCGACGCGGAGCTCACCGGCATCGGCGAGGGGAGCAGCCTCGTCGGGGTGAAGGAGGGCTACACGTACACGGTGTCGGACCTGTGGAACGGCGTCTTCCTCAGCTCCGGCAACGACGCCGTGCACGTGCTCGCCGCCATGAACGGCGGCTGGGAGTCGATGACCCGGCAGATGCAGGAGAAGGCCCGCGCCCTGGGCGCCCGCGACACCCACGTGGTCTCACCGGACGGCTACGACGCGCCGGGCCAGGTGTCCTCCGCGTACGACCTGGCGGTCTTCGGGCGGGCGGGGCTCCAGGACCCGCGGTTCACCCGCTACTGCTCCACCCGTTACGCGGACTTCCCGGCCGGCTCCTCGTCGTTCGGCATCGCCAACACCAACCGGCTGCTCACCGGCGCGGACGGGGTGTCCCGCTATCCCGGGCTCCTCGGCATCAAGAACGGCTACACCAGCAACGCCGGGAACACCCTGGTCGTGGGGGCCCGGCGCGGGGCCCGCACGCTGGTCGTCTCCGTGATGAACCCGCAGGGCGGCGGCGGACTCGCCGTGTACGAGGAGGCCCGGGAGCTGCTCGACTGGGGCTTCGACGCGGCGGGCCGGATCCAGCCGGTGGGTTCGCTCAAGCCGGCGAAGGCCCCCCGGAAGGAAGCGCCCCTGCCCGTACGCGCCGCCGCCCGGAACGTGACCCGGGCCGGGGCGGAGGCCGCCGACGCGACCACACCGGCCGCGCCGGTCGGCCACGACCGGCACCAGCAGGCCACCCCTTCGGGCAAGGCGGCCGGACTCCCGCTGGCCCTGGTCGGCTCGGCGCTCGGCGCGGCGCTCTCCCTGTGGCTCTGGCGGCGGTTCGGGGCGCGCGCCGACTGAGTCCGGCCGGCACGTTTCGGCGGGCGCCGCACCGTCCGGCCCTTAGCCTGCTCGGGCGCCGTCGGGGAGGGCCCCGGGCGGGACCGCACGAGGAGTGGGCCGATGGGCACGGGGACGGACGGACACGTGGCGAGGGACGGGTACGGGGAGGAGGTGGCCCGGCGGTTCCGCGAGGTCAACGGAGCGCATCCGATGACGGCGGCGGACGACGCCTACGTGAGCGCGCAGTTCACTCCCCTCGAAGAGCTGTGCGCGGCGCTCGGACGGAACGCGGACGACGCCCGGCGGCGGATGCTGGACGGCCTGCTGCCGCTGCCGGGCTATCTGCGTTCGGACGGTGCGGAGATGGTGCCGTACGACCTGTTCGGACCGACGGAGGAGGCCGGCGGCCCGGAGCTGCTGCGCGCCTGGTTCACCGCGCACTGGGAGGACTCCGCCGAGGGCGCGCGGGAGTGGGAGGCGTATCTGAGTGGGCAGTACGTGTGTCTGCACCGGGTCACCCCGGCCACCATCCGCCGCAAGGACGAGCTGACGGCGGCGATCACCGAGGCCGTGCGTTCGCCCGGGAACTCCCCGGAGTGGTCGGCCGCCCTGCACGCGCTGGTGGACGAGCTGGACGGGCTGGAGCCGGACTTCGCCCCGTACGACCGGCTGCGCTTCGGCGGGCCGACCTCCCGGGACACCTGTGTCGACGCCGTGCGGTCCCGCTTCCCACGGCCGTGACGAGCGGTCCGGGTCCGCTGCCTCGTCTCAGGGGTTCCGCCCGCCCGGTCCGCAGCGTCCCGTCTCAGCGGTCCGCCCGCTCGGCTCCGCAGCCTCCCGTCTCAGCGGTCCGGCTCGTCCGGGCGGGGGCGTTCCGCGCCCGTGAGGTGGCGGTGCGACCAGTCGAGGAGCAGCCGGAGCAGGCACACCAGGGTCACCACCCACACCGCGGCGAAGGCCCAGATCAGCGGGGGCGACTCGGTGGCGACGGCGGTCACGAAGAGGGTGAGCGCGACGGCCCCGAGGAGGGCGGTGGCGCGCCCGCCGGGGCGCCGGAGCCGGAGCCCGTGACGGCCGGCGTGGCCGGTGCGCAGGCCCCGGGCGAGGGATCGGTCCGCGCCCAGGCTCTGTTCGATCTCCTCCAGGATGCGCCGCTCTCGCGGCGAGAGCCGTGCCTCGTCCATCGCCGACACCTCCAGGCGGGGTGCGCCCGGGGCCGCCGCGCGGCCCGGGGCGCTCCGCGGGCCGTGGGCGCCCGCGCTCCCTACCCTGCGCCTACCCCCGCGCCCCCTCGGCCAACCGCCTCCGGGGCCCTGACCGCGACGACCGGACGGGGCTCGGCCAGGTAGCGCTCGGCGGCGCGGACCGCCTCGCGGGCGGTGCGGACTCCCATGAGGACGCAGAGCGTGTACGCGGTGTCCTCGAACCGGCGCAGGACCGAGGGGTCGCACGGCAGGGCCAGGGTCTGGCGTTCCTGGGTGCGGTAGTTCCGCAGCAGCCGGTCGATCGTGTTGCGGTCGGGGAGCAGCATCCGTTCCTCCTGGTACACGCCATCCCCCCGGCCCCACCATCGTGGGGCCGGAGGCTCACCGACGCGACCCGCAGCGCCACGCTCCGTGACGCCGGGGCGTCCGGGACGTCCCCCGCGTGCGCGGGCGGCGCCGAGGGCGGAAGGTCGAGAGGAGGGGAAGACCGTGGCGGGGGAGGTCGGAGGGTCGAGGTCATGAACCCGAGCGATCGCCTGCGTGTCGTCGTCACCGGCGCCACGGGGAACGTCGGCACGAGTCTGGTCCGCGCCCTGGAGCGCGAACCGCGGGTGGCCTCCGTGCTCGGTCTGGCCCGGCGCCGGCCGGCCCTGACCGTGGCGAGGACGGAGTGGGCGGAGGTCGACCTGTCGCAGGAGGATGCCGGGCCCCGGCTGGCCCCGTACCTGGAGGACGCGGACGCGGTCGTCCACCTGGCCTGGCGCTTCCAGCCGACGCACGATCCGGTGGTGACCTGGCGGACCAATGTCCTGGGCGCGGTACGGGTCTTCGACGCGGTCGCCGCCGCCCATGTCCCGGTCCTGGTGCACGCCTCGTCGGTCGGCGCCTACTCCCCGGGGCCCGAGGGTGGTCCGCCGGTCTCGGAGGCCTGGCCGACGCACGGCTGGCCGGGGGCCGCGTACACCCGGGAGAAGGCGTATCTGGAGCGGGTCCTGGACACCTTCGAGCGCGACCACCCGCAGACGCGGGTGGTCCGGATGCGGCCCGCCTTCCTGTTCAAGGAGGAGTCGGCGAGCGAGCAGCGGCGGATCTTCGCGGGGCGCTTCTTCCCGGGCCGTCTGTTCCGGCCGGACCTGTTGCCGCTCGTACCGGAACTCTCCGGCCTGCGCTTCCAGACGCTGCACACCGACGACGCGGCCGACGCGTACCGGCGGGCGCTGCTGCGGGACGTGCGGGGCGCGTTCAACCTGGCGGCGGATCCGGTGATCGACGCCCCGACGCTCGCCGGGCTGCTCGACGCCCGCCCGGTGAAGGTGCCGAACGCCGCAGTGCGGGGCGCGCTGGCGACGGCCTGGCGGCTGCGCGTCGTCCCGTCGTCCCCCGGGCTCTTCGACGCGGTGCTGCGCCTGCCGCTGCTGGCCACGGACCGGGCGCGGCGGGAGTTGGAGTGGGTGCCCTCCAGGACCTCGGTCGAGGCCCTGGAGGCGTTCCTGCGCGGGGTCCGTACGGGCGCGGGCGACGCCACGGGGCCGCTCGCCGGCCGGCGTACCGGCTGATCCGCCGTACCCCGGGGCCCGTCAGCCCCAGTCGACGATCCGCATCGCGGCACCGGCCGCCTCCCGGCCCCGGCAGTGGGCGCGGTGGTGGGCGAGGACGCCGTCGATGTCGAGGTGGCGGCCGAACGCGGGCAGCGCGGCGAGCCGTTGGGCGTAGGCCCAGAGCGCGGGGTGGCCGGCGACGCGGTCCATGGCGGCGGCGTCGAGGTGCCAGCGGTGGACGGTGTCGAGCTGGACGAGGGTGACCCAGACGGTGACGTCGGCGGCGGTGGGCGCGTCACCGAGGACGTACGGGTGGCGGGCGAGCCGCCGTTCGAGGGAGCCGAGGGCGGCGAAGAGCACGGTGAGCGGGTCGTGGTGGGCGGCCTGGTCGTCGAGGCCGAGTTCGCCCGCGCGCTGGGCGGCGGCGTGGACGCTGCGCGCGCACAGGTCGGCGACGGCCCGGATCTCGTCCTGGTGCGCCTCGGGGAGGAGTTCGGGTCCGTCGCCGCGGAAGCGCAGCGCGAGGTCGCGCAGGATGTCCGGCACGTGCGTGGAGACGATGCGGCCGGTCCAGGCGTCGCTGAGGACGGGGGCGGCGGCGGGTCCCGCGTACTGGTGGGCGCTGGCCTCGTACAGCGGGCGCAGGACGGCGTAGCCGCCGTCGGGCGTGTCGGGGACGGCGGGCAGGACGGTCAGCGGCAGCGTCTCGTCGAGGCCCAGGAGGCTGTGGGTCACGGCGATGCCCAGACAGCTGGGGTCGGCGGGCGCCAGATGGAGCCGGTAGCGGTGCGGCACGGCGTAGTGGCCGCTGCGCACGTCGCGGCCGATCCGGCCGCGGAAGGCCGGGGTGAGGGTGGCGGGGACGATCGACGGCACGACGGAGGGGAGGGCGGCGGTGACGGCGGGGACGGCGGACGGGGCGGTCGACGGAATGACGGACATGCTTCTCCCTGGGGTGCTCGGTGCTGGGTCGCGGTGGCGCACGACGGCGTCGGCGCGCGCCCGGAGGCAGCAGAGGTACGGGAAGGAGGAATCGCGCGGAGAGGTGGAGGGGCGGCGGGCCGGAGGGGCGGGACGTGGCCGGGAACGGCCGGTGCGGGGCACGGCGCCACCGGTCACCGGTGATCCGCTGGTGCTCCGCTGGCGATCCGCCGGTATTCGGGTGATCCGCTGGTGATCCGCCGGACGGGCGCTACGCCGCGCTGCAGACCCGCAGCAGGTCGATGTGCCGGCGGGAGGTCAGCGGCAGGGAGCGGGGCAGGCGGGGGACGTGTGCCGTCTCCGCCGCGTCCGTGGCTCCCATGATTCCCTACCTGTTCGCTCGGTTTCCCGTCCATGAGTGTGGGATCGTCCGCGTCCCCCGTCAAGACTGCGGAATAATGCTCCTATGCGCATTTCAGCCAGGGCCGACTACGCGGTGCGGGCCGCCCTCCAGCTCGCCGCGGCCCAGGACGCCGGACCGTTGAAGGCCGAGGCCATCGCCGACTGCCAGGGGATCTCGCACAAGTTCCTGGAGGGCATCCTCGGCGACATGCGCAAGGGCGGCCTGGTGCAGAGCCAGCGGGGTGGCAACGGCGGCTACTGGCTGGCGAAGCCGGCCGCGGAGATCTCTGTCGCGGACGTGATCCGGTGCGTGGAGGGGCCGCTGGTCTCGGTGCGGGGGGTGCGCCCGCCCGAGCTGTCGTACACCGGCCCCGCCGAGTCGCTGCTGACCCTGTGGGTGGCGCTGCGGGCGAACGTGCGCCATGTGCTGGACGGGGTCTCGCTGGCGGAGCTGGCCTCGGCGAAGCTGCCGCCCGAGGTCGTGGCGCTCGCCGAGGACCCGGACGCCTGGACCAATCCGTAACCGTCCGGCCACCGCCGACGCCGCTGGTCGGCAGCGACTCGTTCCAGCTTTCGAGACGCCATTGTCCGTGATGCGGACGCCTCTTGGGGCGCGGGCCGACCCTCTGCCAGTATCCCTACTATTCCAGTGGGGATACTAGGGATCATGTGAGGTGACGTGAGAACGCCGAAGAAGTCAGCGATACGCCCCACCTCCGCGCCGGCCTACCGCCCGGCCGACGACGAGATCTGGCCCCGCGTCACCAGAGAACTCGCCGACGACCTCGCCGTCGACGCCCTGACCAGGGACCGCGCGGGCAAGGCACCCTTCGACGAGGTGGCCCGGCTCCAGGAGGCGGGACTGCCCGCCCTGCTCACCGCGCCGGGGCCCAGCGGCCGCGGCGCCGACTGGCGCACGGCGTGCGGGGTGATCCGGGAGATCGCCGCCGCCGACGGTTCGATAGGCGAACTCCTCGCCCACCACTGCGTCCTGTCCTGGACCTCGCGGTTCCTCGGCCCCGCCGCGGGACCGTTCGACCTCGACACCCGGACCGCCGAGGAGCACTGGCTGCTCGCCGGGGCGGTCGAACCGCCGCGCGTGGACTCCTCGCCGGCCGGACTGACCCTGACCCCGGCCGGCGGCGGCGCCTACGTCCTCGACGGGCGGCGCGCCTTCGCCTCCGGCGTCACCGTCGCCGACCGGTTCGTCGTCGGCGCCCGCTGTACGGAGACGGGGGACCTGCTCGTCGTCCTGGTCGACCCGGCCCATCCGGCCGTGTTCACCGACGCGGGCGCCGAGCGGGTCGGCCAGCGCCTCGCGGGCGCCGGGACGGTCACCTTCGACCAGGTGCCCGTCGGGGCGGAGCAGGTGCTCGGCGCGCTCCCCCAGGACGAGCACGCCGTCGCCCCGTACTCGACCCTGGCACCGCTCGCGCTGCGGCTGCTCCTGGTCCAGGTCGGGCTCGGCATCGCCGAGGGCGCGCTCGCCGAGGCCCGGGACATCAGCCGGGCCACCCAGGCGGCGGCACCGCCCGCCGAAGGGGCACGGGGCCGGGCCGCGTTCGCGGCGGACTTCGCGGACGGCTTCGCGGCGGACTTCGCCGCCACCGGCACGAGCGGCCGCCCGGGACGCTCCGGACTCCCGGGCCACTCCGGGCTCCCGGGACTCTCCGGGCCCGGCTTCCCGTCCCCGGGACTCGTCGGCTTCTCCGGCGGCGGACCGGGGGACGATCCGTACCTCCTCCTCGCCTACGGGGAGCTGGCGACGGCCGCGCACGCCGCCGCCGCGGTGGTCGAGCGGGCCACGGACGCCCTCGCCCACGGTCTCGTCGAGGAACGGGGGCTCGACGTCGAGGATCTCGCGGACATCGCCGTCCTGGTCGCCGCGGCCGAGACCGTCACCAACCGGGCCGCCGTGGACATCACCACCCGCATCCTCGAACTGGTCGACCCGGCGACCGCGGCCCGCCCGCACGCCGGCGGCCAGGGCTTCGACCGCTTCTGGCGCAACGTCCGGGCCCTCACCGCCCCGGTCTCCCCCGACCACCGGCTGCGCGACATCGGCGACCACTACCTCAACGGCACCCACGCCCGCCTCACCCTGCTGGCGTAGCCCGTACGGGCGAAATGACGGGCACCCCCGCCCGAAAGGGGCCGGACGGCACGCAGGTACGGGACCTCCGGCCCTCTCGGCGGACGGCCGATGGGCCCAAGCTGGAGACAGCGGGCCGGCCGCCCCCGGCGGCCCCGACACCGAGCCGACGGAGGCAGCCTGATGAGTCGTGAGATCGTCGCGGGAGTGGACGGTTCCCCCGAGAGCCTGGCCGCGGCGGACTGGGCCGCGCGCGAGGCGCTGCTCCGGGGGCTCCCGTTGCGCCTGGTGCACGCCTGGCGCTGGGAACCGCTCGACCTGCCCCTCCTCCAGGACCCGACGACCCAGCAACAGGCCGCCCAGGCCGTGCTCCGCGAGGCCGAGGCCGCGGTCACCGCACACCACCCGGACCTCCCGACGACCGCCCAGGTCATCGGCGACACGCCGGTCGCCGCGCTGCTCGACACCTCCCGCGAGGCCGAGCTGCTCGTCCTCGGCTCGCGCGGGCACGGTGCCGTCGCCGGATACCTCCTCGGCTCTTACGGGCAGCAGATCATCGCCGCCGCCCGGTGCCCGGTCGTCGCGGTCCGCTCCCGTGACGGCGCCGCGGCCGAGCCGCCCGCCGGGGAGATCCTGGTCGGCCAGCAGGGCAGCCCGGAGGACAGCGCGCCCGTGCTGCGGTTCGCCTTCGAGGCGGCCGCGGCCCGCGGGGCGGCCGTCAGGGCGGTACGGGCCTGGAGCCTGCCGCCGCTGTTCGCGTACAGCCCGGGGTCGCTGCGGCTCGCCGACGAGGCCGGCGGGCTCGTCCCGTACGAGGAGAAGGCGCTGCGCGAGGCGCTCGCCCCGTGGCGGGAGCGGTACCCCGACGTCCCGGTGACCGAGCACGTGGAGCTGGGGAGCGCCGGGCAGGTGCTGCTGTCGGGTTCGGGCTCCGCGCAGCTGCTCGTGGTGGGGCGGCGGGTCCGGCGCGGCGCGCTCGGCACGCGGATCGGGTCGGTGGCCCACGCGGCCCTGCACCTCGCCCCGTGCCCGGTCGCAGTGGTCCCTCACGAGGTTGACCCACAGGATTGACGGGGAGTGTCGCGCTGTCCGGGGCCGGAAAGTGTTATCGCCGTCGCCCCGGTGGCTCTCCCCAGTGCCGGACGGTCCGGCGGCCTCGAACAGAGAGCGGAGCCCATGCAGCACGACGCGTACGACGCCGGCGTCCCGAACGAGCGCCCCGGACCGCCGCCCGAGGTCGCGGCCGGCCGGCACCGCAACGGGTCGGGCGGCCGCCGGCGGGCCCGCCGCGGAGCCGCGTCCTTCCGTGCCGTGGTGACGGCGGCGGGGGCGGTCGCCGCCGCGCTCACCGTCACGACCGGGGTGTACGTGGCGACGCTCGGCACTCCCGCCGACGCCGGGACCCGCCTGTACGCGGCCGGAAGCGCGGCCCCGCTGCCCGTGGCACCCGCGCCGAGCGAGGAGACCCAGCGGAGGGCGAGGGCGGTGCCCGCGGCGGCCGGGACCGCCGCCCAGTACGTCGACCAGATCCTCGGCCTCGCCAACGCCGAGCGCCGGAAGGCCGGCTGCGAACCGCTCCGGTCCGACGGCAAGCTGCGGACGGCGGCGCAGAGGCACGCCGACGACATGTCCGACCGCGACTACTACGCCCATGACACCCCGGAGGGACGCGGCCCGGGTGACCGGATCACCGCGGCGGGGTACGACTGGTCGACCTGGGGCGAGAACATCTTCCGTGGCCCGCACACGCCCGCCGAGGCGGTCGACGGCTGGATGAACAGCGAGGGGCACCGCAAGAACATCCTCAACTGCGCGTTCAGGGAGATGGGCGTGGGAGTGAACCTCACGTCCAACGGCCCTTGGTGGGTCCAGGACTTCGCCTCCCCGTGAGTGCCGCCGCCGCGCGCCTCAGCCGAGGGGCGCGGCCAGCTCCTGCACCCAGACCGTGCCGTCGGGACCGGGGACCGCGGCGACTCCGGTGTCCCGGTAGGCGCAGTCGAGGAGGTTGCGGCGGTGCGGGGGGTCGGCCATCCAGTCGGCCACGACGGACGCCGGGTCGGCCTGCCCCTGGGCCAGGTTCTCGGCCCAGGCGCTCCAGGAGTAGCCGACGCCGTCGAACCGGGTCCCGGCGTCCGTGCCCTCGGGGGTCGTGTGCCCGTAGTAGCCCCGGGCCACCATGTCCCGCCCGTACGCCTTGGCCGCCGCGGACAGCTTCGGATCCCGCCTGAGAGGGGCACACCCCGCCTCGGCCCGATGCCCGTTCACCAGCGCGTTCACCCGCTCCTCCACACTCGGACGCGGCCCCCGGCTCCGGCTCGGCGTCGGTGACGGGCGCGGCGAGGGAGGCGGGGTCGCGGTGTGCGTGACGGTCGGCGTCGCCGGGGCGGGCGGCGCGGGCGCGGGCTTCCGCAGCTCCGTGACGTGCTCCGGGTCACCGGGTACGAGCAGGAACACGGCACCGAGAATCGCGAGGGCCGCTACGGCGGCGGGCCAGAGGGAGCGGCGGCTCCGGATACTGGATCCCCTATCCGGGATATTGGATCCAGTGTCCGGCCCCTCCCCGGCCCACCCCACCGTCTCCATCCCCCCGGCCCCGGCGCCGCCCCCACCCCGCCCCGCCCACACCAGCAGCGGCGGTACGAGGCCGAAGCCCACGAGGAGCCCCTCGGCCGGGGCGAGGCCCGTGCGGGTGGGGGCGCAGTGGGGGCAGGTGTCGAGGTGGCGGGCGAGGCGTTTGCGCCAGAGCGGGGAGGGGTGGCCGTCCCAGCCGGCGGTGGTCTCGGCGAGCTGCGGGCAGGGCGGAACGGCGGCGAGGGCGCGGACGACGGTGCGGCCGGTCTCCAGGCGTTCCTTCATGCGCTGGACGCGGACGGCGGCGTGCCGGGGCGGCACGTCGAGGGCGGCGGCGAGTTCGGCGCGGGTGAGTTCGCCCGCGGCCTCCAGCCACCACAGGGAGAGGAGCTCCCGGTCCTCTTCGTCGAGCCAGCGGGTCGCCTCGGCGACCTCGCGGCGCTGGCCGGTGAGGCCGAGGCGGAGGATGGTGAGCTCGGTGAAGTCGCCGGCCGGGTCGGCGAGGGTGGCGGCGCCGTCCAGGCCGGGCAGCGGCGCCTGCTGGCGTTCCCGCCAGCGGTGCCGTATCCGGTTCATGGCGATGGCGACGAGCCAGGAGCGGAACCGGGCCGGGTCACGCAGGCCCGGCAGGCCGTCCAGGGCGCGGACCATCGTGTCCTGGACGAGGTCGTCGACGTCGGCGTGGCCGTCGAGGGCCCGGCCGACGATGTTGTAGACGAGCGGCAGGTAGGCGCGTACGAGAGCGTCTCCGGCGCGCGCGTCACCGGCCCGCGCCGCCTCGACCAGCTCGGCGGTGCGGTGCTCGGCGCTGTCCATGTGCTGTGCTCCCTCGTCCCCGGTGACGGCGTCCGCCCGGTGCGGGCCGTCGTCGGGAGACCGCGGGGAGCGGCCGGGACAACACTTTTCCCGGCGGCACGTGTCCTGACGCCCCCGAAGGGGCCGCTATCCCGACAGGTGTGGCAGGGTCGGCACCGTCGCCCCGCCCCCTTCCCGTACGGCCGCGACGACGGCGTCGTGCAGGTCGCGGCTCTCCTCCTCCGATCCGCAGGGAACCGGACTGCCCGACATGGTGAACCAGTCGGAGGCGCCGCTGTACTGCACGGCCACACGTGCTTCCCGGTCGGCGAAGGTGGTGTGCACGGTCAGATCGCCCGTGACGACACCGCCCTCGACGGTCAGGACCCCGCCACGCCCGGTGTAGACACCGGCGGTCGTCCATGATGCCCAGCTCATCCATCCAGACTCACACCCGGACGGCGGATGCGCCACCGACGCGACCGCCCCGGCCGGACGGATGTCCGGCCGGGGCGGTGCCGGCCCCGTGGGGCGGCCTCGCGGATCAGGCGAGGGTCGCGACGGCCTCGTTGAAGGTCGCGGACGGGCGCATCACGGCCTCGGCCTTGGCCGGGTCGGGCTGGTAGTAGCCGCCGATCTCGGCCGGGGAGCCCTGGACGGCGATCAGCTCGTCGACGATCTTCTGCTCGTTGGCGGAGAGCGTCTCGGCCAGCGGGGCGAAGGCCTTGGCGAGCTCGGCGTCCTCGGTCTGGCGGGCCAGCTCCTGGGCCCAGTACAGGGCCAGGTAGAAGTGGCTGCCGCGGTTGTCGATACCGCCGAGGCGACGGGTCGGCGACTTGTCCTCGTTGAGGAAGGTGCCGGTGGCGCGGTCGAGGGTGTCGGCGAGGACCTGGGCGCGGGCGTTGTCCGTGGTGGTGGACAGGTGCTCGAAGGACGCGGCCAGGGCGAAGAACTCGCCGAGGCTGTCCCAGCGCAGGTAGTTCTCCTTGACGAGCTGCTGGACGTGCTTCGGCGCGGAGCCGCCGGCGCCCGTCTCGAACAGGCCGCCGCCCGCCATCAGCGGGACGACGGACAGCATCTTCGCGCTGGTGCCGAGCTCCAGGATCGGGAAGAGGTCGGTCAGGTAGTCGCGCAGGACGTTGCCGGTGACCGAGATGGTGTTCTCGCCGCGACGGATGCGCTCCAGGGAGAACGCGGTGGCCTCGACCGGGGACAGGACCTTGATCTCCAGGCCCTCGGTGTCGTGCTGCGGCAGGTAGGTGTTGATCTTCTCGATCAGCTGCGCGTCGTGGGCGCGCTCGGCGTCCAGCCAGAAGACGGCCGGGTCGCCGGTGGCGCGGGCGCGGGTGACGGCCAGCTTGATCCAGTCCTGGATCGGCAGGTCCTTGGTCTGGCAGGCGCGGAAGATGTCGCCCTCGGCGACCTCCTGCTCCAGCACGGTGGCGCCGGAGGCGTCGACGAGGCGGACGGTGCCGGCCGCGGCGATCTCGAAGGTCTTGTCGTGGGAGCCGTACTCCTCGGCCTTCTGCGCCATGAGGCCGACGTTCGGGACGGAGCCCATGGTCGACGGGTCGAAGGCGCCGTGGGCGCGGCAGTCCTCGATCACGGCCTGGTAGACGCCGGAGTAGGAGCTGTCCGGGAGGACGGCGAGGGTGTCGGCCTCCTTGCCGTCCGGGCCCCACATGTGGCCGGAGGTGCGGATCATGGCCGGCATCGAGGCGTCGACGATGACGTCGGACGGCACGTGCAGGTTGGTGATGCCCTTGTCGGAGTCGACCATGGCGAGGGCGGGGCCCTCGGCCAGCTCGGCGTCGAAGGAGGCCTTGATCTCCTCGCCGAGGCCGTGCGGAATGGACTCCAGGCCCTTGAGCACGGTGCCGAGGCCGTCGTTGGCGGACAGGCCGGCGGCGGCGAGGACCTCGCCGTACTTGGCGAAGGTCTGCGGGAAGAAGGCGCGCACGACGTGGCCGAAGACGATCGGGTCGGAGACCTTCATCATCGTGGCCTTGAGGTGCACGGAGAAGAGCACGCCCTCGGCCTTGGCGCGGGCGATCTGCTCGGAGAGGAAGGTGCGCAGGGCCTCGACGCGCATGACGGAGGCGTCGACGACCTCGCCGGCGAGGACCGGGACGGACTCGCGGAGCACGGTGACGGTGCCGTCGGCGGCGACGTGCTCGATGCGCAGGGCACCGGCCTCGGCGATGACCGTGGACTTCTCGGTGGAGCGGAAGTCGTTCTCGCCCATGGTCGCCACGTTGGTCTTGGACTCGGGGGTCCAGGCGCCCATGCGGTGCGGGTGGGTCTTGGCGTAGTTCTTGACCGAGCCGGGCGCGCGGCGGTCGGAGTTGCCCTCGCGCAGGACCGGGTTGACGGCGCTGCCCTTGATCTTGTCGTAGCGCGCGCGGACGTCCTTGTCCTGGTCGCTCTGCGGGTCGTCCGGGTAGTCCGGGAGGGCGTAGCCCTGCGCCTGGAGCTCGGCGACCGCGGCCTTGAGCTGCGGGATCGAGGCCGAGACGTTCGGCAGCTTGATGATGTTCGCCTCGGGCGTCTTGGCGAGCTCACCGAGCTCGGCGAGGGCGTCCTCGATGCGCTGGCCCTCTTCGAGCCACTCGGGGAAGCTGGCGATGATGCGCCCGGCCAGGGAGATGTCACGCGTCTCGACGTTGATCCCGGCCGTGGAGGCGTAGGCCTTGATCACGGGCAGGAACGAGTACGTCGCCAGGGCGGGCGCCTCGTCAGTGTGCGTGTAGATGATGGTCGAGTCAGTCACCGGGTGTGCTCCGCTCCACGTCTGCGTCTGCGAGATTGCTCGACATCAAGATATCTCGTGATCGGGCTCCTCGGGAAAGGGGTCCTCGGGAACCGGACTCGCGAGCCGGTACGGGGCGGGGCCGGGGTCGAGGTCGACGCGTCGCGCCAGGCCGAGCAGGACGGCGGCGACGGCCGCTCCGGTGCCCGCCGCGAGGGCCTGGCCGCAGCGGTGGGCGATGCGGGGCAGCTCGGCGGGGACGGGCCCGGCGCCCGGCAGGCAGCCGGGCAGCAGATACGCCCCGACGGCGAGCCCGGCGACGGCGACCAGGACGAGCGGGACGGACACGAGGAGCCGCTGCGGGGGCAGCCGGCGCCGGGTGGCGGGGCCGATCCTGCCCCTGCGGGCGAGGAGGGCGACGACCGCGGCGAACGCGGCGAGCACCAGCAGGTCGGCGGCGATCACGTCGCCGGGGCGCTGCCTGCCGGAGGCGATGCCGTACGCGCCGAGGGCGACGGCCCACAGGGCGGCGAGGCCCACGACGCCGGTCCGCAGCCGGTGCGGGACGACGAGGACGAGGCCGAGGGCGGTGCCGGCGGCGATCACGGAGGTGCCGCTGGGGAAGCCGCTCCGTACGGCGGCGCCCGACGCGTCGACGAGGTGCGGCCCCGGCGCGTACCGCTGGAGGAGTGCGGCGGCGAGGAGGGTGGCGGCCACGGTACCGAGGGCCGTGGCGGTGAGCGCGTACCGCTTGCGCAGGGCGCCGACGGCGGCGAGCAGCACGACGGCGAGGACCAGGGAGAGGGTGCCGAGGCCGCGCAGCGAGGGGTGCTCGCGGAGGAACTGGGCGACGGCGGGGTCGGCGAGCCGCCCGGCGAGCGCGGCGTCCCCCCAGCGTCTGCCGGTCGCGGTGAGGACGAGTCCGGCGTAGGCGACGGTGAGCAGGAGGACGGCGGCGAGGCAGGCGCGCCGCATGCGTATGCGGATGCGGGCGCTGAACGATCCGGCGGCCTCGGCGGCGACGGCGGCGTACCACCAGGTGTCACCGGCCGTCGCGACGCTCCGCGGGGAGCCGCCGGTACGGGGCCTGTCGAAGGGTGCCATGCCTCGATTCGACCCCGGCACGGGCGGGTCCGCCCGCTGGAGGCACCCGAACGACACGCGTCAGGGCGTGCGCCTCGACATCTGGGCGACGCCCGACACGAGCAGCCCGGCGATCAGGAGGCCCATGCCGACGCCGGAGCCGATCGAGCGTTCCGCCCCCGTGCCTCACCGTCCGATGTCGGCGCGATCATGCCACGGGGGTGCGGTGCGCGGGGGCGCGTGCGCCGTTGCGGGTGCGGCGCCTGGTCCCGTCGAGGGTGAAGGCGGTGTTGACGAGGGCGACATGGCTGAGTGCCTGGGGGGTGTTGCCGAGTTGGCGGCCGGTGGCGGGGTCCCACTCCTCGGAGAGGAGGCCCACGTCGTTGCGGACGTCCAGGGCCCGTTCGAAGACCGTACGGGCCTCGGCCGGGCGGCCGGTCAGGGCGAGGGCGTCGGCGTACCAGAACGTGCAGGCCAGGAAGGCCCCTTCGGCGCCGTTGAGGCCGTCGACGTCGTGGACGTGCCCGTTCCCGGTGTCGGCGTAGCGGCGCAGGAAGCCGCGGTCGTCGAGGCGGCCCATGGCCCGTACGGTGCCGAGGACGCGCGGGTCGTCGGGGGGCAGGAAGCCGAGCCGCGGGATCAGCAGGGCGGTGGCGTCGAGCCGGCCCGCGCCGTAGTACTGCACGAAGGACTGCTGGGAGTCGCTCCAGCCCTCCGCGCAGACCTCCGTGCGCAGTTCGGCGCGCAGGGCCTGCCAGCGGTGCACGGAGCCGCGCAGGCCGGCGACCCGGGCGAGGCGCACCGCGCGGTCGGCGGCGACCCAGGCCATCACCTTGGAGTGGACGAAGTGCCGCCGGGGGCCCCGGACTTCCCAGATGCCCTCGTCGGGTTCCCGCCAGCGTTCGCCGAGGTACTCCAGGAGCGCCGCCACCAGGCTCCACACGTGCGCGTCGAGGGTGACCCCGGCCCGTACGGCGGAGTAGACGGTGTTCAGGACCTCGCCGTAGATGTCGAGCTGGAACTGGTCGACGGCCGCGTTGCCGAATCTGACGGGCCGTGAGTTCTCGTAGCCGGGCAGCCAGTCGGCCTGCGACTCGGGCAGCCGCCGCTGTCCCCCGACGCCGTACAGCGGCTGGAGGTCGGCCGGGTCGCCGGCGACGGCGCGGACCAGCCAGTCCTTCCAGGCGAGGGCCTCCCTGCGGTAGCCGCTGCGCAGCAGGCAGGAGAGGGTGAAGGTGGAGTCGCGCAGCCAGCAGAAGCGGTAGTCCCAGTTACGCAGGCCGCCGATACACTCCGGCAGGGAGGCGGTGGCGGCGGCGATGACACCGCCGGTCGGCTCGTACGTGAGCGCCTTCAGGGTGACCAGGGAACGGATCACCGCGTCGCGGGCGGGCCCCTCGTACCGGAGTCCCGCGGCCCACTCGTCCCAGAAGGCGAGGGTGCGGTCCAGGGCCAGGGCCACGTCGGGGGCGGCGGGCGCCGGGCTGTGCGAGGGGTGCCAGCCGAGGACGAAGGTGACGCGCTGTCCGGCGGTGACGGGGAACGCGAAGGAGGCCCGGTCGGCGGTGACGACGGGGTCGCCCGCGCCGGGGCCGCAGTGCAGCCGGGTCGCGTCGGGCCCGGCGACCGAGGCGAGGGTGCGCCGGTCCACGGCACGGGTCCACGGAGCCACGCTGCCGTGGTTGAAACGGACCCCCAACTCGCCCCGCATGTCGACCCGTCCGGCGATCCCGTCGACCAGCCGGACGATCCGCGGCGTGTGCTGACGCGGCGGCATGAAGTCGGTGATCCGGACGGTTCCGGTGACGGACTCCCAGACCGTCTCCAGGACGAGGGTGTCACCGCGGTAACTCCGGCGGCTGCACGGAAGACCACCCGCCGGTGCGAGGCGCCAGCGGCCGTGCCGCTCGTCCCCGAGGAGGGCGGCGAAACAGGCGGGCGAGTCGAACCGCGGCGCGCACCACCAGTCGACCGATCCGTCCCTGCCGACGAGAGCGGCGGTCTCCAGGTCGCCGATGAGGGCGTAATCCTCGATTCGCCCAGCCATGACCGGATTCTAGTCCCGGGGCAGGCGAACCGCAGGAGCGCACGGTCCGGGAAAGGCGGCGGACATTCCCCGCTTCAGGGTTCCCGCCTTTCATACATTCACGGCCCGACGCATAATGCGCGTCCCTTGAGCGCGTGATCCGCGTTCCTTGACCTGAGGGCCGTACGCGCACGATGCTGAAAGGCAGCCGCGTAACGCGGAGACGCCGAAGGCCGAACCATGAGCAGTGAACCGCACCCCCTGCGCCGCTCGACCGACCGCCTGCCCGCCACCGGCACCCGCACGGTGAGCCTGGTGGTCGCGGTCCGCCCGGACGACCGTGCGACGGACTGGCTGCTCGCCCAGATCCCGCCCGCCGTACGGGAGGTCGTGCTGGTAGGAGGCGTACGGGCGGACCCGGAACCCGCCCCGCGCGGGGTGTCGGTGCGCCGGCTCGGCCCGTGGGACTGGGCGTCCGGCGACGTGCCGCACGCCGGTCTGCTGGCCGCGACCGGCGACCTGGTCGTCCTCATGGGCGCCGACGGCAGCATGTCCCCGCAGGAGATCCCGCATTACCTGCATTACCTGGAGAGCGGGTTCGACTTCGTCAAGGGATCGCGTTTCATCGCGGGCGGCGATTTCGCCGCCTATCCGCTGCACCGGCGGCTCGGCCACAGCGCGCTGCTGCGCGTCGCCCGGCAGTTGTACGGCCAGCACCTGACCGATCTCTGGTACGGATTCTGCGCCTTCCGGCGCGCCTTCGTCGACCTGCTCGCCCTGCGCGAGGACGGTGTGGAGCTCGGCGCCGAACTCGTCGCCCACGCCCTGCACTACGGGCTGCGCGTCGCCGAGGTCCCCAGCCTCGAACTCCCCCGCCGCCACGGCCCGTCGCACCCCCGCACCCTCCGCGACGGCAGCCGCATCCTCGGCACCCTGCTCGCCGAGCGCCCGCACAACGCGCTGCTCCGGCACGCGCCGGCGAAGCGGCACGGCGGAGGCCCAGGTCCGGCGGCCACCGGTTGACGAAGCTCCGGACGGATGCTAAGCGTGGAGGACAGTGCATCGACCGGATGCGCACCTGACCCTCGGCAGGGTCGGTTGTCGGAAGAGGCGCGTCATGACCTCCCTCCCCATCAGCCGAGCGCCGGTGGCACCCGCACCGCATCCTCTGCGGCGGGTGACCGACTGGCCCACTGCCGACGCGCGCCGCCGTTCCCCCCGCGCGCGCACCCGCCCGGCCACGCCGACCGCGCACCCCGCGCGCCGCGCGTCCGACCGCGTCCGTGACGCCGCCCGGCTCTGCCGCCGCCACGCCGACGCCCGCAGGTCCCGCCCGACCCCCCGTCGCCGGCGCTCCCGCGCCGCCCGCACCCGTGCCACGGGTGGCCGGCGACGGTCGGACAGCCCCTCCGGCCCAGCCGCCGACGACGGCGACCCGCACCGCGGCGCCCGCCCCGACCCGGCCCGGCACGCCTGTCCCCCGCACCACGGCCCCCGGGCCCGAAAGCCCGCCCCCGCCGCTTCGGCACCTCCGGCGCGCCGCCGGACCCCGGTCCCCGCGCTCGTCCCCGCCGTGGCCCCCCGCACCCGTACCCCCGCGCGACCCGCGCGCCGCGCCTTCCCCCGAGGAGGCGAGGCGCGATGACCGCCGTCCGCTCGCACCCCCCGCTCCCCCGCTCGCTCACCCGGCCCCCGGTCGAACTCGAACTGATCATCCCCGCCTTCAACGAGCAGCGGCGGCTGCCCTCGACGATCGCCGCGACCCTGCGCTACCTCGCCGGGCGCCCGTGGTCCTCGTCCGTGGTCGTGGTCGACAACAACAGCGTGGACGGCACCCTGGACGCCCTCGACCGCTTCACGGGCCCGCCGAGCGGGCTGCCGACGGCCGGGATGCCGACGGCCGGACTGGCGCCGACCGGGCGCGACGTGGGCTTCCATGTGATCGGCTGCGGCGAGCAGGGCAAGGGCGCGGCCGTGCGGCGCGGCATCGAGACCTCCTCCGCCCGGTTCATCGGCTTCGCCGACGCCGACAACGCCACCCCCATCGACACCCTCGACCGGGTCGTGGAACTGCTGCGCGCGGGCCACGGCGCGGTCATCGCCTCCCGGCACGCCCCCGGCGCCCACCTGGAGGTCGAGCAGGGCGCGCTGCGGCGCGGCGGCGGCGCGCTCTTCCGTACGCTCGCCCACCTCACGCTGCCGGAGATCGCCGACACCCAGTGCGGCTTCAAGTTCTTCCCCGGGCCGCTCGCCCGCGAGATCGTCCGTGACTGCCGCATCGACGGCTTCGCCTTCGACGTCGAACTGCTCGCCCATGTGGTGAAGGCCGGGCAGGACGTCGTGGAGGTGCCGGTGGAGTGGACCGACCAGGACGGCTCGACGTTCTCGGCGCGCCGGGACGGGCTGCGGTCCATGGCCGATCTGCTGCGGATCTCGCTGGCGAGGTGACTGCCATGACCACGTCCTCGCAAGCCGCCGGCGGCCCGATTCCCGGCCCCGCCTCCGACGCGGCCCCGCGCGGCGCCACCGCGCTCGCCCGGCTCGCCCGCATGGACATCGCGTTCCTGAACTGGCGTGACCCCTGGCACCCGGACGCCGGCGGCGCCGAGGCGTACGCCCACGAGATCGCCCGGCGGTTCTCGGCGGCCGGGGCGCACGTCACCTTCGTCTCGTCGCGGTACCCCGGCTCGCGCGCCCGGGAGTACCGCGACGGGATGCGGATCGTCCGGGGCGGCGGCACCTTCGGCGTGTACGCGGCGGCCGCGGCCCACCTGCTGCGCAACCGGCACGCGTACGACGCCGTCGTCGACTTCCAGAACGGCATCCCGTTCTTCTCGCCGCTGTTCACCCCACGCTGGACCGCCGACGTGTGCGTCATCCACCACGTCCACCAGCACCAGTTCGACGTGCGGTTCCGCTGGCCGATGAACGCGGTGGGCCGGTTCCTGGAGAAGCAGGTCAGCCGCACCGTCTACCGGGGCCGGCCGGTCGTCGTGGTCTCCCCCTCGACCCGCGAGGGCGCGCGGCGCGAGCTCGGCTTCGGCAACACCCTGCACATCGTGCCCAACGGGCGCCCCGCCGGGGCGCCGGACGCGCCCGACGGCGCCCGCAGCGAGACGCCCGCGCTGACCGTGGTCAGCCGGCTGATGCCGCAGAAGCGGGTCGACCTGCTGGTACGGGCCATGCCCGCGCTGCTGCGCCGGATCCCGGCGCTGCGCGTGGACGTCTGCGGCGACGGGCCCGAGCTGGCGGCGCTGAAGGAGCTGGCGAGCCGGCTCGGGGTGGCCTCCGCCGTCGTCTTCCACGGGCGCGTCAGCGACGCGCGCCGGGCCGAGCTCTTCCACCACGCGTGGCTGACCGTCGTGCCCTCCGTCGCCGAGGGCTGGGGCCTCACCGTGATCGAGGCCAACGCCGTCGGCACCCCCGCCCTCGCCTACGACGTGCCGGGACTGCGCGACGCCATCCAGCCGGGCGTCAACGGGCGGCTGCTCGACCCGTCGGCCGACCTCGCCGACGGCGTCGCCGCGGCGCTCGCCGAACTCGCCGACCCCGCCGCCCGCGCACTCGCCGCCGCGCGCTGCCGCGCCTGGGCCGCCGTCTTCTCGTGGGACGCCAGCGCCGAACGGCTCGCGCAGGTCCTCCTGGAGGAGCTGCGGCGGATCCACCGGCACCGGCGCTCCCGGCGCGGCCCCAACGACCTCGCCGTACTGGGCCGGTTCACCGCCCCGGACGCCGAGGCCGTCGAGCGGGCCGCCCGCGACGGGCTGCGCCAGACCGACGTGTGGCGCCGCGAGGGCGACTCCTTCCAGGTGCTGCTGCACGGCTGCGACGAGGTGCAGGCGCTGGCCGCGCTCGCCCGGCTCGGCGTGCGCGACGCGTCCGTGGCACTGGCCGGCGGCCGGGACGTCCTGGTGGGCGGGGCGTCCCGGCACCTTCCCGGCACGGCACGGCGCGCCCCTCGGGCGCCTCGCCCCGACCCCGGGCGGGAGGCCGGGTCATGACCTCCGCGCAGCCCGTCGCCGCCCGCTCCGAGGCGCTCCCGGACGCGGTCACCGCCGTACGCGGCGCCCGCTGGATCGCGACGGCCGCGGTCGCCGCGGGCGTGCTCAACTACGTGTACGCGCTGGCCCTGACCCGGCTCCTCGACGTCTCCGCGTACGCCACGTTCGCGGCGGGGCAGGGCCTCGTCGTGTGCACGGCGGCGGTCGCCGTGGTGACCGTGCCGTGGATGCTGGCGCAGGCGCTGGCGCGGGCCCGGTCGGAGGCCGAGCGGGCCGAGGCGGTGCGGTTCGCGGTGGTGACGGGGGTGGCCGGCGGACTGGTCGCGGCGCTCGTCGTCGGGACGGTGTCCGCGCAGTTCGCGGGTGCGGCGACCGTCGCCGCGATCTCGGCCGCCACCTTCCTCATCTACGTGACCCGGGTCAGCGCGGGCTGGCTGCAGGGCACCGAGCGGCTGCGCACCCTCGCGGTCGTCACCGCCGCCGAGGCGGTGCTGAAGCTGGCCGTGGGGCTGCTGTTCGTCTCGGTCCTGGGCCTGGGCGAGACGGGCGCCCTCGCGGCCTTCGCCGTCGCCGTCGTGCCGTACTTCTTCTGCCGCCCCCGCCATCGGCACGGCGGCCGGGGACGTCCTTGGCTGGCGGCGGCCGGCAACCGTGCACTGTGGCGGCGGGCCGTCGGGGTCGCGTCCCTCCAGGGCGTGGTCGCGCTGATGGCGGCGGTGGACGTGATCCTCGTGGCGATCCTCCCCACCGACCGTTCCGCGGCGGCGAGCTACCAGGCCGCCGTGATGCTGGGCCGGGTGCCGCTGTTCCTGGCGGGCGCGGTGTCGATCGCCTTCCTGCCCGCGCTGTCCCGGCGCCGTGCGGGCACCCCGCTCGCGGGCGACGCGCTGCGGATGTACCTGATGGTGGCGCTGCCCATGACGGCGGTCGCCGCCACCACGCCCGCCGCCCTCCTGGACGTCCTCTTCCCCTCCGGTTACGCCCGGGTCAGCTCGCTCCTCGCGCTCACCGCCGTGACCGGGCTCGCGCTCGGGGCGCTCACCCTCCTGGTGACGTTCTGCCAGGCCGTCAACGACTACGCGTGCCTGCTGCCGCTGCTCACCGGGCTGCTGCTGTACGTGACGGGGCTCGCCGCGGGCTGGTCGGCGGACGGTGTGTTCGGCATGGCGGTCGGCGGTATGTGCGGCACGGTCACGGCGCTCGCGCTGTTCGCCGTCCGGCATGCCCGCCGGTACGGGTTCGGCCCGCTGAAGGGCCTGTTCGGGGTGTCGCTGCTGTGGCCGCCGGTGCTCGTGGCGGCGCTGGCGCTGCTGCGGCCGCACACGGTGGCGTGGCTGCTCGCCGCCGTCACCGTCACGGTCCTCGCGCTGTGGTGGTTCTTCGGGCGGCGCAGTGAGCCCACCGGTGGCGGGGCGCCGGAGCCGGCAGCGTCCGGGCCCGCGGCCCCGCCGGACGAGGAGCGGTCCGTACGCCTGCTGGTGGACGCGGTGTGGCGGGGTCGGCCGCGGCCCGCCGGGGACGCGGAGCTGCTCGGGGCGCTGGCCGTGGCGCGGCGCAACCAGGTCGAGGGCCTGCTGGCGCGCGCGTATCCGGACCGGCTCGCCGACATCCGCGCCGAGGTGGACGCCGCGACGGGGCTCTTCCGGCGCAACCTGGCCGAGTCGACCGCCCTGCTGCGGTCCGCCGGCATCCCCACCGTCCTCATCAAGGCCGACCTGTCGGGCGACTACGTGTACGGCAACTTCGACCTGGTGGTCCCGACCGGCCGCTGGCAGCAGGCGCAGGAGGCGCTGGCGGGCTGGTACGTGCACCGGGAGCGGTACTGGCTGGAGCGTTCCAGCAAGGTGCTCCTGGAGCCGGCCACGGGACCCTCGGCCCATCTGCACATCGCGGTCTCGTGGTTCGGGGTCCCGGTGGTGCCCACCGACCGCCTGTTCGCGCGCGCCGTCCCCGGCGACGGCGGCAACGGACACGGCAACACCGGCAGCACTGACGGCACTGACGGCACTGGCTACAGCAGCAACACCGGCAACGGGCACGGTGACGGCGTCGGCTGGCTGGTGCCCTGTCCCGCCGACCGGCTGCGGATCTGGCTCGCCCACGCCCTGTTCCAGAACCTCACTCTCGACCTGTCCGAACTGCTCGCCCTGCGCGAGCTGCTGAGCCCCCCGGTGGTCGCCGAGGCCCGCCGGGAGGCGGCCCGCGAGGGCTGGTCGGCGGGCGGCGCGCGCGCCCTCGCCACGGCCCTCGCGGCGATGGAGCGGCTCGACCGCGGGGAACCGGTGCCGCTGCCGGTGCCGCTGCCCGTGGCGACCTCGCTGCGGGCCGGGGCCGAGCACTCGGGCCATCTCCTCGGCGCGGGGCGGGTGCGTACGGCGGCCCGCGAGGCCTCGCTGCGGGTGCCGCTCGTGGTGACCAAGCGCGTGCGGAGGCGGGTGCCATGACCAGGATCACGAGCGCGGGGACGCCTGCCGGTCTCGGGCCGCACGGTCCCCTCCTGGTGGGCGTGTCCGGGCCGGACAACACCGGCAAGTCCTCGCTGGTGCGCGCGCTCGCGGGCCTGCTGCGGCAGCGCGGGTTCGCGGTGGCCACGACGCACTGCTACGGATGCTTCCTCTGCCGGGGCTTCCCGGTCCCCCCACGGGTGAGGGATGAGGGGGGACCGGGAGAGACGGGGAGGACGGGGAGGACGGGGAGGTCGGGGAAGACGGGGGCGGACGAGTGGGCACGGCGGTCCGCGCATCCCGAGCGCCGGGGATCGCGGTTCCGGCGTGCCCACGCGTTCCTCGACGCGGGCGAGCTGGCCCTGCGGATCAGGGTGGCCCGGCTGCGCGTCGGGCTGCGCGCCCGGGGCCGCCCCGCCGTCGTCGTCACCGACCGCGGCCCGCTGGACGGCCTGGTCAAGTTCGACCTGCCGCCCGGCCGTGGCGCGGCCCGGACCTTCGCCCGGGCGGCCGAGGGCTATGACCTGACCCTGCTCCTGGAGGCCTGCCCCGACACGCTGAACGGACGCGGCTGGGAGGCCGCCGCGGGCTCCCCCGCCGCTTGGTGGGCGCGGTACCGCGCGTGGGCGGCCCGGCTGGCCCGGGTGGCGCGGGTCGACGGCGAACGCCCGGCCCCGCTGGTGGCCGTCGCCGCCCTGGAGCACGTCCTGGACTCCGTACGTCTCCTGGAGCGTCCTTCCGGGCGGGAGTCCGGCGGGCGCAAGCGGGTCGTGGTGTCCATCTACGACGACGCGGAGAACGCCGACTACCGGGGCGGCGGGGCGCTGGTGGTGGAGAAGCTGGCACGGCGGCTCGCCGAGCAGTACCGGGTGACCGTGGTGACCGCCGGGCGCCGGGGCGGGGCCCGGCAGCGCGACGGTGTCCGCTACGTCCGGCTGCCGGTGTGCCGGGCCGGGCCGCGCGCCGGACAGCTGCTGTTCCTGATGCTGCTGCCGGCGGTGGCGCGCCGGATCCCGCACGACGTGTGGCTGGAGAGCTTCACCCCGCCGTTCTCGACCAGCTTCCTGCCGCTGGTCACCCGCTCCCCCGTGGTCGGCATCGACCAGGGCCGGGCCGCCGAGGCGCTGTCCCGCCGCTACCACCTGCCGTTCACGCTGGTGGAGCGGCTGGGACTGCGCTGCTACCGGCACATCGTGGCCCTGAACGAGGCCGACGCCTCGGCCGAACGGCTGCTGAGCCCGCGCGCCGACGTCCATGTCATCGCCAACGGGGTGGAGCCGCGGCAGCTCGACGACGCCCGCCTCGGCAGCGGCGACACCATCCTCTTCCTGGGCCGGATCGACACCTGGGTCAAGGGCCTCGACCTGCTCCTGGAGGCCTACCGGCAGGCCGGCGCGCCGATGGACCTCGTCCTCGCCGGCGGCGGCACCCCCGCCGAGGAGCGGCGGCTGCGCCAGCTCCTCGCCGGACACGGCCCGGGGGTGCGCTGGGTGGGGTACGCGGACGAGGAGCACAAGCGGCGCCTGCTGCGGGACAGCGCCTTCGTGGTGCTGCCCTCGCGCCACGAGACCTTCGGCCTGGTGGCCCTGGAGGGCATGTCGTACGGCAAGCCAGTGCTGCACTTCGACCTGCCGGCGCTGCGCTGGATGCGCGGCGGCGGCGACGTGGCCGTACCGCCCTTCGACACGGCGGCGTACGGCGCGCGCATGCGGGCGCTGGCGACCGATCCGGCGCTGCGCCGGCGGCTCGGCCGGCAGGCCGGTCTGGCCGCCCAGCACTACACGTGGGACGAGATGACGGGCCGCTATCTGGCCCTGGTCCGCCGGCTCGTGGAGGTGCCCGCCGTACGGCGGCGGCCGAGCAACGACAGGGGTGCGCCATGGCGGACGACCCGCTGACCGCGATCACCGGCCGTACGGCCCCGCTGCTGGTCCTCTCACCGCATCCGGACGACGCCGTGCTGTCCTGCGGCGCCCTGCTCGCGGCGGTGCGCAGACCGGCCACGGTGACGGTGATGACGGTGTTCACCGAGGCCGCGCCGCCGCCGCACACGCTGTCCGCCCGGCAGTACCTGCGGCAGACGGGGGCGGAGCACGCCGACGAGCTGTACGCGGAGCGGCGTGCCGAGGACCGGGCGGTACTGGCCCGCCTGGGCGTGGTCCGCTTCCACGCGGGCTTCGTCGACGGCCTGTTCCGGCGCAGTCCCGATCCGGGACGGTGGCGGGTCCGGGCGGCGCGGCTGGTGCCCGAACTGGGGCACGTCTACCCGACGTACCGGCTGCACCTGTCCCGTGGCCGGCTGTCGCCCCGGGACGGCGAGACCCTGCGCCGGGTGACCGAGACCATCCGGGAGCTGCTGCCGCGCGGGCGCGGTCTGCTGCTCGCGCCGCTCGGCGTCGGCGGGCACGCCGACCATGTGCTGGTGCGCACGGCGGCGGCGCTGAGCGGGCTGCCGGCCGTCTACTACAGCGACTTCCCCTACAGTCTGCGGGCCGCCGCCGACCCGGCGTTCACCGGGCGGCTCGACGCCACCGAGGCGACCTGGGACCAGGGGCTCGACGCCAAGGCGGAGCTGATCCGGGGGTACCGGACCCAGGTGGACGCCCTGTTCCCCGGCGGGCGCATCCCCCGCGTCCCCGAGGTGTACCTGCTGCCGGCCGGGCTGTCGGAGGCGGCGGCCCGTACCGTCGGAGGCCTGTCATGACCCTCCCCCGCCCCTCCACCGCGCCGGCGTCCGAACGGGACGACGGGCCGCCCGGGGCCGCGCACGGCCGGGCGCCGCGGCGGCCGGTCCCCACGTTCGTGTACGCGCTGTGCGCGGCGGCCCTCACGGTGACGCTGCGGCTGGTGCAGGTGGGGCGGGCCGGTGACCTGTTCGTGGACGAGCTGATCTACCAGGACCTGGGGCGCGGCGCCCTGCACGGTGGCTTCCCCGGCACCGAGGAGGGGCTGTTCTTCCTCCATCCGCCCGGGTTCTTCTATCTGGAGGCCGGCTGGATGAAGCTGTTCGGCGAGCACCAGGACGTCATCGCCGAGGTGCACTCGCTGCGGGTGCTCAACGCGCTGCTCGCCGGGGTGACGGCCGCCCTCCTGGTGGCCCTGGTGGCGCGGATCCGGTCGCGTCCGGCGGGCCTGGTCGCCGGTCTGGTCTTCGCCCTGGACCAGTTCTGCATCCGGCAGAACAACCGGGTGCTCCTGGAGACCGGCACGATGGTGTGGGTGCTCGCCGGGTTCCTGGTCCTGGTGCCGCTGTGCCGGGAGCCGCTGCCGCGCGGACCTCGGCTCCGGGCCGTCGCCGCCGGACTGCTGCTCGGTACGGCGGTCCTGACGAAGGACCACTCGGCGCTGATCACGGTGCTTCCGCTGCTGCTCGCGCTGGCGCTCGGCTGGGGGCCGCCACGCCGGCTGACCGCGCTGGCGGCGCTGGTCGCGGTGGTGCCGTACACCGTGTACGTGAGCCTGGTGGTGGGCTTCGGCCACGGGCCGCTGTTCTGGGACGAGAAGACGTACGGCGTGCGGCGGCTGCTCGGCTTCGTCCAGGAGACCGGGTTCAACGCGCCGGGCACCCCCTCGCTCGCGGGCCGCCTGTTCGCGGAACTGCCTGGGTACGCGACCACCTATCTGCTGCTCCTGCTCACCCCGGTGGCGCTGTTCCTGCTGCTGCGCCGCCGCGAGCCGGTGTACCGGCTGCTCGCCCTCTTCCACGCCTGCGCGATCCTCACCCTGGCGTACGCGCTGGGGCTCGGCACCCTGGAGGAACAGGCGCTGTACCTGCTGTTCGTGCCGAACCTGGTGGCGCTCGCCGTCACCGTGCCGGTGCCCCGGCACCGGCCCGCGCTGCGGGCGCTGGCCGTGGCCGGCATCCTCGGCGCGCTCGTCACCCCGTCGGTGGTGTACGCCCAGGACCGCTGGCAGCCGGACGACGGCTTCGCGAAGCTCCAGGCGTACCTGCGGACGCACGTCCCGGCCGGCAGCGGCATCGTGACGGTCGACGGGCAGCGGACCCGGGGCGTCAGCTACTGGACCTTCGAGGACCGCTACCGGATCGGCAACTGGACCACCCCCGAGGAGCGCAGCGCGCACCGCGCGCAGTACGCCATCGTGCCCTGGAAGGTCGTCGAGCAGGGGTACGGGCGCACCCCGCTGCCCGAGGTCCGCGAACTCACCCGCGGGGCCCGGCTGCTGTTCGACTTCCAGGGCCCCACCTACGGATCGCTGGCCCTGTACGAGCTCCCGCCGCTCCCCGACCGCCCGGCGGGGCCGGGATGAGCACGATCCCGCGCCGCCCGCGCGTCCTGCTCCTGACCAGCAGCCCGCTGGACGGGGCGGACGGGGCCGACGTGCGGCTCGCCTCGGACGTGCTGGGGGCGCTGCCCGACGTCGAGTTCACGTGGTTCTCGCAGTGGCCGCACCGGCGCGGGCGCCCGCCGCCGCACCCGCACGGGGCGCGCGCGGTGCGGATCGTGTCCCGGGACGGGGTGCCGCACGTGCCCGAGCGGGTGCAGTCGGCGCTGGCCGGGGCGGTGTTCGCGCGCCGCTGCGACCTGGTGCACGCCTTTCTGACCGTCGGCCGCACGTTTCCGGCCTTCTCCCGGCTGCGCCCGCTGCTCCTCGGCACCCGGCCGGTCGTGCACACCGTCCCCGGGGTGATGGACCAGCGGCTGCTGCCCCGGGTCCGGCCGCTGGGGACGACGGTGGCGCTGTCGGAGTCGATGGCGCGCCGGCTGCGGGCCGCGCGCTTCGGTGACGTACGGGTGATCCCGCCGATGATCCCGCTGGAGGACTGGCCGCCGCGGCCCCGTCCGCGCGGAGTGCCGCTGGTGCTGTACGCGGGGCACCACGACCCGCAGGGCGGGGCGGAGACCGCCGTCGAGGCGGCGGCGGAGGCCGCCCGTGCGGGGGCCCGGTTCCGGCTGGTGCTCGCGATGCGCGGGCGCCCCGGGCAGGTCACCCACGCTCTGGAGGAGGCGCTGCGGGAGAAGGCGGGCGCCGAGGGGCTGGTGGACGTGGAGGTCCGCGGCTACGTCGACGACATGCGGGAGCTGATCACCTCCGCGCATGTGCTGCTGTTCCCGCCGCCGGTGATCGGCGGCAAGGCGGACATCCCGCTGACCGTGCTCCAGGCGCTGGCCACCGGCCGGCCGGTGATCCTCAGCGACCTGCCGCAGTTCGCGGACTTCGGCAACGCGGTGCTGCGGGCCCCGGCGGGCGACGCGCGCCGCACCGGTCAGCAGCTGGTGTGGCTGCTCGACCAGCCGCGCTCCTGGGACGTGCTGGCGGAGCGCGGGCGGGCGGCGGTGGAGGAGCACTTCGGGCCCGAACGGTTCGCCGCGCAGTACGCGGCGCTCTACCGGGAGCTGCTGTCATGAGCCGCCCCCGGCCGGTGACACACCTGTCGCTCGGTCTCCTCGCGCTCCTCGCGGCGCTCGCGCTGATCGCCGCGACCGTCGGCACCCTGGACCGGAGCACGCCGGGACCGGCCGCCCCCGCGTACTCCTTCGGCACGCTCCAGACCGATCCGGAGCGGGCGGCCACCGAGTACGCGCACGGGCTGCGGGTCGCCCATCTCCAGATCGACTGGAGCCGGTTCGAGCCCCGGAAGGGCGTGTACGACGACGGGTACGCGCAGCAGGTGCGGGAGCGGCTGCGGGCCTTCCGGGACGCGGGGCTCCAGGTGGAGGCGGGGCTCGGGCTCAACCACCCGCCGGACTGGCTGACCGACGCCTACCCCGAGTCGGTGTGGCGCAACCAGTACGGGGAGACGTCCGCCACCACGCCGAACATCGTGTTCAGCGCCCCCGTCAGGGCTGAGGTCGCCTCGTACGTACGGCAGGTGAAGGACCGGATCGGGTTCGACGAGATCGGGGCGATCCGGCTCGGGATCGACGAGAACGGGGAGTTCGGCTATCCGGCGCCCGCGTCGGACGGGCACGACGACGCCGAGTTCTGGGCCTACGACCGGCACGCCCAGGCGGCGAGCCCGTACCCCGGCTGGCGGCCCGGGGAGCGCACGTACCAGGGGGCGCCGTTCACCGAGCGCCAGGTGCGGCGCTGGTACGACTGGTACCTCGCCTCCCTCGCCGACGCGGTCAACTGGGAGATCGGCCTGTACGCCGGGCTCGGTCACCACGGGCCGCTGAAGGTGCTCGTGCCGGGTGCCGGTTTCTACCCGGCCGACTACACGGCCGCCGTCTCCGGGTACCTGGAGGGGACGCGGTCGGCGCGGCTGATCGGCCGGGGCGTCGGCTTCTTCGTCACGCTGGGGCTGCTCGACCACCGGCCCGGCGTGCACCTCGTCACCACCGCCCTGGTGGACGGCACCGGCGACCCCGTCGACAACGGCTGCGGCCCGGGCGACGCGAGGACGGTCGCCGCCGCCGTCGCGGGCGGCGCCCCCGCCGCCGACGACGCCGTCCGCTCCTGGTCCTCGCCGCGCTGGGTGGCGGCGGTGGCCCGCTCCGAGGGCTTCGCCCACCTGGACGGGGAGAGCGCGGGCCAGCAGGTGGCCCCGTACGGGCCGGGCGTCATGGCGGCGGCGTTCCGGCAGTTCGACTCGTGCCGGCTCGAAGGGCTGATGTGGGCCTTCGACCACAACCTGTACGACGGGACGCCGGGTTCCTCGCTGGAGGCGTACACGGCGATGGTCCGGGCGCGTACGGACGGGGGCTGACGGGGCGGGACGGGACACGGCCGGCTCGGGGCGGGGCGGGCGGTTCAGGACGGGGGCCGCTCGGCGGTCAGGAGGAGGACGCCGGTGTCCCCGTACTCGGGCAGGGTGCGGTCCTTGGCCAGCCGGGAGATGCGCAATGCCGTGGTGCGCGGGGCGAACACGGAGCGCAGCGCCGTCTCGTCGACCGGGCAGGCGGGCCACACCGGGCCGTCGCCGATGCGGTAGCTGGGCATGCGTTCCATGAAGGAGGCGACGAGCCGCCCGCCGGGGCGCACCGCGCGGACGAAGGCCTCGCACAGGGCGGTGAACTCGGCGAAGTCCTCGGTGACGCTCTCGGCGACGAAGTTCATGGAGGCGCTGTCGTAGACGCCGTCGGCGAGGTCGCCCGCGTCCCCGGCGACGACCCGGACCCGGGCGAGGGCCTCGGGCAGGGTGGCGGGGAGCGTGGGGTTCAGGGTCCGGCACAGGTCGTAGAAGGTCTCCCAGGCGGCGTCGGGGCCGTGGGCCAGCTGCCCGCGGAGGTAGGCGCGGCCGGCGGAGGAGGGTTCGAGGGCGTCGATGCGGCGGACGGCTCCGGCGGCGAGCATCAGCGGGTAGAGGTTGGGGCCCGCGCCGAGTTCGAGGGAGCGGGCGGTGCCCCGGGGGGCGAACCCGCGGTAGAACGCGGAGTGGTGGTGGATGACGCCGATGTCGCAGGGGTGCAGCCGGCGGTAGTTCTCGGCCAGGTAGGCGTCGACGGGCCAGGCGTCCCAGTCCGCGTCACGGTTACGGCGCGGCGTGTGCCGTCGCGGGGCGGCGCGGCGGGCCGTGGACATCACGGCTCCGGGGACTGGCCGGCCGGGACCGCGCCGGGGCCGACGGGCGCGCTGTGCTGGAGCGGGAAGCGCCGTGCGAGGGCGGTGAGCGCGTCGTCGAGCTGGTCGATCTCCTCGTCGGTGTTGGCGGCGGTGATCTGGATGCGGAAGCCGACCCGGTCGCGCGGCACCAGCGGGTAGCTGGCCAGGGTGACGTAGATGCCGCGCTCCCACAGGAAGGCGGCGACGGCCGCGAGGTCGTCCGCTGCGGCGAGGGGGATCTCGATGATGGGCAGGCCGTCGGTGTTGGGGGTGGCGATGCCCAGGCCGCGTACGTGGTGGAGGACGCGGGCGGTCCTGCGGTGCAGGTCGGCGCGGAGCGCGTCGCCTCGTTCGTCGTTGACGTGGAGTCCGGCGAGGGCGGTGGCGAGGGAGGCGGTCGGCGAGGGGCCGGAGTACAGGTACGGGGCGGCGGCCACCTTGAGGTGGTCCTTGAGGCGCCGTGGCACGGCGAGGAAGGCGAGCAGGGAGGAGTACGCCTTGGAGAAGCCGCCGACCAGGACGATGCCGTCGTAGCTCTCGCCGAGGTGGCGGACGATGCCGTTGCCGCGCGACCCGTACGGGCTGGTCTCGCCCGGGGCGCGTTCGCCGATGACGCCGAAGCCGTGGGCGTCGTCGACGTACAGGAGGGCGCCGTTGGTCCGGCAGACGCGGGCCAGTCCGGGCAGGTCGGGGTAGTTGCCGGTCATGCTGTTGACGCCGTCCATGCACACCAGCCGGGGGCCGCCGCCGGGGGCCGCGCGCAGCATCGCGTCGAGCTCCCAGGGCCGCTCGGCGCGGAAGCGGTGCACCTCGGCGCCCTGGCCTCGGGCGACGACGCAGGCGTCGTAGATCGTGCGGTGGGCCTGGGCCTCGACGTAGATCCGGCCGCCGGCCGCGAGCAGGGGGATGACCGACTGGTGGATGAGGGTGATGGTGGGCAGCAGGAGGGTGTCGGGGGCGCCGAGCAGATCGGTGAGCCGTTCCTCGATGCGCGGGTAGAGCCGGGGGCTGCCGATGAGCCGGGACCAGCTGGGGTGGGTGCCCCAGGCGCGGACCTGGGGGTCGATGGAGGCCATGATCTCGGGGTCGAGGTCGAAGCCGAGGTAGTTGCAGGACGCGAAGTCGATCAGCCAGTGATCGCCGACACGGAGCCTGCGCCCGTCGATCTCGTCGATGACGGCGTCGCACATGGGGCTGGTGCGCTTGAGCCGCTCCAGGTCGTGCCAGCGGGCGTCGGAGCGGGCGGAGGCGGATCCGGTTCTGGATCCGGGGCCTGATCCGGGGCTTGATCCGGGGGCTGATCCGGGGGCTGATCCGGGGGCTGATCCGGGGCTTGATCCAGGGCTTGATCCAGGGGCTGACCCGGCGCCTGCCCCGGCGCCTGGTCCTGAGCCCGAGGTGGGCGCGGACGCTGGGTGTACTCGGGTGGAGTGGGCGGTCGGGCGGGCGGCCGGTTCGGGGGCGCGGTGCAGGAAGGTCTCAGCCTGGTGGGCGGTCATCGGCCGGGCGAAGAGGAAGCCCTGCCCGTAACGGCAGCCCATGTCGGCGAGGAGGGCCCGCTGCGCCTCGTTCTCGATGCCTTCGGCGACGACCTGGAGCCCGAGGACGTCGGCGATGCGGACGATGCCCTCGACGAGCGCGACCTGCTGGCGGTCGGTGGTGATGTCGTCGATGAACGACTTGTCGACCTTGAGGACGTCGATGGGGAACTCGCGCAGATAGCTGAGCGAGGAGAAGCCCGTGCCGAAGTCGTCGATGGCGATCGAGACCCCGAGGTCCTTCAGGGCCCGCATGGTCGTGCCGATCTGCTCGTCCCTGCCCATCAGCACGCTCTCGGTCAGTTCCAGGACGAGGGAGTCGGCGGCGAGCCCGGTGGAGCGCAGGGTCCGCCGGACCACGTCGAGCAGCCCGGGGTCGCGGAACTGGCGGGCGGAGACGTTGACGTTGGCGCGCAGCGGCGGGGTGCGGGGGCGGGACCGCTGCCAGCGGGAGATGTCCCGGGCCGCGTGGTCGAGGACCCAGGCGCCGAGCGGCATGATGTGCCCGCTCTCCTCGGCGAGGGTGATGAACTGGTCCGGCGGGACCATGCCCCGGCGGGCGTGCGGCCAGCGGATCAGGGCCTCGAAGCCGGCCAGGGCGCCGTCGTCGACCTGGACGATGGGCTGGTAGCGCAGGGCGAAGGCGTGGTCGGCGATGGCGGTGTCCATGCCGGCCTGGAGCTCGTGCCGGGCGACCAGCCGGGAGTGCAGCTCGGGCCGGAAGCGGCGCCAGCGCTTCTTGCCGGCGGCCTTCGCGGCGTACAGGGCGAGGTCGGCGTGGCCGAGGAGTTCCTCGGCGTGGGCGCTGTCGAGGACGGTGGCGACGCCCACGCTGGTGGAGACGGAGACGGCGCCGTCGGTGAGGCGGAAGGGCTGGCTGAGGGTGTGCACGATCTCGGCGGCGAGGGCCTCGGCGTCGCCGGGTTCGCGGGCGCCCTCGATGAGGACGCCGAACTCGTCGCCGCCGAGCCGGGCGGCGGTGTCGGTGAGCCGGAGGACGGAGGTGAGACGGCGGGCGACGGCGACGAGGAGTTCGTCGCCGACGGAGTGGCCCATGGTGTCGTTGACGACCTTGAAGTCGTCGAGGTCGACGAAGAGCATGCAGGTCAGGGTGGCTTCGCGGCGGCCGCGCAGCAGGGCGCGCTCGATGCGTTCCAGGAGCAGTACCCGGTTGGGCAGGCCGGTGAGCGAGTCGTGGAAGGCGCGGTGGGTGAGCTCGCGTTCCAGTTTGCGCTGCTCGGTGACGTCCCGGAGGGTCAGGACCAGGCCGTGGACGGTGGCCTCGTTGCGCAGATTGCTGCAGCGGACCTCGACCTCCAGGTCGGCGGCGCCGCCGTGCAGCAGTTTCCAGTCGTCGCGGGCGTCGATGTCGCCGCGCGCGCGGACGTCGGCGAGGATCCGCAGGGCGCTCTGCGCGTCGCCGGGGGCGAGGAGTTCGGTGAGGGGGGTGCCGGGCAGCAGGGAGTGGCCGAACATCGACTCGGCGGAGGGGCTGGCGTACCGGACGGTGTCATCGTCGTCGACGATGAGGATGACGTCCGAGGTGTTGTGCACGAGGGTGCGGAAGTAGGCCTCGCTGGTGCGGCGGCTGACCTCCTCGCTGAGTCCGAACCGCTCCAGGGCGAGCGCCGCCTGGGAGGCGAGGGACTGGGCGGGGCCGGAGATCTCGGACAGCTTCTTGTCCGTGCCGGCGAACAGGAGCGTGCCGAGCAGCGGCTCGCCGGCGGCCGGGGCCTGGAGGGCGAGCGGGCAGACCAGGACATGGCTCTCGGGCTCGGCCGCGGCGGCGAGGGCGGGGTCGAGGCGGTCGACGGGGAGCAGTCGCCGGCCGTCTCCGAGGAGTTCGGCCCAGGGGATGCCAGGGGAGCCGGGGCCGGTGATCTCCGCGATCTGGATGTTCCACGGGTGGCCGGCGGTGGGCACGGCGGTGAGCCGGCCGCGCCGGTCGCGGGCGAGGAGCATCGTGCGGTGCGGGGTAGCGGCGCCGAAGAGAGTGGCGGCCGCGGTCTCGACGGCGGCGGCGACCTCGCGGGGGCTCAGCGCGGCGACCAGGGAGGCGGCGGCGACGCGGAGGCTGCGTTCGCGGGCCTCGGACTTGCGGTGGTCGGACATCATGCCCCAGAGCCGCACCAGGACGAGCAGGAACATGATCGCGGAGAAGATCGCGATGACGCCGACGTCCCGGTCGGGGTCGCGGCGCAGCGACTGGAAGAGCAGCAGGGCGGGCGCGATGAGGGAGGCGATGGCCAGCAGCAGGAGCCGCCGTTCGGCGATCCCGGGGGCCGGTGCGGGCGCGGGTTCGGTCAGGCCGGTCATCGAGGGGTGGAGGGCGGCGAGGCCCCAGGCGGTGAAGAAGACCACCCAGCCGAGGTCCCAGGGGGTGCCGACCTGCCAGGTGCCCTCCATCTGCTGCATGCCGTAGACGACGTCGGAGAAGAGGATGCCGCAGGTGCCGAGGGTGAGCAGCTGGACGGCGCGGGAGCGCAGCCCGCCGGGCACGAGGAGCCGGGCGAGCATGGCGAGCATCAGCACGTCGCCCAGGGGGTAGGCGATGGAGATCGCGCGCTCGACCCAGGTCATGTCGGGGGACGTGGCGAGCGGGGTGATCAGGTTGACCCAGGAGAGCAGGGCCAGCCCGGAGGTGAGGATGAGCGCGTCGAGCGCCACCGCGAGGTCCCGTCCGGCGGCCCGGTGCCGGATGAAGCCGAACAGGCCGAGGGCGAAGAGCGGATAGGTGGCGAGGTAGAAGGCGTCCGCGACGGAGGGGAAGGGCCGGTTCTGATGGAAGAAGGCTTCCAGCACGTTGTACGCGGTGTCGCCCGCGACGAAGGTGAAGTTGGCGGCGGCGAGCACGAGCCAGGGCCAGCGGCGGGCCGGCCGGTGCAGCCGGACGCCCGTGAGGATGGCGGCGACCCCGCTGAGGCCGATGAGCGCCCACAGCACGGTGTGCCGGGACGGCACCTCCAGGTAGGCGACGGTCAGGGCGGCCACGAACAGCACGTACAGGACGGTCCACCGGCGCAGTGGCCCGGACTGCTGTCGCAGCGGCATCATCGACCGCCCCCTTGCCAGGTGGCCCGCAGGACCCCGAGTACGTCCAGTCTCCCGGGTACGGCGGGGCCGTGCATCTCGCGGCGCCCGGGAGACCGGAGCGCGTCAGCGGGCGAGCTCGGCCATGGCACCCCAGCCCTGCTGCGGCACCTCGACGTTGATGATCTCGGGGGTGGTGGCGATGGCTCCGGCCATCGTCTCCAGACCGGCCTTGAAGTGGGCGGACGCGACGTGGGCCGCACCCGCGTCGGCGTCGGCGAAGGCCTCCAGGAGGACGTACTGGTGCGGGTCGTCGACGCTGCGCGACCAGTCGAAGAAGAGGTTCCCGGGCTCCTCGCGGGTGGCGCGGGTGAAGTCGGCGACGAGGTCGAGCCAGGTGTCGGCGTGCTCGGGGGTGACGGTGAACCGTACGGCGATGAAGATCATGCCTCCACGGTGCGCCGCCACCGGGCGCGCGGCCAGCCGGGGCGGCCGGGATTCCGGCAGGGTCGGAATCGGCGGGCTGGGGGAGGCAGGTTATGCAGAGGCGGTCGCGGAGAGGCGGTTACGCAGAAGCCGGTTACGGGGCGCCGGGCAGGGCCGCGGTGAAGAGCGGGACGGCCCGGGCGAGGGCCGCGCGCACGGCACCGTGCCGCTGCCGGAACCCGTCGGTTGGCAGCGAGACCGAGACGGCGTGCACGACCCCGTCGCGACGGGCGGCCGGCAGCACGGTGGCCAGACAGGTGTACGCGGGGTCCGCCTCCCCCACGGAGACGGCGAAGCCGCGCTCGCGCACCCGGGCGAGCTCCGCCTCGAAACGCTCGGGGCTGGTGATGGTGCGCTCGGTGAACCGGGCCATGCCGTGAACGGCCAGATACCGCCGGCGCTGCGCGGCGGGCAGCTCGGCGAGCAGGGCCTTGCCGTGCGCGGTGGCGTGGGCGCGGGCCTCGGCGCCGGGGACGAAGGGGTGCGCGGTGTCGGTGACCGGGGCGGTGGTGTCGACGACGGTGATCCGCCCGTCCCGGTAGGCGGTGAAGTAGGCCTCGGCGCCGGAGGTGCGGCGCAGCAGCCCGAGCAGCTCACCGATGCCGACCTCCCCGCCGCCGAGCCCGTGATGCCGCTGGTAGGCGCGGTGGAGCGCGGGAACACGGGGCCCGGGTGCGTACCCCTCGGGGGTACGGACGAGGTGGCCGCGGGCGATCAGCGGCCCGGTCAGGTGGTAGACGGTCGACAGGGCGCAGCCGAGCGTGCGGGCGAGCGCCTTCGCGCTGACGGGCCGGTCGGCGTCGGCGACGGCGTCGAGGAGCGCGAGGGCACGGTCGACGGACTGGGGTCCGGGCGGGGACGAGGGCACGGATCCAGCGTAGGGGGTGGCGGGGAGGGGCAGGGGGCTCGGGCGGGGCCGGGAGACGGGGGCGGGGGCGGGGGCGCCGCCTCCGACTCCGACTCCGACTTCGCCTCCGACTCCCTCTCCTCCCCTGGCTCCGGTGAGATGATCCTCATAGTCCGATAAGCCCGATTCCGCGTACGGTGTACTGATACCCCTGACTCCTTACGCACCGGGAGGGTGTGTGCGCCGCTCCACGACCGACCACGCCACCGCGGCCCCCGCTGGGCGCCGCAGCCATATACGCAAGGCGGCGCTCGCGACCGGCGCGGTCGCGGCCGTCGCCGGAGGACTGTATGTGGCAGGCCTCGTCGCCGCCGGGGACGACATATCCGCGGGCACCCGAGTCGACGGGGTGGACATCGGCGGCCTGAGCCGCGCCGAGGCCGCGGCCCGGCTGACGTCCGCCGCCCCCGCCGCCTGGAAGGACCCGCTGAAGGTCCGTATCGGCGACACGGACGCGTCCGTCGACCCGGCGGCCGCCGGACTCACCGTCGACGTGGCGGCCACCGCCGACAAGGCGGCGGACCCGTCGCGCGACCCCGTCACCGTGATCAGCCGCCTCTTCTCCTCCCCTGAACGGGACGTCGAGCCGGTCGTCGCCTTCGACGGCGTGAAGGCACGGGCGGCCGTCGACGCGACCGCCAAGGAGCACGACCGTACGGTCCGCGAGGGCGCCGTGGCGTTCAAGGACGGCAAGGCCGTCGCCACCCAGCCGCGCGACGGGCGCGCGCTCGACACGGCGGCGGCGGTCGACGCCCTGCGCGGCGCCTATCCCGCGGCCGGCGGTTCGGCCCCCGTGGTGCTGCCGGTCTCCGTGACGCAGCCGAAGGTGACGGCGGCCGAGGTCTCCCGCTTCATGAAGGACTTCGCCTCCCCCGCCATGTCGGGCCCGGTGACGCTGACTTCGGGCGACAAGCGGCTCGCGATCTCCGCGACCACCCTCGGCGACCACCTGAAGGTGACGTCGGCCGACGGCCGCCTGAACTCGTCCCTCGACACCGCCTCGCTGCTGCGCGACCCCGATGTCGCCCGCCCGCTGGACGCCTTCACGGGCGCCCCGGTCGAGGCCCGACTCGGCGTGCGGGACGGGAAGGTCGTCGTCGAGCAGGACGGCCGCCCGGGCCGCGAGGTGTCGCCCACCGCCTTCCATCGGACGGTGGAGCCGCTGCTCACCAAGGAGGGCGCGGCGGCCCGTACGGCTCCGGTGCCGACGAAGGTGACCGAGCCGGAGCTGTCGGCGAAGTCCCTGGCCTCGCTGGGCATCAAGGAGCAGATGTCGACGTTCACGGTGAACTTCCCGGCCGCTCCGTACCGGACGACCAACATCGGCCGGGCCGTCGAGCTGATCAACGGCTCGGTGGTGAAGCCGGGCGAGGTGTGGAGCTTCAACCGCACGGTCGGCGAGCGCACGAAGGCCAACGGCTTCGTGGACGGCACGATGATCATGGACGGCCAGTACCAGAAGGCGCCGGGCGGCGGCGTGTCAGCGGTGGCCACGACGATGTACAACGCCCTGTTCTTCGCCGGCGTCCAGCCGGTCGAGCACGGCGCGCACTCCTTCTACATCGAGCGCTACCCGGCCGGCCGCGAGGCGACGGTCGCGTGGGGCACGCTGGACCTGAAGTTCCGCAACGACTCGGGCCATCCGATCTACATCAAGGCGAGTTCGACGGACTCGTCGGTGACCATCAGCTTCCTCGGCACGAAGAAGTACGACTCGGTGGAGGCGGTCGCGGGCCCGCGCAGCAACATCAAGCCCCCGGCGGAGCGCAAGGACCCGAGCCCGAAGTGCGAGGTCCAGGAACCGCTGGAGGGCTTCGACATCAAGGTCGACCGGGTCTTCAAGAACGACGGGACCGAGGTGAAGCGCCAGACCTTCTCGACGCACTACACGCCCCGGGACAAGGTGACGTGCGTGGGCAAGGAATAAGGAACAACGCCGACCGGTCGACCGACGGGCCCCTCTCCACAAGGAGAGGGGCCCGTCGCTCCATGCAAGAACCACTCAAGAACCACTCAAGAACCACTCAAGAACCATCGACGGCGCGAACGGGACGGCCAGCGGAAGCCCCCCGGTCACCACCAGCACCGCTGGCACCACCGACCTCACCGCCATCCTCGGCAACCTCGGCGAGATCCCGGTGCCGGGTCTCACGGGCGCAGCCGATGGCGACGACGGTGAGGAGGGCGGCGGCGATCACGTAGAGGGCGATCGGGGTGGAGCTGTCGTAGTCGGCGAGCAGCGCGGTGGCGATGAGCGGGGCGGGGGCGCCGGCGGCGACGGAGGAGAACTGGGCGCCGATGGAGGCCCCGGAGTAGCGCATGCGGGTCGCGAACATCTCGGAGAAGAAGGCGGCCTGGGGGGCGTACATGGCGCCGTGCAGGACAAGGCCCACGGTCACGGCGAGCAGGAGGCTGCCGAAGGACCCCTGGTCGATCAGGGCGAAGAAGGGGAACATCCACAGTCCGACGCCCACGGCCCCGACGAGGTACACGGGCCGCCGACCGACGCGGTCGGACAGGGCGCCCCAGAGCGGGATGACGGCGAAGTGGACGGCGGATCCGATGAGGACGGCGTTGAGGGCGGTCTGCTTGGAGAGCCCGACCTGGGTGGTGGCGTAGACGAGGATGAAGGCGGTGATGACGTAGTAGCTGATGTTCTCGGCCATACGGGCGCCCATGGCGATGAGCACGTCACGCCAGTGGTACTTGAGGACGGCGACCAGCGGCATCTTCTCGGCCTGGCTCTCGGCGTCCGCCTTGCGCTGCTCGGCGGCGGCGAGGGCGGCCTTGAAGACGGGCGACTCGTCGACCGAGAGACGGATCCAGAGCCCCACGATCACGAGCACGCCGGAGAGCAGGAACGGGATCCGCCAGCCCCAGGCCAGGAACGCGGAGTCGGACAGCAGCGCGGTCAGCGCGGAGAGCACGCCGGTGGCGAGCAACTGCCCGGCCGGCGCCCCGGTCTGCGGCCACGAGGCCCAGAACCCACGCCGCCGCGCGTCCCCGTGCTCGGACACGAGCAGCACGGCCCCGCCCCACTCACCGCCGAGCGCGAACCCCTGCACGAGCCGCAGCGCGGTGAGCAGCAGCGGCGCGGCGGACCCGACGGTCGCATGCGTCGGCAGCAGCCCGATCGCGAACGTCGCCCCACCCATCAGCAGCAGACTGAGCACGAGCAGCTTCTTCCGCCCGAGCCGGTCCCCATAATGCCCGAACACGAGCGCACCCAAGGGCCGCGCCGCGAACCCGACGGCATAGGTGAGGAAGGACAACAGGGTCCCGACCAGCGGATCTGACTCCGGAAAGAACAACTTGTTGAACACCAGCGCCGCGGCCGACCCGTAGAGGAAAAAGTCGTACCACTCGATGGTGGTGCCGATGAGGGACGCGGCGACGATGCGCTTGAGGGAACCGGGGGGCGTGGGGGCGTGTGTTGCGGCGGCCATGTGCACCACTTCCGAGCGGGCGAGGGGGACGTTGTCGTGTCGCCACACCGTAGGAATGGGCAGGTCAGGGGCGTATGTGGTGGGACACCACAGTTCCGCCGTCCGAGGTGCGCGCAGCCACCATGCCCACCTCTCTGGGCCTCGTCGAGCTCCGCCGTGAACGGTTCGGCCATCTCCTCGGACGGTCCCGCGGCGGACCGACCACGAAGGTCCGCCTCGCCGCGGACATTCGCCGCCGCCCGCTCGCGTTCGTCCTCACACTCGGCCGGGCAGGTGGCGCACCCGCGTTCGCCCAGGTGATGGCCCGATCGCTGTCTAGCGGCCGAAGGTGTCGATGTTTTCGACCAGCCAGCGGCCGTCGCGCCGGACGACGTCGACCGCGAGCATGGCGCCCGCGTAGACGCCCTGGTCCTGGGGCTTCGCGCCCTTCTTGACGCCGGCCGTGGCGACGCTGCTCTGGTCGGCGTAGACGAGGACCCGGGCGCGGTCGCCGTCGATGCGCTCGACCGCGCTGTCGGTGACCGTGGTGGTGATCACCATCTTCTGCCGCGCGGCCTGCTCGAGGACGCCGCCGAAGAGGGTGCGGTGCTGGGCGACGGCCTTGCCGGTGAGGAAGGTCTTCTCGGCCTTGTCGAAGGCGTCCGGAGCGGCGTGGTCGTAGGAGAAGAGTGCGGCGACGGCCTCGGCGGTCGCGCCCTTGATCTCGCTGGTGCGGGCGAGGTCGGTGAGGGCGGTGTTGGCGCGCTCCGGGTCGCCGCGGAGCGCGCCCGCCCTGCTGTGTGCCCATCCGGCGAAGCCGCCGAGGAGCAGGGTCAGGACGCAGAGGACCACGAGCGGCGCGGCGCGGCGGGGACGCGGCCCGCCCGACGCCTTCCGGGCCTGCGGCGTCCCCTCCCCGCCGGACTCCTCCAGGGGTTCTTCTCCGGGCTTCCGTCCGCGTTCGCGTACAGGCTTCCGTCCGGGTTCGCCCGCACGGTCCGCCGCGGGTTTTGTGAGGACGTCCCCGGCGGGGCGCGCCGGGGACGCGAGGTCGCCGAGGGCCTGGCGGCGGCGCTGGCGGTTGAGGTGGTGTCGGGTCGTCGACATGGTGCGTGTCAGTCCTTTCGGCGGGGGCGGCTCTCTCGGTACGGGCCCGGTCAGCCGCCGGAGGCCGTACCGCCCACGGGGGCCTGGCCCAGGCCGCTGAGCTTCCACTGGCCGTCGACGCGGGTCAGCTCGCCCAACATGCGACTGTCCTTGTCGGTGCTCTTGTCGTCGGGCGTCGTGACGGTGACGCGCAGGGCGACGAGCATCCGGGCGCGGCCCGCCCGGTCGTCGAGTTCGGTGACGGCGCCGGAGAGCACCCGGGCGCTGGTCACCGTCCGCGCCTCCTTGACCTGTCCGGCGAACTCCTTGCGGCCCTGGACGAGTTCTTGGTGGAGCTCCCCGGTGGTGGAGGACTCCCAGAGGTCGAGGCCCTGGTCGACGCGCCGGTGGTCGAGCGTGTTGAGGTTCTGCACCGCCTGCTGTCCCGCCGCGAGCGCCCGGTCGCGCTGCGCCGCGTAGGCGGCGGAGTCGTCGTGGGCAGCGGCGTACCAGCTCTGGCCCTGCCAGGCCGCGAAGCCTCCGGCGACGAGGGTGAGCACGAGGGCCGTGGCCAGCGCGGGCCGGCTGCCCCTCGTGGTGCGTACCAGGCGTTTCATGGGTTCTTCCTTCTTCCGCTCGCGGCTCAGCGGGCCTTGATGTCGGTGATCAGCCACCGGTCGTCCTGGAACTGCGCGGTGACGGTGAGCTGGGCGGCGGCGGAGGTGACCGCGCCTCCGTCCCGCCGGGAGGTCTGGTCGAGGAAGACGAGGAGGCGGGCGCGGTCCCCGTCGAGCTCGATCACGCCGGTGCGGACGGTCTGGGTGGTGAGGGTGATCTTCTGGGCGACCAGGTTCGCGCGGACCTGGGCGATCAGCTGCGCGTACTGGCGGGCCGCACGGCCGGTCAGGACGGTGCGGGCGGAGCGCTCGGCGGTCTCGGTACCGGCCGGGGTGTAGGAGAAGATCCGGGCGAGGCCCTCGGCGACCTCGCCGCCGACGCGGTCGGTGGCCCCGGCGTCGGTGAGGGCCCGGTTCTGCGCGGACGGGGTGGACCGCAGCTGGTGCGCCCCGTAGAGGAAGGCACCCCCGCCGAGGAGGAGGGCGACGACGGCCGCGACGACAGCGGTCCCGCGCCAGGAGAAGGGGCGGCGCCGCTCCGCCTCTTGGGCCCCGTCGCCGCAGTCCTCCCCGGCGGATACGGCACCGGTGTCGGTGTCGGTAGGGCTGGTGGTGTCAGTGGTGTCAGTGGTGTCGGTATCGGTGGTACTGGTGGTGTCGGCGGGGGTGTCGTCGGCCGTCGATTCCTTCAGCAGTCGGGTCACCGGCCCTCTCCCTTCCCGGCGGGGGTGACGGGGACCGCGCTCAGTGCCGAGACCTTCCAGGTGTCCTCTCCCGTACGGATCAGGACGGCCTCGAGCCGTTTGCGGTCGGTGGTCGCGGCGGCGGAGCCCCGGGGGGTGACGTCGACGCGGAGGGTCGCGATGAGCTTCGCCGTCCCCGCCCGGGCGTCGAGCGCGGTGAGGGCGGCGTCGGTGATCGTGGCGCGGGCGGAGGCCCCCACGGCGGGCCGGATGCGGCCCAGTTCGGTGTGGAGGGGGCCGGTGGAGGCGTCGCTCCAGGCCCGGATGTCGGCCTCCGCCTTAGCGCGGGTCGAGGCGTCGAGGGTGTGCAGGACGGTGAGGCGGGCACGGCCCTCGGCGAGCGCGGTGTCCCGCTCCCGGCCGAAGGCCAGTTCCTCGTCGGCACGCGCCTGGGCGTAGGTCCAGGCGCCGGTGCCGCAGAAGCCGAGGGCGAGGACGAGGGCGCCGACTGCGGCGGCGCGGGCGCGCTTCACCGGCCGCTCCGGTCGTCCAGGCCGAGGAGGCCGGCCAGATCCGTCGGGGCGGCGCCCTGGCCGGGCAGGGCGAGCGCGCCGGGCAGGGTGGTCCGGGCGCCGGGCGCGGTGCCGGAGGGGAGCGAGCCGGGCCAGGCGGGCTCGGGGACGGTGCCCCCTCCGGGGGCGTGGGCCGAGCCGCGCACGTTCATCCCCGAGGAGGCGGGGGCGGTGCAGGAGGCCCCCGTGTTCAGGGCGGGCGCGGTGCCGAGGTCGAGGCCGTTGCGGTAGCGGGTGGCGCCGTAGCCCGAGGTGCAGGGCAGCGGCTTGAAGAAGGTGACGGCCATGCCGACGTTGAGGCGGCCGTCGTGGACGGCGGAGGCTCCGGCGGCGACGGCCGCGGGGAGCTTGACGAGGAGTTCCTCGGTGCCGCGCTGCCGGGTGACGGCGATGTCGGAGGTGGTGAGGAGGTTGGCGAGGACGACGCCGAGGCTGGGGTCGACGTCGCGCAGCAGGCCGCTGACCTGGCCGGTGGCCTCGGGGGCGGTGGCGAGGACGCGGCGCAGGTCGGCGTCGGAGCCCTTGAGGGCGGCGGCGAGGTCGCGGGCGCCGGTGGCGAAGCCCCGGATGGCGCGGCTCTCGTCGGCCTGGGTGCGCAGCACCACTTCGCCGTCGTCGATGAGCCGGGTCGTGGCGGGCAGCGAGCGGTCGGCGGCCTCGATGAAGCGGCTGCCGTTGTCCAGGAGGGCCTGGAGGTCGTCGCCGTGGCCGTCGAACGCCGTGCCGAGTTCGTCGACGACGGTGCGCAGGGAGTCCAGCGGTACGGAGCGGGTGAGGTCGTTCATGCTGGCGAGGACGTCGGTGACGGGGGCGGGCACCTGGGTGTCGATCTGGTCGATGGTGGCGCCCTCGGCGAGGTAGGGACCGCCGTCGCTCTCCGGGCGGAGGTCGATGTACTGCTCGCCGACGGCGGAGAGCCCGGCCACGACGGCCTTCGCGTCGGCGGGGATGCGGGGGGCGGACCGCTTGATGCGGAGCTCGGCCACGACGCCGTCGGCGGTGAGGTCGATGGCTCCGACGCGGCCGACGGAGACGCCCCGGTAGGTGACGTCGGAGTGGGTGAAGAGGCCGCCGGTGCGGGCCAGGTGGACCCGGACGGTGTAGTGGTCGGCGACCCCGGCGAAGCGGCCGAGGTCGGCGTAGCGGATGCCGAGGTAGCCGAGGACGAGGACGGCGATGACGAGGAAGGCGATGTTCTTGAGCCAGACGGTACGCGTGATCATCGGCGGTTGCCTCCGTCCGCGGGGGTGGTGACCGGGGGCAGCGGCAGGCCGGTGGCGGCGCGTCCGCCCTGCCGGAGGGTGCCCTCCTCAGGGGCCGGCGGCTCCTCGGGGCCCGGCGTCTCCTCGGGGGGTGTGGGGGGCGAGGTCGGTGTCTCGTCCCGGGGGATCAGAGGCGGGATGACCTCGGTGCCGGGGGCGGCGGCGAGGTGCAGGTAGGTGTTGAGGTAGTCGCCCTTGATGCCCCGCATCACCTCGTCGGTGAAGGGGTACGTGAGGAGGACCTGGAGCGAGTCGGGCAGGTCGGCACCGGCGTCGGCGAGTGCCTTCAGGGTCGGCGCGAGGGCCTTGAGGTCGGCGACCATGTCCTTCTTGCTGGAGTTGACGGTGGAGACGGCGACCCCGGAGAGGGTGTCCAGGGAGCGCAGCATGGTGATGAGGGAGCCACGCTGGTTCTCCAGCGTCTTCAGGCCGGGCGAGAGGCCGGTGAGGACGGTGTCGATGTCGTCCTTGCGGCCTGCGAGGGTGGTGGAGAGTCGGTTGAGGGCGTCGAGGGCGCCGGTGATGTCCTCGCGGTGCTCGTCGAGGTTCTTCACCAGGGTGTCGACCCGGTTGAGCATGGAGCGGACCTCGGGTTCGCGGCCGCCGAGGGCCTTGTTGAGTTCGCGGGTGATGGTCTTGAGCTGGTTGACGCCGCCGCCGTTGAGGAGCAGGGAGAGGGCGCCGAAGACCTCTTCGACCTCGGTGTTGCGGCTGGTGCGGGCGAGCGGGATGACGGCGCCGTCGGCCAGGCGGGGGCCGTCGTCCCGGCCGGCCGAGGTCTGCCGGACGCCGTCCGCGCCGGTGCCGGTGCCGGTGCTCGTACCGGTGCGGAGGGGGGCGACTAGCTGGATGTACTTCTCGCCGAGGAGGCTGGACTGCTCCAGGCGGGCGTTGGCGTCGGCGGGCAGCCGGACGTCGCCGTTGATCCTGAGGGTGACGCGGGCGGTCCAGCCGTCGGAGCCCGGCTCGATGCGGGTGACGCGGCCGACGGCGACGTCGTTGACCTTCACCGCGGCCTGCGGCACGAGGCTGAGGACGTCGGTGAGTTCGGCGGTGACGGTGTAGGGGTGGGAGCCGAGGTCGGCGCCGCCGGGGAGTGGCAGGTCCTCGACGCCGTCGAAGCGGAACGGGGTGCCGGGCAGCAGGCCCAGGACAGCCGCGAGGCCGAGGCCGAGGGCGACCGCTCCGGCGGCTCCGGCGCCGGCGGCCCTGCGGGAGGGCAGTGCGCGCTTCATCGCCCCTCCCTCCCGCCGCTCGTCGCGCCGCCGCCGGTGACCGGCAGCGGGAGCAGGGGGCCGCCCAGGCCGATCTCGTTGAGGTTGGCGCGGCCGGTGAGGGTGCGGGTGTCCCGGTCGTAGGCGTTGACGAGGTTGCCGGCGGCGAGCGGGGCGGTGTCCAGGGCCTCGGCGAGGGAGGCGCGCTGGTCGACGAGGGTCTGGGTGAGGGGCACGAGCCGGCCCACGTTCTTCTTGAGCTCGCCCCTGTTCTCCTTGATGAAGGTCTTGACCCGGGCGAGGGCCTTGGCGAGTTCCTTGAGCGCGCCGGAGAGGTCGTCCTTGTTCTCGGCGAAATAGCCGACGACCTCGTCGAGGCGTTCCTGGGCGGTCCGGACGTCGCCGTCCTTCTCCTTGAGCATGGTGGTGAAGGTCTGGAGCTGGCCGAGGGCGGCGAACAGGTCGTCGCTGCTGCCGTCGAGCGTCTTGGTGGCCTTGCCGAACTGTTCGATGGAGGTGCCGATGGCGGCGCCGTTGCCCTTCAGGTTCTTCGCTCCGGTGTTCAGGAGATCCGAGAGAGCTCCCTCTGCGTTGGCCCCCTTGGGTCCGAGGGCGTCGCCGAGCTCGGTGATGGACCGGTAGAGCTGGTCGATCTCGACGGGGACCCGGTTGCGGGAGGCGGGGAGTTCGGCTCCGTCGGCGAGGGCGGGGCCACTGCTGTAGGCGGGGGTGAGCTGGACGTAGCGGTCGGCGACGATGCTGGGGGCGACGACGACGGCGCGGGCGTCGGTGGGGACGCGGACCCCCTCGTCGAGGCGGAGCCGGACGCGGACCCGGGTGCCCTCCGGGCGGACCGACTCGACCTCGCCGACGCGGACGCCGAGGATGCGCAGGTCGGAGCCGGCGTAGACGCCGACCGCCTGGTCGAACCAGGCGGTGACGCGGGTGCCGTCGGCTTCGAGGACGCCCCCGGCGGCGAGTCCGCCGGCCGCGAGCACCACGAGGGCGACGCCCGCCACGAGGGGTCTTCTGGCTCTGGCCATCACTCACCGCTCCCCTGGGCGGCCGCCTTCTGCTTCGGCGGCATGCATCCGGTCGTGGGCTGGGAGCCCTCGGGCAGGTAGGTGCGGGGCACCACACCGCACAGGTAGCTGTCGAACCAGCGGCCGTTGCCGAGGGTGTTGCCGACGAGCCGGTAGTACGGGCCGACGAGCGCGAGCGTCTTGTCGAGCTGGCCGCTGTTCTTCTCCAGCACCGCGGTGACCCGGCCGAGGGCCTTCAGGGTGGGGCCGAGCTGGCGCTCGTTGTCGCCGACGAGGCCGCTGAGCTCGGTGCCGAGGGCGCGGCTGCCTTTGAGGAGGGAGCGGATGGCCTCGCGGCGCTTGCGGAGCTCGCCCAGGAGGGAGCCGCCGTCCTCCAGGAGGATCTCGAAGCTGGACTTCTTGTCCGCGAGGGTCTTGGTGAACCGGTTGCTGTTCTCCAGGAGGCGGGCGAGTTCGGCGTCGCGCTTGGAGACGGTCCTCGACAGGGCGGAGAGGCCCTCGGCGGCGCTGCGCACGTGCGGCGGGGAGTCTTTGAAGGTGTCGGAGATCGTCTCGAAGCTCTCGGCGAGCTTCTTGGTGTCGATGGCGTCGCTGGTGCGGCTGAGGTCCTGGAAGGCCTCGGTGACGTCGTAGGGGGAGGTGGTGCGGGTCTGCGGGATGCGGGTGCCGGGGTTCTGGGGCGCGGAGCCCAGCGGGTCGAGGGCCAGGTACTTCTCGCCGAGGAGGGTCTTGATGGCGATGGCGGCGGTGGAGCGGTCGCCGACCCAGGCGTCGCCGACCTCGAAGGTGACCTTGACCTTGGGGCCGTCGAGGGCGACGCCGGTGACCTCGCCGACCTTGACGCCGGCGATGCGGACCTCGTCGCCGGTGTCGAGTCCGGCGGCCTCGGAGAAGTCGGCGCTGTAGGCGGTGCCGCCGCGGGCGAAGGGGAGCCGGTCGGCGTTGTAGGCGACGGTGGCGAGGAGGGCGAGGACGACCAGGCCCACGACGGCGACGGCGATCGGGTTGCGCTCCTTCACGGGCTTGAGTCCGGTGCGGGGGCTCATCCGCGGCACCTCGATTCGGTCACGGCGATGCCGGTCGGCGGCTTGGAGCCGTCGGAGGTGCCCACGCCGGTGACGCGTGCCTCGCACAGGTAGAGGTTGAACCAGGACCCGTAGGAGGAGAGGCGGGCGAGGGCGGTCATCTTGCCGGGGGTGTGGGCGAGGAAGGCCTCGATGTCGGGGGCGTGCGCGCCGAGGGTGCCGGAGAGGCGGCCGAGCTCGCGGATGTCCTTCTTGAGCGGGGCGCGGCCTTCCTGGAAGAGCCCGGCGGTGGTGGTGGCGAGGTCGCCGACGGCCTGGACGGCCTGGCCGAGCGGCTTGCGGTCGGTGTTGAAGCCGGTGACGAGCTTCTGGAGGGTGACGACGAGGTCGTCGAAGGCGGCCTCGCGGTTGTTGATGGTGGTGAGGACGGTGTTGAGGTTGGTGACGACCCGGCCGATGACCTGGTCCTTGGCGGCGACGGTCCGGGTGAGGGAGCCGATGTGCCGCATCAGGCTGTCGACGGTGCCGCTCTCGCCTTGGAGCACCTGGACGAGGGAGTCGGCGAGGTCGTTGACGTCGGCGGGCGAGAGTCCCTCGAAGAGCGGCTTGAAGCCGTTGAAGAGGAGGGTCAGGTCGAGGGCGGGGGTGGTGCGGTCGAGCGGGATGGTGTCGCCGTCCCGGAGGGTGCCGGCGATCTCGCCGCTGCCCCGGGCCAGGGAGACGTACCGCTGTCCGACCATGTTGAGGTACTTGACGGCGGCGGTGGCCGAGCGGGGCAGGGCGCGGTCCTCGCGGACGGTGAAGGTGACCTGGGCGGTGCGGCGCTGGACCACGCGCACGTCGGTGACCTCGCCGACCTTGACGCCGGCGATGCGGACGGAGTCGCCCTTGACGAGGCCGGTGACGTCGGTGAAGAGCGCCTTGTAGGAGAGGGTCCGCGAGCCGACTCCGGTGTTGGCGATACTGAGGCCGAGGACGGCGGTGGCGAGCGCCGTGACCAGGACGAAGACGAGGGACTTGACGAGCGTGCCGGTGAGGCCGGGGCGGCGGGTGTGATCGGTCGGGGACGTCATCGCAAGGTCACCTCCGCTCCGCGGAAGGCGGGGCCGGCCAGCAGGCTGCTCCAGTCGGGCAGGTCGCCCGGGGCCGTGCGCGCGGCGGGGGCGAGGAGTTCGGTGACGAGGTCGTTCTCCTGCGGGGAGTTGGCCGGGCCGAGGTCTTGCGCGGCGGCCTCGGAGGAGCGCGCGGCGGGGGTGACGGAGGTGCCGAGGTAGGGCACGGGGTAGCAGCGGGGGCCGCCGCCGGAACCGTAGGAGGGGGTGTCGCGGCCGGGGACGTACGCGCCTCGCGAGGGCACGGTGGTGACCTCGATGTGGAGTCCTGGCCGGTCGGTGCCCTTGCCGAGCGCCTTGTCCATGGCGGGGACGAACTGGGCCAGGGTGCGCAGGGTGCAGGGGAAGGACGAGGAGTACTCGGCGAGGAGTTCCAGGGTCGGCCGGCTGGTGGCGCTGAGCCGGATGATGTTCTCCTTGTTCTGCCGCAGGAAGGTGGTGAGGTCCTGGGAGGTCCGGGTGGTGGCGCCGATGGTCTCGGCGAGCCGGCTCTCCTGCTCGGCGAGGGTGCCGCTGGTGGTGGTGAAGTCGGTGAGCGCGGTGACGATGTCCGGGGCGGCGTCCGCGTAGAGGTGGCTGACCTTCACGAGTTCTTTCAGGTCGCGGTTGAGCGTGGGCAGTTGGGGGTTGAACTTCCGCAGGTGGGCGTCGAGCGTGGCGAGGGTTTCGCCGAGCTTCTCGCCGCGTCCTTCGAGGGCCTGGGAGACGGCCGAGAGGGTCGCGGAGAGCTTCTGCGGCTGGACGGCGGTGAGCATGGGCAGGACGTTGTCGAGGACCTGCTGGAGTTCGACGGCGTTGCTGGAACGGTCCTGCGGGATGACGGAGCCGGGGGCCAGCCTCCCGCCCGAGGAGGTCTCGGGCGGGACGAGGGCGACGAACCGTTCGCCGAAGAGGGTGGTCGGCAGCATCTGGGCGCGGACGTCGGCGGGGACGTGGTCCAGGGCGCCGGGCTTCATGGCGAGGGTGAGGCGGGCGCCTTCGCCGCTGGCGTCGATGGCGCGGACCTCGCCGATCACGACGCCCCGGAGCTTGACCTCGGCACCGAGGTGCATCTCGTTGCCGACGCTGCCGGTCTCGACGACGACCGGGTCGGAGTCCGTGAAGCGCTTCTGGTAGACGGCGACCGCGAGCCAGGCCAGCAGGGCGGGCACCAGCAGGAAGACGATTCCGGCGAGCCGGAGGCGGGTGGTCCCGCCGCGTGGGTCGCTCATCTCACCCCGCCACCTTCACAGTCGTGGTCGCGCCCCAGAGGGCCAGCGACAGAAAGAAGTCGGTGACGCTGATCAGCACGATGGCGTTGCGCACGGAGCGGCCGACGGCGATGCCGACGCCGGCGGGGCCGCCGGAGGCGCGGAAGCCGTAGTAGCAGTGGGCGACGATCACCATCACGCTGAAGATCAGCACTTTGAGCACCGAGAGGAGGACGTCCGTCGGGGACAGGAAGAGGTTGAAGTAGTGGTCATAGGTGCCCTGGGACTGGCCGTTGAAGAGGACGGTCACGTAGCGGGAGGCCAGGTAGGAGGAGAGCAGTCCGATCGCGTAGAGCGGGACGATGGCGACGACGCCGGCGATGATCCGGGTGGTGACCAGGTACGGCATGGAGCGGATGCCCATGCCTTCGAGGGCGTCGACCTCCTCGTTGATGCGCATGGCGCCGAGCTGGGCGGTGAAGCCCGCGCCGACGGTGGCGGAAAGGGCGAGTCCGGCGACGAGCGGCGCGATCTCCCGGGTGTTGAAGTAGGCGGAGACGAAGCCGGTGAAGGCGGCGGTGCCGATCTGGTCGAGGGCGGCGTAGCCCTGGAGGCCCACGACGGTGCCGGTGAACAGCGTCATGGCGATCATGACGCCGATGGTGCCGCCGATGACGCCGAGCCCTCCGGAGCCGAAGGCGACCTCGGCGAGGAGCCGCTGCACTTCCTTGAGGTAGCGGCGCAGGGTCCGGGGGACCCAGAGCAGGGCGCGCACGTAGAACAGGAACTGGTCACCGGACCGGTCGAGCCAGGCGAACGGGGAGGCCATCGGCCTCAGCCTCCCTTCGGCGGGACGATCTGGAGGTAGATGCCCGTCAGCACCATGTTGACGAAGAACAGCAGGAGGAAGGTGATGACGACGGACTGGTTGACGGCGTCGCCGACGCCCTTGGGGCCGCCGCGCGGGTTGAGGCCGCGGTAGGCGGCGACGATGCCCGCGATGAACCCGAAGATCAGCGCCTTGAGTTCGCTGATGTAGAGGTCGGGGAGCTGGGCGAGGGCGGAGAAGCTGGAGAGGTACGCGCCGGGGGTGCCGCCCTGGAGGACGATGTTGAAGAAGTAGCCGCCGAGGGTGCCGACGACGGAGACCATGCCGTTGAGGAGCACGGCGACGCCCATGGTGGCGAGGACCCTGGGGACGACCAGCCGCTGGACCGGCGAGACGCCCATGACCTCCATCGCGTCCAGCTCCTCGCGGATCTTGCGGGAGCCGAGGTCGGCGCAGATCGCGGAGCCGCCCGCGCCGGCGATCAGCAGGGCGACAATGAGCGGGCTGGCCTGCTGGATGACGGCGAGGACGCTGGCGCCGCCGGTGAAGGACTGGGCGCCGAGCTGCTGGGTGAGCGAGCCGACCTGGAGGGCGATGACGGCGCCGAAGGGGATGGAGACGAGGGCGGCCGGCAGGATGGTGACGCTGGCGACGAACCAGAACTGCTCGACGAACTCGCGGAACTGGAAGGGGCGTCGGAAGACGGCCCGGCTCACCTCGGCGGCGAGGGCGAAGAGGCGTCCGGTCTGCCGCAGCGCCCCGCCGATCACGAGCCGCTCCCGGCGGCCGGCTCGGTCAGGGCGGGGGCGGCGCCGCCGCGCGCGTAGGTGTCCTGGATGGCGGTGCGGGCGGCGGGCGGGAGCTGGTCGAGCATGCCGAGGACCCGTTCCCGGCGGCGCGCCACCGCGGCGCGCGGCGGGAGGCCGGGCGAGGGTTCCAGCTGCGGCACGATGGTGCGGGGGCCGGCCGTCAGGTGCGGGGCGGCGGCGTCGGCCTCGGCGGCGAGGGTAGCGGCGTCCTTCTCCTCGGACATGCCGATGGGCCCTTCGCGGCGGCCCGCGAGGAACTGGGTGACGACCGGTTCCTCGCTGGTCAGGAGGACTTCGCGGGGGCCGAAGGTGACCAGGTTGCGCCGGAAGAACATCCCCATGTTGTCGGGGACGGTGGCGGCGATGTCCAGGTTGTGGGTGACGATCAGCATCGTCGCGTCGATCCGCGCGTTGAGGTCGATGAGGAGCTGCGAGAGGTAGGCGGTGCGGACCGGGTCGAGGCCGGAGTCCGGCTCGTCGCAGAGGACGATCTGCGGGTCGAGGACGAGGGCGCGGGCCAGACCGGCGCGCTTGCGCATTCCGCCGCTGATCTCGCCCGGGAGCTTGCCCTCGGCGCCGAGGAGGCCGACGAGGTCGATGCGCTCCATGACGATGCGCCGGATCTCGGACTCCCGCTTGCGGGTGTGCTCGCGCAGCGGGAAGGCGATGTTGTCGAACAGGGTCATGGAGCCGAAGAGCGCCCCGTCCTGGAACATGAGGCCGAAGAGCTTCCGGGTCTCGTAAATGTCCCTCTCGGGGCTGCTGACCATGTCGACGCCATTGATGAGGACACGGCCGCGCTGGGGCTTGAGCAGCCCGATGAGCGATTTCAGGAAGACCGTCTTTCCGGTGCCGGAAGGCCCGAGCATGACGCTGACCTCTCCGGCCGGCAGGGTCAGCGAGACATCCTGCCAGATGTTCTGCTTGCCGAAGGACATGGTCAGACCCTCAACGACTACTTCGATTCCCATTCCACCTCCAGCAAGCCCGCGTCGGGTGTGCACCGCGGGCGCACGGTAAGTCGGTGACGATCACCCGGACAATAGGCATGGCGCAAAATCCTTGATCCGCTTCTTTATTTGTCATCGGGGAGACAAAAGTGCGGTCGGTTCTTGTCTCCGGGGAGACAGTCGGGTCTCCCGCACCGGAGGGCGGGAGGAGTGGGCGTCCGCCTGCAGACGTGCCCGCCCCGGCCGGGAGACCGGGGCCGGCACATCCGCCGCAGGGTGGCTCGCAGAGCTGCGCCGACCTGCGGCGGGGCACCGCCCGGCGAACGCTACGACCCAGTAACCTCCCGGAGCAATACGCGAGTGGGGAGTTTTCTGCAATGGGGGGCGGAAGGCCGGATTCTTGTCACCGGTGGCACAATCTCGCCCTTGGCTTTGTCATCCGGAAGAGCGTGGCGACTTCCCCGGCAACCGCCGGAGGGGCGGAACTGCGAATTCGCCTCACAACCGCTTCATGATCGATCATAATCGTCGACATTGCGCACCCGGGAACCAACACGATTGCGCCCGCCACTCACCTGCCTGACAGGCAATCAGCCTCTTCAAAGAATCATGGTCGGCGCCATTGTTCAGCCAAGTTTCCCGCAAGTAACGTCAGATGGCGCGGCCAGGGAAAAGTCGAGCCGCCGGCCGCTCGTCCCCGTCGCGGCCAACCCTCTGCCGGTCCGTCTCCAAGGAGAGTCCCAGAGTCATGAAGAAGTCGATCAGAAACCTCGCCGTGGTCGCCGGTGGCGCCTCCGCCGCCCTCGCCCTCGCGATCTCGCCGGCCTCGGCGGTGCCCTCGACGGTCTGGACCGTCAGCCCCTCTCCGGCCAGCATCACCGCCGCCAACAGCGGCAACGTCGTCCTCACGGTCAACGGCATCGCCATGACGTGTACGAAGTCGAACGGTGCGGGCAGCGGTGCGAGCACCACCGGCAACCCTGCGACCGTCGGCACCATCACCTCCATGGCCTTCGGTGCCACCGGAGCGCCCTGCACCAGCGTCCTCGGCCCCGTCACCGCCGTCCCGGTCACCCCCTGGACGATCGTGGCGCAGGACTACACCGCCGCGACCGGCGTCACCAAGGGCTACGTCGGCAACGTCGACGCCAACGTCTCCGTCGGCGCCTGCAACTTCCGCGTGACGGGCAAGGCGACCAGCACCTACACCAACTCCACGGGCGCGCTCGCCGTGAACAGCCTCGCCGGCGACCTCACCGTCGTCTCCTCGTCCGGCTGCGGCTCGGCCGTCCCGGTCGGCGCCAAGCCCACCTTCAAGGGCACGTACCTCTTCAAGACGAGCGCCGGCATCCCGACCATCGTCGGCTCGAACCCGTAAGGGCTCAGGACCCCGCGTCCGTCCGGCCGGTGACCCCGGCCGGGCGGACGCGGGTCTGTCCGCGTTTCCCGACCGCCCCGCCCCTGGAGGCCCCGCGCCATGAAGAAGCCGACCGGAAGAAGGTCCGCGCTCGCCGCCCTCGCCACCGTGGCCGCGCTCGTCCTGACCGTCACTCCGGCCTCGGCCGTGCCGTCGACGGTGTGGACCGTCACCCCGTCGCCCGCCCTCGTCGCCGGGACGAACAGCACGAACGTCGCCATGAGCGCCAACGTCAACGCCTGGAACTGCGCCAAGTCCGCCTTCACCGCCACCCTCCACAGCGCCACGGGCAACCCCGCGCAGGTCGGCACCTTCGGCAGCTTCACCTTCGGCACCGCTTCGACGCCCTGCACCGGCGTGCTGGGCCCCGTCAGCGTCACGGCCACCACCCCGTGGACCTTCACGGCGCAGGACCACACCGCCGCGACCGGCGTCACCAAGGGCTACGTCGACACCATCGACCTGACGGTCTCCGGCGGCTCCCTCTCCTTCCGGGCCCGGGGCAAGGCGTCCGCCACGTACACCAACGCGACGGGCCGGCTGGTCATCGACGGCACCGCGGGCCAGCTGCTGATCACCCAGTCCACCGACGGCGCCGTCTTCCCGGTCGGCGGCAGCGTGATCGTCAAGGCCGCGTACCAGCTCAAGCTCGCAGGCGGCGGAGCCATCGCGACGATCGTCGGCACCGCCCCCTGACCCCCGGCCCACCGGCCCGGCACCACCCCCGCGTCAGCGAACGACCCCGAGCGGAGCACCAGATGAACGGCCCCCGGCCCACCCCTCGCCCCACCCGGACCCGCACCCGCGTGCGCGGTGCGGCGATCGCCGCGTTCGTGGCGCTCGCCCCCCTGCTTCCGGCCTCGGCCGTCGCCGCCGGGACGCTGAAGGTCGACGCCGCGCTGCCCTACGTCTGCGCCCTGCCCTCGGGTCAGGGCGCCGCGACCGTGCGGATCACCGCCGCCTTCCCCGAGCATGTCGCGGTCGGCGAGGAGCTCCTGCCCGCCGACGTCACCACGACGGTGGAGTTCCCCGAGACCACCGTGGCCGAACTGACCGCGCTCAAGGCCGCCACCGTACGGGCGGAGACCCGGCTCACGGTCGGCGTGGCCCAGGGCGAGCAGCGGACCGACGCGACGTGGAGCGGCACCGGGCAGCCCGCCGCCGTCCCGGCCGAGGGGCCGCTCGCGCTCACCACGACCGGGGACGTGCCGTCCCTGACGCCCGGCACCGCCGGCGGGCTCTCGCTCACGGCCGGCGCGTTCGGCGTGGACCTCGCCCTGAGCACGACCGAGGGCACGGCCACCGCCCCCGCCTCGCTCTCCGTGACCTGCGCCCCCGCCCCGGACCCGGACGGCCGTACGCTGCTGGCCGAGGTCCCGGTCGGCACCGGCACCCCCACCGGGGAACCGGGCACGAAGCCGCCGTCCCCGGGCACCCCGTCGCCCTCGCGTCCCGCCCCGGGACTCCCGGAGCGGGACACCGGGAAGGACGCGGGACGCCCGGCCTCGAAGGACCCGCGCGCGGGACGGGGCCCGGTGGCGGCCGACGACGACACGCCGGGCACCCCGGCGCCCCGGCCGGCCGCGCCCTCCTGCCTCACCAAGGAGCCGACGCCCATGTCGCTGTCGGCCTACATCACCGGATACTCCAACGTGCGGAAGCTGGAGGGCGCCTCCCTCATACCGCTGACCTGCGTCCTGATGGAACAGGCCGAACCGGAGATCATCACCGGGGGAACCGAGGACGAGCCGGAGACCCATCTGATCAACAAGGCGGTGGGGCACTTCTCCACCCAGGGGCGCAAGCAGACCCCGCCCTTCAAGGCGACCTTCCTGACCTTCGGGTTCGCCCCGACCACCGCCACCCTGGTGCTGGAGCAGACGGGCCCCCTGACGCTCTACTCGGACACCCTCCTCGCCCTGCCGTACAACATCAGCAAGACGTACGTCCGGGCCCCCCTGGTGCTGCGCGTCCTCGACGTCCGGGTCAACGGCACGCGGCTGAACGTCGGTTCCTCCTGCCGCACGGAGAAGCCGCTCTCCTCCCCCGAGCCCGACCCCGCGACGTACCCCGGGGACCACATGGTGCTGGTGGGCAAGGGCCAGTACGTCTGGGGCGAGCCCGCCACGGGCTACCTCCTCACCGGCGGCGGACCGCTCGTCGGCGAGGTCACCATCCCGGCCTTCAAGGGGTGCGGCACGGGCGGCGAGAACCTCGACCGGCTGCTCACCGCCTCCATCTCCGGATCCGGCAACTACGTCCGGCAGATCCAGGGCCAGACCTGCAACATCCTCAACCCGTTCCCGCCGATCGACCCCGAGTGCACCGACGACGGCCAGCCGTACCAGGTCCCCAAGCCCGCGCGCTGACCCGTCGCCCCGGCCCCCTCACCGACCTTCACCGACCTTCACCCGTCTCCCAGGAAGGCACCCCCATGCCCCTCGTCTCCACCCGCACGAAGCTGGCCGTCGTCTCCGCGCTCACGGCCCTCGGCTCTTTCGCCGCCGTGGGCACCGCGACCGCCGCCGGTCCGCAGCTGAACGGCAGCTGGGCGCCGCTCGACCGGTGCCCGGTGGACGCCCCGGCGATGCTCGCCGCGGACGGCATCGACGCCACCCCGCAGTGCGTCGTCTCGTACTCCCTCAGCGGGTCCATCAAGCTGGGGAACACGACGGTGACCACCGGGAAGACCAACCTCCAGTTCGGCGCCGTCCAGAACATCGACGGCACCACCACGGTCTTGGGGACCTCGGGCAGCTCGCTGATCGCGGACTCGGCCACGGTGCCCGGAGGGCTGCTGGGGCTGATGTGTCCGAGCGACATCCCCTTCATCACCGACATCTGCCGGCAGCTGTCGGACGCCAAGCTCAACAAGATCACGGCCACCATGGAGTCGGCCGGCGCCCCCTCGAACTTCGACCAGATCGCGGGCGTCGTGACCGACCAGCCGATCGTGACCGTCCCGGTCCGCATCCGCCTCCAGAACCCCTTCCTGGGCGACAACTGCTACATCGGGTCGAAGGCCAACCCGATCCTGCTGCGGCCGAGGAACGCCAACGCGCCCGAGTTCGGCTTCGAGCAGTTCAACGGCGACGGTTCCCCCAACGAGGAAGGCGAGATGAGCCGCCTCAACCTGCTCGGCTCCACCCAGTACGACGACAGCTTCGCCGTCCCCGGCGCGAGCGGCTGCGGCCTGGGCTGGTTCGGCGTGATCGACGCGGCCGTCAACCTCAAGACGGGGCTGCCCTCCGCCGCCGGCAAGAACAAGCTCATCCTCAACAACACCCAGACACACCTCGCCGGCCTCTTCGCGCCCGGTCTCGCCGCCCCAGACGCGGGCAAGAACCTGTCCCGGAACTGGCACTCCGCCGTCAAGTAACGGCCATCCGGGGGCGATAACCGGCCTACTCCCGGGACCGGTGCCCCCTCCAATCAACAACTCTTACGCAAGTTGTGTACAGCACCGAGCAGTTGATCTAACTTCAACAGTCCCCGTTGGTACACACCTGACGGTTACGGCGGCGCCCACCACGCCAGGTTGGGCGCCGTGCTCATTCCGCACCGGTCACCCAGAGAGCAAGGGATCGGTTCATGACCGCCATCGCACCACCCACGAACCCCGGCGAACCGCTCGACCCCCTCCCCCGCGAGTTCGCCGAACTGATGCGCCCGGAGATCCCGAGCCTCATCAAGGAGATCGGGGTCGAGGTCCAGCGGACCTACCCCGTATACGCCCACCTCTTCGCCGGACCCCACGCCGACGCGATCCGCCAGGGCATCGAACAGGCGCTGACCGCCTTTGTCGAACGGGTCGCCAACCCCACCGTGAAGTCGGCGCTCCGGGACGACATGCTGCGCAAGTTCGGCCGGGTCGAGGCGTACGAGGGCCGAGACCTCGACTCCCTCCAGGGCGCGTACCGCCTCGGTGCCCGCATCGCGCTGCGCAGGGCCAAGTACATCGGCCGCACCTACAACCTCTCCCCCACCCTGATCCTGGCCTTCGCCGACGCGCTCTTCGCCTACGTCGACGATCTGGAGGCGCTCTCCCGCGAGGGCTATCTGGCAGTCCAGGCCCGGGGCGTCTCCGACACGGCGGCGCGGCGAAGGCAGCTCCTCCACCTGGTGGTCACCGGGGCGCCGCTGCCCCAGGGCGCCATCGCCGCGCTGTGCCAGGAGGCCGGATGGGAGATGCCCGCCGAGTGCACCCTGGTCGCCCTGCGCCCGCCGGCCGCCGAACTGCTGCCGCCCGCGCTCGACCGGGACGTGCTGGCCGAGCCCACCCTGCCCCAACCGCACCTGCTCGTCCCCGGGCCCCTCTCCGGCGAGCGGCTGGCGATGCTGGAGTCCGCGCTGGGCGGCGTGCACGCCGTCATCGGGCCGACCCTGCCCTCCGCGCAGGCCGCCCACTCTCTGCGCTGGGCGCGCCGGCTGCTCCAGCTCATCGACGAGGGCGTGGTGCCGGACGCCCCCGTGGTCCACTGCGACGAGCACCTGACAACGTTATGGCTGCTCTCCGACACCGCCCTGGTGGACCACCTCGCCGCCCGTGAACTCGCCCCGCTGGACTCCCTCTCCGGCACCCGGCGCGACCGGCTGGTCGAGACACTGCGGGTCCACGTCTCCACCCGGGCCCCGGCGGAGCAGGTCGGCGAACTGCTCGGCGTGCACGCCCAGACGGTCCGCTACCGGCTTCGGAACCTGGACCACCACTTCGGCCAACGGCTCCACGACCCGGAGCACCGCTTCGCCCTCGAAGCCGCCCTGCGCTCGCTCCACCTGCGCACGGGGAAGCACCAGCACTGAGGCCACCGGCCTCCCCCTCCCCCCACACCGCACCCCCTCCCGCGCTATCCCCCACCGCGCGGTGTTCTCCCCGGAGGCCGACGGACAGCGGGTGCCGCGCCGGGCCATTCCGAAGTACCTGGGGTGTACCGGTCCGCAGCGGCTCCTGGAGGGGCCTCGGACGGGGCCGACCGTGGACCGCGTACCGACGCCGGACTCCGGCCGGGCCGTTCCGAAGGACCTGGGGTGTACCGATACAACCGGCATCGGCAGCTGACCCTCTGGAAGTCGATCGCTCTCTGTGACCCGACCATCGGAGCCGGGGCGCCCGCTACACCGCCCACACCCATCGCCCCCCTTCTCGAAGCAGCACCTCATTTCCCCGTGCTGGTTCGGTGCTGGATCGCACGCCCCACCAGGGGCAAAGCCGCAGGTCCTAGCGCTGCTCGGATGAGTTGTCGTACCACTCGACGGTGGTCCCGATGAGGGACGCGGCGACGATGCGCTTGCGGGAACCGGGGGGCGTGGGGGCGTGTGTCGCGGCGGCCATGTGCACCACTTCCGAGCGGGGTGACGGGGACGTTGTCGTGTCGCCACACCGTAGGAATGACCAGGTCAGGGGCGTATGTGGCCGGACATCACAGTTCTGGACGCGGGGGTGAGGGCTGTCACCCTGCCCGCGCGAACCGAGCCTGTCGATCCCCGCCGAACGGCTCTCGACAGGGCGATGAGGCGCGTGTCAGTTTTGTGTGGTGCGCCGCGTTTTGGCGACGCGGTTCTGGCTCCCGTGCTGGATTGGTGCTGACTACGGAGCGTTGAAGTCCGGCATTCGCATGGATCGGTCGGCGACCGGCCCTCAGGGCCGCGCTGCCGACGACCACAGGGACGTCGGCAGCACATGTCCGACACCGGCACGCCCCGAGGGCGAGCGGGCGCTGGACCGGGCCGGTGTGGCCGCGGAGGCGCTGTGTGCTTTCGACGGGATGACCGATGGCGTCTACGCGGGCGGTGGGGTTCGGCCGCGGCATCCGATCTGGGATGACGAGCCCGGCACCGTCCGCGCCTGCGTCCGGCATGAGTACACCGCGTGGACGAGCGCCGAACACACTGCCTGCTTCGCCTCCTGATGGTGGGCCGACGTCAGATCCGGCCCGGACGGCACGACGCTACGACGTGCGCCTGCGATCGGCCCGCCGCCGCCCCGGTCACGGTCCGGGCGTCTGGAGGAAGACGCGGTCGGTGCCGGTGAGTTCGAACAGCTGCTGAAGGGACGCCACGGCCGCCGGAGGCGGCCAGGGCCCGTCGGTGACCACCAACGGCACGCCCAGGGCCTCGCACAGCCGTCGCAGCCGCGCGAGCACGCTCAGCGACGCCGTACTGGCAGGACCGTGGGGCAGGTAGAGGCGGACGCCGAGCGGGCGGTGGGCCTGTACCAGCGCCTGCGCATGCAGGACGGCGGCGGCGCGGCTGGTGACGTCGAGATCGGCCGGGAGGCTCAGGGCCAGAACGCGGTCCGCGAAGGTGTGCTCCACAGGCATGAAGGGCTTCTTCCGCCGGACCGGCAGGTACCAGCGCACAGGCCGGACTGCAACGCGGGTGCGGGCCGGAAAAGGGGCCATTACGTCGGGTTCAGGTAGTGACGGGGGCCGTCACGAGCGCGACGTCAACGACCTGAGCCGGGAAACAGAAGTCCCAGCCGTTCGACAAGCGGAAGAACCGACCCTCCGGGTCGGAATGGAGCGCACCCACGTGCGCGTTCACCCGCCTCCTGACGCTTTCCACACTACGCCCGTGCGTGGCCGAACACACTCTCACGTCCGCCCTACCGGCTACCGGCTTGCCGACCTGTCCGGTGTGGCAGACCCGCCCCCGGCTGCCCCACGATGCCCCGGCAGCGGGGGCAGCCCACCGCACGGTTCCCATCGCCGCAGCCCCGGTCACGCCGGTGCCCTGACCGTTCAGGCACCTGCCCCTCCATCACGGCGTCGTCGGCTCCGTGCCGTCCTCCGCGACCTCGCCGTCCTCGTTCTCGTTCTCGTTCTCGTTCTCGTTCTCGTTGTCATCCGCGGCCTTATCCCGTACGTCCGGCGGGGTGGGCGCGGTGATGTTCCGCTGCTCGGCCGACCGTTCGCGGGCCTGCTCGTCGACCCGCGGGTCGCCGTTGTCCTTGGAGCCGCTCACCGTCATCGTCCCTTCTTGCCGGTTTCCTCCACCCTGGCACTGGTGATCCCTCCCCGCATCCGGCGCGGGGCGGTCGCGCAGGCCCGGGAGCGCGGCGCTCGTCGTGGCGTGCGGGTCGCGCCGGGTGGGCGCCCCCACCGTGCGCTGCGGGGGTTCGCCTGGGCAGGCTCTGTGTCATGTGACGGATGACCGGCGGTTGGCGAGGAAGGGGTGTCAGTGCCGGAGTTCGCCCCACCGGCAGACCCGGAGCATCCTGGACATATGAAGCCCGCCCCTATAGTCGTGCACCCGCCTTCGCCCTCGGGCGGGAGACGAGTCACCGTCCGCCAGGGCGGCATCCTCGGCCTGGCCCACAATGACAAGGATGTCCTTGAGTTCCTGCGGCGCGCGGGCCTGGAGGAAGCGGAGGCACTGCTCGACGATCCACTCTGGGTGGAGTGGCGCGGCGGGCAGGCCCACATGTACAAGGCCGCCTGAGGCCGCGGACCCACCAGCGGGTCGGCTCGCGCCTGAGTGCGCTGCGGGGGTTACCCGGGGACGGCCGTGTTACTCGACCGCCTGCCAGGAGGCGTACTCCTGGCGTACGTACGCCCTCTCGCCGTCAGGCACGTAGTCCCAGAGCGGGTGATCCGGCCCAAGTCCTCCGGCGGCGCAGGCACGGGCGGTCGTGATGTCGAAGTCCCGCAGCGCCTCGGCCGCCGCTGACCTGTGGTAAACGCGAAAAGAGGACACGGCCTCCGGAGCCAGTGCGCGGCGCTGTGCCGACCTCGGTCGTTGCGAATGAGCTGCCCTCGGCTTCGCCGTAGACGCGGATACGGGCCGAAGATTGGTGTACCGCAGGCGCCCGCAATCCGTTAGTTCCTGTCGACGCACCACGAACGGGGTAACAAGCCACCGACTTTACGGACACGGCCTAGCCGCCGGAGCGCGGCCCCATCTGTGACTGAACGCGGACATGATCACTGACGGTTCGTAACTTACCGCGCGGTACAAATAGCTACGCTCCACGGCATCACCCAGACCGCACAGACCGCACCGCATCCCGGGGGAATCATGCTGCACACCCGCAAGGCCGTCGCCGCCGCCATCGGCCTCGTGGCCGCACTCTCGCTCACCGCCTGCAACGGCGACGACAACGCGTCGGACAGCACGCAGGCCAGCCCCACCGCGTCGGCGGACAAGGCGGGCGGCACCGGCGGGGCGGACCAGGCGGACCAGAGCGCCGGCACCGGCACCGGCGGGAGCGGCAAGAGCGCCGGCACCGGCACCGGCGGGAGCGGCCAGGGCACCGACACCAGCACCGGTGGCAACAGCCACGGCAAGGTCGACATCTGCCGCACCGACGCGCTCGAGGTCGCCGCCGCCGACAACACCACGGACAAGACGGAAGGCGTCGTCACCGTCTCCTTCAAGAACAGCGGCGGCGGCAACTGCCGCATCAGCGGCTTCGCGGGTGTCGACCTGAAGACGTCCCAGGGCGACACCTTCTCCGTGAAGCGCAACGGCGAGCAGGCCCGGCCGCAGCTCCTCAAGGAGGGCGAGACCGCCGCCTTCAACATCACGTTCCCGGTCAACAACAGCGGCGGCTCTGGCGTGAAGCTGACCGACATCGTGGTGACGCCCCCGAACGAGACCAAGCACGTCACCCTGAGGTGGCCGGCGGGCACTCTCCCCGTCACTGACGGCCAGGACGGCGGGAAGCTGGAGATCAGCCCGGTGGGCAAGGTCAGCGACTCGCCGGCCGGCTGACCCCGCCCCCGCCCCGCTCGCCCCGCTCAGGAACTGCTGCCGGGGCAGCACCGTGATGTTGAACGCGTGCGCCCCCCCTTCGCCACCCCGGAGAACAGCAGCGCGAAGTGCTGCTGCCCGCGTGCGGTCCCGATGCCTCCCAGGTCGAACCGGGAGGCATCAGGTCACCCCAGGCCGCCGAGCAGACGCCCCGTGATCTCCTTGGTGCCGGCGTCGTCTCCCGAGCGGAAGAGGGTGCTGAGGGTCCGGGCTGCGGAAGGCGGCCGAACCCGGTTCATGGGTCCTACCTGCGGTTTCCTGCTGATCTGCCCAGCGCGGGAAGACATGTGGTGCTGCGCCTGCAAGTTCGCCGGTTCATCTGCGCGGACACCTCCTGTGAACGGGAGAGTTTCGTTGAGCAGATCCCGGGACTGACCCGCCGTCGCGCTCAGCGGACCGACCGGCCGCGTTCGGCCCTGGTCGAGGTAGGTCTTGCGTTGGCCGGCCGCTCTGGACACGGGACGGATGTCGGACACGACGAGACCCGACACCACCGACTTGTACGCGTCCCGCCGAGCACCGGCTCCTCGTACGGCCCGGCGACCGAGAGCATGGCGGGCTTCACGTACAGCGAGCCGCCGCAGGTGGAGAAGAAGGCGTGATCGGCGCCCACGGCCTCGGCCATGAGCTTCCGCGCTTCCTCGATGATCCCGTGTTAGGAGGCGGGATCGTCCAGACCGCTGGCGGCCAGGACGTCCGTACGGAAGACCACGTCGCCGAGCACGGCGCGCACCCGGGGGTCCGCCCCGCTCCCTGCTATGTCCGGGCGGGGCGGACCCGCCTCCGCGCCTGCCCACCGCAAGGGTGCGGAAACGCCGGGCTCACGCCGCCGCGGCGTACGAGTTCGATGGCGAGCTTCAGGGCGCCCAGCTTGTCCACTCCGGCCTTCTTCATCAGAGCGGAGGCCAGGGCGTCCGGGAGCAGGCCGGTCGCGGTCTGCGCGGCTTTGACTCCGGCACTGCCGTGGGCCTCCATGCCGACGGCGTCGATCACGGAGTCCGGGCCGCGGCCGCCGGTCGTGTCGCGGACCGCGTCGACGAGCTGGTCTCCGTACTGGGACAGGTCGTGGATCTGTACGCCGTGGCCGGCGGCGCGGGCCAGCCGTTCGGGCACCAGGTCGATGCCGATCACCTGACCGGCCCCGCGATGGGCGGCGACGCGGGTGCACATGTCGCCGATGGGCCCGAGACCCAGGACGGCGACGCTGCCGCCGCGCGGGACGTCGGCGTAGACGACCGCCTGCCAGGCCGTCGGCAGGACGTCCGAGAGGTACACGAACCGTTCGTCCGGCGGTCCCTCGGGAACACGGATCGGGAGCGTGTCGGCGAAGGGGACGCGCAGGTACTCGGCCTGTCCCGCCGGGGACCTGGCCGTAGAGCTTCGTGTACCCGAAGAGGCTCGCGCCGCTGCCGTGCTCGTGGACCTGGGTCGTCTCGCACTGCGAGTGAAGGCCCCGTCGGCACATGAAGCAGGTGCCGCAGGAGACGTTGAACGGCACCGCCATGATCCGCGTCGCCCCCGCGGTCGCGCAGGCGCGCGACGAGGGCATCGGTAGCCGTTCGTACAGCAGGGGAGCGGCGACGTCGGCGAGGACCGCCCGGCGCGTCGCGATCTCCGTACCGTCGCCGGAGAACGGCCTCGACGCCGCGGCACGCAACGTCGCGCTGGCCACCTTCACGCTCCTTGTGGTGCACCTGCCCGGTGCCCGCCGGGCGGATCCCGATCGGACCTGCCCCCCGGCGCCGCGCGGCTGCTCACGTGTGGGAGCGGGATCGGCATCGGCCGTCTGTCGGTCGAAGGCGTCACGGCCGGAAGTCGTCGTGTGGAAATGGCGCACCTGCGCTCATTGCGCAGACAAAGGCTTCGGATTCGGCCATCGCGCCGAATTCGCATATTCTTTCGGTCGCTCTTCTCGGACGCTCAGGAATATCGCTGATTCCGATGGATTTCAGAATTCTGCTGGTGGCGGCGAAGCGTCTGCGCCTAGAGTGTCGCGCGCCGCTCACGACGGCGGTCGGCGAGGTCGACGGTGGAGGGTGCCGCGGTTGAACTGCACTGTATGAACACGCAGGGAAGCTCCGCCCGCGGTGTTGGACCTGTGTACGCCTTCCTGACCTGCGACCTCTACGGCTCGCCCGTAAACCCCTCAAGAAATCATCGCGAAGAGGTCCACCCGGCAGCGATGGTCCTTTTCCTTTCCGTGCATGGAGAGTGATGCCATGAACCGATTCGACAGTGACTCGCACCGAACGGTCCCGAGGCGTGCGGGGCCGCTGGCGCGCGTAGGGTTATCTGTTCTATTGCTGGCGGGTGGCGCCCTGGGGGCGACGGCCGGACCAGTCGCCGCCTCGCCCGAGGACGGCACGCTGACGGTCGAGGTGCTGCGCGACTTCTTCGGTACCGGCGTGATCAACGCGACGATGGACGTGCCGCAACGCGGCATGAAGGTGAAGATCTCCGACCCCGCCGGGCGCACCGTCACCGGCGTCACGGACACCACCGGAAAAGTGGTGGTGTCGCGGTCGACGGTGCTGCGCGGCGGCCGGTACCGCGTCGACGTCAGCGTCCCCGCGCCGTACAACGGCTATCTGCGGGCGGCGCCCGCGTCGACGGCGGAGAACCACTTCGACAGCTTCACGTCGTTCGTGGACGTCTCCGGCGGAACGAACGCCTCGGTGGTGACGGGCGTGTGGAACCCGGCCGACTACGCACTGCCGGACTCACGGTACTTCGTGCCGGTCCAGAACGGGGCCACCGGAGCGGACACCCGGGCCCTGGTGGCGTTCGGGACGCAGACCAGGGGCACCTGTCCCACCGGGGTGGCGTGTCCGGAAACGCTGGCCACGCAGGCTCAGGTGGGCACGACGTTCGGGCTGGCCTACGACAGGTACCGCACCCGGCTGTTCCAGAGCGCGTTCGCCCGCCGGTTCGCCCCGTACGGGCCGGAGGGCCCCGGCGCGATCTACACGGTGCCGGTCGGCGGCTCCGGCGCACCGAAGCTGTTCGCGCAGGTGCCGGATGCCGCCCGGACGCCGCACGACACCGACATGAACAAGGATCCGGGATTCACCGACGCTCCGGGCAAGGAGAGCATCGGCGCCCTGGCCCTCTCGGAGGACGGCTCCACGCTGTACGCGGTGAACCTGCTGACCCGCAGCCTGGTGAGCTTCGACGCGACAAAGGCCACGGCCGCGGCGCCCGTGGCGACCACGCCCATCCCGGACCCGGGGTGCGCGAGCCCCGGTGACTGGCGGCCGTTCGGCCTGGAAGCCCACGACAACACGCTGTACGTCGGCGGTGTGTGCAGCGCCGAGAGCACACAGCAGCGCACGGACCTGAAGGCCGTCGTCTACGCCTACGACGGCAAGCGGTTCACCACGGTGCTGACCCACACGCTCACCGACAAGCGCGGCACCGTCTTCACCGCAGCGGGTGCCGCTCCCCAGGCCACCCGCTGGAACCCATGGAACACCGCCCTGACCACGTGGGACGAACGGAAGGCGGGCAACGCCTTCATCGATCCGCAGCCGGAGCTCGCCTCCCTCGCCTTCGGCCGCGACGGCTCGATGATCCTGGGGTTCCGCGACCGGTTCATGGACGTGCTCAGCGCCAGGGGGCTCGACCCCCGTCCCGGGAACAACACGTCGGAACTCGGCATGGCCGGTGGCGACATCACCATGGTCTGTGCCGTTCCCACCGGTGGATACGCGTGGGAAGGCACCGAAAACTGCCCCAACCACGCCACCCCCGCCAACAATGGCGGCCAGGACGCCGATGTCGTCGAGTACTTCCCCGGCGACTTCTTCCAGGGACCGCACCAGGAGACCGCGCTGGGCTCCGTGGCCTACATCCCGCAGCAGGACTGGGTCGTCAGCACGGAGTTCGACCCGACCGTCAACGTCGAGACGGCAGGCACCGGTTACCACCACATCACGACCGGTGCGGGCCCGGGCAACGCCCCGAACGCCAACGCGTACCAGTTCGTCGGCCAGGCACAGAACGGGTTCGGCAAGGCCGGCGGGCTCGGCGACATCGCGTACGCGGCGGCGAACGCCCCGATCCAGATCGGCAACCTCGTCTGGTTCGACGGCGACCGCGACGGGATCCAGGACCCGGCGGAGCCGCTGCTGCCCGGGGCGACCGTCAACCTGCTGGACGCGAACGGCAAACAGGTCGCCACGACCAGGACCGATGCCGCCGGCGAGTACTACTTCGGTGGTGTCGGCGCCGCGTACCAGCTCGTCCCCGGTGCGAAGTACACGGTCCAGTTCGACGTGTGCACCGCGGACACCAGCGGGGTGCCTGGGCGGCCCACTGCGGACAAGCTACGGTTCACGCTCCCGCGAGCCGGCGCCGACCGGGCGCACGACTCCAACGTGACGCCGCCGACCACCGGGAGGCTGTGCAACGGCTACGCGCCGGTCACGGCACCGAACAAGCCGGGCGGCGTCGACCACACGATCGATGCCGGGGTCTACATCCCGAAGGCGAAGCCGTCCCCGACTCCGACCCCGAGCTCGCCGTCCGCCTCGACGCCGCCTTCCCACACGCCGCCCCCGGACTACGGGGACTCCGGTTCGCTGGCGCAGACCGGTTCGTCCGGGGTGGCGCAGCTGATCGGCCTCGTCGGCCTGCTGCTGGGCACGGGTCTGGTCATCGCGTTCGTGAGCCGGAAACGCCGCGCCCGGGAACACTGAACGAACCGAACAGCAGTCATCTGATCTGCTCGGCCGTGACCCGATGGCGCGGCCGGGCAGCCTGCGGGCACATGGTGCCGGTGAGCCGAGAGGGTGGGGAAGAAGAGTGTCCACGTCGAGCCGTGTGCGGAGCGGGAGATACCAGCGAGCACGGCCGGGCCGTGCGACCGGCCCGCGCCGATGGCCGCGGCCACGCCGGGTCGCCGTCGGCATCGCCACGGCGGCCGTCGCGGTGGGCGCCGTGTTCCTGTTCACCGGTGGTGACGCCGAACCCCGCGGTCCGCGGGCACTGACCTCGGACGAGGCGAACCGATTGGCGATCACGCGGTTCCGCAACTACGAGGCGCGTGGCCGCGCGGTGACGATCACCGTCCCGGGCACCGCCGGCGGGCTGATCGTCACCGGGTCGGTCGACTACCGGAGCAAGGTCGGTTACGGCGTGGTCCACGGCACCGGGCGCGGCACGTCCAGCGAAGGGCTGATCGAGTGGACGGCCGACGCGGTGTTCGTCCACCCGATGACGGACGCCCCGGCGTACGCGCCGGCCTCGCCGCCCCGCACGGGCTGGTACCGCCGTCCGCTGCGGTCCTCCGGCAGTTCGCTGGACAGTTCGCTGACCATCGCGCTCGGTCTCGGCAACGACCGGCCGGACAACGCCGAACTGCTGCCGCAGAACGGCGCCGCCTGGTGGGGGCGGGACCAGGTGGACGGGCGTCGGGTGGACGTCATGACCGGGCCGTCCTCCCCTGACCGCTCCGGTACGGCGGGCAACGTGCGCTACTGGGTGGGCTCGGACGGCACGATGTACCGGGTCCGTGTCAGCGTCGGTTCCGCACCCGAGCCGGTGGACATCGCCTTCGACACCCACACGTTCCTGCCGGTGACGCCGGTGCCCGAAGCCACCCCGAAGGGATAGCAAGCCGGGAAGTCCCGGGCTGTTGCCGGCGCCCGGGGCGCGGAGCCGCTCAGGATGTCCGCACCCGGGCACCCGCGGCGAGCAGGGACGCTGACGGCAGCGGGACGCCCGCCAGGTCCGGCAGCTCCGGCACCGCCGGGACGACGGTGGCGCCCGTGGTCAGGGCGTGGGGGAACTGCGGCTGTGGAGGAGGCGCCGCCACCTCGGTGAACGGGATGCCACCGGGGGCCGTCGGCGACGCCCATCGGCCGGCCGGCGAGAACGTCGTGGACGGCAGTGGGCAGGACGCCATGGCCGCGAGCCGGGCGGGCACGGTGGTCCGCAGGTCGTTGCCGTGCAGGCAGTTGCCCCGTCCCCGTGCCGCGGTGGGGAACGTCCAGCCGACGTCGACGCCGTTGCCGGTGAACGTGTTGTCCGTGATCTGGTTGCCGACCGCGGGGATGTCGGCGGTCGCGGTGATCACCAGCCCCGCGTTGCCGTTGTCGGCGATGCGGTTGCGGACGAACCGGTTGTCGCTGCCGCCGTCGACGCCGACGCCGATGCCCCACCCGCCGTCGGCCTGCTGCGGGGTGGCCGGCTGCTGGTTGGCGGCGATCAGATTGCCCGCGATGACGGCGCCCTGCTGCGGGAGCAGTTTCTCCTGGTGATTGGAGCCGGTGGTCAGGCCGACCCGATTGCCGACCAGACGGTTGCCGACGACGTACATGTCCCCGCCGGCGTTCGTGCCTTCGTAACCGACCGCGTTGAGTTCGGCGATGTTGTCCCGCACCACGATGCGGCAGGGTTTGCACTGTCCCACGTAGATCCCCGAGTCCGCCCCGCCTGACGCGTAGGAGTGCTCGATGACGCCGTTCTGGGCGGAGAACGCGTAGATGCCGTACAGCCCGTTGCGGGTCGCGGTCACGTGCGAGACCAGGAACGACGTCAGGAAGGTGACGGGCTCGTCACCGGTGTCGTAGCCGCCGCTTCGCCCCGGCAGCCCGGCCGCCGCCGCCTTCGCCGAACCGGTGACCAGCACGCCGTTCTGCGTGTTGTTCCGCACGGTCAGGTTCTCCACGGCCACCCCGGGAGCCGCGACGACGACACCGTTCGGCTGCTGCAACCGTCCGTCGATGACGACCTCGTCCCGGGACTCACCGCGGAGAGTGACGCGAGGCGTGGAGACCCTCACCGACTCGTGATAGGTGCCCGGAGCGACCAGCACCAGGTCACCGGGGTGTGCCAACGACACCGCGGCCGAGATCGTCGGGGCATCGCCGGGGACCCGGATCGTCACCTGCGCACCGCTCGGACGTCGGCCTTCCCCCGATCTGCCGTCGCTGTCACCACCACCACCGCCGTCGCTGCAACCGGTCACAAGCGTCAGCGTGCCCAGTACGGTCACCAGCACGCGAAGAGCTAATCGAGGCATGATCCGATCCTGGCATGACACCACCCGATTCCAGCCCGAAAAAGGCAGGTTGACCCACACGGGCGATTCCGGTGTGGCACTCTGCACCCCATGCACCGAGCCGACTCCCGTCCGTCACGCCGCGCGTTCATCGGTGTCGCCGGGGCCGCGGCGGCCACGGGGCTCACCGCGGGGTGCGAAGCGCCCGCGGCCCGGCCGAACGGGCCCCCTTCCCCCGCCCCAGGCGCGGAGGTGTCGCCGACCGGACGCCATCAGGCCGGCATCGTCCTCCCGCAGCCGGCCCAGGCGAACCTCCTGGCGCTGGTGGCCGACCTCGGCGCCGACGTCGCTCCCGGTCCGCTACTGGCCGAACTCGGCCAGGCCGTCCGCGCACTCGTCGCGGGGACCGACCCACGGCTCCTCGGCCTGCCGCCGGGCGACCTCACCGTGACCGTCGGCGTCGGCCCCCGGCTGGTCCGCATGGCCGGTGGCTCGCTGCCCGGCGCGGTGGACCTGCCCCGGTTCTCCCGTGAGCGGATCGCGCCACGGGCCCGGGGCGGCGACCTGCTGATCCAGATCTGTGCCGGTGACGCGCTGCTCCTCCCGGTCGTCGCCGCCGCGCTCCTGGCCCAAGCCGGAGACCGCGTCCGCGAACGCTGGCGGCAGTCCGCGCGCCGTGGCGCGAACGTGCCCGTCGCCGACGGTCTGACCGCGCCCCGCAATCCGCTCGGTTTCATCGACGGCATCGTGGGCCCGCACACGAGCGCCGAGCAACAACGCGACCTGTGGCTGGCCGGCCCTCCCCAGGTCGCCGGTGGCACCCTCGCCGTACTGCGCCGCATGGAACTCGACCTGTCGCGGTTCGCCGCCCTGTCCGTGCCCGAGCAGGAGGCGGTCTTCGGACGGCGCCGGGCCAGCGGCGTCCCCCTCTCGGGCGGCCCCGTCGCGTTGGGCCCGGACCTCGGCGCCAAGACACCGGACGGACGCTATCTCGTCCCCGCCGACGCCCACGTGCGCAGAGCGAACCCCGTCGTGGTCGGTACCGGCCTCATGCTCCGCCGTTCCTACAGCACCGACGATCCCGCCCCCGGCCTGCTCTTCATCAGCTTCCAGAACGACCTGCGGACCTTCACCGCCACCCTCGCCCACATGGAAACCTCGGACGCCCTGCTGCGATTCACCACCACGACCGCCAGCGCGACCTTCCTGATCCTCCCCGGCTTCGACGGTCGACACCCGCTCGGTTCCCGGCTGTTCGGCTGATCACGCCCCGCGGTTGTCAGCTGTGGCTGCCACGCGGCTCTCCGCGCAGCCTGGGGTGTGCCGATTCAGCCCGCATCGGCGGCTGGCCCTATGGAAGCCGATCACTCTGAGTGGCCGCCCATCGGAGCCGGGACTCCCGCTACATCGCCCACACCCATCACCCCCGTTCTCGAAGCAGCACTCCATTTTCCCGTGCTGGAGAACAGGTAGTCGCCCACGAGCCGGCTCAGCCCTTCCTCCACCCGAAGGTGTCACGTGTTCTGGTCGTCACTGTGCACGTTCCAGGAAATACCACCACCCTCTTGGGCTTACGTGGCTGGCTTGGTCTGCTGGCGCAGGGCCATAGGTGTGTGTCCAGTCCAGCGGAGTACGGCGCGGCGGAGGGTACGGGCATCGGCGTAGCCGTTGCGTTGGGCGATCGCGTCGACGGGCAAGTCCGTGGCATTGAGCAACTGGGTGACCTTTACGCGACGCATGTCCTCGATCTCGGCCGTCCAGGTCGTACCGTGCTCACCGAGGCGGCGCTGGAGTGTTCGCGGGCTGACAGTCAGGCGGGATGCCGTCGCGGCCAGCGTCGCGCCGTCGGGGCCGGCTTCTGCGTCCTTGACAGCCATGCGAAACAGGTCGAGCCAGCTGTGCAGGGGGATGGCCGCGGCGATGGTCAGTTCGGCGTGTCTGCGCAGCACGGCGGACAGGCCCGGCTGGAACTGTGGCATCGGGCCCTGCAGGTCGTCGGCGTGGAAAGTGATGGAGCTGACCGGGCGCTCGAAGTCGATGTTTCGAGTGCCGTAGAGGGCGTGCAGGACGTCATGGTGACGGGGCGCCTCTGTGGCGAGGGCGACTCGGACGGGAACCAGTTCCTTCCGCAGGGCTGCACCGAGCCGTTGGCGGATGATGGCGAGTGCGTACGCACGGATGGCCGAAGCGGCGGTATAGCTGAGGTCGGCGGCGTTCACATGGCTGAGGGTGATCTCCCCGTCATCCTGGCTCACGAACATGGTCTCGCTGCCGGCGTCCGCGACGCCGACGAGGAACTCGGTGGCGTCGCGGAGCCCTTCGATCGGGGTGGGCGCGGAGGTCAACAGGTAGTCCCACACTCCGAGCTGCCCGAAGACCGTCTGCTCCATCATCAGCTGGGTGACCTCGGTCCAGGGGGCCTTGGTGACCATCAGCTCCCAGAGACGGATGTTCGTAGACGCCGGGGGCCGGTATTGGTCACCTTCCAGGTGCTCGGGATCCATGCCCAGGAGGTTGGCGTAGGCGACCTTGGGGATGCCGAGAAGATCAGCGGCCCTGGCGTTGATGCGGGTGAAGGCGGCGGACGTGGTCCCCGGATGCGTAAGCGATGACACGAGCGGTGACTGTATGTCAGTCGGGTGACCGCTTTTTCCTGGGGTCGGTAATTCGTCCCCGTGCTTGGCGCGAGATGTCCCGTGCGTGGCGCGCTCGGACCTGTGCCGGTGATCCACAGACATTTAGCGTCGCGTTCGGTGCCGGGGTGGTGACGCAGTGGAGCAGAGAGTCGGCGGCTAGGCGCGACTGCAGTCGGCAGCCGGCTCTCCGTCGTGTCCTCCCCCCAGCACGTGACCTGAGCACGCTTTTCCAGGGGAGGGATCGAGCAGTGAACGAACGTATGGATCTGCCGGACAGATGGGGCGGGGGGTCGAGGTGGCTGCGCCGGGGTGCGCTGCCTCGGATCGCGCTGTCCGTGGCCGGCTTGATGGCCTTCGAGGCCGCGGTGGTCGTCGCGACGACCGGGCAGGCGGTGGCGCTCTCGTCGCGGGAGACCGCGGTCGAGAGGCCCGCGTACGCGACGGAGGCGGCGGATCTGCCGTCGGCGCAGGTCGCGGCCCGGTTGTCGGGCAAGCGGGTGGAGGCGCTGTCGGAGCGCACGGAGTCGACGACGACCTGGGCGAATCCCGACGGCACGGTGACGACGGACAGTGCGTCCGGCCCGGTCCGCTTCCGTGACGGGGCGGACGAGCAGTGGCGGGACATCGACGTCGAGCTGGTGAAGCGGGACGGCGTGATCGCGGCCAAGGGCCACCCGCTGGGGCTGCGGCTCGGCGGGAAGACGCCGGCCGCGCAGGCGGCGAAGGTGCGTGCGTCGGGCGCGTCCGGCAAGGCGGGCACGGCGGAGGTTCCGCTGGTGACGCTGGCCGCCGGTGAGGGCCGTGAGCTGGGCCTGTCGTGGCGGGGGGTGCTGCCGGAGCCGAAGCTGTCGGGGACGACGGCCCGCTACGAGGACGCGCTGACGGCGACGGACCTGGTCATTGAGTCGACGCGTACCGGCTTCGAGCAGTTCCTGGAGCTGAAGAATCGTTCCGCCGTGGCGGCGAACGGTTCGGTGACACTGACGCTCAACGCGAAGGGCGTCAAGGCGCGGGCGAACGCGGACCGTTCGGTGACGTTCGTCGACGCGAAGACGGGCAAGCAGGTCGGTCTGCTTCCGGCGCCGGTGATGTGGGACGCGACCGTCGACGCGAAGTCGGGCGAGCACACCCGCCGCGCGGACGTGGGCCTGAAGGTGACCCAGCGCGGCAGCCGGGTGGACCTGACATTGACGCCGGACGCGAAGTTCCTGGCGGACCCGGCGACGAAGTACCCGGTGACCGTGGACCCGGCGGTCAACATCGGCGCCAGCTTCGACACGTTCGTCCAGCAGGGCTACACGACCGACATGTCGGCGTCGACGGAGCTGAAGCTGGGCAACAACGGCGCCGGCCAGATCGCCCGCTCGTTCCTGCACTTCCCGATGACGGGGATCTCGGGCAAGCAGATCCTGGGCGCCAAGCTCAACCTGTTCAACTCCCACTCCTGGTCCTGCACGCCGTCCAGCTGGGAGGTGTGGGACACCCCGCACGCCACGACCGCCACACGCTGGACCAACCAGCCCGGCTTCACCACCAAGTGGGCCACCTCGACGGCGACCAAGGGCTTCTCGTCCTCGTGCGCCGACGGCTGGGTGTCGCAGGACATCAAGAATCTCGCCGTCGCCTGGGCGGCGAACGGCAACGGCACCAACTCGATGGGCATCAAGGCGACCAACGAGTCGGACCCGTACTCGTGGAAGCGGTTCAACTCGGGCAACGCGGCTTCGAACACGCCGTACGTGTCGGTCACGTACAACACGATCCCCGTGGCGGGGAACCCGATGAAGGTCACCCCAGGGAGCGCCTCCGGCGGCAAGAACTGGGTCACCACCACCACGCCGGACATGGTCTACACGGCCAGCGACGCCGAGACCAACTTCCTGCGCTACAAGTGGGAGCTGTGGGAGGGCACGACCAACCTGGACGTGTACGACTCCGGCACCTACGACCCGGTGCAGAACAAGACGGTCTCGTTCCAGGTGCCGCCGGGCAAGCTGGTCAACGGCCACACCTACTGGTTCAAGGGCCGCATCAACGACGGCAGCTCCTGGTCGAACTGGACGCCGTCGGTGTACTTCACCGTCGACACCACCAAGCCCGCCACCAGCGCGGTCGCGTCGACGGACTTCCCGGCGAACACGTGGTCGGGGACCCCGGACGCCAACGGCAGCTTCTCCGGCGCCTTCACCTTCACCCCGCCGGCCACGGATGTGGCGTCGGTGGAGTACAAGCTGGACTCCGGCGCCTGGGCGGCGGCCACGACGACCGGCGCCGCGCTGTCCAAGACGCTGACGTTCCCCGCCGGCAAGCACACGGTGACGGTCCGCACGAAGGACCCCGCCGGCAACACCTCGACCGAGGCGTCCCACGTCTTCTACGCGGGCTCGGGTGCGGCGCTGCTGACCCCGGGCCAGGGCGAGCGCCCGGCCCGGCGTGTCGGCCTGTCGGCGGAGGGCCTGACGTCCTACACCGGCGTCACCTACCAGTACCGCCGCGGTGAGACGGACACGTGGAAGAACGTGCCGGTCGCCGACGTCCGGCAGGGCTCGAACACCGTCTCCGGCTGGCCGGTCGCGGTGACGAACGGCAAGCCTGCCGGGCTGACGTGGAACATCACGGACACCCTGGCCGAGGACGGACCGATCGAGGTCCGCGCCGCGTTCACGGACGGTTCGACGACCGTGTACTCGCCGGACAACGAGATCACCGTGGACCGCAACGCGGGCACCGCTCCGTCGGAGGAGGCCGGTCCGGGTTCGGTGAACCTGCTGACCGGTGACTACAACCTGTCGGCCACGGACACGTCGCTGTTCGGGCTGTCGGTGTCGCGTTCCGCCTCCTCGCGCCGCCCCGACGCGGGGGCCAAGCAGGACGGTCAGGCGGCGATCTTCGGTCCGCAGTGGACCTCCGGCACGACCGCGGAGATCACCGAGTCGGACTGGTCCTACCTGAAGAAGTCGACGGCGACCTCGGTCGCGCTGGTCGATGCCGAGGGCGAGGAGCTGGGCTTCACCGCCAAGAGCGGCGGCGGCTGGAAGCCGGAACCGGGCTCCGAGGACCTCACCCTGACCGGCTCGCTGACGGGCTCGTTCACCCTGAAGGACACCGAGGGCACGGTCACCGTCTTCACCAAGCCCGACCCGGCCGCCACCACGTGGCAGGTCGCCTCCAGCACCCTGGACGGCCTCGCGCAGTCCACCACCACGGTGATCTCCGAGGCCGTGACGGTCGGTACCAGCAAGCTGGCCCGTCCGAAGCTGGTCATCGCCCCGACCTCCGCCGCCTCCGCCACGACCTGCACGGCGACGCCGTCCACGAAGGGCTGCCGCGCGCTGGAGTTCGTCTACGCGAACATCACCACCGCGACCGGGAGCGTCCTCGGTGACTTCGCCGGCCAGGTGAAGGAGATCCGGGCCTGGTCCACCGAGCCCGGTGCGACCACGGCGACCTCGAAGACCGTACAGAAGTACGCGTACGACACCTCCGGCCGCCTGCGCGAGACGTACAACCCGCAGATCAGCCCCGCGCTGACCACCGCCTACAGCTACGACAGCGTCGGTCGCGTCACCGGACTCGCCCCGCCCGGCGAGCTCCCGTGGTCGTTCACGTACGGCAAGGCGGGCAACGCCGCCACCGCCGGTGAAGGCATGCTGACCAAGGCCAGCCGCTTCGCCCTCCAGCAGGGCAGCAAGGACGTCGTGTCCGGCACGGCGGCGACGAGCATCGTCTACGACGTGCCGCTGACCGGGACCAACGCCCCCTACAAGCTGGGCGTCTCGGACGTCGACGCCTGGGGGCAGACCGACGCCCCCACCGACGCGACCGCCGTCTTCCCGGCCGACACCGTCCCCGCGGCGAACTCCGGCGACGGACTGACCGCCGGCGACTACCGCCGTGCGACGATCACGTACACCAACGCCTCCGGGCGCCAGGTGAACACGGTCGACCCGGGCGGCAATATCACCACCACCGAATACGACCGCTTCGGCAACACCGTCCGCCAGCTGACCGCCGGCAACCGGGCACTCGCCCTGGGCGGCACCGCCGCCGACCAGGCGACGCTGACCGACCTCGGCATCATCGGCCTGCCCGCCAAGGACCGCGCCGACCTGCTCTCCACAGAATCCGACTACGACACCAAGGGTATCCGCGAACTCGAAGAGTTCGGCCCTCTGCACCGCGTCACCCTGGACGGCGAATCGTCCGTGGCGCGCTCCTGGACCGTCAATGAGTACGACGCCGGCCGTCCGACGGACGGCACGGCAGCGGTCGAGCACCAGATCACCAAGGTCACCGGTGGAGCCCAGGTCCTGGGCTCCACGACGATGTCCGACAAGAGAGTCACCCAGGTCAGCTACGACTGGGTGAGGGGCGTGCCAGTCAAGACGGTCAAGGACCCCGGCGGGCTCGCGACCACTGAGTCGGTCACGTACGACACTCAGGGACGTGCCACTCAGTACCGTCCCTCCGACGCGACGGGATCCGACGCGGCGACCAGGGTGTTGTCCTACTGGTCCGGAACCGGTACGGGCACGTGCCAGGGCCGTCCGGAATGGGCCGACCTGCTCTGCTCGACTGGCCCTGCCGGCGCCGTCGCCGGTGGTGGCTCCAACCCGACCGAGCTGCCGAGGACGACCACCGAGTACGACTGGTGGGGCAACCCGACCAAGGTCACCGAGACCGCCAACGGCAGCACCCGCACCACGATGCGGACGTACGATGCGGCCGGCCGTCCGACCTCGACCGTCGTGACTGGTGGAGTCGGGCAAGCTGTTCCGGAGTCGACGACAGAGTATGACCCGGCCACCGGCCTGGCCGTCAAGACGACTTCGCCGACCGGCGGCACCGTCACGAAGGAGTACGACAAGCTGGGCCGCCAGATCTCGTACACCGACGCCGACGGAGGCGTGACCCGCACCGAGTACGACCTGCTCGACCGCCCGGTCAAGAGCAGCGACTCCGCCCCCTCCACGGTGAGCTACACCTACGACTCCGCCATCGACCCCCGCGGCTTCGCCACCTCGACGACCGACTCCATCGCAGGCACCTTCGAGGCCCGGTACGACGCCAATGGTTCAGTCGCCACCGAAAAGCTCCCCGGCGGCTACACCCTCACCGTCGGGGAAGACAGCACGGGCGCCACGTCGTCCCGCGTCTACACACGTGACAGCGATCAGCAGATCGTGTATGCGGACTCGGTCGACAGGTCCGTCCACGGCCAGGTCGCCCGCCACAACGGCTGGTCGTCCCAGGAATACACCTACGACGGCATCGGGCGCCTGACCGGCGTCGCCGATACCGTCGGCGACCTGTGCACACGGCGCACCTACGCCTTCGACGGACGGTCCAACCGCACGTCGCAGACAACGGCCACGGGAACTGCCGGGGCCTCATGCCCGACGGGCGGGGGTACGGCCACGGCACACTCCTACGACAGCGCGGACCGGCTCGTTGACCCGGGCTATGCCTACGACGCCTTCGGACGCACCACCGCGCTGCCAGGCACCCAGATCGGGTACTTCGCCAACGACCTCGTCCACCAACAGGTCGCAGGCGGGCGCCGTCAGACGTGGCAGCTGGACGCGGAGCAGCGACCGCGTTCCTGGACGGTCGACGAGAACACCGATGGCACCTGGTCCCAGACCGAAGGGAAGGTCAACCACTACGGCAGCGATGACGACGCACCTCGCTGGATCACCGAGAACGTCAACGACGGCTCGATCAGCCGCTACGTCGACTCGGCCTCCGGCCGGCTCGCCGCGGTCACCGGCGGCAGCGGCGACACCGCTCTGCAACTGACCAACATCCATGGGGACATCGCCCTTCAGCTTCCGCTGAACCCCGCCGACGCGCCGATCGTTCTGGACAACGACGAGTACGGCAACTCCCGCACCGAGCAACCCGACAGCCGGTACAACTGGCTCGGCGGCATGCAGCGCTCCAGCGAGACCCTCACCGGTCTCACCCTCATGGGCGTCCGCCTCTACGATCCCGTCACCGGACGGTTCCTCTCCACGGACCCAATTCACGGCGGCAGCTGCAACAGCTACGACTACGTGTGCGGCGACCCGATCAACATGCTGGACCTCGACGGGCGCATGGCGGTCGCAGCCCTTGTGGCGGGAGCGGGCCTCGGTGTCAGCCTGGGAACGGTCATCGCCGTCATCGGCATCGCTGTTCTGGTGTCCATCGCCGGATACGCCCTCTGGCGAGGCAGGCATTGGGCGTACAACAAGCTACGGGCGCTGTGGCGAGAGGCCAGGAAGTCGGGGAAGGCGAAGGCGAACGACGTGCCGAGCTTCGCGAGGGGCCAGCGCAGGAGGGCAGGAGAGTCCCTCGACGCCGCCACGGACCGCGTCATGAAGTCCGGTGGCTATCGGCCTCCGTACAAGAAGGGCCCGGGCAGCATCTACAACAAGGTACGGAAGTACCTTTCCCGAAACTGAGTCACTGAGAGGAGTCCTGATCGCCATGGCAGGCCAAGGAAGCGTCTACCTCCTCTGGCACGTCCACCACAGTAACGAGGAAGGCGCGGAACCACGCCACTTCGCGGAACCCGGAGACTTCTGGGCGGATGAGGAAGCCGGAGACGACGTGAAACTCCTCGGCACGTATTCGAGCCGAGAAGTGGCCGAAATCCGAGTCCGGAAGGCCAGGGATCTCCCGGGGTTTAGGGACGAGCCCGACTGCTTCTATGTCGAGGAGTTCGAAATCGACAAGGACGAGTGGACGGAGGGATACGTCACGGACTGACGTAGGTTCATCAGCAAGGCGCCCCGATAGCGGAACTTCGGGGCGCCTTGCCCGTTCTGATCGGCGGACCGTCCCCGCGCAGGCGGGGGGGCAGCCAGTGTCGTGCTGGAGGTAGGCGCGCTGTCCGGGGCCATCCCAGCGCGCGGCTCCATCAAGGCGACGGAGAGCGGCGCCGTGAGCTGTCCCGAGTGCCCCTGGGCGAGATGATGCTCGGGGCGTCCGAGGCGTACAACAAGGCGGCGGGGGCGAGGGACGCTCATTGCCGCCGGTGCTGCCGGCAGTCTTGTGCACGGGGCTCGCGTTCTTGCTGTGGTGGCCAGACTTCGGGTTCCTGGGGCACTACGACCTCAGCGACAACCGCACGGCGTCTCTCTGGGGCTTCGGCCACTACTTGTGCTCACTTCCCTGGCCGCGGCGGGCGGTGCGCTCATCGACACCGTTGCGGAGCCGCACTCGGTGCTTCCGGGATGGGCTGTGGGGCTGACACTGGCCGCGCCGGTAAGCATCTTCCTCTTGGTCGTGTCCTTCATGCGGGCGGCTGCCGGGGCTCGCCTGCGCGGGTGGTGGCCGTGCGTCGGCGTCCCCTCGTACCGGCTGACGCAAGGCCGCGGCTCCGCTCCCCGTACCGGTATGGGGAGCCGCGGCGGCAGGCAAGTGCCCGGCTGGGGCGGCCGCTGGGGATGCTAGGAGCGGTCCGGCGTGGAGCCAGATGACGAGGGCTGCCGCGGTGACGGTGCCCAGATAGACGTAGCCGCGTTTGTCATAGCGAGTCGCGACGGCTGGCGGCCAGGCTGTCGGGCGTCTTGCGGGGCCGACCCGGACCGAGTCGCGGGACGCGGATCTTCTCCAGCACCGGGACGAATTGCGCGCATTCCGCCCGCTGTCCCGACGTGACGATCAGAGAGCGGGCGGCAGCGGCCGTCCGCGCACAGGTGGAGCTTGGCCGGCTGAAGCAGCGTTCGACGACGTTCCGCCGCCGGTAGGCGGCCTTGTCGAGGCGGCAGAGGATCTCGCCGCGGCGGATACGTCCATTGATCTGGTCGACCCGCTCCGGGTTCGTGCAGGCGATGCCGCGTCGTCGCAGGTAGGCACGGATCTTGTGGGCCGAGTAGCCCTTGTCCGCGACGACACGGTCAGGCCGGGCCTGGGGCCTGCCCAGCCCCGGCCGCGCGATGCGGATCCGGTCCATGACCGCTTCGAACTGGGTGCAGTCGTTGACGTTCCCGCCCGTGATCGTGAACGCGAGGGGCCGGCCGTGGCCGTCGCAGGCGAGGTGGATCTTGCTGGTCAGCCCGCCCCGCGACCGGCCGAGCGCCTCGCCTTCCCAGGTCCCCCTTTTCGGGCCCCGGCCGCGTGCTGAGGGGCCCGGACCGTGGTCGAGTCCACGCAGACGATCGATCAGTCCACGGTCCCGACGGCCTCGGAATGCTGCTGGACGTGGGCCAGGAGGCGGTCCCAGGTGCCGTCGGCGGACCAGTGCCGGAAGCGTTCGTAGACCGTCTTCCACGGCCCGTAACGCTCCGGCAGGTCACGCCAGGCGGAACCCGTGGACAGCTTCCACAAAATCCCGTTCACGGCCTGGCGCCGGTCCCGCACAGGCCGACCCATCCGTCCCGGCGCCAGCAACGGAGCGGTCAACGCCCACGACTCATCCGTTAGTTCATGTCGACGCACCACGAACGGGGCAACAAGCCACCGACTTTACGGACACGGTCTAGCGCTGCTCGGATGAGTTGTCATACCACTCGATGGTGGTGCCGATGAAGGACGCGGCGACGATGCGCTTGAGGGAACCGAGAGAGCGTGGGGGCGTGTGTCGCGGCGGCCATGTGCACCACCTCCGAGCGGGGTGACGGGGACGTTGTCGTGTCGCCACACCGCAGGAATGGCCAGGTCAGGGGCGTATGTGGCGGGACACCATAGTTCCGGGCCGCAGGGTGCGCGGGGGCACCATGCCCACACCGTCGGGCGTTGAAGCAGAGCATTCACGCACGGAGCGGATGCGTCCGGCGACTGCCAGGCCCCCCGCGGCTTCACGCAGCCGCGACGAGCGCGTCGAACTCCAGGGACAGGGTCAGCTCGGTCTGGCGGGTGAAGACGGCATCCATGAGGCTCCGCGGCCGCTCCGGCGCGTCGGCATGACGTGCGCGTACGTCTCCCACGTGATGCGCGGATACGTCTCCCACGTGATGCGCGGATCACGCCTGTGCGGCCCATGAGCAGGGGTGACCCGGTGGCGCGGCCTGATGCCTCGCCATCCAAAGCCCGCCACCCCGAAGAGGGGGCCGGCGACGAACGCCATGGCGAGCCAGATGAGAGGAGCGAACAGGGAGCCCACACCGTCGCGCGCGACCTCCGCATAGCCGTAGTAGCCGACGACGAGACCGGACTCGGCCAAGAGACCCGCGACGGCGGCCGCAGTCAAGCCGACCTTCCGGGGCAGCAACGCGCCCGCGACGAACGCGGCGACGGACCAGACCGCACCGGAGTTGGCGATCTGGTTCCACGCACCCGGAAGCCAGCCCTGAACCACATTGGTCAGGACACCGAGAAGGAGTCCTCCGGCGAACGCCGACGCCGTTGCGTAGGCCCAGGCTCTTCCGCGCGTATCGGGTACTGAGGCGATGACCGGCGACGCGCTCATGGTGGTGCTCACTTCTCTGTCGAGGGCTGCATGGCTCACACCTCTTGGTCCAGTCTTAAGGATGCGTAGCGCCAACGGCGCGTTCCCGTGACCTGCCAATTCGTACCGTCCGGAACACCCCGCTCGAGCGGCGCCCGCCCCGGAGCAGCGAGGGCGCTGCCTGCCGGGCCCTGGGCAGAGCGCCTCGAGCCACGTCCGGGCGCGGGGGTTCCATGCGGGACAGCGGACCGCGGGTCAGTCCTCGTTCATGATCACGCGGGCGAGGTCGATGAGGGCCGTGGCCGTACGGGCTTTGAGGCGGCCCAGCTGGAGTGCGCGGTCGCCCACGAGGGGCGGGTCGAAGGGAACGACCACGACGGCGGCCCCCTGCCGGGCCAGGCGCTCGCGGATCTCCCCGTCGATATTCGTCCTCGTAGGCGGGACCGGCGGTGGCATGGGCTGGCAGGTACGCGAGCACCTCGAGCCCGCTGTCCAGGTGCGCGGTCAGTCTGCTGACTCCCTCGTAAGCGGCGTCGGCGGGTAGTTGGGCCATCTCGCGGGGGGCGGGTTGCAGTTCTTCAGGCGGCCTGTCAAGTCGCCTGACAGGGGGGCTCCGTCCACGGCCGATGAGCCGGGTCGGGGGCGAAGCAGCGCACCACCATGTCCCGCAGCGGCTCCCAAGAGGGCGTGTTCCACAGGGGCAGGGCCGGGACTCTGCCGCCGGTGCCGCCGGGGCATCGGGGCGGTGAAGACGGGCAGCGGCTGCGACGTGCCGCATTGCGGGAACGGGCGACTCAGTGACGTCACGGTCGTCGCCCGGCTCGGCAGCGACTTCCTTGACTTGAAGGGATCCTTTGCCGGCCCATCCCGCCTCACGAGCAAGGCGGGATGGCCGCCGGTTCGCCGCGCGCCTGCAGGGGCGAGGGCGGGTCAAGGCCGGTGGGCGGGCCGTACCGGGCCGCCCACCGGTGAAGGTGGCGGGTCAGAAGCGCCAGGCGGAGTTGTCGGCGATCGCCAGCAGGGCGGCCGTGTCCAGGCCCGCGGCCGGCTGGTCGGCCCACTGCTGGAGCGTCACCGTCCGGCCGTCGGCGCGCTGGAGGCGGACGTACAGGGAGGTGCGGCCGCTCTGCGGGAGGGTCAGTGTCACGGCTTCTCCGCGCGCGCCGGAGGGCAGCTCGACCAGGTGGCAGTCGGTCCGCGGGGCGACCTCCTGCGGGCTGGGCACGCCGGGGCGCGGGGAGACCTTGGGCAGGGCGATGGTGGCGCAGAGCGGGACCTTCGGCGCGTCGGCGGTGCGGTCGGCGCCGCCGACGAAGTCCACCGCGCCGGCCGGGGACTGCCAGGCGACCCGGAAGGTGCGGCCCGGGATGTCGCCGGCGCGCACCGTCTTGCCGCCGGCCGGGAGCAGCCCGGCCAGGGTGGTTCCCAGGTGGTCGCTGGTCCATTCGGTGGCGCGGCCGTTGCCGGTGCCGAAGGAGTCCGGGCGCAGCGGCTGGGGGGTGGCGCCGGCGGAGCCGGCCAGGGTGAGCGGGCCGGTCAGCGGGTCGGCGGCCGCGACCGCGTTGCCCGGGGCGGGGGTGTCGGCGGCGGTGGGGAGCCCGGCTGCCACCAGGGCGGTCAGGGCGGCGGTGGCGGCCACCGAGGCGCCGGCGCGGACGGCCAGTCGGGTGCCGCGGCGGCGGCGTCCGGCCGCGACCGCCGCGTCGACCGTGCCGGGGCTCAGCGGCGGTTCGGCGCCGAGGCCGGCCGCGAGGAGGGTGCCCAGTTCGTCCCGCGGGTCGAGGGCGTCGTGGTGTGTCACAGCATTTCCTTCAGGGGGGTCGGGGCGGTGGCCAGTTCGTCGAACGGGTCGGTGTCGCCGAGCAGGGTGCGCAGTTTGGTGAGCGCGCGGGCGGTGTGGCTCTTGACGGTTCCGGTGGTGCAGCCGAGGGCCTTGGCGGTGTCCGCGATGTCCAGGTCGGCCCAGTACCGCAGGACGACCACGGCCCGCTGACGTGGCGGCAGGGCGGCGAGCGCGCTGCGGACCTGCAGGCCGAGCGAGGGGTCGGTGCCCGGGCCGGGCCGGTCGGGCAGCGCGGGTGTCGGGTCCTCCCGCCGCCAACGCCGCCGGGTGTGGTCGATGCAGGTCCGGGTCAGCACGCGGTGGGCGTAGGCCTCCACGTTGGCTATCCGGTGCCGTCTGCCCCACACCGCGTACAGCTTGGTCAGTGCGGTCTGCGTGATGTCCTCGGCGTGATGCCAGTCGCCGCACATCAGGTACGCGGTCCGCCGCAGGTGCGGCAACCGGTCCTCGGCGAAGCCGCGGAACTCCTCCAGGTCTGCGCTACGCACAGGGTGTGCCCTCCGTTCGTCTCTGCCCACTCCGACGGAGCACACCCGGCGGCGGGATGTCACGGGCGGCGGAAAAAGTTCGCCGGTCTCGCGGGGCGAGACGATCCACCGGCCGCGAGGGGGCTGGGAGATGTCCGGGTTTCTCCGTTTCTCCGTTTCTCCGTTTCTCCGTTTCTCAGCGGATGACATCCTCCCGTGCCCTCCGTTCCGTCGATTCCTTGCCAGAACCGGTGAGCGGCCTCGGGATTCGCGGGCCGCCCCAACGAGAGGACAACTGTGCGAGGAACCCACAGGTACGGCAGGCGTGGGCAAGCGCCAGGGACTGCCCGGCGGTGGCCGACCGCCGTGCTGGGCGCGGCGCTGGTCGCGACGCTGGCCGCCCCGGCCAGCTGGGCCGCCCCTGGTCCGGCGCCCGCAGCGGAAGCGGACGGGCCGGCGCCCGCGGCAGAAGCGGACGGCCGGGCGCCCGGGCGGCCGGTCCAGGTCACGCTGATCACCGGCGACACGGTCACCGCCCGGGTCGGTGTCGACGGCTCGGTGGCGCTGGCCGGCGTGCGGCCCGGACCGGGGCGCGAGGACGTGACCTTCGTCCAGCGCTCCGGCACCCCCGGCTCGCCGGTCCTCGTCCCCTCGGACGCGGTCGAGCCGCTGCGCTCCGGGCGGCTGGACCCCCGGCTGTTCGACATCGCCGGGCTGATCGCCCAGGGCTACGACGACGCGCACACCTCCGAACTGCCGCTGATCCTGGGCTCGGAGCACGCCGGTGGCCCGGGCCTGGCCGCGGCCGCGCCGCCGGCCGGTGCCACCGCCGTACGCACGCTGGAGAGCGTGCACGGCGCGGCCCTGCGCGCCCCGAAGGCGCGGGCGGGCGAGCTGTGGCGGCTGGTCGCGCGGCCGGGCGCCGGGCTCGCCGCAGCCGGCACGGGCGGCACGGGCAGCGCAGGCAGCGCGGGCGGCACGGGCAGCGTGGGCGGCGTGGACAAGGTCTGGCTGGACGGCAAGGTCACCGCGGCGCTCGACCGCTCGACCGCCCAGATCAACGCCCCGCAGGCCTGGAGCTCCGGCTGGACCGGCAAGGGCGTCAAGGTCGCGGTGCTCGACAGCGGCATCGACCGAGGCCATCCCGACGTGGCCGGCTCCCTCGGCGAGACCTCCGACTTCACCGGGCCCGCCGACGCGCCGGTGACCGCCGACCCGGACGGGCACGGCACCCATGTCGCCTCGATCGTCGCCGGCACCGGGGCCGCCTCCGGCGGCCGGTTCAAGGGTGTCGCCCCTGACGCCGAGCTGCTGGTCGGCAGGGTGCTGAACGACGAGGGCAACGGCCAGGAGTCCTGGGTGCTCCAGGGCATGGAATGGGCCGCGGCCCGGGCGCCGATCGTCAACATGAGCCTCACCGGCGCCCCGACCGACGGCACCGACCCGATGGCCCAGGCCGTCAACACGCTCTCCGCCCGCTACGGCACCCTGTTCGTCGCCGCCGCCGGCAACAGCGGCCGCCCGGGCACCGTCGGCACCCCCGGGTCGGCCGACGCCGCGCTGACGGTGGGCTCCGTCGACCGGGACGGCTCACTCGCCCCGACCTCCAGCCGGGGTCCGCGCGTCGGCGACCAGGCCGTCAAGCCGGACCTCACCGCGCCGGGCGTGGGTATCGTCGCCGCCCGGGCCGCCGGGACGAACGGGCAGGATCCGGTCGGCGACCGGTACACGGCCATCTCAGGCACCTCCATGGCGGCCCCGCACGTGGCCGGGGCCGCGGCCCTGCTCGCCCAGCAGCACCCGCGGTGGAAGGGCCCGCAGCTCAAGGCCGCGCTCACCTCCTCCGCGGCACCGGCCGCCGGCCAGGGCGCGTACGAGCAGGGCGCCGGGCGCGTCGACCTCGCCCGGGCCACCTCGCAGGAGGTGTCCGCCACCGCCGAGGGCACCGGGATCCAGCTGGAGGGCCCGCCCGGCGGCGAGCCGCTCACCCGTACGGTCGAGTACCACAACGACGGCGGGGCGCCCGTCACGCTGGAACTGGCCGTCGAGACGACCGCGGCGGCCGGCGTGTTCACCGTCTCCCCCGCCCACCTGACGGTGCCCGCGGGCGCCAAGGCGTCGGCCACCGTGACCCTCGATCCGGCCCGTGTCCCCTCGGGGGCGTCGCTGACCGGGCGGGTGCGCGCGAGCGGGCCCGGCGGAGCTGCCGTCACCACCGCCTACGCGCTCACCCGTGAGGCCGTACGGCACGACGTCACCGTGACGGCCGTCGACCGCAACGGGGCGCCGGTCGGGCCTGGCACCTGGAACACCCGGTCGATGATCAGCCTGGTCAACCTGGACACCCGCGACGCCTACCCGCTGGAGTTCGCCGGCGGCACCGCCACCGCGCGCGTGCCCGAAGGCCGCTACAACCTCGGCGGACAGCTGGTCACCCCCGCCTCGGGCACCGCCAGCCGCACCTCGACCCTGTTCCTGCAGCCCGAGCTGGAGCTGCGCGCCGACACCCGCCTCGCCGTCGACGCCCGCGAGGGCCGTCAGCTGACCGTCACCGTCCCCGGCCGCGCCACCACCGGCCGGTCGCTCTCCGCGGGCTACTGTTACCGCACCTCCGGCAGCGCCGCCGAAGGCGACTGCACGGACTCGATCACCGTCCTGACCCTGCCCGGCAACGTGTACGTCGTCCCCACCGCCCGGCCCACCGCCGGCCGTCTCGACTTCGTCACGCAGAGCCTCCAGCAGGGCTCGGCCACGCACGACGGCCGGCTGCCGGACCGCTACGACCTGCTGGTGCACACCACCGGCCGGCTGCCCGAACCGGCCCTGACCGTCGAAGCCGACGAACTCGCCACGCTCAACACCCGCTACTTCGCCCAGGGCCCGGGCACCGCGGGCGACTTCAGCAGTTTCGCGTCCGCCGCCGGCCTCGGCGGCCTCAGCATCGCCGAGCCCACCTTCGCGCTGCCGGCCACCCGCACCGAGCACTTCACCGTGCGGGACCAGCTCCGCGAGACGGCCTTCGGTCAGACCGCCGGCCCCGGCGGCGACATGGTCCGCACCGCCATCAGCCAGAGCGGCACGGTGCGCTGCGCCGCCGGAGGGACCTGCGCGGAACGCTGGAACGCCGCCGTCATCGGCCCGGGCCTGGCCCCGGGCAAGAACGGCGCGACCACCATGGCCCACACCAGCGACGGCTATCTCACCCTGGCCCCGCAGCTGTTCAGCGACGCCTCCGCCGGCCACGTCGGCTCGCCGTGGCCGCACCTGCTGGATGACACCGTCCGCCTCGAACTGGAACGCGACGGGCAGAGCGTCGGCGTCAGCGACCGGGAGCAGGCACGCTTCGCCGTGCCGGCCTCCGACGCCGCCTACCGGCTGACCGCCAAGGCCGTGAGGGCCGAACCCTGGGCGACGCTGTCCGGCACCGTCGAGGCGGTCTGGACGTTCCGCTCGGCCGCGGTCGCCCCCGGGCCCGGCGGCCGGACCCGCAGCACGGCGCTGCCGGTCGACACCGTCCGCTTCACCGCGCCTGTTGACCCGTACAACCAAGCGCCGCGCAGGCAGCACACCCTGCTCGCCACCGTCGAACGTCAGAGCGGCGCCCCGGCCTCGGCCACGGTGAGCCTGAGTGTGCGGGTCTCCTTCGACGACGGCGCCACCTGGCGCGACGCCCCGGTCGCTCCGGGCGACGGCGGCTACCGCGTCACCGTCGCCCCGCCGCCGGGCGCCGCCGGCTTCGTCTCGCTGAAGGCCACCGCACGCACCGCCGACGGCGCCACCGCCGAGCAGACCGTGCTACGCGCCTACCGCCTGACACCCTGACATTCCACCGGTGGCCCGCGTGTGATGCGCGGGCCACCGGCAGGGCGGTCCCGGGCCGACAGCCCGATGTCCATCTTGGCGGGGCCGTTCAGCTGGAGGTCTAGGCCGACAGCACCCGTCCATGACGTGGTCGCACGCCAGAAGATGCGCGGCCCCGGCGTCCGCCGCGACCCCCGTCCATCCGACCCGGGAGGTCTCTACAGGGGACGTCGCCACCGTCACGTACAACCTGGGGGACCAGGCCTACCGGGGACCGGGGAACCGGTGGAGATGGCCGCGACCGTCCCCTACCCGAAGGCCCTCGGAACCACCCCGCGCCCGCTCGTCGTCCAGCCGCACGGCTGGCACGAGACCTGTGCCGACCGCACGGCGCAGGAAGCCCGCGACGCCGCCGCGCTGGCGAACGACGAGAACGCCTCCGTACGGGGCGACCTGATCAACCATGGGCCACTCGCGCGACGGCGCGGGCGAGACCTGGCAGGCCGCCGACCGGCAGAAGGACCGCTTGCCCGCCGGTGTCAGGATCGGGGCGGTGCTGGCACTGGCCCCCGCCTACAACATCATGACCGAGGACATGACCGCGTACGAGATCACGAAGACGCCGCTGGCCGTGGTCCGCGGCACCTGCGACGGGCAGGTCGGCCGTGAGGCGCTCACCTTCGCCGCCGACGCGGCCACCAAGAGCAGCGCCCCAGCTGGCCGAGGGCGCTCAGCGCCAGGCCGGTGCTGCCTACATCGCCGCCTTCTTCCGGCGGTACCTCGGCGGCGGCGAGCAGCGGTAGGGCGGGTAGGCAAGCACGCGTCGCGCGGCGCGGCGCGTGCTACTTGAGCATACGGGCCGCCTCCACCCGCTGGAGGTGGATCACGACGTCGTGCGACTCCGCGAGCCGGATCTGCGGGGCGTCCGCGATGCCGGGGTAGGTGGCTCCGATGTTCTTGACGGTGCGCGGCGCGGCGAGCCAGGCGCGGGCCGCCGCCGGCGCATTCCGCAGGTCCACCACGAAGTCGCGGTACCGCACCCGGTCGAGGGTGTGCTCGGCGGTGCCGGGCGCGGACGAGCCGACGGTGAAGCGGTGGACGCCACCGTCCTGGCCGAAGGCGTTGAACGAGCCCCGGTCGAAGGTGAGGCCGACGCTCAGGTAGTCGCCGCCCAACCGCTCGCGAAGAAAGCCGCCCTGGACCTTCGGATAGGCGCCCGGGACGTAGGTCCGAAGGGCTATGTGGCCGTTGTGGGCGGCGAGCACGATCTTGTCGCCGGTCCGCTGCTGCCACCAGGCGACGTTCTCCGCCATGATCCGGTCGCGGTAGAGCATGATGTCGGGGATGGCCTGGGGGTCGTCCCAGTCGAAGGCGAACATGGTGGTCATCTGGTGGATCGCGGTGGCGTGCTGGACGGCCCAGGCATGAGCCTCGGCATCCGCGCCCGTGCCGGGCCGCTGCTTGAGCAGGTCCACCGCCCGACCGGCCCGCTCAGCGAGCTCCTTGCGTTCGGCCATCGGCTTCGACAGGTAGTCATTGACATACGTCTCGGCGTCAGTGGTGGGCCGCAGGCCCCGGTAGAGCTCGGTGAGTCGAGGGGTGAGTTCGGGGCGGGCCTCGGCCGCGTAGGCGCTTACCTTGTCGTACAGGCCGGCACCGGCGAACCCGCCGTCGTCGCCGACGAAGCGGACCGGGTCCTTCGGATGCTCGACGTTGTACGCACGCATCCACTGGAGCAGATCGCGGTACTCGGCGTTGTTCCACCACCGGTACGTTCCCTGGAACTCCTCGTCCATGATCTGCTTCAAGTCACCCTCACCCCGCAGGAGGTAGGCGTCGAGCCGCAGTCCGGTGCTCCACGGGGCTTCGAGGGCGAAGGCCCGGAAGCCCTTCTCCTCGACCAGGTACCGGAAGACCCGGTGCTTGACGGTGAAGAACTCGTGCGAGCTGTGGGTGGCCTCGCCCAGGCCCACCACGCGAGCGTCGCCGACCATCCGGCCGAACGGGCGGAGGTCGGCCAGGCCACCGCGGGGATCGGTCGTGCGCAGCGGGTGGGCCACCCGGCCCAGGGCCGCCTCAGGGGAGCGGAACGCGGCGGCGGCGGCCTCCTCCGGGCTGACGGACACGGCGGGAGCGGCGGCCGATGCGGCGACTTGAGCGGGCAGGGTGACGGCGGAAGCGGCCGGGGCGACGCCCAAGGTGGCACCGAGGGGAACGAGAAGAGCGGCGATCAGGGCCTTGTACGTGTTCATGGCCCAAACTCTCGCCGGACGAGGACTCCCGGACCATCCAGTGCGCCCCCGATCGGCCCGGGTGCCAGCTACACCCGTCAACGGGCGGGGACTGGGGACCCTGGCCACGTCGTGAACGTGTCGAGGAGGTTGCCTGCCGAGTGCAGGGGGTTGCGGCGGCCGGTACTCCGTCGGTGCGGGCGGAGGGTGCGGACAGCGGGGGCGCGCGTGGGCAGCTATCGGCCGTGGTCACAGGTGCTGTGACGCGTCCCCTCGGGTACCTGGAGTGGAGAGCGCGGGGCGCGGGAGCGGTCTCTCCGCTCTGGCCCCGCGCCCCGCAGTGCTCAGGCTTCGGGCCGCCAGTCGAAGGGGAAGTGTTTGCTCGAACCGCCGCGGTACGGGCGGGAGAAGGCGAACCCCTCGGCCCGGTCCGCCTCCACGACGCCCCATGTCGCCACCTGCCCTGGCCCGACCTCCGCTCCCGGAGCGTTGATCAGCTGGACGCGCCGAGCCGGGTCGGCGGTGGGGCCGGTGAGTGCCTTCGCGCCCACGCTCACCTGGTCGGACACGCTCGCGCGCCAGTACTCCAGGTCCTCGGCGGCGTCGAAGGTGATCGGGGCGTGGCGCACCTCGCGCACCTCGCCGATCAGCGAGCCGAAGGTGCCCGGCCACCCGCCGACGTTGCCCCGGAAGATCTGTTCCAGCGCGTCGCGCTGGGCGGGGGTCCCCGTGGCGTCGATGTAGAACATCACGCTCATCCGCGCGTCCGTGTCCTCCGCCCACATGTTGCCGGTGAACTCGCCCAGCGCCACGACCGCGAGGCCGTCGAGCCGCACGTCCCCGAAGTGCCCTTCGTGGACCTGCCACACGAGCGTGAACAGGCAGGCACCGTTCGTGGGCGCCTGGGCGAAGGTGCATGGGCAGGGCAGGGAGCAGCTGCAGACATCGAACCACTCACCTTGCAAATGCCAGTTCATGTTGTCCATGACCCATGCGTCCCCCATACCTCCAGGGGGTATGCAAATCCATATATTCGTTCGCTTCTAATCGGCCACCCTGAACGGCGGCCGGGGGCGTTGGGCAGATCGGCTCCCTGTCGCCGGGCAGCTGGGCGCCGCGATCTGGGCGAACCGAGACGCCACCCAGCAGGGACTGGCCGCACCCACCGTCCGGAGGGTGCGGCCAGTCGGTAGATTCCCGCGATATCCCTTGATCAACCGTTTTCAGCAAAGTAAAGGGGCCATCAAATCCGCTGATGAAACGTGGTGTTGGAGGCGTGTTGATCCCTAGGGTGCGGATGACCGCGTCGCATTTCCCGCGCGGTGACGCCCCGCCGGATCCGGCCGGGCGTCGTTTTGTGCTGCCCTAAAAGCTCTGGAGTTGACATGAGGGCGTGGTATGCCCAGCCACCGACGTGGTCCAGACACAGACGTAGATCGGTGTCAGTGGTCCTGACCGCGGTGCTCGCGGTCCTGCTGTCCCTGGTGACGGTCCCCGAGGCGCAGGCCGACCGCGGGCCCCACCCCAAGGTGTGGACGCCGCCGAACACGAAGCTGACCCAGACGAAGTCCGTCGAAGGCGCGACGGACTCCGGCGAGCTCGGCGCCTCCGCCTCCCCCGCCCCCGGCGCCGGCCGCTGGCGCCCCGCCCGCAAGCCGGTGCCGACCGGTACGGCCACCATCACCCTGCCGCACGCGCCAGGCGCGGGCCGCAAGGCCGCCGCGATACGCGCCGGTCGCCTGCCAGTCTCCGTAGCCGACCTCGGCGCCGCGAAGCCGGCCAAGTCCGTCGCGTCCGCCAAGTCCGCCAGGTCCGCGCAGGGCGCGAAGAAGGTCGCCGGCAGCGCTGCCGGCAGCGTCACCGCGGACGCCGGCGCCGCCTCCGTCAGCGTCACCGTCAGCGACGCGGCCACGGCCAAGGCCGCCGGCGCGTTCGGCAACCTGATCACCGTGCGCGGCGCCTCGCCCGCGGTCGAGACCGGGCGCGCCGTCCGCGTCGAACTCGACGTCACCACGCTGCAGGGCACCGGTGCCTGGCGCGACCGCGCCCGCCTCGTGCGGATGCCCGCCTGCGCGCTGACCACCCCCGCGAAGGCCGGCTGTCGTACCCGTACGCCGGTCCCGTCCACCCTGGATCCGCTCACCGGGAAGCTGACCGCCGACGTCACCCTGCCCGCGACGGGCACCACGGAGACGAGCACGGCGAGCGGCGCCCAGCGCTCCTTCGCCGTGTCGCAGGCGTCCGGCGCCATGGTGCTCGCCGCCGAGCCGGCCGCGTCCGGTTCGGGCGGCTCGTTCGCGGCCACCCCGCTCTCGCCCTCCATGTCGTGGAGCGCGGGATCGAACGCCGGCAACTTCACGTACAGCTACACCTTCTCCATGCCGACCGCGATCGGCGGAGCCGCGCCCAGCGTCATGCTCGGCTACGACTCCTCCACCGTCGACGGCATGACCGCCGCGTCCAACTCGCAGGCTCCCTGGGCCGGTGAGGGCTGGGCCTACACCCCGGGCTTCATCTCGCGGCAGTACAAGCCGTGTCTGAAGGCCGGCATCGACATGTCCGGCGACGAGTGCTGGGCGGGCCAGACCCTCAGCCTCAACCTGGCCGGCCACTCCGGTCAGGTCGTCAAGGACGACGCCACCGGTGTGCTGCGCCTCCAGGGCGACGACGGCACGAAGATCACCCCGCTCACCGGCCTGAACAACGGCGCCTGGAACGGCGAGGGCTTCAAGGTCACCACGACCGAGGGCACCGAGTACTACTTCGGCGCCAACCACCTGCCCGGCGGTGACGGCAGCGATCCGGCCTCGAACTCGGTCAACACCGTCCCGGTGTACCACCCGAAGGCCGGCGACCCCTGCAACAGCTCCTCCACCGGACTCGCCTCGTGGTGTCAGATGGGCTGGCAGTGGAACCTCGACTACATCGTCGACCTCCACGGCAACCTGATCAACTACACGTACGACCAGGAGGACAACTGGTACGCCCGTGGCGGCGGCCAGAACAACGGCACCGGCGCGCGCACCAAGTACCAGCGCGCCTCCCAGCCCCGCACGGTCTCCTACGGCCAGCGCCTGCCCGAGCAGATCGCCGCGAAGGGCGGACTCAAGCCCGCCGTCGTGATGACCTTCAAGGCCCTGGAGCGCTGCTTCGAGACGACCGGCTGCGAGCCGGCGGACCGCACCCTCGCCAACCAGAGCCGCTGGAAGGACACGCCGCTCGACCAGAGCTGCGCGAGCGGCGGCACCTGCACCGTCTACGGTCCCACCTTCTGGACCTCCAAGCGGCTCGCCGAGGTGAAGGCCGACGCCCTCGTCGGCACCGGCTACCGCACCGTCGACACCTGGACGCTCACCCACGGCTGGTCGTACCCCGACGACGCCACCCAGAGCCCCACCATGTGGCTCCAGTCGATCAAGCGCACCGGCTCCAACGGACTGAGCGCGCTCGACCTGCCCCCGGTCACCTTCACGGGCATGCAGAAGCCCAACCGGGTCGACGAGGTCACCGTCACCGCCTCGCGGTTCAACCGTCCGCGCATGACGGAGATCGTCACCGAGACCGGCGGCCGCATCAACGTCGGCTACAAGCCGGAGGAGTGCTCGCGCAAGGCCGGCACCATGCCCGCCGCGCCCGAGACCAACACCATGGCCTGCATGCCGGTCAAGTGGGTCAAGCCGGGCTCGCCGACCAACGCCAAGCCTGAACTCGACTGGTTCAACAAGTACCTGGTCGGCTCGATCACCCAGGAGTCCCGCGTCACCTCCGGTGTCGCCCGGGTCACCGAGTACGAGTACGGCGGCGGCGCCGCCTGGCACCGCAACGACTCCGAGTTCGCCGACGACGACGCCCGGACGTACGACAACTTCCGCGGCTACGCTACGGTCACCACGACCACCGGCAACGGCACCGACGGCCCCAAGAGCAAGTCCGTCGCCACCTTCCTGCGCGGCATGGGCGGCCAGGTGACCGACACCTGGGGCGGCACCATCACCGACGAGGAGGAGTACGCGGGCTTCGTCCGCGAGACCCAGACCTTCGAGTCGGTCGCGCCCGGCGCCAAGGTCCTCAGCGGCGAGCTGAGCACCCCGTGGCGCTCCGACGTCACCTCCACCCACACGCCGTCCGTGACCGGGCTGCCGAAGGTCACCGCCCGCTTCGTCAACACCGCCCAGGTCCGGGAGCGGGCCCGGCTCGCCGACGGCACCTGGCGCGAGACGAAGCGCGAGGTCACCTACGACATTGACCCGGCGCACGCCGCGCGCGTGCTGAAGGTCGACGTCTACGGTGACGTCACCAAGCCCGAACAGCGCCAGTGCACCGAGACGTCCTACGCCTCCGGCGCCAACCCGCTGCTGATCGAGCTCCCGTACCGCGTCCTGACGCTGGCCGGACCGTGCGGCGCCACGCCGAACGCGGCCAACACCATCGCGGACACCCGCAACCTGTTCGACAACCAGCCGCTCGGCACGGTCGGCGACCGCGCGTTGCAGACCTCCTCGGAGGTGCTGAGCTCGTACAACGCGGACGGTTCGGCGAACTACCGGGTCACGGCGAAGGCCGCCTTCGACAAGTACGGCCGCCAGGTCTCCACGACCGACCCGAACACCAAGGACGCCACGCACCCGGACGGCGCGACGACCACGACGGCGTACACGCCGGCCGAGGGCGCGCTGCCGACCTCCGTGGCGGTCACCAACCCGCTCGGCTGGACGTCCACCACCACGATGGACCCGGGCCGCGGCCTGCCGACCCGCGCGGTGGACGAGAACGGGCGCTTCACGGACGAGGAGTACGACTCCCTCGGCCGCCTGGTCGCGGTGTGGAAGCCCGGCCGCGACAAGGCCACGCAGAGCCCGAACCAGAAGTTCGCCTACGACCTGAAGGTCGACCGCGACGGCCCGGCCGCCATCACCACGCAGAACCTGCGTGAAGACGGCAGCTACGGCACCAGCATCCAGATCCACGACGGCTTCGGCCGAGTGCGGCAGACCCAGGCGCAGCCGCCGTTCGGCTCCGTCGGCCGGCTGATCTCGGACGCGATCTTCGACACCCAGGGCCGCCAGGTCCAGACGACCCCGTCGTACTTCAACAACGACTCGGGTCCGACCTCGGTCGTCTTCGTGCCGCAGGACTCGCAGATTCCGGCGCAGACCTGGAACGAGTACGACGCACTGGGCCGGGTGACGGTCAGCAAGTTCGTGTCGTACGGGCAGGAGCAGTGGCGGTCGACGACGACGTACGCGGGCGCGGATCGGATCGACGTGACGCCGCCGCCGGGCGGGTTCGCGAGCTCGTCGATCGCGGACGCGCTGGGGCGGACGACGGAGGTCAGGCAGTACAGGGCGAACACGCCGACCGGCGCGTATGACGCCACTACCACCTCCTACGACAACTCCGGCCACGTGGTGCTCCGCAAGGATTCCTCCGGCCACGAGTGGCGCTACACCTACAACGTGCTCGGTCAGGTGACCAGCAGCTCCGACCCGGACTCGGGCGAGACGCGCAGTACGTACGATGCGGGCGGCCGGCTCACCACCGCCACGGACGCGCGTGGGAAGTCGGTCAGCCAGACGTACGACCTGCTCGGGCGGCAGACCGCCGCGTACGACGGGACGGACACCACCGACCCGGCGAAGAAGGCCCTCGAGTGGACGTACGACGCCAAGGCGAAGGGCAAGCCGGACTCGGCCACCCGCTTCGTGAACGGTCAGGCGTACAAGTCGACGGTCACCGGCTACGACATCGGCTACCGCCCCACCGGCGCGTCGGTGACGATCCCGGCCGGTGAGGGCGCCCTCGCAGGCACGTACAACTCGTCGATGACGTACACCCCGGTCCTCGGACTGCCGAAGACCACGACCCTGCCCGCCGCCGGCGGCATGACCGCCGAGCGGCTGACCAACTCCTACGACGTCGACGGCAACTTCATCGGCTCCAGCGGCAAGTCCGCCCTGGTCACCGATGTGCAGTACGACGCGTTCGGGCGGCCCACGCGCACGACGGTGGGTCCGTACGGCTCCCAGGTGGTCTCCACCCAGCTGTACGACGCCGGCACCGGCCGGGTCACGCAGTCGACTCTGGACAGCCAGCTCGCGGGCAACCACGTCGACTTCACGACGTACACCTACAACAAGGCGGGCTCGCTCACCTCGGCCCGCAACGTGCAGGACGGCACCAGCGTCGACACGCAGTGCTTCACGTACGACTACCTGGGCCGGCTCAGCGCCGCCTGGACCGACAACGGCGGCACCAGCACGGCGCCCGCCCCGTCGGTCTCGGGCATCGGCGGCTGCGCCAACCCGACCGAGCCGACGGCGGCCGACGCCGCCGGGCGGATCGGCGGCCCGTCGCCGTACTGGCAGTCGTACGGGTACGACCTGACCGGCAACCGCACCAAGCTGGTCCGGCACGACCCCACCGGCGCGACGGCCAAGGACCAGACGGTCGACCAGACCTTCGCCACCGGTCCCAACACCTCGACCACCGCACCGAACACGGGCGGCGGTACCGGCGGTCCGCACGCTCTGACCACGTCGAAGACGACCGTCGGCACGGACGTGAAGACGGCGACGTACCAGTACGACGCCTCGGGCAACACCACGGCCGTCACCGACACGTCCGGCACCAAGAAGATCAACTGGAACGGCGAAGGCCGACTGGAGTCCGTCGAGGACACCGCCGGCAAGGGCACTACCAGCTACCTCTACGACGCCTCCGGCAGCCAGCTGATCCGGCGCTCCCCGGGCAAGACCACGCTGTACATCGGCGCCGACGAGGTCACCCTTGACACGGCGACCGGCGCGCTGTCCGATACCCGGACCTATCCGGCGCCCGGCGGCCTGTCCATCACCCGCGTCACCAAGGCCGGCACGGGCAAGCTGTACTACCAGGCAGGTGACCCGCACGGCACCAACGGCGTCCAGTTCGAGGCCGGCACCCTCGCTACGGCCCGCCGCCCCAGCGACCCCTTCGGCAACGCGCGCGGCACCCAGCCGGGCACCGGCGTCTGGGCGGGCAGCCGCGGCTTCGTCGGCGGCACCCTGGAGGACACCGGCTTCACCACACTGGGGGCCCGGCAGTACGACCCGGTCACAGGCCGCTTCCTGTCGGTCGATCCGGTCTTCAGCGAGGGCGACCCGCAGTCCTGGAACGGCTACGCGTACGCCGACAACAACCCGATCGACAAGTCGGACGCGAGCGGCACGTGCATTCCCGCTGACGACGGAAGCGGCCGGTGCATGAGCGGCGCCGCCTGGCAGCGCTACTTCGAGCAGCAGGAGGGCGGCGGGGGCGGCGGTGGCAGCCCCACCGACACCGGTACCACCCCGTCAACCCAGCAGGCCAAGAACGACAACGCCGCCAAGCAGGCCGCCGCTGCCGAGGCACTGCGCCAGAAGCAGGCCGCCGACGAGGCCCTCGCCAAGGCGAAGCAGGAACGCGAAGAGCTGATGAGCAAGATCGTCGACGTCGTCGGCGACCTGATCGGCTTCAACGACGCGCGCGACTGCTTCACCAAGGGCGACGTCATGGGCTGCATCAACACCGCCCTGAACTTCGTCCCCTGGTCGAAGGTCTTCAAGGCGGTGAAGGTAGGCATCAGGGCGTTCAAGCTCTGGAAGGAGGGCGAGAAGGCGTACGACGCCTTCCGCGGCGCTCAGAAGATCGCCCGCGAGGCGGAGAACGCCATGGTCGCGGCACGCAAGACCGCCGACGAGGCGGCGGCCGCCGAGGACGCGGCAGTCGCGGCCGAGAAGAAGGCGGCCGACGACGCGGCCAAATCGGCCGACGAAGCAGGCTCCTGCCCCATCGGCGGTCCGCACAGCTTCCCGGCCGGCACGCCGGTCCAGCTCGCCGACGGCACCAGCAAGCCGATCCAGCAGGTCAAGGAGGGCGACCGGGTCCTCGCCACCGACCCGCAGACGGGCGTGACCCGCGCGGAGACGGTCGAGCGGCTCATCACTACTCCCGACGACAAGGAGTTCACCGACCTCGTCGTGACCTCCGCCGGCGGCACGGCGAGCAAGCTGACGACGACGTGGCACCATCCCTTCTGGGACGCCACGGCGCACCGCTGGACCGAGGCGAGCGAGCTGGCCACCGGGCACCAGCTGCGCACGGCCGACGGCACACTGATCACGGTCACTCGCGTCCGCAACTACCACCAGTCCGTGGTCACGTACGACCTCACGGTCGACCGCCTGCACACCTACTACGTGCTGGCGGGAGTGACCCCGCTCCTGGTCCACAACTGCGGCCCGACCCGGGACAACCTCGGTGACGGCAAGACGGCGGAAAACCCGGCGTTCGCGGACGACCCGTACAGCGAGGGCTCGGTCAAGGCCCGTAGTGACGAGTGGCACGAGCACTTCGAGAACTACGAGCTCCTGACCCGCAACCACGAAAGGCTCGCCCGGGAGGTCGCCAACAACCCGAGTGCCGTGCAGCGAGTCAACAGCAACGGGCCGGACTTCTTCCAGAACTCGTCGAACGCCCGCGGCTGGGGCAGCTGGAGAGGCTCACCCATCTACGACGGAACCAACATCGGTATGCCGGCGAACAACCAGATCCGCGTCATGCGGAATCTGAACACTGGTGAGATCGCCTGGTTCCCGCTCAAGAACGGAGTGCACAACTACGGTCTGCCGACGCTCTTCCATTACGCACGTCGCATCTGACCTGCGCACGTGACATGAGAAAGTGAAAGGGCGGGCCGTCCACAGGACGGCCCGCCCGCCTGTTCGACCAGAAGGGATGTGGAATGAACCTGGCCCAAGAGGCGGTGGACAGGCTGTCCGCCGCCGGGTTCGCCGTTCGCGGGGTCATGGAGACGCGAGTCGACCTGCCCCCCGTGCTCGTGGCTTCCTTCATGGGCAGCCTCGGCCCGGAGAGCGGTCGGCAAGGATTCCTTCTCGCACACGGCGAGAAGGACCTGGGGACCCGTTTCAACCAGGAGTGGGAACGGCTGGCCCGCGACAGCGGACTGTTCTCCGCGGGGGCCGACGGACGCATCGAGTTCCTGGTCGGTGTCGACGTCGTGCAGGACGCCTCCGGCGACACCGAGCTCGAGTCCTGGCGCTGGGTACGGGTGGCGCTCGCTGACGAGTGGGACATCGCGGGTGCGGGCTGCGAGAACGGGATCCTGGGTGCGGGAGCGAACAACCCCGCCTTCGTCATGATGTCGCTCGGCGCAGACGTCCTGATGGACGGGGGCTACTGGCAGGACGGCATCGGCGCGACCACCGTCTCGCATCCCGTCCGCCTCACGGAACTCCGCGACCACGCCCGCCGTATCGCCGTCGACTTCGACTGGCTGGAGCCCGAGCAGCGCCGGTGGGCCGAACGCTGGCTTGCGCACGTGACGGCGCAGGACGTGTGAGGAACGCGTGAAGGCCGGTGCCCCTCAAGGGACACCGGCCTTCACTCTCTTCTCAGGGGTTCACGGACCCGGTCACGTCACCGGAACCGTGTGCCACCTCTGCGCCCGCGTCTGGTTGCAGTCGTACAGCTGCGGTCGCGTCCCATTGGCCGTCGCCCCGCCCGGCAGGTCCAGACAGCGCCCCGAGCCCGGGTGGTAGATCGAGCCGTCCGGGCGCATGAACCACTTCTGGTTGGCGCCGCCGTTGCAGGTCCACAGCTGGACCTGGGTGCCGTTGCCCCAGGGGCCGTTGCCGCCGACTTCGAGGCAGCGGCCCAGGATCTGGAGGCTGCCGTCGCCGGCGGCCTTCCAGGCCTGTGCGGGCGAGCCGTTGCAGCCCCACACCTGGACCGCGCGGCCGTCGGCCGAGACGCCGCCGTCGACGTCGAGGCAGACGCCCTGGGCCATGTCCGAGACGACCGGGCCGGCCACGCTCGCCGGGTCGACCGCCTCGTCGTGGACCACGACGTCGGCAATCGAGCCGTTGTAGAAGTTGCTCCCCCGGCCCTGGTACTTGTAGCGGCCCAGGACCAGCGAGCCGGCCGCCGCCAGCTTCGAGGTGTGGACGCCGGTCGAGGCGAGCGCGTCGTTGACGTACAGCGACATCTGGCCCGTCGTGGCGTTGTAGCTGATGGTCAGCTTCGTCCAGGCGCCGACCTGGACCCGCGCCGCGCTGCTGCGCACGTCCGTGGTGTCGTACGGCCAGCCGCCGTTGTCCGCGGTGGCCATGCCGAGGTGCCAGTTGACGTAGCCGTTGCCCATGGTGGCGGGCCACACCATGAATCCGCTGGCCTGGGTGTTGTCCTGGCTGATGACCACGCCGTCCGTCAGCGCGTTGGCCTTCGTCCACAGCGAGATCGAGAAGGACTTGGTCGTGTCGACCTTCAGCCCGTCGGACTCGATCGCGCCGTCCGTGCCGTTGAACGTCGCCACCGTCGCCGGGGCGCCGTTGACGGTGTCGGCGGTGAAGGCGACGCCGCCCTTGACCGTGCCCGGGAACTTCCCGTACGCGTCCGGCGTCTTGCCGGACGTGCCCGAGGAGAGCCGCATGCGGTCCACGGGGGCGGTGGTGTCACCGAGCTCGGCCGGGGCCTCGAAGCCGGTGACGGTGCCCGCCGCCGCGCCCGTGGCGGTCTTGCCGCGCCAGAAGATCAGCTTCTCGCTGCCGCCGGCGACGGCCCACAGGTCGGCGAGGCCGTCCTTGGTGGCGTCGCCGACGGTGCCGACCTTCGGGAAGGCGGTGGTCGTCAGGCCGCTGCCGATGACGGACGAGGCCGGACCCGTCGGGTTGGCGAGCGCGGACAGGTCCAGCCGGCCGTCGGCCCGGGTGCCGATCGGGTACGAGCGGAGCGTGCCGTCGGTCAGGCTGCGGGTCCACAGCGTCGGCTGGGCCTTGCCGCTCGCCGAACCGGGGTTGAGGAGCTCGAAGCTGCCCCAGTTCCCGGTGCCGGACACCAGGACGGCGTCCGCGTCGAGGCTGTTGATGCTGTTGGAGCGGTACAGCCAGAGGTTGCCGCGCTCGACCGCGAGCACGGCCGTCTGGTCGGCCGCCAGATCGCCGTCGAAGTCGTTCAGCGTCGCCTTGGGCGCGCCGAGAGCGAGGATCTGCGTCGCCTCGGACCAGTCCGGCACCCATCCGGCCGGGGCCGCGTCGAGCGGGGTGCCGTCCGGTGCCGCCCAGGTCGTCGGCTTGTCCACGGTCGTGTAGGTGTTGAACGTGCCGTCACCCTTGTTGGGGTAGAGGTAGAGGTTCCCCTTGAGCGCCGGGTTGGCCATGGTGTGCGCGAGGACGTCGTCGACGCCCATGGAGCGCAGCGCGCCGCGGTGCGTGGTCTGCACGTCGTTCCACGTGGTGCCCTGCGGGGCGAGACCGAGCAGGGCGGCCTGCGCGATGGTCGGATCGCTGTCCGCCGTCATGTGCATCAGGTTGCCCGCGGTGTCCGGCTTCAGGATGTCGCCGCGGCCGTCCTTGTCGAGGTCACCGGGGACGGCGGCACCCTTGGCCGGGTCCCACGGCACGTAGAAGGTGTAGGGGAAGGGCTGGCTGTAGTTGCCGGCCACGTCCATCGCCTGGACGAAGAGGATGTTGGTGCCCCAGATCCGCGGCGTGAACGAGAAGTTGCCGCTCGAGCCCCGGACCACGCCCGGGTCGGAGCACTTCCAGCCGGTGACGGGGGTGGGGTCGGTGGTCCAGCGGAAGCAGGCGGGGCCGGAGGCGTTCAGGCCGCTGCCCGGCGCCGGGTCGGTGACGTTCACGTGGAACGTGCCGGTGTCGTTGATCTTCAGCTTCGGTACGACGTTGACGGTGCCGCTCGCCGGGAAGTCGGTGGAGCCGACAGTGAGCGCCGGCGGCGTCTTGTCGACGCGGAAGTAGCACCAGGGGGTGTCACCGGAGGAGAGCCAGCCGTCCCTGACGTTGGCGGTCCAGCCGTACTGGTGGCCGTCCGCGAACGTGCCGGCCCAGTACTCGACCTCGCCGTAGCTGCCGGTCGGGCCGACGTCCTGCCGGACACTCCAGTTGGAGTCGTTGTCGTCCCAGATGTGGAAGTTGGTGTACAGCTGGTTGTAGCCGATCGGCGACCAGGTGTTGACCTTCAGCTTGACGTACTGGTTGGCGCCGACCCAGCCCGGGTTGTACCAGGCGTAGCCGCCGCCGGGCGTCTGGCAGTCGTTGTAGCTGCCGCTGTCGGCGAAGCCGGGCGTCGGCGTGGTGCGCGGGTACCAGATGGTCGGCGCGATGTCGTACTCGATGGCGATGACGGGGTCGGCGCCCAGGTGGTGACGGTAGTACATGTTGTTCTCGTCTTCACCCGAGAAGCCGACCGTCCAGTTCGACCACTTCTGGTCGGCGGCCCGCTGCACCCACCACTTGACGTCGTAGTAGATGGTGCCGTTGCCGGTGATCCACTGCGTCCCGACCTTGTCGCAGCCGTTCATGTAGCCGGTGCCGCAGGGCTGGTTGTTCCAGGTGGCGCCGCCGGGGATCATCGGCGTGTTCCACAGGGCGATGCCCTTGTTGGTGCCCGGGGCCGCGGAGCTGACCACGGAGGCGCTCAGCGTGGCGCTCGCGATCTGGGCGGTGCCGTGCGAACCGTCGGCGTACAGCTGGGACGGGATGCCGAGCTGGAAGTACGAGCGGTAGCGGCCGTATCCGGTGCAGTCCGAGTAGCCGCAGTAGCCCACGCCCAGGCTGGAGAGCGTGTTGACGTTCGACGTCGTCGGGTGGTTCTCCTGGACCTGGGCGTTGACCTGGCGGTTGGCCTGGGCGCTCATCGTCGGGTCCAGGTACCAGGGGCCGGTGCCCTTGCCGAAGGTCTTCGGATCGGGCGTCAGGACGAGCGCGTCGGCGCTCGCCCGGACCTTCATGGTGGAGACGTTCGCTCCGTCACCCGGCTGCTCGGCCGAGGAGCGGACACCGGCCAGCGGAGCGGCCGCGGCCGCGTTCGCCGGGCCCGCCGCGGTCTTCGCGGTCTTCGCGGTCGTCCAGCGCGAGGTCGGGGCGGCGTAGCTGGAGTCCCACTGGAACGGGGTGGGGGCGTGCAGCCGGGCCTTGCCGCGGGCGTCCTTGAGGACGATGTTTCCGGCGGGGTCGGCGGACAGGTTCAGGCCGGTGGTGCGCACCGGGAAGCGCAGCGTCTTCATCCGCGGATCGGCCGCCGCCTTCGCCGTCTTCACGACGACGACCTCGCGCCAGCCGCCGTCGGCGAGCGCGGTCACCGTCAGGTCCACGTCGGGCAGCACCGAGGCGTACGTGGCGGTGGCGCCGCTCAGCACGGGCTTCGGCAGGGCGAAGGGCGCGGTGACGGCGAACTGCTTGCCGTCGTGCGTGGTGATCGTGGCCAGCGGGCCGGTACCGCCGCCGGAGAGCGCGAGACGGGCGCCGGTCTCCCGCGGGACGACCGTGTTCCCGGGGCCCGCGACGAGCGTCGGGTCCAGGGTGCGCCAGTGGCCGTCGCGCTTGACCCGTACGGACTGGGCGTGGGTCTTGGTGATGAGCCGGTGGCCGTTGGGGCTGGCGACCGTCTCCGCCGACTCCGTGGTCAGGGCGTCCACGGTGACGGGCTTGCCGGTCTCCTTGGCCTTGCGCAGGGCGTCCTGCACGGCCTTGTCGATGCCGGTGGCGCCCTTCGGCTGCCCGGCGGCCGGGTGGGCGGCAGGGCCGGTGGCGGCGGTGACGGCGGTGACGGGCGTTGCCGCCGCCGCGAGCGGCGCGGCGGCCATGCCGAGCGCGAGCGCGGTGGCGAGCACCACCGCCCCCCGGCCGGCCACACCCTTCGTACGGACGCGAGACGGCCGGCTGGTCCGGCGTCTCGCGGCTATGTCTGACATGCGGTTCGAGTGTCCCCTCACACGGGCCCGCCGGTCTGACGGCGGGCATACGGTCGGGAACGATGCAGGCTCGGACAGGTGGGGTCAAGCCACCTCGACGGTGTGGGTGGCCTTGTCCGGTTTGGTCACTGGCGAGGTACGAACGGAGCCCGTGGACACTCGCGTTGAACTGCGCCTTTCCCTGCCTCCGGGCGGGCCGGCAGGGTCAGCACTCGACCGGCGGGCCGTACGGTTCCATCGCCCGCTTCATGATGATCTGCGCGTTGGCCTCGGTCACGGCGAGGGGTTCGGTGGCGCCGCCCACGCTCCGGATAAAGATCTCGCAATCCGGCTTATCCCAGGGCGTTCCCGTTGTCACAATGGCGCCGCTGGGCCGTCGCCCCACTCGTGCCGGGGGCGGCCCGAGGAGCCGTGGGCGGCTCGGGGGGAGCTGGGGATCGGTGAGTGGGCGGGGTTCTGGCGCGGCGGGGGGTGCGATGGATGTCGGGGTTCTGCTGACGCGCATGCCGGGGCTGAAGGACCGCGAGAAGGTCAGGCACGCCCTGTTGTCGGCCGGGCAGCCCGCTTTCGCGTATGTCAGGGAGCGGGTGGCCGCTGAGGACGTCGCGGCCCTCCGGGTGCTGCGGGATCAGGTCACGCCCCTGCACCAGCTGCTGACACCTCGTGCGGCGGCGGCGTCGACCGTGCGGGCGCTGGTGGGGCGGGGGCCCTTCGCGGCCGAGGAGCCGGCTGCCGCGCAGGCGCTGCGGGCCTCCGCGGCCATGGGGCTCGCGCTGGTCGGCGACGCGGAGGGGAGCGCCGACGAACTGGCCGTGGGGCTGATGTGGCTGCGGGGGTGCGGGGCCCATCCGGGTCACGAGCCGGTCGACCTGCGGGGCCTCCTGGACGGGACCGAGGTCGGTCACGCCACGCGTCTGCGCCGTCTGATGGACGGCGTCCCGCCGGACGGGCGGGACCTGGCACTGCCCGCCCTGGCGTGGCTCCTCGCGCTCGACGGCGCGCTGCCGGAGTCCCGGCCGGTCGCCGAGGCGACCGTGCTGTTCGACGACGGGCGGGGCGGCGTTCGTGGCACGCTCGGCGTCGCCGTGCTGCCGTCGGGACCGCCCGGGCTCCTCCCCGATCCCCGCCGCATGTCGGGGTTCCGTGGCGACTCGCGGTTCCAGGAGTCGCTGCGCGACGCGTGGAGCAGCGGCGGCGAGCGGCCCGCCACCACCGTGCTCTGGTCGCTGACCGACGCGGACGGTGTGGTGGCGATGGTGGAGGACAACTCGCTCGGCTGTGCCTTCGCCGTCCTGCTGGACGAGACCGAACGGGCCGGCCGGGCCGGGCGCCTCTTACGGCCGTCCACGCTGCGCCGGATCAACCCGCGTACCGCGCTCATCGGCGGCCTGGACGCGAAGCAGCCCGCCGCGCTGGTGTCGGTGGGCGGCTACCGGGCCAAGCTGAGGGCCGCCGGGGAGGGTGCCAACGTCGTCCTGCCCGCCGCCGACCGGGACGAGGCCCGCCGGGCCCTGGCGGGCGGCACCATGGACCGTCTTCTCTACGCGTCGACCGTCCAGGAGGCCGCCCGCATGGCGCGGGTCTGGGACTTCCCGGTCGTCAAGCGGTGGAGCGCCGCGGCGATCGGCGTGCTCTCCGTGCTCGTCCTGCTCAGCCTGTATCTGGTCAACGTGATCAGCACGGGCAGCGAGGCCGAGTCGCGCAGGGCGCTGGCGTCCGACCTCGCCGCCGAGGCGATGCAGTTGCGGCAGAGCGATCCGAGGCTGGCCGCCCTGCTGGGCCTGGCCGGGTACACGGTGGAGCCCAACACCCCGCGCGCCGTGCTGGCCATGCGGGACGTACTGGAGGCCAACGCCGGGGTCCGGCTGTCGTGGCAGGCCAGCCCGGAGAGCGTGCGCGGCATCGCCGTCGACGACCGGCACGGGCGCCTGTACACCGCCGGGAACGACCCGTATCTCAAGTCCTGGGATCTCCTCACCGGCAAGAGCCTCGGGAGGGTCGGCGGGCGCTTCGCCGACCTGGTGTTCGACGACGGGAGCGGGCTGCTCGCGGCCCGGGACGAGTCCGCGGTGTCGGTCTTCTCGGTGCTCCAGCCCGTCCCGCGGCTCATGGGCCGGCTCCCGGCGCCCTCGTGCGGCGACAAGAACGCCAGGCCCGTCGCGAACACGTTCGCGCACAGCGGGGTGCGGCTGGTGGAGGTGCTGAACGACGGTGCGGTAGCCCAGTACGACACGACGACGCTGGAGGAGCTCTCCTGCCTCCGCACCCAGGACTCCGTCTCGGGCGGCCGACTGGTCCGCGGCTTCGTCGGCTCCGTGATCGACGCCACGGCCGTCCCGAGCCCGCCACCGGACACCCTCGGGAAGCCGCAGGACGAGGACAAGGCCCTGCTGCTGCTCTCCGACGGCAGCGTCATGGCGATGGGACTCGACTCGCGCGGGCTCACCACGGAGATCGAGGCGAGCGAGGTCGAGGGCAAGGCCCTGCAGATCGACGCCAGCGACTCCGCGGTGCTGCTCGCGACCCCGGGCGGGGTGCAGGCCTGGGACCGGCGCAGCCGCCGGACCCTGTCCTATCCCGTCGGCGGGCTCGCCGACCAGCCCACCGCCCTGGGCGCGCAGGCGGGCAGCGTGGTCATCGCCGGAGGCGACGGCACCGCCCTCGTCCCCGTGGGCGGCTCCTCCAGCCGGAACAGCAGCCGACATCTCGAAGTGCCGCTGGGCGGCCCCGCCGTCACGGCCGCCGTCGGGAACCTGTCCACCGTCGTGTCGGGCGGGCGCGGCGGACGGGTCAACGTGCTGGACGACCGGCCCAAGATGCTCCATCTGAGCCCCGCCTCGGACGCGGACATCGCCTCCTTCGGTCCGGACGGGCTGCTGCTGATCGCACACGGCGAGGAGACCGGCTCCGACAGCGTCTACACGGTGGAACCCGGCGCCGCCCCGAAGATCTCGCTGAACTCCGCGATGCAGAAGTACGAGCATGTCGCGCGGTACCCGCTGCGCGACCGTTTCCTCTTCCGGGACGGTGCCATGACGAGAGGCCTCGTCGCCGCCGTCGGCCGCAGCGGAGGCAAGGCGGCCGCCGCCGTGTGGACGGGGCAGGGCTCCGAGCCGCGGATCCTGTACGAACCCGCCCTGGACGGGGCCGCCGCCGACTCCGGCGCCCGCTTCCTCACCGACGTCGCCTTCGTCCCGGAGGCGGAACTGCTCGTCGCCCGGCACGCGACCGGCCCCCTGGTGATCTGGTCCACGCGGACCTGGCAGCCCCTCGGCACCGTCGGGCTCACGGCGGGATCCGGTCTGGTCGTGCACGGCACCCGGGCCATCGCCCTGGAGGACCAGGGGCCGGGCGTCCCCCGTCTCGTCCTGATCGACCTGACGACCCGTACCGTCGTCCGCACGGCCACCCTCCCCGGCGCCCGGCTCTTCGCCTGGAGTCGCGACGGCTCCCGCGTCGCCGTGCTCACCGGGGGCAACACCGTGCGCTACCGCGACGCGGACCTCAACGAGACCGGCGAGCCCTCGATCCTGCCCGAGACCGCCGAGGCGCCGACGGCGATGGCCCTGTCGCACGACGGCGGCCGTGTCGCCGTCGCGGTCGACGGCAAGGTGCTCGTCCACGACACCCGCACCGGCCTGCCCGCGCTGCCGTCCCTGCGCGCCGAGACCGCCCGCGACGTCATCGGCCTGTCCTGGTCGCCGGACGGCGACTTCCTTGCCGGGGTGGTCCGCCCGGACGAGACCGCATACTTCCCCGCGGGACCCGCGGAACTCTGGCGGGTGGGCGGCATCGACTGGCGTCAGCAGATCTGCCGGTGGACCGGCGGCGCCGACCTCAGCCCCCAGGAATGGCAGGCCCACATCGGTGACCGCCACCCCTACGTCGACCTCTGCGCCGAGACGAAGTGAGCCGCCCCATGCCCCGCACCGGACACCGCCCCCGCAGGATCCTGCCCTGTGTGCTGGCCGCGCTCCTCGCCGCCGCCGGGTGCACCTCCGGCGGCGGCGCACCCCCCGCCCCCTCCGCCACGTCGTCGGCCCCCGCCGGCCGGGAGCCCGACCGGCAGCACCCCGTGCTCGCCTACCTGCGGTACGAGAAGCCCTCGGCCATGGCGGTCATGCTGGCGGACTCCGCCGGCCGGACGTGGCGGGCCGCCGAGGCGACGCCCGTCGACTCGCCCGTCGCGGGCAGCCGGTCCTGGCCGTCCCGGCTCGTCTGGTCGCCCGACGCGAGCCGCCTGGCGTGGATCGACTCCGACATGTCGTACGACACGGGGCAGATCCACCTCCTCGACGTGCGCAGCGGGCGGAAGACCGAACGGCCCTGCCCGTGCAGCGGGATCGGCTTCCTGGGCGACGACGCCGTCAGCCTCAGCAACGACGGCAGTTCCCTGCTGCTCTTCCCGCCCCAGGGCAACCCACGGCGCATCGCGTTGTCCGAACGCCAGCACCCGTACTCGAAACTGGCGGCCGGCGGGACCGACGACGTCACCCTGTTCTCACACCTCCCCGACGCGCCGGACGTCCTCCGCGGGCAAGGCACCCTCGGCATCGCGGACCGGCACGGCACCGTCCGGCCCCTGCTGCCGGACAGGGGGCGCACCACCCTCACCCAGGCGCGGCGGCAGCCCGGCGGCAGGGGCCTGGCCTGGGCGAACCACGATTCGGGCGGGGTCTGTGGGGGCATGGAGAACGTCTTCACCGAGGACGTCACCACCGCCGCACCCCGCCGTGCCATTCCCTCCGACACGGCGTTCCGGCACACGCTGGTGTCCGAGGGACGCCAGGTGAACTCGCTGGAGTGGGCCGGCGACGGACTGACCGTCACCTATGGCGCGTTGCCGGGGTGCAACGTCATGTACCCGGAACGGACCGCCTCCTACTATCTGCGCGACGGGCGGTGGACCTACCTCGGCAGCGGCATGCTCGGCATCGCGTTGGGGGCCTCCGGCAGGGTCGTCCGTCTCGAAGAGCCCGTGTACCCGGACTACTCCTCCGGCGACCACTCCCAGCCCGGCACCGGCACGCTCACCCTCACCTCCGGCGGCCGGAAGCACGTCCTGGGCCGTGGCGTGAGCCACTTCGCCCTCACCCCCGCCGAATCCGCCGCCGCCGGGCCTCCCCCGGCAGCGGCCCCGCAGCCGGCGGAGGGTGTGAGAGGAGAGGACGACCACGGCGTCGAACTGCCCACGGCCGTACGTGAGCTGGCCCGCGGCATCGAGGAAGCGGCGCTGCGGGGCGACACCGACCGCCTCGTCGCGCTCTGCGACCCGTGCAGCGCGGCCGAACACGCCTGGATCCGCGCCGCCGACGGCACCCGGACCGTCCTGCGCGCCATCCGCACCCACCCCATGCGGCTGTCCACCGGCGGCGAACTGGTCTACCCGAGCCTCGGCGAGTGCGCGGACGATCCCGGCCAGGCCACGCCCTGCACACCGCAGCAGCTCCAGGACGCCGCCGTCCTGGGCCCGAAGGCCAAATCGGGCCTCGGCCGCTCCTACTCCCTCGGCGGGGCCGTCCGCGTACCGCTCACCCTGCGCATCGAAGGAGGCACCGCACGATGGACCGGGATCGGCGCGGGGTGACGTGCCCCACGCCCACACTCCCCCAGCAGGCACCCGCCGGCGCGTCCGCCCGGCCGATCCTGACCGGGGACACCGTCGAAGGCCGACGCGTGCTCGGCTTCCTGTGCACCGCCACGGCGGCGCCCACCCCGGCCGACGACCGGCTGCTCCTCGCCGGCGACGAGCACGCCGGGGGTCCCCCGCACCGGAGCACCGCCCCCGCCGACCAGCCGAGCCTGGTCCGCACGGGCCTGCCGCCCGGCCGGCAGGTCGCCCCGGAGCGGATCCACGGCCCCGACGACCTGAAGCCCGGTCTGGCCGACCGTCTCCGGGCCCTGCTGCACGGCCCCCACGCCCCGCACTTCGCCCCGGACCTGCTCGCCCGCCTCGCCGAGGCCGGCCACCACACCTGGGTGAGCGGAGGCGCCCCTCGCGACCTGCTGGCCGGCGGCGCCCCGCACGAGGTCAACGACCTGGACCTCACCGGCACCGCACCCGCCGGGGCCTTCACCGAGACGGCCCGGCGCGTCCTGGAAAGCGAGGGCACCGGGGCGGAACACCCCCAGCGGTTCAGCCCCGACACGCTCGTCTGCACGGTCCTCGACCCGGTCGCCCGCACCGCCGGGCCGAGCCTCGACTACCGGGGCCTCGGCCTCGCCGGCACCACCCTCCCGGCCACCGGCACGGACCTCCTCCAGGACAGCAGGCAGCGTGACCTCACCGTCAACACGCTGCTCTACGATCCCCGGAGGAACCTGGTCCTCGACCCGCTGGGCCAGGCGCTCGACGACCTCGCCGACGCCCGGGGCGGGCGCCGGATCGTCCCCGCCAACACCTCGGCCGATCCCCTGGTCCGCGCCGAAGTCCTCCTCCGTGGACTGAAGTTCCGGCTGCGCTGGGACAGCGCGGACGTGGACGACGAACCCCTGCGGGCATGGGCGCGGGCACTGCCGGCCGATCTGGTCTCTTCGCTCGACGAGGAGGCCTGGCACCGTCTGGCGACGCTCTGGTCCCAGTGCGTCGCCGACGCCGGCGCGCCCGCCGTGGGCGAGGCCGTCCAGAGACTCGGCCCGGTCGCCGTCGCGCTCCGCGCACGCTGCGAGGAGGCCGCGTCATGACGACGCCGCTCCCCGAAGGGCACACCTCGCCCCCGCACCGCCCCCTCAGCGACTGGATCGCCCGGGTCCGGCCCGGGGCGCCGGGGCAGCCGCCCTCCCTGGGCCGCATCAACGACGGGGACGAACGGGCCGACGCCCGCACGATGCCACGGTTCGGCACCCGGTCCTGGACACGTACCAGCCTGGTCGTCGAACGGGCGGGCTCACTCGGCCGTTCCCTGGCCCTGCGGGCGCCCGACGGGACCACCGTCGTCGAACTCGACGACTTCGGCGCGCCCGTGGGCGTCTCGGAGCGGGGCGCCGCACTGGTCTCCCGCCTGGAGGAGCAGTGGGCCGACCCCCCGGCCGGCCCCGACGTCGTCGACGGGCTGCGCGCCGAGAGCCTCGCCCTGCGCTACTTCCTTCTGCACCGCCTCGGCCGTGAGACCGCACCGCCACCACGGCTCTTCCACTGCCTCCCCTGGGAGCGCGTCGACGCCGCCGCCCGCTCCGCCCTCTCCCTGCTGCACGCGGAGACGGGCACTTCGACACCCGCCGTCCCCGTCCCGCCGCCCGACGGCGAGCTGCGCCACTGGTTCACCCCGGCCGTCTCCTCGCTCGCGGGCCCCCTCCAAGTCCTCGAAGCCGGTCTCCGCACCGGCCGGACCGGCCCCTGGTACGGGCGGGAGGCCGCGAGCCTGCTCGGCGGCCTGCTCGCCGCGCAACCCGAGCGGCTGCCCGCCACCACCCGGCGTGTCCTCGCCGAGCTGGCCGACGCACTGGGCGAGTCGGACCGCGCGCTGCGCCACCCGGCGCGTCTGGCAGCCGCGCGGCTCACCGGCGTGGGGCCGATCGCACCGGTCACCCTGCGCAGGAACCTCGACTCCGACTTCGCACTCCAGGCGTCCTCCGGCGAACAGCGCTCCGAACAGGGCGAGTTCCTGGAGGCGTGGCCGGTGGCCGCCGCCCTCACCGTCACCGGCAGCGGGCTGCTCCAGGTCGAGCTGGAGATCGACGACCATCCCTCGCCACCCGCCCGACGCCGCACCGACGGCCCGCTCTGCCAGCCGGTGACCGTACGATCGCTCGGCGCCGCGGATGCCGGGTCCGCCGCGTCGAACAGCCGGTACTGGATGCTCCTCACCGCCTCCGGCGGCACCCTCCAGGGGTTCGTCGCGGTGCCCGTACCGTCCGGCTCCTTCGAGGTCGACCTCGACGCACCCCCCGTACCTCTGCGCTTCCTCAACCGCGTCCCGGCGGGGGAACTGGAGGCGTCCCTCCCCGCCAACGAACGGGTCACACTGTCCCAATGGCACACGGTCATCGACCCCCTGGACCCGCACCACCCGGCCCGGACCGCCCTGACCGCCTACACGGAGCGACGCCCCTGACTCCAACTCCCGTAGGGATGACGGCGATTACGCACCGGCGGCAGGACACCGCCGGTAGCGTGGACCTGTGGACATCGAGGATCCGGTCGGCCCCGGCGCCGACACCGATACGCGCCGCCGTCGGGCCATCGAGGCCGAGTTCCGGCGGATCGAAGAGAGCGCCATGTACAGCGCGCAGTGCCAGTTCGAGGAGACGAAGCGCTGGCGTGCCGTGAACCTCCTCCTCGGCATCCCCGCCACCCTGCTCGCCGCCGTCGCCGGCACCACGGCCCTCGTCGACTCCGCCGGAGCGACCCCCGCCGGCATCCTCGCCCTGCTCTCCTCCGGCCTGGGCGCCGTCCTGACCACCGTGAACGCACCCCAACGCACCGCCCAGGCGGCGGCATCGGCCAACTCCTTCCTGGAGATCCAGACAGCCGCCCGGCAGCACCGCGAGATCGACCTGGACCACTGGACCCCGGAAGAAGCCCGCCAGGCCCTCACCGCCCTGACCACACGGCGCGACGAGGGGAACGCCAAAGCCGAGGTCCCCAGCCGCCGCGCCTACCGCAAGGCCCAGGCGAACCTGAGGGCGGGGACGCAGGCGTACGCGGTCGACGGCGAGGCCTGAGCGACGCCAGCGACGCGAACGCGTCGCGGCCCCACGGGCCGAGGCCAGTGACACCGCAGGAACGCGCAGGTCAGGGGCGTCCCCGTCAGTTGTGGAGGGGCAGCGCCAGAGGCGCCGCGGCCGTCGGGCTTGGCAGGGGGTGCACACTTGTTTACCCTCGGGGTGAACAGATGTGCACCCCCAGCCCTTCCCCGGCTCTCGCACCGCCTCTGGAGCACGATGACCCCCGCGATATCCACATCCGCGCCCGGTACGACGCCCGCCCCCGCCCCCTCCCGGCTCATCGTCCCGGTCCTCGCCTTCTGCGGCATGGTCGTCGCCGTCATGCAGACCCTCGTCGTGCCGCTCCTGCCGCACGTGCCCGAGCTGACCGGGGCGAGCGCGGGCGCCGCGGGGTGGCTCGTGACCGTCACCCTGCTCACCGGCGCGGTGTTCACCCCCGTACTCGGGCGGGTCGGCGACATGTACGGCAAGCGCCGGGTGCTGCTCGCTTCGCTCGGGGTGCTCACCCTCGGCTCCGTGCTCTGCGCGGTTTCCTCCGACATCGGTGTGCTGATCACCGGCCGGGCCCTCCAGGGCACGGCTCTCGCCGTGATCCCGCTGGGCATCAGCATCATCCGCGACGAGCTCCCCGCCGCACGCGTCCTGCCCTCGATCGCGCTGATGAGCTCCACCCTCGGCATCGGCGCGGCCATCGGACTGCCCCTGGCCGCCGTCGTGACGGAGAGCTTCGACTGGCACGCCATGTTCTGGGCATCCGCCGCGCTCGGCCTGCTCGATCTGCTCCTCGTGCTGTGGATCGTGCCGGAGTCGGCCGTGCGCTCCCCCGGCCGCTTCGACGTACCGGGCACGCTGGGCCTCACGGGACTGCTGGTCGGTGTGCTCCTGGCGATCACCCAGGGCTCGGGCTGGGGCTGGACCTCGCCGTTGACGCTCGGCCTGCTCGGTGCCTCGCTGGCCGTCGGACTGCTCTGGGGCTGGTACGAGCTGCGCACCGCGTCCCCGATCATGGACCTGCGGGTGTCCGCCCGGCCCTCCGTGCTGCTCACCAACCTCGCGGCGCTGCTCATCGGCTTCTCGTTCTACGCCAACTCCCTGGTCACCGCGCAGCTCGTACAGGAACCCACGAGCACCGGCTACGGCCTCGGCGCGTCCATCGTCGTCAGCGGACTGTGCCTGCTGCCCGGCGGACTCTCGATGGTGGCCCTGTCCCCGCTCTCGGCGCGGATCTCCGCCGCGTACGGCCCCCGTACGGCACTCGCGCTCGGGGCCGTCGTCATGAGCCTCGGCTACGTGGTGCGTTTCTTCACCAGCCACAGCCTGTGGCCGATCGTCGCCGGCGCCACCGTGGTCTCCTGCGGCACCGCCCTCGCCTACTCCGCGCTGCCCGCCCTCGTGATGCGGGCCGTGCCGGTGAGCGAGACCGCCTCGGCCAACGGTCTCAACACGCTGATGCGTTCCGTCGGCCAGGCCTGCTGCAGCGCCGTGGTCACCGCCGTACTGGCCCACGTGACCTTCGTGACGGCCGGCCGCACCGCGCCGACGCTCCACGCCTATCTGCTGATCTTCCTGGTCGCGGCCGGAGCGGCCCTCGCCGCCCTCGTCGCCACCCTCTTCCTCCCGTCCGACCGCCCGAGCCGGGACGCCGCGCACGACGGCGACCGCCCGGACGGTACGGTCCCGGTGTCACCGCCCACCCCTGCCGCCCGAGGGAACGCATGAGCACCGCCGACAAGCCCACCACCCCGGCCACCGACGGAGCGGACCCCTCCGGCACGCCCGCCGCAGGCGATGCCGCGCACTCCCCCGCCGAACCGGGGGAAGCGGGCCCGGAGACCGGACGCGAGGCCATCATCCGCGCCGCACGGCGGGCGTTCACGCTCAAGCCCTACGCCGAGGTCACCATGCGCGGCATCGCCACGGCCGCCGGGGTGAGCCCGTCCCTCATCGTCAAACGATTCGGCACCAAGGAGGCCCTGTTCAACACGGTCGTCGACTTCCGCCCGGCCGCCACCGAACTCTTCGCCGCCCCGCTCCCCGACCTCGGTCGGCACCTCGTCCTGACCATGGTCGACCTCCGCGACCGGCTCCGCGGCGACCCCCTCCTCCGCGTCGTGTTCTCCCTCGGCATCGAGGACGAACGCACCCTGCTCCGCGCCCGCTTCCGCGAGCAGGTCACCGACCGGCTCACCGGCCTCCTCACCGGCCCCGACGCCCGTCTGCGCGCCGAACTCGTCGCCGGCCAACTCCTCGGCCTGGGCGCCACCCTGAGCCTCCATCGCCCCGACGGCGCCACCGCCCACACCACCCCCGAACGCCTCGCGGACCTCTACGCCCCCGGCATCCAGCACCTCGTCGACGGGACCTGAACAGGACAGCAGCGGCTCAGCGAGCCCTGCCGGGGTGGCTGTCGGTACCGGTACCGCTACCCGTACCCGCGTCGGCTTCGGTCTCGGTTCCCGCCGCGAGCCGGTCCAGGTCCGTCGTCAGTGCGGCCAGCCACGACACGGTCGCGTAGTACGCGCGCGGTGCGCCCGGCGGGTCGGCGGCCAGGGTGGCGGAGGCCGTCGGGGCGTGGAGCGGTGCCGATGTCTCCGCGGTGTCCCCGGTCGGGTCCAGGCGGGCGGAGGTCAGCAGCATGCCCGCCGCGACCCGGTCGCCGGCGCGGATGACGCACTCCGCGGCCTCCCGGGCCAGCGGCGGCATCACGACCGGCTCGGCCGGTACGAGAAGCCGGTCGGCACCCCACAGCGTGTGGTGTCCGGCGATCAGCGCGGCCTGCCAGTCCGGGCGGACCGGCGGCGGGCCGGGGCCCTGGGGTTCGCTCTGGTACTGCGCGTACGCCGACTCCGCCATGACCAGGGCGTGTCGCAGGCTGCGGTGCCCCGGCGCCGTGACCACCGGCTCGCGCCGCCCGCCCGCCGCGATCTGCGCCGTCGTGGCCACCACGATCTCCGCGGCGATCCGCAGCAGCACCGCGACCGACCGCCGCAAGGCGTCGTGGGCGCCGCGCGGCCAGGCCAGCAGTCCGAAGACGGCGCCGATCGCGCTGCCGGTCAGCACGTCGAGCAGCCGGAACTCGGCGAGCTGCCAGGTCGCCGGTGCCAGCTGCGCGAAGACCAGCGCGACCACCACGGTGAACAGCGCCTGCGCCCAGCCGACGCCCTTCACCGGGCCCAGCGTGAAGGTGACCAGCATCAGCGGCGGGAGCGCCACCGCGTACACCTCGATGTCGGTGCCGGCGCCTGCCAGCAGCGTCGCCGCGACCAGCGCGCCGACGAGGGTGCCGGTCAGCGCCTTCCGGACCGTCGTCCGGGTCTCCCGGACCGTCGTCCGCGTCAGGGTCAGGGTCGCCAGCAGCACCCAGAAGCCGTGCGGGAGCGTGTCGACGCCCGCGATCAGCCGGGCGGCCGCCAGGGCCAGACTGATGCGTACGGCGTTCTGGAAGAACACGGACCGGCCGCCCGCGTGGCCCGACAGCCGCCGCCACCACAGCCGAGGTGCCCGTTGCCGCGCGTACCAGAACCGGCCCGGCGCCGGTGCGTCGGCCGCCCGGCCCCGTACGGCGATGTCGGCCGCCGTCGACATCGCGAGCGCCGCGTCCGCCACCTCCAGGAGGGCCGCGTCGCGGCGCAGCGCGGTGGGAGAGGCGTCCTCGGTCGCCGTCAGCGCCTGGCGCGCCCGCCGCAAGCCGGTATGCGCGCGCCCGTCGGGCGCGCGGCCCCGCAGCCGGGCGGCCGTCTCCCGCGCCACGTCCGCGACCGCCCGCAACGGGTCCGGTCCCTTCGCCTCCGCGCCCGTCGGCACCACGGAACCGGCCCCTTCCGGTACGTCCGACGCGTCCGCCGGCGGCACCGCGCCCGGAGGGGGCGGCGGCAGCACCGTCAGTCTGCCGAGCAGGGTGCGCGTCGCGAGGCCGGTGTGGGCCAGTGCCCGCTGCCGTAGCCCCGCGCCGGCCGGTCGTTCCGCCTCCGGTACCTGGGAGGAGCGAAGCCCCGTGCTCAGCGCCCGGGCGGTGCGCAGGGTGGCCTCCGGAAGGGTGTACGGGGCGGTGCGCAGCCGGTCCGCGCAGTGCGCGGCGCCGTCGGCGGCCCGGGCGGCCCGTTCGCGGTAGGGCAGGGCCGCCGGCTCGGGCAGCAGCGTCCTCTCGGCGACGACCAGCAGGGCGAGTCCGAACGTCGTGCCCGCGAGTCGTTCGCCCAGCGAGCCGGGGTCGTACGGAGGGAAGGACGGCAGGATGTACATCAGCTGCAGCCCCGTGGCCGCGCCCGCGAACCGCGGTCCCCCGACGGCCATGAACGCCAGCGCGAACCCGACCACCAGCATCCCGAGCACCGCGCTCCACGTCCGCACGGACAGGTACGTGCCGAGCGTGATCAGCACCCAGCACACCGGCACCACGCCCACCAGCAGCATGGCCCGCTGCCGCCCGGAGCCGGGGAGACGGGACAGCCCGGCCATCGCGATGGCGCCGAACAGCGCGTACGTGGCGCCGACCGCCAGGTCGAAGCCGTACAGCAGCGTGTAGAACCCGGCCCCGGCGGCGATCGTGACGCGCAGCGCCCCGCGCGCCGCCGCCCGGTAGGCGGGCGGCAGCCGTCGCGGGAACGGGCCACCCATGCCCCCAGGATCGCCCGCACGGCGGCGCCCGGCACGACGGGTGCGGGGCCGGGCCCGGCGCCCAGGGCGGCGGCGCCGTCCCTCGGACCGCCGAGCGGCCCGGGAGACCGCCGCAAACCGGGTAGCCCACCGGGCGGCCCCCGGGGCAGGCTGGTGCGCATGAACGAGTTGCGCGGTGCGGGCATCGTCCTGCGCCCTTCCGGCCCCGAGGACGTCCCCGCCCTGGCCGCCATCCGGGCCACCCCCGAGGTCCGGGCACGGTGGCGCGGCGGGGACGACATGGCGGCGGAGGTGGCCTCCGACCTCGCGGATCCGGACAGCCACTGCCTGACGGTGCTCCACCACGGCCGGATCGTCGGAATGATCCAGTGGTACGCCGAGGAGGAACCGGACTACCGGCACGCGGGCATCGACCTCTACCTCGACCCCTCGGTGCACGGCAAGGGCCTCGGCACCGACGCCGTCCGCACCCTCGCCCGCCATCTGGTCGACGACCTCGGCCACCACCGGCTCGTCATCGACCCGGCGGCCGACAACGTCGCCGCGATCCGCTGCTACGAGAAGGCGGGATTCCGGCCCGTCGGCGTGATGCGGCAGTACGAGCGGGACACGGACGGCGGCTGGCACGACGGGCTGCTCATGGACCTGCTGGCGTCCGAGCTGGTGCGGTGATCCCCGGCTCGCCCCTCGGTCCCGCCGCGCGGGGAGGGCTCGCGGCACGATTTCTCCGGTAGCGGGTTTCGTCACGCGGGTCGAGGGTGAGGTGGGCGTGTGTGACGACGAAAGGCAGAGCAATGACCGAGAGCCGACCCGCGACGACGACCGACTCCGGTGCCCCGGTGGAGAGCGACGAACACTCGCTCACCGTGGGACCGGGTGGTCCGGTCCTCCTCCAGGACGCCTACCTGATCGAACAGATGGCGCAGTTCAACCGGGAGCGCATCCCGGAGCGCCAGCCCCATGCCAAGGGCAGCGGGGCGTTCGGCCGTTTCGAGGTCACCCACGACGTCAGCCGCTACACCAAGGCCGCGCTGTTCCAGCCGGGGACCCGCACCGATCTGGTCGCCCGGTTCTCCACGGTCGCCGGCGAGCGCGGCAGCCCGGACACCTGGCGGGACCCGCGCGGCTTCGCGGTGAAGTTCTACACGTCCGAAGGCAACTACGACATGGTCGGCAACAACACGCCGGTGTTCTTCGTCAAGGACCCGATGAAGTTCCAGCACTTCATCCGGTCCCAGAAGCGCCGGGCGGACAACAACCTGCGCGACCACGACATGCAGTGGGACTTCTGGACCCTCTCACCCGAGTCCGCGCACCAGGTCACCTGGCTGATGGGAGACCGCGGCATCCCCCGGACCTGGCGCCACATGAACGGCTACACCTCGCACACGTACATGTGGATCAACGCGTCCGGTGAGCGCTTCTGGGTGAAGTACCACTTCAAGACCGACCAGGGCATCGAGTTCTTCCCGCAGGCCGAGGCGGACCGCATGGCGGGCGCCGACTCGGACTTCCACATGCGGGACCTGTTCGAGCACATCCGCGACGGCGACTTCCCGTCCTGGACCCTGCACGTGCAGGTCATGCCGTACGAGGACGCGGCGGGGTACCGGTTCAACCCGTTCGACCTCACGAAGGTCTGGCCGCACGGCGACTACCCGCTCATCCCGGTGGGCCGGATGACCCTGGACCGCAATCCCACCGACAACCACGCCGAGATCGAGCAGGCGGCGTTCCAGCCGAACAACTTCGTCCCCGGTATCGGCCCGAGCCCGGACCGGATGCTGCTGGGCCGGCTCTTCTCGTACGCGGACGCCCACCGGGCCCGCATCGGCACCAACTACCAGCAGCTTCCGGTGAACGCACCGGTCGTCGACGTCCACACGTACTCGAAGGACGGAGCGATGGCGTACCGGAAGACCTCCGATCCGGTGTACGCGCCGAACTCCAAGGGCGGGCCCGCCGCGGACACCGACCAGTACGGAAACCCGCCGAGCTGGACCGCCGACGGCGAGATCACCCGGGCGGCGTACGTCACGCATCCCGAGGACGACGACTGGGGGCAGGCCGGCACCCTCGTGCGCGAGGTCCTGGACGACGCGGCCCGCGACCGGCTCGTGGACAACGTGGTCGGCCACCTCCTCGACGGCGTGAGCGAACCGGTCCTGGCCCGCGCCTTCACGTACTGGAGCAACATCGACGCGGGTGTCGGCAAGCGCATCGCCGAGGGCGTCCGCGCCGGGCAGGGCTCGTAGGGGCAAGGACCACCCGGACCGTCCGACGGACCCGGCCGGGCCCGTCGGGCCCGTTCGGCATCAAGGAGGCACGGTGGCAGGGTTCTCCGACTTCGCCGATGCGCTCGACGGCCCGATGTACGTGGTCACGGCCGCGTCCGGAGGCCGGCGGGCCGGCTGCCTGGTGGGGTTCGCCTCGCAGTGTTCCATCGACCCGCCCAGGTTCGTCGTGTGGCTGTCGACCGCCAACCGCACCTACCGCGTCGCCCGCGACGCCGAGCACCTCACCGTGCACCTGCTCCACGAGGAGGACCGTGCGCCGGCCGAGCTGTTCGGCGGGGAGACGGGCGACCGGGTGGACAAGTTCGCCGAGGTCGCCTGGCATCCGGGAGAAGGGGACAGCCCCGTCCTCGAGGGGCTCACCACCTGGTTCACCGGCCGGATCGAAGCACAGGTCGAGGGCGGCGACCACGTGGGCTTCCTCCTGGCCCCCGTGGCGGTGGGCCCCCCGACGGCGGACCCCCCTCCCCCGCTGCTCCGGTACCGGGCCGTGCGGGATCTCGACCCCGGCCACCCCGCCTGAGACAGCTCCGGCCTCTCCCCGGGCGAGCGGTGTTCGTACGGGACCCCGGGCGAGCGGTGTCCGTACGGGACGTCCGCGCCGGTCACCCGTGCCGCGGCGGCGTACGCGGGGCGTGGACGACGGCGTCGTGGAGCACCGCGCCCACCAGCGCTCCGCCGAACACGACGACGCCCACGCCCACCAGCCAGGACTGGACGACGAGGAAGGTCCCGAACGCCCCGTAGGCGACGGCGCCCGAAGCGATCAACGGTGAGAAGACCAGCCGGGAGAAGATCCTGAGCCCGAGCAGCCCCAGCATGGTGGCCACGGCCCCGGGCAGCAGGGCACCCCAGCCGACCCGGCCGGCGAGGAGTATCCGTTGGGACCACCAGAAGAAGAGGGTGCCGACCAGGGTGGTGACCACACCGCGGGCCGGGGCGTCCCGCCACACCGGGGAGTTCGCGGACCCGAAGAGGACCCCGATCAGGACGGCCAGCCACACCGCCTGTCGCCACCTGGCGCGCCAGTGGGCCGGCGGCAGCTCCCACACCCTCTCGTACCCGGACTGCACCATGGTGCCGAAGGAGACCCCGAACACGGCGAGCACCGCGATGCCGAACGCCGTCGTGGTGTGCCGCACCTGACCCGGTGGTGCGAACAGGTGCCCTATCTCGGCGCGGGCGGGCGCCGACACGCCCAGCCCGTCGCCCAGCCACTGCGCGAAGCCGCGCCCGCTCGACGGGTCCGCCGCGGACACGACGATCAGGAGCGGCACCAGCGTCAGGAATCCGAGCGCCGCGAAACCCAGGGCCATCTCCCAGAGTCCGACGTCACGGAAGCGTGCCCAGGTGGGGTGCGTACGCCGCCGGCCCCGGCGTCCGCGTCCGCGTTCGCTCATGGGGAGCCGCCCTTACGTCCCCGTCCGAGGCGGACCGCCGGTCCGGTGGCGGGACCGGGTGCCGCCGGGCGTGTGCCCGTCGCACCCCGCCCTGCCCTCGCCGTTCCCACGCATGAGCGGCCTCCGTCTGGTCGTGCTCTCGCCTTGGCGACTGCCCACTGCCGGCGGAAGAAATCGACCGCTGGGAGAGACCTGCGATGCGCGGAGCGTGACCGGTGGCGACGCTTGCTGCCGAGGAACCGCCTGATCAGCGGCTGCCGTCGAGCATGCCCTCCCGCAGGCGGTTCAGCGTGCGCGAGAGCAGGCGGGAGACGTGCATCTGGGAGCAGCCCAGGTGTTCCCCGATCTGGGCCTGGGTGCGTTCCTCGACGAACCGCAGGTGGATGATCTGCCGGTCGCGCTCGTCGAGGTCGGCGAGGAGCGGGGCGAGGGCGTGGAAGTCCTCCACCAGTTCCATGGCGGGGTCCTCGCTGCCGATGTAGTCGGCGAGCGACGCGTCCCCGGCCTCGTCCTCGCCGCTCAGCGCGGCGTCGAGGGAGGCGGAGTTGTAACCGTTGGAGGCCAGCCGCGCCTCGGTTACCTCCTCCTCCGTGAGGCTCATCAGTTCGGCCAGTTCCTTGACCGTCGGCATCCGGCCCAGGCGCGTACTCAGTTCCTCGGTCGCCTTGGCCAGTTCCACACGCGCCTCCTGCAGACGGCGGGGCACGTGGACCGCCCAGGAGGTGTCCCGGAAGAACCTCTTGATCTCGCCGACGATGTAGGGGACCGCGAACGTGGTGAACTCGACCTCCCGGGAGAGCTCGAAGCGGTCGATCGCCTTGATCAGGCCGATCATGCCGACCTGGACGATGTCCTCCATCTCGTCGGCGCGGTGACGGAACCGCCCGGCCGCGTAGCGGACCAGGCTCATGTTCATCTCGATGAGGGTGTTGCGCGCGTACTGGTACTCGTGGGTCCCCTCCTCCAGCACCGTGAGCCGCCGGAAGAAGACCTTCGACAGGGCCCGCGCGTCCTTCGGCGCGACCGACGGCGGGTCCGGGACCGCCGGCAGTGTCCCCGCCCCGACCTCAACGTTGGTGGTCGACATCGTGGTGACCGTCACACCGTTCCCCTCTCGTCCTCAGCCCGACCCGGATTCGCGGCGCCGTGGCAGCCCGCCTACCCGGGGAACGGAAGACCATGCGCATCATTTACGGATGGGGGCGGGATCGCCGACCGGGGCGTCGGTTTTCAGCCCCTCAGGGAGGCGAGCAGCGGCTGCCAGTCGATGTGGTGGTCCTCCGTGCCCCGCGGGACGAGAGCGAAGGTCTCGTGGACGAAGCGGGTGAGCGCGTCCTGGTCGCACCGGACCGTCGCGCAGTCCCCGGGGTTGCCGAGCCTGATGAGGAAGTCGCCGCCGGGGGTGGAGCGCAGGTGCACCTCTCCCCCGCCGGTGGGGGTGTGCGATCCGGTGAGGACCATCTCCCGGTCCAGCCACCACACGAGGGGACTGGCGCCCGGGAGGTGGAAGGCGATGCTCAGCGCGTGGGGATCGCGGGACGCGTAGCCGACGGTGGTGTCGACCGGGATCGCGGCGTCCGGCGTGAGGAGTTCCATCGGCATGGGCCGCTTGAGGGTTCGCGGTGAGGGAAGCGGCGTGACGGGGTGCTGGGGCATGGGGTCCTCCTGTTGCGGGGGCGTGGCGAGCGGTGCGCTCTCCACCTGACCCGTCACGCCCCGGTCACACCTCGCGCGCGCGGGATGGATGTGCCGATCCCGTATCGGATTCGTGAGCGTCGTCAGGTGACCGGAGTGTGGGGCGGCCTCACCGAGAACGAACGCCGTTCCCTGCGACGGCGGGTGCGCCGCACCTCCGACGAGCGGCGCTGACCTGGGGACGGCGTCTCCCCGAGGGTGCCCGCGCGTGGGCGCGCGGGCGCCGTTCCGTCAGGAGTCGGTCGTCCGTCACGCGTCGGTCGTCCGTCAGGAGCCGGTCCGTCGGGATTCGGTCGTCCGTCGGGAGCCGGTCCGTCAGGCGTCTGTCCCGGCGTCCGCCGGCAGCAGCGCGAGGCGGGCCCGGACCCGTTTGCCCTGCGGGTCCGGCTCCACGGCCACGCTCTCGCACACGGCGAGGACGATCTCAAGGCCGTGTTGACCTATCCGGCGCGGGTCGTGCCCACGGGGTACGGGAGCGGCGGTCGCGCGGTCGAACACCGAGATCTCCAGAGCGTCCCGACGCAGCTCGAGAAGGAGTCGGCAGGGGCCGGACGTGTGCCGGACCGCGTTGGTCACCAGTTCGCTGACCACCAGCATGGCCAGGTCGACTCGGTCCTGCGTCACCGGTCGGTGCCGGACGGCCGGCGCGGCCGTGAGGAAGTCCACGGTGAACGCGCGGGCGGCCCCGATCGCGCCGCCGTCGGCGGTGCCGTCGAACACGGCACTCGCCGACAGCACGGGTTCCGGCGCCGCGCGCTCGGCGGTGATGGCGTCCGTCATGGACCCGGAACTCCTCTCGTACGGATGGGCGGGCGCGCTGGGCACCTCGTACTCCGCCTTTCCCCACTTCACGGTTTCCACACCGCCCGTATCCAGGATCACCTCCGCCGCCGTCCCCCCGGCGTGCCGGGCCTCTGTTCGTGTGCGTCGTGTCCGTCGTCGATCTCCCCGCGCGAAGAGACGGAGGGACCTGACGGCGTCAGCCGTCGTCCCGCGCGCCGGACGACGGCGTCCAGTTCGGGTCGCGGCCGCTCAGGCCCACCGTGAGGTCCAACAGCGGGGACCGTTCCGGGACGGGCACGACGGGGCCGAAGATGCCGCCGCTGTCCTCTTCCTCGGCCGCGGCCAGCAGGAACGCGTGCGAGGCGCGCAGCGCGGCCGGGTCGGGGGCGTAGTCCTGACCGGTGGCCCGGGCCAGGTCCCATCCGTGGATCACGAGTTCGTCGGCGGCCACCATCGCCGCGACCTCGCCGGGCAGGTCCACACCGCCCGCGCGGGTGAATCCCGTCCACGCGCCCGGATCCCTCCAGGCTTCGGCCAGCTCCGCCAGAACCCGGGGCAGCTCCGTACGCCACTGGGCCGGCAGGATCGGCCGGGTGCTGCCGGGCGGGACGGCCGTGCTGGGGCCCAGGTCCTTGCGGGCGGAGTCACGAAAGGCCACGGACAGGCCCGTCAGGTGCCCCAGCAGGTCGGCCACCGCGTATTCCGGGCAGGGCGTCCGGTCGGCGAGCCGGACCTCCGAAACGCCCGCCGCGAGCCGCGCCACGATCAGCGTCTGGGGTCCGAGGTCGAGATCGAGAGGGGTCAAGGGGGTCATCTGCCGTTCCTCCGGAAAGACGGGTCTGAAGGGTGGACCGGTAGCACGCCACGAACTCATCGCGGGAAGGGTGGTTCATTCGCCTTCCTGCCGAAGAGCGAGGCATACCACCCGAGCACCCCGAGCAGACGCAAAAGGGTCAACGCCGCACCCGAGCGGCCCAAGTCGCGCGCCGGGCGTGATCGGCCGTGTGCGGCCGGGAACCCCTGACCCGGTGGCCGAAGACCACTCGCCGCGCCCGCCCGCCCCGCAGGAAGGGACCTTCGTCATGACCGCAGCGCCCCCCACCGTCACGCTCGGACCCGACAGCGACCTCACCCAGGTCTTCGAACTGGCGCAACAGCTCAGGGTCGACTCGGTGCGCGCCAGCACGGCGGCGGGCTCGGGTCACCCCACGTCCAGCCTGTCGGCGGCCGATCTGATGGCGGTGCTCATGACCCGCCATCTCCGCTACGACTGGGCGGCTCCGGACGACCCGGCCGGTGATCACCTGATCTTCTCCAAGGGGCACGCGTCGCCCCTTCTGTACGCGATGTTCAAGGCGGCCGGCGCGATCGACGACGACGAGCTGATGACGACCTACCGGCGCTTCGGCCACCGCCTCCAGGGGCACCCCACCCCGATCCTGCCCTGGGTGGACCTGGCCACCGGCTCCCTCGGCCAGGGCATCGCGTACGGGGTGGGGATCGCGCTCGCGGGCCGGGACCTGGAGCGGCAGCCGTACCGGGTGTGGGTGCTGTGCGGCGACAGCGAGATGGCCGAGGGGTCCGTCTGGGAAGCGCTCGACAAGGCCGGGCACCACCGGCTCGCGAACTTCGTCGCCCTCATCGACGTCAACCGCCTCGGCCAGAGCGGTCCCACCGAGCTGGAGTGGGACACCGACGCGTACGCCCGGCGCGTCGAGGCCTTCGGCTGCCGGGCTCTCGTGGTCGACGGCCACGACCTGGCGGAGGTCGACCGGGCCCTGACCGTGGCCGCGGACGGAACGGCACCCACCGTGGTCGTCGCCAGGACGGTCAAGGGCCGTGGCGTGTCGGAGGTCGCCGACAAGAACGGCTGGCACGGCAAGCCCTTGCCCAAGGACATGGCCGAGCGGGCCGTCGCCGAGCTGGGCGGCGTCCGCCACCTGGGTGTACGCGGCCCGCGGCCGCCGGCCGCCTCGGCCACGAGCCCGCGCGCCGGCGCCGGTACGCCCGAGGCGGGGCCGGTGGAGCTGCCGCGCTACGAGGTCGGGGACAAGGTCGCGACCCGGGTCGCGTTCGGCGCGGCCCTCGCCGCGCTGGGCGCCCGCCCCGAGGTGGTCGCGCTGGACGCCGAGGTCGGCAACTCCACGCACACCGAGGACTTCCAGAAGGCCCATCCGGAGCGTTTCTTCCAGACGTACATCGCCGAACAGCAGATGATCGCCGACGCCGTCGGCATGGCCGTGCGCGGCTTCCGCCCGTACGCCACGACCTTCGCCGCGTTCCTCACCCGTGCCCACGACTTCATCCGCATGGCCGCCGTCTCGCAGATCACCCTGTCGCTGTGCGGGACGCACAGCGGCGTCGAGATCGGTGCGGACGGGCCCTCTCAGATGGGCGTCGAGGACCTCGCGATGATGCGCGCCGTCCTCGGTTCCACGGTGCTCTACCCCAGCGACGCCACCTCCGCGGCGGCCCTGACCGCCACCATGGCCGACCTCGACGGCATCTCCTACCTGCGCACCACGCGTGGCGCGTATCCCGTCCTGTACGCGTCCGACGAGACCTTCCCGGTAGGCGGCTCGAAGACCCTGCGGCAGGACGAAGGGGACCGGGTCACCCTCGTGGGCGCGGGCGTGACGCTGCACGAATGTCTCGCCGCCGCCGACGAGCTGGCCGCCGACGGCGTCCAGGCGCGTGTCATCGACCTCTACTCCGTCAAGCCGGTCGACACCGACACCCTCGTCCGGGCCGCCCGCGAGACCGGTGCCCTCGTCGTCGCCGAGGACCACCACCCCGAGGGCGGCATCGGCGAGGCCGTGCTGTCCGCGCTCGCCCCGGGCGGTCACCAGCCGGCCTTCGCCCACCTCGCGGTCACCCATCTGCCGGGCTCCGGCACCACGGCCGAGCTGCTCGACGAGGCCGGCATCTCCCGCACCCACATCGCCCGCGCCGCCCGCGGCCTGCTGGACCGGTAGCGGCCGGTGGCGACGCGCGGCGCGCCGGGCCGTTCCCCGCCGCTCAGGGAGAGGCCGGTGTGATGACGATCAGGGTGTCCTCGTGCGACCAGCGGCGAGCCGCGGTCTTCGGCGGGTTGAGGAGCGGGGTCCGGGAGACGCCGGTGCGGTAGCCGAGTGCGGTGGCGCCCTGGCGGCCGGCGGCCTCGACGAGCGTGGCGAAAGACGCCTCGGTGCCGACGGGGACGTAGTCGGTGGCGGGGCGGAGACGGACCGCGTTGCCCGTCGGGGAGAACAGCTCGTCGAAGGCCGACGCGAGTTCGGTGGTCTGCGAGACCTGCGCCATGAGCAGGCCGACGAGCCGTCCGCCCACCACGAGGTCCGTGTGTCGGCCGCCCGGGGCGAGGGGACGGTGGTGGGCGTCCGTCAGTTCGGCGACGGTCGGGGCCCGTCGGCCCGACTCCCGCTCGGCGGCGCGGAGTTGAAGGAGGGTGACGAGGGTGTGCTCGTCGGGGTCGGGGTGCCCGTCGGGTCCGCCGAGGACGAGCACGTGAGGGGCGGAGTCCGGGGCGGGGAGGGTCTCCGCGCGGGTCGCCTCCCAGCCGTTGCGGGCGAGGCCGTCGACGATCTCCGGGCCGCGCCGGTTCCAGCCGAGGACGAGGACGCGGCGGGGGGCGGGGACGCGGGCGCCGGCGGGGGCTCCGGTGACTGCGGGCTTCGCGGCCGTTTCACCGGTCGCGGGCCTGGCCGGCTTCAGGGGCTCTGTGGGCTTCACGGGCTCTGCGGGTTCTACGGGCTCTACGGGCTCTACGGGCATTACCGGCTCTACGGGCTCTACGGGCTCTACGGGCATTACCGGCTCTACGGGAAGGGGTGGCGGGGGTGGTGGTGCCGGGGTCGTGGTCCAGGTCGGTGGGGTCTCGTCCTCGGCCAGGACGACGACGGCGTCGCCGGGGGCGAGGACGGTGCGCGGCGGCGGGTTGAGGAGCGGCGAGCCGTCCGGGCGTACGAGACCCACCACGCACGCGTCCGCGCAGGCCGCCCGCAGCTCGGCGAAGGTCCGGCCGCCGAGCCCGGGAACACGGTGGACGTGCAGTTCGGCGCCGGCGAAGTCGAGCAGGTCCTCCAGGACGAGCGCCAGCCCGGGTTCGAGGACGCACTGGACGAGGATCCGGGCCGCGATGCCGTCGACGTCGAGGACGACCGCGCCCGGCCCGGCGGCGAGCCGGGCGGTGGCCACGTGCCGGGTCTGCCGGACCGCCGCCACGACCCGTACCGGGCGCGCGTCGCCCACCACGGCCCGCAGCGCGAGCAAGGTCTTGACGACCTGGGTGTCGGCCTCAGGGGTGTCCGGCGGCAGCACGACGACCGCCCCCGCGGCGGACGGGCTGACGCGGGCGAGGGCCGCCGGGTCGGCGGGGCGGCCCCGTCGGCAGAGCAGCCGCACGCGGCGGCGGCCGACGGCGGTGACCACCGCCCGTAACTCCCGCTCCATGTCCAGCTTGTCGCGGTCGGCGAGGACCACGACCGCGCCGTGCCGCCGCTGCGCGTGCGCGGCGAGCAGTTCGGCGACGAGCGTCGGGGTCTGCTCGGACCAGCCGAGGACCAGCGAGTGGCCGCGTTCCACGACCGTCGACTGGCCCCGGTGCAGCTCGGTCAGGCGGTCCGTGATCGCGGTCGTGACGAGGCCGACGAGCGTGGAGACGTAGAGCAGGGAGACCAGGGCCAGCAGGACGGAGAGGATGATCCGCAGCGGCGGGCCGACCTCGCCGCCGAGCCTGAGGGTCTGGCCGACGGTCCGCCAGACGGTCTCCACCTTGCCCTGGACCGTGTCGGGCGAACGGCTGTCGGTCCAGACGAGGAGGGCGCTCGCCGGTGCCACCACGACCAGGCAGGCCAGCGCCAGCCAGCCCGCGACGGTGGTCATGCCCTTCACCACGGTCCGGTCGATCCAGTACCGCGTACGGTCCCGCAGCGGCGGCGGCGCGGGCCGATACCGGGGCGGGCCCAGGGCAGGCGGGGAAGGGACGGCCGCGCGGCGGCTCGTCCGCTGGGGCGGGACCGTGTACTCGCGCTCCTTACGCACGTCAGCAGGGTGACGGCGGCACCAGGGAGAAACGCCGACGACGGGCGCCGTTCATCCTTTCGGGCAGGCGGCCGTGAGTCAGGAGTTCGACCCGCGCGCGCCGCCGCGCTCCCCTGCGCGCCCGGGTCCGCGCCCGGCCGCCCCGCCGATGGGCAGGACGGCCGGTGGGCGGGGCCCGCCGGGGGGCCACCGGCGGGGCGGCGGTCACCGGCGGCGTCACCGCCGGGGCGTCACCGACGGACCGCCACCGCCGCCTGGTGGCCCGACGGAACGGCCACGTCGGCCAGGAGCCAGCCGGGCGGGGCGGTCGGGACGGGGCCCGAGCCGACGTACTCCGCCGAGGGGTCGGCGCCGAGCCCGACCCCGGTCCCCTTCAGGTACGCCTCCTTCCGCGTCCACACCCGGGCGAAGGCCGCCGGGCGCCGGTCCTGGGCGAGCGCCGCCAGTTCGGCGGACTCGTCCGGGTGGAGGACCTCGGAGAGCTCGGCCACGAGGTGCGGGGCCGGGATCCGCTCGATGTCCACGCCCACCGGGGTGGTCGCGACGGCGATCAGGCTCATCCCCTCGCAGTGGGAGAGCGAGAAGTGCAGCCGCCCGTCCGGGAGCACCGGCCGCCCGTGCGGCTCGCCGCAGCAGGGGCAGGGCGCCCGTTCCACCGTGACGCCGCGCGGTGCGACGCCGAGGTGGGCGCCGAGCAGCCGGCGCAGGCCGACGTGCGCGCACAGGTACGTGGCGCGGTCGCCCGGCCGCCGGAACTCCCCTGCCCGCGCCAGCTCCTCCGCGTCGAGGACGAGGGAGGCGTAGCGGGCGGCGCTGTCCTCGTGCACCTCGGTGGCGACCAGCCAAAGCTGCGGGCGGCCCGCCCGGGGCCCGGGCGGCAGCACCGGCGCCGAGGGCAGCGGCGGGAGCGGGGACGGACGGAGGAGAGGGGGAGAAGGGGCGGACGGTTGGGGAGAGGGAACCGACAGGTCGGGTGGAGGGACGTAGAGGTCGGCGGGCCCGGGGGCGTACAGGGCGGGCCCGGGGGCGTGCAGGGTGGACCCGGGTGCGTACAGGGTGGGCCCGGGTTCCTGTCGGGTGGGCTCGGGTGCGTGCTGGGTGGGTGAAATTGCGGGGGTCTGCGGGGTCATGTCTGCCTCACACGGACGTGGCGGTGGTCTCCGGTGCGGTACGGATGCGGTCCTCGGTGCGCCGTTCGGCGGCCTTCCCCGTGGCGTCGGCGCGCAGCGCGAAGGCGGCGGCGATCGGGGAGACCAGGGCGAGGCCGGCGCACAGCAGCCAGGTGCCGGTCACCCCGAGGTGCATCGATACCGGGGTGAAGACGGCGAGCGAGAGCGGCGCCGCGCCGATCCCGGACAGGGCGAAGGTCGACATCGCGGCGCCCATCCGGCCTTCGGGCACGGCCTGCTGATAGGCCGTGACCAGGGCCGGGCCGTTGAGGCCCGAGAGCAGGCCGACGGCGGCGGCCGCCCCGGCGAGCAGCCCCGGCGAGGGAACGAGGGCCATCGCGCCCATGCCGAGGGCCAGTCCGGTGCCCGTCACCACCAGCTTGAGGTGCGTCGGGATGCGGTGGGCGAGCGCGGCACCGAGCGCGGCCGAGGCGAGCGCCCCCGCGCTGAAGGCGGCGAGGACGAACGCGACCGCGCCCACGCCCCAGCCCTGGTCGGCGGCGCGCAGCGGCAGCGCGACCTCCGCCGGCCACAGGAAGGCCAGGTCCATCGCGAAGCACGCCACGAACATCCAGCGCAGGCGCGGGTGCGCGGCGAGCAGACGGAAGCCGTCGCCCGAGCGGCTCAGCAGCGACGGGCCGCCGTTCCCTGCGGCCTCGGGCCGCCGCATGTCGTGCGTGACGTGCGCGGCGCAGCCGAGCCAGAGGGCGCAGCCGATGGCGGTGGCCGTCATCGCGCCGGGCAGCCCGCCGACCACCACGAGCCAGGCGCCGAGCGGGGAGCCCGCGATGGGGGCGAGGCGCAGCACCATGGAATAGAGGGAGTTGGCGCGGCCCAGTTGTTCCTGGGGCGCCAGGTGGGGCAGCAGGACGCCGGAGGCCGGGCCGGTGAGGCCGAGCAGGATGCCGTCGACGAGGGCGATGACGATCAGCGGCCACAGGGTGTGGGTGGTGGCGGTGACCACGGTGCCGGCGGCCAGGACGAGGAGGCGGACGCTGGTGGCGCGCAACAGGAGGGCGCGCGGTCCGAGGATGTCGGTCAGGGCGCCGCCGAAGAGGAGCAGCAGGGCGCGTGGCAGGGTGGCGGCGAGGGTCACGGCGGTGACGGCGCCTCGGCCGCCGAGCTGGACGGCGGTCCAGCTCATGGCGATGAGGAGCGCGAAACTGCCCGCCTGGACGGCTGCCTGGCCGACGACGAGGCTGCTGATACGGCGCCAGTCGACGGTGGGCGCGGGCGGATCGGCGAGGGGCGTGGCCATGGGGTCGGCTTTCTGTGGGCGGGGCGGCTGCCGGCTGGGGTGGGCAGTGGGGACCGGTTGGTGGGAGGGGCCCGTTTGGTGCGGGAGCAGGAGGGCCCGGGTTGGTGCGAGGGGTCCGGGTTGGTTGGGGGGCAGGAAGGCCCGGGTTGGTGCCGGAGCAGGTGCCCCCCGTCAGGTGCGGGGTCGGAGTCGTATGCGGGTGGTCGGGGGTGCGCCGTGGAGGGTGGCGGCCACCGCCAGGGCCACGGCGCGGTCGGTGGCCCTGCGCAGGACGCGGGGGGCGAGGCCCCGGGGGGCGCGGAGTTCGACGTGGCCGCCGAGGTAGCCGCGGCCGGCCTCGCTGAGGGCGCGCTGCGCCGTGCGGCGGGCGGTGCCGTCGACGCCGTACGGCAGCGGGCCGGGCGCTCCGACGGTGACGCCGGGGGTCTCCCGTACCGAGAAACGCGCGTGCACGGTGCGGGAGGCGCCGCGCCGGGGCGGCCTCAACACGGGACCGCTCCCTGGGCCGGGTCCCACAGGTCGTCCGGGGCCAGGGCGGCGGGCGTGTACTTGCCGAGGGCGCTGATGAGCAGCCGGAGTTCGAGGGCGAGGGCCTCGACGAGGCGCTCCAGGCCGTGCTCGGGGTCCTCGTCGACGGCGACGAGCGCGGCGCGGCCGAGGCCGACGGCGTTCGCCCCGAGGGCGAGGGCGCGGACGGCCCGGCCGCCCTCCCAGACGCCGCCGGTGGCGAGGAGGCAGCCGTCGGGGCGGCCGATCCGGCGCAGGCACTCGGCGAGGGGCAGTCCGACCTGGTCCAGGAAGACTCCGGGTGCCCAGCCGGTACCGCCCTCGGCGCCGTCGACGGTGACGGCGTCCGCTCCGGCGGCCCACGCGGTACGGGCGGCCCGGTCGATGTCACGGCCGGGGTGGAACTTCACCCACGTACGGGCCTTGGGGAAGTTGTTGCGCATGAAGCGGAGCTGCTGGCGCAGGATCTCCTCGGTGAACGTGCCGGGGGTCGCGCAACGGAGCCGCTGCGGCGCGTCCTCGCCGAAGACCTCCCGGACCGTGAAGCGGCGGGCGAGCTGCTCGGCCTCGGCGCGGCCGACGACGGTCATGCCGCCGAGCCCGGGCTTGGCGCCCTGGCCGGTCTTCAGCTCGAAGGCGAGACGGCCCGTCTCCAGGAGCGGGCGGAAGGCGGGGTCGCTGTAGAGGAGGTTCCACACCTCGGAGTCGGCGTCCTCGGTGGACTGCTGGACGACGATGCCGCCGGCCCCGTCGGGCACGGCCTCCAGGTAGGCCTCGACGCGGGCGCGCAGGGCGGAGCGGGTCGCGTCGCCGGCCTTGCGGTAGCCGTGGACGGGGACCATGTTCTCGCCGATGACCATGGGGATGCCCAGGCGGGCGGCCTGGCGGCTCGCGTGGACGGCGAGGTCGCCGCTGCCGGCCCGGGTGGAGCCGAACGCGGAGAGGTAGAGGGGCAGCCGGGCGGTGAAGCCGCCGACGCGGGCGGTGAGGTCGACGTCGCCGAACTCGGGCTCGCGGGCGAGGTCGATGAGCTTCTCCAGGCGCTCCGGCATGAAGACGGGCGGGACGATCCGCGTACGGTCCAGGGCGTCCCCGCCGTGGGCGGCGGGTGCCGGGCCGAAGAGGCGGGCGCCGTAGGCGGCGGGGTCCGGGAAGACGGCGGCGGATCCGGTCCTGGCCCGCGTCCGCACCTGCTCCTCGGGGAAGCCGGGGGCGGAGAGCCCGGACGGGACGGACGGGACGCGTGAGGCGGGCTGGGCGGGCAGCACCGGGGACGTGAGCGGTGCGTACGAGGTGAGCGGGACGGACGAGGCGGAGTCGTCGTCCATCGGCTTCACGGTGGGAACGGCGGGAACGGCGGGAACGGCGGGAGCCGCCGGGATCATGATCGTCACGGGGTCACCACTCCGGGCAGCTTCGGGTAGGCGCTGACCTGCCACAGGGCGTCGAAGCCGGTGAGGAAGCGGACCAGGCGCTGGAGGCCCATGCCGAAGCCGGCGCTGGACGGGATGCCCTCGCGGGCCTCCTTCAGGTACCAGGCGTACTTGGCGGGGTTCTCGCCGCTCTCCCGCATCCGGGTGACGAGGGTGGCGTAGTCGGCCTCGCGCTCGCTGCCGGAGACCAGTTCGCCGTAGCCGTGCGGGGCGATCAGGTCGAAGTTGCGGAGCACGCCGGGGCGCTCGGGGTCCTCGCGGTCGTAGAAGCCGCGCGAGCCCTTGGGGTAGTCGTCGACGAAGAACGGGCGGTCGCTCTCCAGGGAGAGGATGCGCTCGCCGGCCCAGTCGATCTCGCCGTCGGGGTTCTGCGGGTGGCCGAGGGAGAGCAGCCGGGTCACGGCCTCCTCGTGGGTGCGCACGTCGTACTTCCCGGCGCGGATGTCCCCGAAGTCGGCCTCCATGCGGCCGAGTCCGGTGAGGACCTCGGGGATGGTCGTCCAGACGTGTTCGGTGACGTGGGTGAGGAGCCCGGCGGCGATCTCCTGGGCCTCCTCGCGGCCCGCGTCGGCGATCTCGACGTCGATCTGGTGGAACTCGACCAGGTGCCGGCCGGTCGTGGCGGTCTCCTCGGGCTCCACGCGCACGTTGGGGGCGATGTAGAAGAGCCGGGGGAAGCCGCGCAGGGACGCCTGCTTGTAGAGGATGGCGCTGGTCATCAGCTTGTACGGGTGCCCGTAGTAGTCGACGTCCAGGGCCTTGGCGCCGCGCCCGCCCGGGTCGGTGACGGGTCCGACGAGCGGCGGCAGCAGCTCGGTGAAGCCCTGGCCGCGCAGGTAGTCGCGGGCGCCCTGGAGGGCCTCCTGCTGGACGAGCATGGCGGCCCGCAGCTCGGGCGAGCGCAGGTGCTCACCGAGCGGGGGCGGGCCGGCCGGGGCGGCGGAGAAGGGTGCGGGCTGGTCCATGGCGGACTCCTGATCTCGTACGGGAGGGGCGGGGGTGCGGGCGGTCGGGCGGAGTTCGGGGCCGAGGTCGGGCGGTCGGGCCGCACGGCCGGGCGGAGTGGGGGCGGGTAGGGGTCGGGCGTCGTGCGGGTCAGACGGTGACCGCGGTCGCGGTCGGCCGGCCAGGTCCGTCGCGGCGGCCGTCGGGGCCGTCGCGGCGGTCTCCCGGACCGTCGCGCCGGTCGCCGGCGTCCTCGCGACGGTCACGGTCGCCGTCGCCGTCGCCGTCGTACCGATCAGCCACGTACCGCAAGGCCTTGAGCAGTCCGGCCGAAGTGAACGGGCTCGTGTCCGCGCCGGTGTCGGGGCGCAGGGGCATGGCGCCGGTGCGGGCCCAGCGGAGGCGGCCCGCGGGGTCGATGTAGCCGAGGGAGCGGCCGGCGTTGTCGGGGTGGAGGCAGAAGGGCACGTCGAGCAGGCCTCGGGCGAAGGCGGCGGGGAGGGCGCGGGCGAGGTCGGGGTGGAGGCCGAGGACGGTCTCGACGAGGGTGCGGGCCTCCTGGTAGATCTCGCTGTCCTCGGGGGCCGTGTCCGGGGTGGGGGCGCCGGCGAGCGCGGCCGCGGCGGCCGCGGTCTCCAGGGCGCGGACGTTCTCGTCGACGGTGGGGATCCGGTGGGCCTCGGCGGCGGTCTTGACGATGAGGCGCCCGGCCCCGGAGCGGACGGCGAGGCGGGCGGAGGCTTCCAGGAGCCGGAGGGCTCCGCTCTCGGTGCGGGGGTAGACGCCCATGTACGTGTAGAGGACGACGTGGTGTTCGACGCCGGCCGGGAGGAACTCGGCGGCGAGCCGGTGCAGGGCCCGCAGCGCCTCCTCGTCCTGGGTGGCGTCGGTCTGCTGGGCGTAACTGAGGGAGACGCTGCGCAGCCCGTGCTGGACGAAGAACAGGCACTCCAGGACGCTCATGGCGACGAGCAGGCCGGGCGGGCAGAGCTGGCCGAGGAGGCAGCCGCCGAAGCTCTCCAGGTGCGGGGTGGCCGCGCTGCGTTCGGCGAGGAGTTCGCAGGCGCGGACCCAGGCGGCGACGGACTCCCCCAGCGGGGTGCGGCCGTAGGGCAGGCAGTACGAGACGGGGCCGCCTTCGGTGGCGTCGAGGCCGACGTCGGTGAGGGCGCGGATGATGGCCTCGGGGCGGGCGGAGCCGTGCCGGACCTGGACCGGGAAGTCGGGTCCGCGGAGTCCGGCGAGGACGGCGCGGGTGGTGTCCGGGGAGTGGGCGGCGATGGGGTAGCCGTTGAGGCGGGCTCCGTCGGCGACGGCGGCGCGGGCGGCGGCGAGGGCGCCGACGCGGGTGTAGCTGTCGACGGTGAGGGTGCCGGCGGTGTGGGCGGTCGCCGCGCGGGTGCGGGCGAGGCCGGTCCGCATGAGCTCCGGGTCGCCGAAGCCCATGCGGGGCTGGACGACGAGCCGGCCTGCGGCGGAGGCGGCGGCGACGAAGGCCCCGAAGCCCGCGCCGGAGGCGCCGGTGGCGGCGTCGGCGGTCATGCCAGGACCTCCCTGCGGGCCGGGGCGGCGAGGAAGGCGCGCAGGGCGTCGGTGTCGTCGCCGAGGACGGCGTCGCAGCCGGCGTCCAGGAGGCGCTGGAGCTCTTCGTCCTGGCGGCGTCCGACGACGCCCAGCTTGCCGCCGAGGACCACGGGCAGTGCGGCGAGGGCGGGTTCGGCGCGGAGCGCGCGGACGGCGTCGAGGCCGTCGCGGTAGCCGTGCCCGTTGACGCTGCTGAGCACCACCGCGTCGGGGGTGTGCCGCAGGCAGGCGCCGGCGAGCAGTTCGGCGTCGACGCAGGGGCCGAGGCCGACGACCTCGTGGCCGTGTTCCTCCAGGAAGAGCCGGAGGTACACGAGATTCCATGTATGGGAATCCGAGGCGGTTCCGCTCAAGAGAATCTTCATGCCTGAAGAGTAATTTTCCGAAGGTTCCGGAAGGGGAAGTCCGAGCGGCAGCAACGACCGGCACTTTCGCATCCGAAAATGCCGGGGGAAGGCTCGGGAAAAGGGCATGGAAAAGGCGCCGCGCCCCGCTTCTTGGGATGCGGGGCGCGGCGCCTTCGGGGCGTGCACGGAGCGTGCTCGGAGCTTGGTCGGGGCGTGCTCGGTGAGGGCGGACGGCAGGGTCAGGCGTACTGGGCGACGAGGCTGCGCGGGCGGATGTCGTCCCAGTTCACGCTGATGAACTCCAGGGCCTCGCCTCGCTCGCCGGGGCCCCAGACGCTGATCCAGCCGGCCGGCACGGAGGCGAAGGTCGGCCACAGGGAGTGCTGGCCCTCGTCGTTGACGACGACGTGGAAGGTGCCCTCGGCGTTGTCGAACGGGTTGATGGAATCGCTCATGACTGAGTCCTCATTTCTTTCTTCTGGAGTGCGGAGAGCTTCTCCGCGAGAATGCTTCCGATGTGTGCGAGTGGTTCCGGTTCGGCCATCTGGAGATGTCCGTGTTCCAGGGTGTGGTTCTCGATGATTCCCTCGGTGAAGGGAATCCAGGTGGCGGCGAGCGCGCCTTCCGGTTCGGCCGGCCTGCGGGCGGTGAAGAACAGGAGGTCGGTGTCGGCGACGCCGGGGACGTGCCGGGCCATGAGTCCGGCGTGGGTCTCCGAGGCGCGGAGCACGGCACGGAGTTCGGAGGCGGTGAAGCCGGCGAGGACGGGGTCCTCGCGGCGGATCCGCTCCATCGCCTCGGCGAGGTCGGCGGGCGGCTCGGCGGCGGCGCGCTCCTCGGGCGGCAGCACGGAGACGCTGCCGGGTCCGGTCTGGTGGACGTCCATGAGCGCGAGGAGTTCGACCTCCTCCCCCGCCTCGCGGAGCCGTACGGCGACGGTGTGCGCGACGAGGCCGCCGAAGGACCAGCCGAGCAGCCGGTAGGGGCCCCAGGGCTGGATGCCGCGGATCCGCTCCAGGTAGGCGTCGGCCATCTCCTCGATGCTGCCGGGCCGGTGGCCGGGGTCACTGAGGGAGCGGGCCTGGAGGGCGTACAGCGGCTGGTCGTCGCCGAGGTGCCGGGCGAGGCCGGCGTACGCCCAGCCGACGCCGGTGCCGGGGTGCACGCAGAACAGCGGGCGGCGGGTGCCCCGGGTGCTGAGCGGGAGCAGCACGCCGAGGGCGGAGGCGTCGCCGTCTCCCGTACCGGAGTCCCCGTGCGAGCCGAGGAGCCCGGCCGGGGTGGGCGCGCGGAACAGGTCGCGGACGGTGCGTTCGACGCCGAGGACGCCGCGCATCCGGTTGACGAGGCGGACGCCGAGCAGGGAGTGCCCGCCGAGGGTGAAGAAGTTGTCGTCGATGCCGACTTCGGGGACCTGGAGGATCTCGGCGAACAGCGCGCAGAGGACTTCCTCGCGGGCGTTGCGCGGGGCGCGACCGCCGGGGTCGGCGGCGGGCCGGTGCGGGGCGGGCAGGGCGGCCCGGTCGGGCTTGCCGTTGACGGTGAGCGGCAGGGCGTCGAGGACGACGACCGCCGACGGCACCAGGTGTTCGGGGAGCAGCGCGCGGGCCTCGGCGAGGAGTTCGGCCTCGGTGACGGCGTCGCCCGCGCGGGGGACCACGTATCCGACGAGGCTCTTGTCGCCGGGCCGGTCCTCGCGGACGACGGCGAGGACCTGGCCGACCGCCGGGTGGGCGGCGAGCACCCGCTCGACCTCGCCGGGCTCGATGCGCACGCCCCGGAGCTTGATCTGTCCGTCGGCCCGCCCGAGGAAGCGGAGTTCGCCGTCGGGGGTCCACAGCACGCGGTCGCCGGTGCGGTACATGCGGCTGCCGTCGCCCTCGAAGGGGTCGGGGACGAACCGTTCGGCGGTCAGACCGGCCCGCCCGACGTAGCCCCGCGCGACGTGTCCGCCCGCCACGTACAGCTCGCCGGGGACGCCGGGCGGGACGGGGCGGAGGTGCTCGTCGAGGACGTGGCTGCGGGTGTTGTCCATCGGCCGCCCGAGGTGGAGTCCGGCGCCGCGCAGGACGCGCCCTTCGCCGGGCTTCGTCGTGAACCACTGGTTGTGGGAGGCGAAGGTCGTCTCGGTGGGGCCGTAGGAGTGCACGAGGACGGTGTCCGGGCAGTGCGTGAGGACGCGCTGGACGGCGGCCGGGGAGGCCACGTCGCCGCCGGTCCACACCTCGCGCAGCCGGCGGAGGGTGTCGAGTCCCTCGTCGGCCATGACGTGGAAGAGGCCGACGGTGAAGTAGGCGGTGGTGACACCGTGGCGGCGGACGGCGCGGGCGGTCTCTTCGAGGTCCGTTCCGTCGCCGGCCAGCAGGACCAGGCTGCCGCCGCCCAGCAGCGGGGCCCAGATCTCGAACACGGAGGCGTCGAAGCCGGTCGCGGAGTGGACGAGCATGCGCCGGTCCGGGCCGAGGGAGAGATCGCGGTCGGCGGCGAGTTCGACGACGTTGCGGTGGGTGACGCCGACGCCCTTGGGCCGGCCGGTGGAGCCGGAGGTGAACATCACGTACATGAGGTCGTCCTCGGAGGCCGAGGGCTCCGACGGGTCCACCGCCGAGTCCACCGCGCTCACCGCGTCGGTGGTGCCGCCCGCGTCGACGCGCAGCACCGGCGTCCCCTCCGGCGGGGTGTGCTCGCCGTCGGTGGCGACGAGGCGCGCCCCGCTGTCCTCCAGCATCAGCCGGATCCGCGCCTCGGGCAGGCGGGGGTCGAGCGGCAGGTAGGCGGCGCCGGTCTTGAGGGCGGCGAGGGCGGTCACGATCAGCGGGACGCCCCGGCCGAGCAGGACGCCGACGGTGTCGCCGCGCCGGACTCCGGCGGCGCGCAGCCGGGCGGCGAGCGCGTCGGCGCGGGCGTCGAGACCGGCGTACGTGAGGGTCTCGTCGTCGGTGAGGAGGGCGGGCGCGTCGGGGGTGCGGGCGGCGCGGCGGGCGATCAGCCCGTGGACGGTGCCGCGTTCGGGCAGGACGGTGGCGGTGTCGTTGTAGTCGGCGACGAGCCGGAAGCGGTCGGCGTCGGTGAGCAGGGGCAGTTCCCCGATCCGTACGCCGGGGTCGGCGGCGGCGGCGTGCAGGGTCCGCTCCAGGTGGGCGGCGAGCAGGGCGGCGGTGGAGGCGTCGAACAGGTCGGTGGCGTACTCCAGTCCGCCGGCGAGACCGGCGGGCCGGCCGTCCGCGTCGCGCCGCTCGTCGAGGGCGAACGTGAGGTCAAACTTGGTGGTGACGGTGGTGAGGAGGTCGGGCGCGTCCTCGCGGAAGAGGCGCGCGGCGGTGTCCGCGCCGGGGACGCCCCGCGTGTAGTCGTGGTGGAGCTGGACGACGATCTGCGCGAGCGGGTGGTGGGCGGTGGTGCGGACCGGGTTGAGGTCCTCGACGACCCGGTCGAAGGGGAGTTCCTGGTGGGCGTAGGCGGCCAGGTCGGTGCGCCGGACGCGGTCGAGGAGCTCGGTGAAGGCGGGGTCGCCGGAGGTGTCGGTGCGCAGCACGAGGGTGTTGACGAAGAAGCCGACGAGTCCGCCGAGGAGTTCGTCGTCGCGGCCGGCGGTCATGGTGGCGAGCGGCAGGTCGGTGCCCGCGCCGTGCCGGGTGAGGACGGCGGCGAGGGCGGCCTGGAGGACCATGAAGAGGGTGGCGCCGCTGTCGCGGGCGAGCTTCTCCAGCGCCTCGTGGGTGGCGGCGTCGACGGTGACGGGGGCGCGGTCGCCCCGGTGGGTCGCCTCGGCGGGCCGGGGGCGGGCGGCGGGCAGTTCGAGGGCGGCGGGGGCGCCGGCGAGGGCGGTGCGCCAGTGGTCGCGGTGGGCGTCGGCCCCGGGTCCTTCGAGGAGGTCGTGCTGCCAGAGGGTGTAGTCGGCGTACTGGACGGGCAGCGGCTCCCACTCCGGGGCTCGGCCCTCGGCGCGGGCCGTGTAGGCGGCGGCGAGGTCGGCGAGGAGCGGCCCGGTGGACCAGCCGTCGGCGGCGATGTGGTGGACGAGCAGGACGAGGACCTGGCCGGGAGCGTCGGTGCCGGGGGCCTGGGGGTTGAGGGCCTGCCCAGGCCCGTCGGTGCTGTCGTCCTCGCGGCCGAGGACCTGCCCGGACCTGTCGGCGCCGGTGTCCTCGCGGCTGATGAGGGCGGCCCGCAGCGGGATCTCCTCGGCGAGGTCGAAGACGTGTCCGGCGGCTTCGGCGACGGCGTCGGCGAGGCGGTCGGCGGGGACGGTGCGCCGGTCGAGGGCGGGCCGGACGCCGGTCAGGATCTCCTGGTGGGGTTCGCCGTCGACGGCGCGGTAGCGGGTGCGGAGGACCTCGTGCCGGTCGGAGACGTCGGCGAGGGCGTCGGCGAGCACGGCGGGGTCGAGGGGCTCGGCGGGGTGCAGGACGAGCGGGATGTTGTAGGAGGCGCTGGGGCCTTCGAGGGTGTCGATGAACCAGAGCCTGCGCTGCGCGTACGAGAGGGGGACGCGGTCGGGCCGGTCGGCGCGCGGGGTGGGCCGGGGCCGGGAGGGGGCGGCGGGGGCGCCGTCGGCCGTGGCGGACCCGCCGGCGGGGGCGGTGACGGCGGCGATGCGGCGGGCGAGGGCTTCGGGGGTGGGGGCGAGGAGCAGGTCGCGGACCTGGATGTCGGCGCCGAGGCGGGCGCGGACGCGGTTGGCGAGGCGGACGCCGCTCATGGAGTGCCCGCCGATGGTGAAGAAGCCTTCGTGCGGGCCGACCTGGTCGAGCCCGAGGACCTCGGCGAACATCGCGCACAGGGTGTCGACGAGTTCGGCGTCGGCGCCCTCGCCGGTCGCGGCGGTGTCGGCGGGCGTCTCGGTGTCGCCGGCGCGGGCGCGGCGCTCGTCGAGGGCGCGGCGGTCGGCGGCGGGGACGAGGGCCTCGTCCGGCAGCGCGGTGCCGGGGTCGGCGGCGGCGGTGCGCAGGGCGCGTTCGAGGGCGGTGAGGAGGATCCGGGGCACCTGCTCGTCGGTGAAGACGTCCCGGGCGTACTCCAGGCCGAGGCGGAGTCCGGCGGGGGCTCCGTCGGCGTCGCGGATGTCGACGCAGGCCGCGGTGAGGTCGAACTTGGTGGTGGCGGGCCCGTCCTCCTCGGCGAACCGGCCGGTGACCGGGCCGAACGGGAAGGCGCCCTGGTCGGGTCCGGTGGCGTTCAGGGTGAGCATCACCTGGAAGAGGGGGTGGACGCCGGGGTGCCGGGGCGGGTTGAGGTGTTCGACGAGCAGGTCGAAGGGGATCCGCTGGTGGGCGAAGGCACCCAGGTCGGTGTCGCGGACGCGGGCGAGGAGGGTGGCGAAGGCGGGGTCGCCCGAGGTGTCGGTGGGCAGCACGAGGGTGTTCACGAAGAAGCCGACGAGCTCGTCGAGGGCTTCGTCGTCGCGGCCGGCGACGGGGGTGCCGAGGGCGACGGCATCGCCCGCGCCGGTGGCGCGCAGGGCCAGTCCGAGGGCGGCCTGGAGGACCATGAGGAGGCTGGCGTCGTGCTGTTCGGCGAGGTGGACGAGGCGGGCGTGGACGTCCGCGTCGAGGGCGGTCTCCACCATGGCGCCCGCGTGGTCGCGGACGGCGGGCCGGGGCCGGTCGAGCGGCAGCGGGGTGACGGCGGGCTGTCCGGTGAGGGCGCCGCGCCAGTGGGCGAGGCCCTGGGCGAGGACGGAGTCCGGGTCGTCGGCGTCGCCGAGGACGTCGTGCTGCCAGAGGGTGTAGTCGGCGTACTGGACGGGCAGCGGCTCCCACTCGGGGGCACGGCCCTCGGCGCGGGCCGTGTAGGCGCGGGCGAGGTCGGTCATGAGCGGGGTGAGGGACCAGCCGTCGCCCGCGACGTGGTGGAGCAGGACCGCGAGGGTGGCGCCGGCGGCTCCGTCCTCGGGGAGGAACAGGGCGACGCGCAGCGGCAGTTCGCGGGAGAGGTCGAAGGTCTCGGCGGTGAACCGGGCGATCAGGCCCGGGAGTTCGGCCGAGGGGGCGTCGACCGTGCGGAGCCGGACCGCGCTGGGGGCGAGGATGTGCTGGTACGGCTCGTCCTCGGGGGCGAGGAAGACCGTACGGAGCACCTCGTGCCGTTCGGCGAGGTCGGCGACGGCGGCGGCGAGCGCCGCCCGGTCGGGGGCCGTGTCCAGGTGCAGGACGATCGGCATGTTGTAGGCGCCGGACGGCCCGTCGAGCTGGTCGAGCAGCCACAGGCGCCGCTGGGCGTGCGAGAGCGGGACGCGGTCCTCGGCGGGCAGCGGCTCCTCATGGACGACGGGCAGCCGGGGGTCGGTGGTCCGCAGCACCTTGCGGTTGATCTTGCCGGAGCTGGTGCGGGGCAGGGCGACGACGACGGAGACGGTGGGGACGGCCGCGGCGGGCATCCGGTCCCGGACGTGGGTGCGCAGTTCCTCGGCGCCTGTGCCGCCTTCGGTGACGACGAAGGCGACGAGCCGCTTGACGCCGTCGGTGTCCTGCTGGGCGACGACGGCGGCCTCCCGGACGGCGGGGTGCCCGGCGAGGACGGAGTCGACGGCGGCGGGGTCGATGCGCTGGCCGCCGATCTTCACCTCGTCGTCGAGGCGCCCGTGGTAGAGGATCTGCCGGTCCGCGCCGAGGGTGACGAGGTCGCCGGTGCGGTAGGCGCGTTCGCCGTCGAGCTCGGTGAAGCGGCGGGCGTTCAGCTCGGGCCGGTGCAGATAGCCCCGGGTGAGGCCGCCGCCGAGGAGCCACAGCTCGCCGCCGACGATCGCGGCCCGCACGCCGGGCAGCGGGCGTCCGATCGGCACCGGCCCGGTCTCGTGCCGGGTGAGGTCGGCGACGGTGGCGACGACGGTCGTCTCGGTCGGCCCGTACGCGTTGAGCAGCCGTACGGAGTCGCCGACGAGCCCGCGCCACTGGCCGATCCGCTCGGGCAGCGCGGCCTCGCCGTAGATGATGACGGTCCGCAGGCAGTCCGGGAGGCGGACCGAACCGGTGGTGAGGACGTAGACCAGCTCGTGCCAGTACGCGGCGGGCAGGTCGAGCAGGGTGACGCCGTGCCGGGCGCAGCCGGCGAGGAGCTCGGCCACGTCGAGCATGTCGTCGGTGCGCAGGACGAGCGTGCCGCCCGCACCGAGCGTCGCGAAGACCTCCTGGACGCTGGCGTCGAAGTGCAGCGGGCTGAACTGGAGGACGACGGAGCCGGCGTCGATGCCGTACGCGGGGGTGGCGCCGGCGATGAAGTGGGCGAGGGAGTCGTGGGCGACGACGACGCCGTTGGGGACGCCGGTGGAGCCGGACGTGTAGATGACGTAGGCGGCGCCCGCGTCGGTGCCGGGTCCGCCGAGGACCAGTTCGCCGTGCCGGGCCACCTCGGACGGGGCGGGCGCGGCCGCGCCGCAGGCGTCGTTGAGGATGGCCTCGTTGCGGGCGTCGGGCGCCTGGACGTCGAGCGGCAGGTAGGCGGCGCCGGTGGCGAGGACGGCGAGCAGGCCGACGATCGCGTCGATGCCGCGCGGCCGGTGCAGGGCGACGAGCCGGCCGGGACCGGCGCCGTCGGCGGCGAGCAGGGCGGCCCGCGCACGGACGGCGGCGCCGAGCTCTGCGTACGTCAGCCGCGCGTCGGCGTGGACGAGGGCGACCGCGTCGGGGCGGGTGCGCTCCTGCCGGGCGATCAGGTCGAGCACGGGCGGGGCGGGGGCGGGAGAGGGTCCGCCGTCGAGCAGGTCTTCCGTTCTGGGGGCCATGCTGACTTCCTCCGGTGACTGGGGCCGAGAGACCGGGGCGAACGGTTCCTCTCGCCTCCGTGCCGTCCACGCTAGGTGCGACCCGGGCGCTCCCGGGGCAGTAGACGCGGCAGCTCCGGGCGGCAGAAGTGCCGCCCGGAGCTGCCGGTGCGCGGGGATGCCACGGGGTGCGTGGACCCGGGAGTCGCCGGGCCTTGTGGGTCCGGGGAGGGTGGGTGACCTGGTGGGGCCGGGAGGGTGGGCGGCGGGCCTTGTGGGCCCGGGACGGGCAGTGGCCGGATGCGGCCGGGGGGACGGCGGGCCTCGTGGGCCCGGGACAGGCAGTGGCCGGGTGGGGCCAAGGGTCGACGGGCGGGCCTCATGGGCCCTGGGGTCAGCGGCCTCGGGGTGATGAGCCTGGGGTCAGCCTCGGGGCGGTGGGCCTGGGCTCTGCGGCCCTCAGGCGGTCGGCCCCGGGTCAGCGCCCCTGCCGGCTCCCCGCTCGCGTGCGGCGCTTGAGGGCCGGGGCGGGCGGGACGGGGCGGCCCGGGGTCGGGATGAGGGGCTTCGGGGGCCTGGGGTCGTTCGGGTCCGGGCGGCTCGGGGCCGTGTCGGTCGCGGGGGTGGCGAGGCGGCGGGCGAGGGAGGCGGCGGTGGGGTTGCGGAAGACGTCCCTGAGGGTGAGGTCCTGCCCGAACTCGCCGCGGATGCGGTTGAGGAGGCGGACCGCGAGGAGCGAGTGCCCGCCGTTCTTGAAGAAGTTGTCGTGGCTGCCGAGCGGCCGCCCGCCGAGCACGTCCCGGAAGAGTCCGAGCAGCCGCTCCTCCCGCGCCTCGGCGGAGGCGTCCGCACCGGGGCCGGCGGTCGTCCCGTCGGCGGGTCCGTCGGCACCGGACCCGGGGTGCTCGGAGTGCGGGTCGCCGGTGCACTCGACCCGGGCCGGTGCGAGGTATTCGGGCAGCCGCTCGACGGCCCAGTCGAGCAGTTCCTCCCCGGTGGCGCGCGCGCCGGCGGCCCGGGTGACGGTGGCGTACAGGCGGTCGTCGCGGACCTCCACGACGGCGCCGGTCACGGCCGGGTGGCCGAGGAGGACGTCCTCCACGCGGCCGGGCTCGACCGGATATCCGGCGACGGTGAGGGTGGCGACGGTACGGAGGGAGCCGTCGGCGGAGGCGTACGCCTTGCGGCCGGTGGCGCGCAGCCCGCCGCCGGGGTTCGGCTCGTACACCTCGCCCGGTACCCGTACGGGCGCCCGGCGGCCGCGCTCGTCGAGGACGGTCCCGGCGCCGAGCGGCGCGGGCGTGGCGTACTCCGGTGCGGAGAGCGCGAGTCCGGGGTCGGCGGCGAAGGCGTCGAGCGTCTCGACGAGGCGCCGGGCCAGGAGCCGGGCGGTCTCCTCGTCATAGAGGGCGGTGGCGTACTCCAGGGCGCCGGCGAGTCCGGCGGGCGTGCCGTCGGCTTCGGCGCGCTCGGTCAGCGCGAAGGTGAGGTCGCTCTTGGCGCCGGTCCCCCGGAAGCCGACCGGCTCGCCTTCCAGCGCGGACGGGCGGGACGCGCCCGACGCCGCCGCGGGTCCCGCCGGGGTGACGGCGGCGTGGACCTGGAGCATGACCTGGACCAGCGGCGCGTGCGCGGCGGACCGCTGCGGGCTCAGGTCCTCGACGAGCCGGTCGAAGGGCAGGTCCTGGTTGCTGTAGGCGGCGAGCCCGGCTTCCCGGACCCGTCGGACGAGGTCGGCGAAGGCGGGGTCGCCGGAGGTGTCGGTGCGCAGGACCAGTGTGTTGACGAAGAAGCCGACGAGCGGGTGGAGGGCGTCGTCGGCGCGGCCGGCGACGGTGGTGCCGAGGGCCACGTCGGTCCCGGCGCCGTGGCGGGCGAGGAGCGCGGCGAGGGCGGCCTGGACGACCATGAAGAGGGTGGCACCCTGGGCGCGGGCGCAGCGGAGCAGGGCCCGGTGGGTGGCGGCGGAGACGTCGAAGCCGGTGAGGGCGCCGGAGCCGTCGCTCTCCAGGGGGCGGGGCCGGTCGGTGGGGAGGGCGATGAGCGGCGGCATCCCGGCGAGGGCGGTGCGCCAGTGGGCGAGTTGGGCCTCGGCGAGTCCGTGGGTGCCGTCGAGGAGGTCGTGCTGCCAGAGGGTGTAGTCGGTGTACTGGACGGGCAGCGGCTCCCACTCGGGGGCACGGCCCTCGGCGCGGGCGGTGTACGCGGTGTCGAGGTCGGCGAGCAGGCACGGCGTGGACCAGCCGTCGCCGGCGATGTGGTGGGTCAGCAGCACCAGGGTCTGCTGCCGGTCGTCGCCGGTGACGAGCGTGGCGCGGAAGGGGAGTTCGGCGGAGAGGTCGAAGACGTGTCCGACGGCGCTGTCGACGGCCGACCGCACCTCGGTGTCCCCGGTGGCCAGGATCCGGTCGAGTACGGGACGGGCGTCGTCGAGCACCAGCTGGTACGGCTCGCCGTCCGCCGCCCGGTAGACGGTGCGGAGCACCTCGTGGCGCGCGGCGACGTCGGCGAGGGCGGCGTCGAGCGGGTCGGGTTCGACGGGGCGCCGCAGCCGGGTGACGACGGGGATGTTGTAGGTGGCGGAGGGCCCTTCGAGCCGGTTGACGAACCAGAGGCGGCGCTGGGCGTAGGAGAGCGGGATCCGGGCGGGCCGCAGGGCCTGCGGTACGGGGCGGAGCGCGGGCCGGGCGGGTCCGCCGCCCTGCTCGTCGAGCCGGCGCAGCAGCTGGCCGGGTGTCGGCGCGAGGAACACGTCCTTGATGGCGGCCTGGAGCCCGAGGGCACCGCGGATCCTGTTGGTCAGTTTCCCCGCGAGCAGCGAATGCCCGCCCAGCTTGAAGAAGTTGTCGCCCTCCAGGACCTCGTCCCGTCCCAGGATCTCGGCGAACAGGCCGCGCAGGATCTCCTCGCGGGGGTCGGCGGTCGCCGTACCGGGGCCGCTCCCCCGCTGCCGGTCGCCCGCCGGGGGCGCGGTGGCGGCCGTCCGGGCGAGGCTCTCGTGGCGGGCGTCGAGGGCCTTCCGCTCCTCGTCGGTCGCCCACGGCACCGCGCTCAGCGGCGTGTCGCCGTCCTCCCGGGCGAGGGTGGCGAGAGCCCGTCGGAAGAGCCCGAGCAGGAGCTGGGCGGTGGGCTCGTCGTACAGGTCGGTGGCGTACTGGAGTCCGATGAGCAGCGGTCCGGCCTCGCCCTCGGCGCCCTGGGTGCCGGCGCAGTGGAACGCGAGGTCGAACTTGGCGCTGCCGAGGTCGGCGCCGTCGAGCGTGCCGGGGATCCCGCCGAGGGTGACCGTGCTGTCGCCCTCGGCGTCCTGGGCGCTGACCATGACCTGGAAGAAGGGGTGACGGCCCAGCGTGCGCTCGGGGTTGAGGTCCTCGACGAGGAGGTCGAAGGGGAGGTCGTCGTGGGCGAAGGCGGCGAGGTCGGCGTCCCGGATCCGGCGCACCAGCTCGCCGAGGGTGGGGTCGCCGGACAGGTCGGTGCGCAGGGCGAGCGTGTTGACGAAGAAGCCGACGAGGTCGTGCAGCGCCTCCTCGGACCGTCCGGCGACGGGCGTGCCGACGACGAGGTCGGTGCCGGCTCCGGCGGCCCGCAGGGCGAGGGCCAGGGCGGCCCGGACGACCATGAAGAAGGTGGCCCGCTGCTCCTTCGCGACACCGGCGAGCGCCCGGTGGGCCGCCGCGTCGAGCTCGTCTGTGACGACGGCGCCCCGGTTGCTCGGCTCGGTGGGCCTGGGCCGGTCGGCGGGGAGCCGGGTCTCGCCGGGGATGCCGTCCAGCGCCTTCCGCCAGTGTTCCAACTGCGCTTCCTTGAGGCCGTGTTCGCCGTCGAGGAGGTCGCGCTGCCAGAGGGTGTAGTCGGTGTACTGGACCGGCAGCGGCTCCCACTCGGGGGCACGGCCCTCGGCGCGCGCCGTGTACGCGGTGTCGAGGTCGCCGAGGAGGCCGGCGATGGACCAGCCGTCGGTGGCGATGTGGTGGACGGACAGCACCAGGACGGCTCCGCTGGAACCCTCGCCGTCGCTCTCGCCGTCGCTCTCGAAGAAACGTACACGCAGCGGTAGTTCGCGGGTGATGTCGATCGGCAGCCGCGCGAACTCCGTCACCCGGGCGTCGATCTCGTCCGCCGTGACACCGACGACCTCCACCGGCACCACCGCGTCCGCCACGATCTCCTGATACGGCTCCCCGTCCACCGCCGGATACACCGTCCGCAGCACCTCGTGCCGCTCCACCACATCCCGCAACGCCGCCTCCACCACCGAGGCCACCGGCCGCCCATCGAGCCGGAGCACCACAGGCGCGTTGTAGGCCGCCGAAGAACCCTCCAGGCGGTTCAGGAACCACAGCCGACGCTGGGCATAGGAGAGCGGGATCCGGGCCGGACGCAGGGCCTCCGGTACGGGGCGGAGGGCCGGCCGGGCGGGACCGCCGATCCGCTCGTCGAGCCGGCGCAGCAACTGCCCCGGCGTCGACGCGAGGAACACGTCCTTGATGGTCGCCTGGAGCCCGAGGGCACCGCGGATCCGGTTCGTCAGCTTCCCCGCGAGGAGCGAATGCCCGCCCAGCTTGAAGAAGTTGTCGCCCTCCAGGACCTCGTCCCGCCCCAGCACCTCGGCGAACAGGCCGCGCAGGATCTCCACCCGGGGGTCGGCGGTCCGGGGACCGGAGCCCTTGGTCCGGGCGCTGTCGCCCCGGAGGCGAAGGGCCTCCGCTTCGGCCTCCGCCCTGGCCTCGGCCGCGGTGGCGGCTTCGACCAGGGCCCGGTGGCGGCGGTCGAGTCCTGTGCGCTCGTCCTCCGTCGGCAGGGCGATGTCGCTCAGCCGGGTGTGCTCGGGCCGTTCGGCGAGCGTGGTGAGCGCGCGCCCGAAGAGGCCGAGGAGGAGGTGGGCGGTGGGCTCGTCGTACCGCTCGGTGGCGTACTGGAGTACGAGCGTGAGCCCGCCGGGGTCGCCGGTGGCGTCGCTCCGCTCCAGGCAGTGGAAGCTGAGGTCGAACTTGGCGGTGGCCAGGTCGGCTTCCATGAGGGTGGCGGGGATGCCGCCGAGTTCCAGGGCCTTCTCCTGGTGGGTCTGGGCGCTGACCATGACCTGGAAGAAGGGGTGCCGCCCGAGGGAACGCTCGGGGTTGAGGTCCTCGACCAGGAGGTCGAAGGGCAGGTCCTCGTGGGCGAACGCGGCGAGGTCGGTGTCCCGGATCCGGCCGAGCAGTTCGGCGAGGGTGGGGTCGCCGGACAGGTCGGTGCGCAGGGCGAGCGTGTTGACGAAGAAGCCGACCAGTTCGTGCAGGTCCTCCTCGGGGCGGCCCGCGACGGCCGTGCCGACGACGAGGTCGGTGCCGGCTCCGGCGGCCCGCAGGGCGAGGGCCAGGGCGGCCCGGACGACCATGAAGAAGGAGGCCCGCTGGTCCTTCGCGACACCGGCCAGCGCGCGGTGGACGTCCGCGTCGAGTTCCGCCGTCACCGCGGCGCCCTCGTGGGTCGGTTCGGCGGTGCGGGGGCGGTCGGCGGGGAGCAGTGTCTCGTCGGGGATGCCGGCCAGGGCGCCGCGCCAGTGGGCGAGCTGCTCGTGGGCGGTGCTGTCGGGGTCGGCGGGGTCGCCGAGCATGTCGTGCTGCCAGAGGGCGTAGTCGGCGTACTGGACCGGCAGCGGCTCCCACTCGGGGGCTCGGCCCTCGGATCGGGCGGTGTACGCGGTGTCGAGGTCACGGAGGAGGAAGCCCACGGACCAGCCGTCGGTGGCGATGTGGTGCACGGACAGCACCAGGACGGCACCGCCGGAGCCCTCGCCGTCGCTCTCGGCGACACGCTCACCGGCGGTCTCGCCGACACCCCCACCGCCACTCTCGAAGAGACGTACACGCAGCGGTAGTTCGCGGGTGATGTCGATCGGCAGCCGCGCGAACTCCGTCACCCGGGCGTCGATCTCGTCCGCCGTGACACCGACGACCTCCACCGGCACCACCGCGTCCGCCACGATCTCCTGATACGGCTCCCCGTCCACCGCCGGATACACCGTCCGCAGCACCTCGTGCCGCTCCACCACATCCCGCAACGCCGCCTCCACCACCGAGGCCACCGGCCGCCCATCGAGCCGGAGCACCACAGGCGCGTTGTAGGCCGCCGAAGAACCCTCCAGGCGGTTCAGGAACCACAGCCGACGCTGGGCATAGGACAGGGGGATCACGGTTGCTGCTCCTCGTGTATGGCGGAACGGGTGGGGTGGGCCGGTGACGGAGGGCCGGGGCGCCGGTCGGGCCGGCGGTCAGGCGTCCCGCGCGGCCGTCAGTTCCTCGATGTGGGCGGCGAGGTCGCGCAGCCGGGGGTTGGCGTAGACGGCCTTGACCGGCAGGGCGACGGAGAGTTCGGCGCGGACCCGGGAGACCAGCTTGATGGCGAGCAGGGAGTGGCCGCCCAGCTTGAAGAAGTTGTCGTCGGGGCCGATGGAGGCGGCGCCGAGGACTTCCTTCCACACGCGGCCGATCAGCTCCTCGGCGCGGCCTTCCAGAGCCGTGCCGGGGGCGGTGTCCTCCGCGGCGGCGGCGGGCGCCTCGATGCGGGTCGGCAGGACGGAACGGTCCAGCTTGCCGCTGGGGGTGGTGGCGAAGCGCTCCACCGGGACGAAGGCCGCGGGCAGCATGTACGCGGGGAGGGTGGCGGTGAGGCCGGTGCGGAGGGCCTCGGGGTCGCCGCCCCGGTGGTAGGCGATCAGGGCCGGGCTGCCGGAGGCGTCCTCGCCGAGGACGACGGCGGCTTCGGCGACGCCGTCCTGGCGGGCGAGGGCCGCCTCGATCTCGGGGAGTTCGATGCGGTGGCCGCGCAGCTTGATCTGGCCGTCGGCGCGGCCGAGGTAGGCGAGCCGGCCGTCCGGGAGGAGGCGGCAGCGGTCGCCGGTGCGGTACATGCGGCCGCCGTCGCCGGAGTCGGTGGCGGGGTCGGCGACGAAGCGTTCGGCCGTGAGGACGGGCCGGTTGCGGTAGCCGCGGGCGACGCGCGGTCCGGCGAGGTACAGCTCGCCCGCCTCGCCGGGGGCGACGGGGGTCAGCTTCTCGTCGAGGAGGCGCATCCGCAGGCCGGGCAGGACGGTGCCGATGTGTGTCAGGCCGGGCCGGTCGATCCAGCCGGCGGTGGCGTCGACGGTGGTCTCGGTCGGGCCGTACACGTTGAGGGCGCGCAGCAGGCCGGAGGTGTGGGCGGCGGCCAGGCGGTCCCACAGGGCGGGGCTGATGGCCTCGCCGCCGACGAGCAGGGTCAGCGGTCGGGGGCCGCCGTCGGGGGTGAGCAGGTCGAGCAGGGGGTCGGCGTGGGAGGGGGTGATGTCGAGGTCGGTGAGGCCCTGCGCGTCGATGAAGGCGGCCAGCAGGGACGGGTCGCGGCGGGTCTCCTCGTCGATCATGACGAGGGTGTCGCCGCGGCAGAGGCGTACCCACTGCTGCACGGAGGCGTCGAAGGACGGGGAGGCGTTCCAGCCGACGCGGCGGGCCTCGCCGGTGGCGGCGCCGACACCCTCCAGTTCGGCGAGGAGCAGCGAGGCGGCGCCCCGGCCGATCTCGACGCCCTTGGGGCGGCCGGTGGAGCCGGAGGTGTAGATGACGTAGGCGAGGGTGTCGGCGGTCACGGGCGCCGGACGGTAGGGGGCGTCGGCGTCGGGGGCCTCGGTCAGTTCGGCGAGGGTGACGGTGCGGGCGCCGGGCGCCGGGGACTCGCCCGGGGCGTCGAGGACGACGAGGTCGGCGCCGGAGTCCTCCAGGAGGTAGCGGCGGCGGTCGGCGGGGAGCGCCGGGTCGACCGGCAGGTAGGCGGCGCCGGCGGTGAGCGTGCCGATGAGGGCGGTGACGAGCCCGGCGCCGCGCGGCAGGCACAGCGCGACGACGCTCTCGGGTCCGGCGCCGAGGGCGGTGAGGCGGGCGGCGACGGCGGCGGCCTCGGCGCGCAGCTCGTCGAAGCTGAGGCTGCGGTCGGCGGCGACCACCGCCGTACGGTCGCCGGGGGCGGTGGCGAGCCGGGCGAGGAGGTCGGCGTGGCCGGTGCCCGTGGCGCAGGCGGCGCAGGTGCAGTCGGCGGGTCCGACGGCCGGGGCGGGCGTCGCGGCGGCGGAGGGCGCGGCGAGGGTGGCGGGCTCGGGGAGGACGGCGGTCATGGCGGGGCTCACATTCCGTACGGGGTGGCGGAGGGGGCGACGGTCGGGGCGCAGTCGGCGAGCGGTACCGGCTCGCCCATGGCGACGAGGATCTTGCGGGCGCCGGTGTACGCCTCGCGGCCGTGGGCGCAGAGGATGTTGTCGACGAGCATCAGGTCGCCGTCCTGCCAGGTCTCGCGGACGGTGACGGCCTGGTAGGCGTCGATGATGGTGTCGACCTCGGCGTCGGTGAGGGCGGTGCCGTCGCCGAGGCGGGTGTCGAAGGGGAGGCCGTCGGCGCCGAAGGTCTCGGTGAGGACCTCGCGGACGTCCTCGTCGAGGCCGCGGGCGTTCCAGAAGGCGAAGTGGTTGAACCAGGCGCGCTCGCCGGTGACCGGGTGGGTGATGACGGCGGAGCGGAGCTGGCGGGTGCGGAGGGTGTCCTCGTCGAGCCATTCGTAGCCGATGGCGTGCTCGTCGCAGTACGCCTCGGCGCCGGCCGGCTCCTCCGAGGAGAAGGCCTTGCGCCAGGGCATGCCCGCGAGGTCGGAGTAGTTGCGGACGAGGAGCCAGCCGGCCTCGGTGAAGCGGGCGACGAGCTCGTCCGGGAGGAGCGCGAGGGCGCGCCGCATGTCGCCGACGGTGGTGGCGCCGCCGGTCTCGGGGGCGGTGACGCAGCCGAAGAGGAGGACGCCCGGGAAGTCGAGGGTGTAGCTGTTCTCGTTGTGGAGGCGGATGGGCTGGATGGCCGGCAGGTCGGTGGAGGAGAAGACGCCCTCGCCGAAGTCGGTGCGCGGGGTGGCCTTCTCCTTGTATCCGGCGCGGGTGGCGATCAGCGCGTCGCGGGCCTCGGCGAAGGTCGCCGCGTCGGTCATGGGGAGGCCGCGGAGCATGACGGCGCCGGAGCGGTGCAGCTCGGCCTGGATGTCGGCGCGCCGGGCGGTGAGCCAGGCGGTGGCCTCGGCCATCGTCGCGTGGCGGGGGACCTGGACGAGGGCGGGCTTGCCGGGCTCACGGACGACGCTGATGCCGTTCTCGGTGGCGGCCGGGTTCGGGGCGAAGGTGGTCATGGCGGGGTTCCTCTGCTTCACGGAGTACGGGCGGGGGCGGGCGCGCGGGCCGCGCGGGGCCTGGGGCCTGGGGCCTGAGGGCCTGGGGAGGGATCAGGCGGCGGTGGCGGGCGTGCCCTGGAGGGCGGTCAGGACCGGGTTGAGGTGGGCGAAGAATCCGGCGAGGTCCTGCTGGAAGTAGAAGTGGTCGCCGGGCAGCACCACGGGGGCGACGTCGTTCCCGGCGACGAGCGCCCAGCCGTCGAGCAGGCCGACCGGCACGATCGGGTCGATGTCGCCGCCGAAGACGGCCACCGGGCAGTCGAGCCGTACGTCGGGGGCGGTGCACTGGTAGGCGTCGTCGATGCCGAAGTCGGCACGGATGGACGGCAGGACGATCTCGCGGAGCTCCGGGTCGTCGAGGATGCCGTCGTCGGTGCCGCCGCGCTCCTTGATGGAGGCGACCAGCTCGTCGTCGTCGAGCCGCTCGGGGTGGACGGGCGCCTGGTTGGGCAGGACGGGCGCCCGGCAGGCGGAGGCGACGAGGCCGAGCGGGGTGCGGCCGGCGGCCTGGAGCGTCCGGACCACCTCGAAGGCGACGAGGGAGCCCATGCTGTGCCCGAGGACGACCAGCGGGCCGGTGTCGCCGGGGAGGGCGTCGACGACGGGGAGGGCGAGGTCGTCGACGGAGCCGGGCAGGTCCTCGCAGTAGCGGGCGCCGCGGCCCGGGTACTGGCCGATGAGCAGCCGGACGTCGGCCGGGAGGTGCTCGCGCCAGGCGCTGTAGGCGTGGGCGTTGCCGCCGGCGTGCGGCAGGACGAGCAGGGACAGGCGGTGCGGGGCGTCGCCGGGCAGGTCCCAGACGACGTCCTCGGGCGCGGGGGTGAAGGCGGGGGTGGCGTGGGTGCTCATGAGCTGATCCGATCCGTGTCGTTGCGGCGGCGGAGGGCGGGGCGCGCCTTCCTGGCCGGAGCGGTTCTGAGGGAGTCGATGTGCGCGGCGAGCCGGGCCGGGGTGGGGTGCTGGAAGACGTCGCGGACGGTGAGCCGCACGTCGAGGGCTCCGGCGATGTGGTTCGTCAGGCGGGCTCCGAGGAGGGAGTGGCCGCCGTGGTGGAAGAAGTCGTCGTCGATGGTGAGGGCGGTGGAGGTGTCGAGGGTGCGGGTGAAGAGGCCGAGGACGGTCTCTTCGAGGGGGGTACGGGGTGCGCGTCCGCCGCTGGAGAGCGCGGCCGGGGCGGGCAGCGCCCGCTTGTCGATCTTTCCGTTGGGCGTCAGCGGCAGGCGGTCCAGGACGGTGACGTGACTGGGGACCAGGTGCTCGGGCAGCCGGCCGGCGACGTGCCGGCGGATGTCCTCCGGCGCGACCGTCGCCCCTTCCGTCACCAGGTAGGCGGCGAGCCGTTCGGCGTGCACGGTCACGACGGCCTGGCTGACCCGCGGATGGGTGAGGAGCGCGGCCTCCGTCTCCCCCGGCTCGACCCGGAAGCCCCGGATCTTGATCTGGTCGTCGGCCCGGCCCTCGTACACCAGCCGCCCGTCGCGGTCGAAGCGGACGAGGTCGCCGGTGCGGTAGACGCGGGTCCCGGGCGGGCCGTAGGGGTCGGGGACGAAGCGGGTGGCGGTGAGGTCGGGGCGGCCGAGGTAGCCGTGGGCGAGGCCGTCACCGGTGAGGTAGAGCTCGCCGGTGACGCCGGGCGGGCAGAGGTTGAGGGAGGCGTCCAGGACGTAGGCGCCCTTGTTGAGGAGCGGGACGCCGATGGGGACGAGGGTGTGGGGCCGGTCGGCGGGCGGGACGAGGTGGGTGGTGGTGAACCCCATGGACTCGGCGGGTCCGTAGCCGTTGACGACCTCGATGCCGGGGCGGAGCAGGTGCAGCTTGTGGACGTGGGCCGGGGAGGCGGCCTCGCCGCCGGTGTAGGCGACGGTGACGGTGCCGAAGGCTCCCGGGTGCTCGTCGACGAGGAAGTTGAACAGGCTCGCCGACAGCTGGAGCATCGTCACCCCGTGACGGCGCGACAGCTCCTCGATCAGCACCGGCTCCGGCCGCTGCCCCGGTTGGAGGACCGTCGTCCCGCCGTGCAGCAGCGCGCCCCAGAACTCCAGGCTGAACGCGTCCCACGACACCGGCGAGCACTGGAGGAACACCTCACCCTCACCGAACCGCCCGTACGTCTGACCGCTCACCGTCGACACCAGGTTCCGGTGCGACGACAGGATCGCCTTCGGCCGGCCGGTGGAGCCGGAGGTGAACATGAGGCACGCGGGGTCGTCGGGCCCGAGTGGGACTCCCAGGTTGTCGGCGGCCGCGTCGGCCGGCCGGTCGGCGGCGTGGGTGACGGCCCAGGGGCCGTCCGCGCGGGCGGCGAGGGCGGAGGTGGTGACGAGATGGGTGATCCCGGCGTCGGCGGCGGCCGAGCGGAGCCGCTCGTCGGGGAAGTCGGGGTCGAGGAGCGTGTAGGCCGCGCCGGTCTTCAGGACGGCGAGCACCGCCACCGCGAAGTCGCCGCCCCGGTCGAGCAGCACGCCCGCCATGTCCCCGCGTCCCAGGCCCTGTTCGGCCAGGTGACGGGCCAGGCGGTTGGCGGAGGCGTTGAGTTCGGCGTACGAGATCCTCCGCTCGCCGTCCACCAGCGCCGTCCGCTCCGGGACCCTGGCCGCCTGCTCCTCGAAGCGTCCGACCAGCGAACCCTCCCCCGCGCCGGGGGCCTTGGACCCGGCCCAGGTGCCGGTCAGCAGGGCCCGTTCCTCCTCGGTCAGGACGTCCAGGGCGGAGAGGGCGACGTCGGGCTCGGCGAGGGCGTGGTGGAGGACCTGGGCGAGGACCGACGTCATGCGCCGGACCGACTCCTCGTCGAAGAGGTCGGCGGCGAAGAGGACGGTGGCGTGCAGGCCGTGCTCGTCGTCGGAGCGGAGGAAGAACTCCAGGTCGAACTTGGCGGAGCCGCTGGTGATGTTCGCCATGGGCGCCGGCGCGACTCCGGCCAGCAGGAGCGGCTTCGCGGTGCCGGTGCCGCTCTCCACGGTCAGGCAGATCTGGAAGAGAGGGTGGCGGGACAGGGTCCGGGTCGGGTTGAGCGCTTCCAGGACCAGGTCGAAGGGGGCTTCCTGGTGGGCGAACGCGTCCAGGTCCGCCGTGCGGACACGGGTCAGGAGCTCGCGGAACGTCGGGTCGCCCGAGCTGTCCGTACGCAGCACCAGCGTGTTCACGAAGAACCCGACGAGCTCGTTCAGCGCCTCGTCGTTCCGGCCCGCCACCGGCGTACCGATCGCCAGATCCGCACCCGCGCCCAGCCGCGCCAGAGCCGCCACCAGGGCCGCGTGCACCACCATGAACGGCGTGCACCCTTCCGCCCGGGCGAGCTGCCGCGCCCGCCGGAAGAGGTCGGCGCCGAGGTCGAGTCCGACCTGTCCGCCGCGGTGCGAGGCGCTCACCGGCCGGGGGCGGTCGAGGGTGAGGCCGTGCCCCTCGGGGACGCCGGCCAGGTTCTCGCGCCAGAAGTCCAGTTCGCGGCCGAGCGGGCTCTCCGGCTCGTCGGCCGGGCCCAGGACCCGGCGCTGCCAGGCCGCGTAGTCGGCGTACCGTACCGCCAACGGTTCGAGCACTCCGCCCTCGCCCGCCGCACGGGCCGCGTAGGCCCGCTCCAGGTCGGCGAAGAACACCCCGTTCGACAGGCCGTCCGTCGCGATGTGGTGGAGGACCAGGGCCAGCACCACGGATCCGTCGGGGAGTGCGAAGGCGGTGGCACGGACGGGGAGGTCCGACGCCAGGTCGAAGATCTGCCCGGCGGCCTCGGCGAGGCCGGCGTCGAGGGCGTCGGCGTCGGTCCGGCGGCGCTCGATCGTCAGCCGGGCCAGCTCCGGGTCGAGGGCCCGCTGGAAGGGTTCGCCGTTCACGGCCTCGAACACCGTGCGCAGCGGAGCGTGCCGGGCGACCACGTCGTTCAGCGCGGACTCCAGCGCGGCGAGATCGAGGCCGGCGCCGTCGAAACGTACGACCGTGGGCACGTTGTAGGCGGCGCTCCCGCCGTCCAACTGGGCCAGCAGCCACAGTCGCCGCTGCGCGTACGAGGCCGGGACCAGCTCACCGTCGCCCTCCCCCGGCACCAGCGCGGGGAGCGCGGCGGAGTCCGGGGTCTCGCCTCCCCGCTCCGCGATCAGCTCCGCGAGCGCGGTCACGGTCGGGTGTCCGAAGACGTCCCGGATCGTCAGCCGCACGCCGAGGACGTCGGCGACGCGGTTCGTCAGCCGGGCCGCGAGGAGGGAGTGGCCGCCGAGGGCGAAGAAGCTGTCGTCGATGCCGATCTCGTCCGGATCCCTGTCGAGGGTCAGCCCGTACAGGCCCGCGAGGACTTCCTCGGTGCGGTCGCGCGGGGCGCGGCGGACGGCGGTCAGGAGCGTGGCGGGGGCGGGCAGCGCCCGCTTGTCGATCTTGCCGTTGGGTGTCAGCGGCAGCCGGTCCAGGACGGTGACGTGGCTGGGGACCAGGTGCTCGGGGAGCCTGTCGGCGACGTACCGGCGGATGTCCTCCGGCGCCACGCCGTCCCCGTCGACCACCAGGTAGGCGGCCAGCCGCTCCTGATGGACCGTCACCACGGCCTGTGTGACCCGCGGATGGGTCAGGAGTGCGGCCTCGGTCTCCCCCGGCTCCACCCGGAAGCCCCGGATCTTGATCTGGTCGTCGACGCGGCCCTCGTACACGAGCCGCCCGTCCGGGTCGAAGCGGACGAGGTCGCCGGTGCGGTACAGCCGGCCGCCGGGGGCGGCGCCGAACGGGTCCGGGACGAAGCGGGTGGCGGTCAGGTCGGGCCGGCCCAGGTAGCCGTGGGCCAGACCGTCACCGCTGAGGTACAGCTCGCCGGTCACGCCGGGCGGGCAGAGGTTCAGGTACGGGTCCAGGACATAGGCACCCTTGTTGACCAGGGGCGTTCCGATCGGGACGACCGTCTCCTCCACGCCCCCGGCATCCAGCGCGTGCGTGGTGGTGAAGCCCATCGACTCGGCCGGGCCGTAGCCGTTGACCACCGCGATGCCGGGCTTCAGCCGCTGCAGCTTGCGGACGTGGACCGGGGAGGCGGCCTCGCCGCCGGTGTAGGCGACGGTGACGGTGCCGAAGGCTCCCGGGTGCTCGTCGACGAGGAAGTTGAACAGGCTCGCCGACAGCTGGAGCATGGTCACCCCGTGGCGGCGTGACAGCTCCTCGATCAGCACCGGCTCCGGCCGCTGCCCCGGTTGGAGGACCGTCGTCCCGCCGTGCAGCAGCGCGCCCCAGAACTCCAGGCTGAACGCGTCCCACGACACCGGCGAGCACTGGAGGAACACCTCACCCTCACCGAACCGCCCGTACGTCTGACCGCTCACCGTCGACACCAGGTTCCGGTGCGACGACAGGATCCCCTTCGGCCGGCCCGTGGAGCCCGACGTGAACATCACGCAGGCGGGGTCGTCGGGACTGATCGGGACGCCGAGGTCGTCGGCGACGGTGTCCGGGCCGGGGCGCCGTCCGGCGAGGGTGACGGTCCAGGGGCCGTCCGCGCGGCCGGCGAGGGCGGAGGTGGTGACGAGATGGGTGATCCCGGCGTCGGCGGCGGCCGAGCGGAGCCGCTCCTCGGGGAAGTCGGGGTCGAGCAGGACGTGGCCCGCGCCGGTCTTGAGCACGGCGAGGAGGGCGGTGGCGAAGGGGATTCCGCGCTCCAGGAGGACGCCGGCCAGGGCGCCGCGCCCGAGTCCGCCGTCGCGCAGTTCGCGGGCGAGGTGGTTGGCGGAGGCGTTGAGTTCGGCGTACGTGACGGCGCCGGCGGTGTCGATCAGGGCGGGGCGGTCGCCGTGGAGCCGTACCCGCTCCTCGAAGCGGGCGACGAGGGTCGTCTCCACCGGCTGCCCGACAGGACCCGCCCAGGCGCCGGTGAGGAGCGCGCGCTCGTCGTCGCCGAGGAGCGCGAGGCCGGCCACGGTGGCGTCCGGGGCGTCGTCGTCCGCGAGGAACCGGCTGACGAAGGCGGTGAAGCGGTCCTGGTGGGCGGCGGCCAGGACCGGGTCGACGTCCTGGACCGGGGTGTCGAAGTCGATGCGCAGGCCATGGGCGGGACCCAGGTCGAAGACGGCGACGCTGAGATCGTCGACGGGGCCGTTGCTGACATTGTGGTTGACGGTCGGATGGCCACCTACCGTCAACTCGGTCTGGAAGCCCATGATGTTGAGGACCGGCGTGGCGAGGCGGCGGGTGCCGTCGATGACACCGGCCTCGCGGCCCAGGTCCTCGTACCGGGTCCGCTGGTGGCGCAGGCCGTGCTTCACCTCGGCGGACACCGTGCGCACCAGGTCGGCGAGGCGGTCCTCCGGACGGACCCGGAGGCGCAGCGGCACGATGTTCGACATCATCCCGGGGGTGCTGCGGGCGGCACGGCTGGTGCGGCCGGTGACGGGCAGGGCGATCATCAGCTCCTGGCGGCCGGTGACGCGCTGGAGGTAGGCGGCGAACAGCGCCACGAGCAGCACGGACCAGGAGACGCGGGAGGCGCGGGCGACGGTGCGCAGGCGTTCGGCGTCGGCCGGGGAGACGGGGACGCTGCGGCGTGCGAACGGCAGTCCGCCGTGTGCGGACGGCACCCGGTCGCGGCCCCGGACGAGACCGGCGGGTGCGTCGGGAGCCCCGGCCAGGTGGGCGCGCCAGGCGGCCCGGTCGGCGACGGCCTCGTCGGAGGCCCGGTAGGCGGCGTCCTCGGCGAGCAGCTCGGTCAGGGTGCCGAACGGGGTGTCGCCCCACGGCTCGCCCGCCGCGGCCCGCTCGTACAGCTCGACCAGACGGGCCAGCGCCATGGAGGCGCCGACGCCGTCGACGACCAGGTGGTGGAAGCCGTAGAAGTAGAAGAAGCGGTCCTCCGCCAGCTTGATCAGCGCGCACCGGACGGGGGACTCGCCGGTGAGGTCGAAGGGGGTGCCGATCAGTGCGTCGACCAGGTCCCAGGCGGCGCCCTCGGGATCGGCGGCCCCGCTGAGGTCGGTGAAGGGCAGCTCGCGGTCCCCGGCGCCGGCGTCGAGCACCTGCCAGACCTGCTCGCCGTCGTCCTCGAAGCCCCGCACCCGGAGGAAGTCGGCCTCGTCGACCAGCCGCCGCCAGGCGGCCGCCATCAGCTCCGGGTCGACCGGGCCCTGGATCTCCCGGCATTCGCCGACGTTGTACGTGACGCCGGTGGGGTCGAGGAGATGCGCCGTCCAGATGTCCCGCTGGGCTACCGAGAGCGGCAACCGGACGGCGGCCGGTGCGGAGGCGACGGGCTGGTCGAACGGCATGGGGGCTCCAGGTGGGTGACCGGGGTCGGTGGCCGGGTCGGCGGCCGGGAGGCGGGAACGGCGGTGAGGCCGTGCCGTCGGCCGCCGCGTTCGGCGGCCGGGCAGTGGCCATACAACCCGTGCGCGGGGCCCGCGAGCGGCAGTTGATCCGGCGGTACGGCAGCGGATCGGCGGCGCTGCGGCAGTCAGGCGGCAGGGGCGGAGGCAGCGACGGCGACCGGAGCCTCCGCCGCGGCGCCGGTCCCGTCGGCCGGGCCCAGGGCGGCGCGGACGACGCACAGCACCCGGAAGCCGGACCGGCCGTGGTCGGTGCTGGGGCGGATGACACCGCCGATGAGCAGGGCACGGACCGTGCGGCCGGCGTCCGGGAGGGGCCTGCCGGTGAGGCGGACGACGTCGGCGAGCCCGAAGTCCGGGGCGCCGGAGGTGTCCTGGGCGGCGCAGAGCGTGGTGAGCAGGGTCCGCTGCTCCGGCGGGAGGGCGGCGAGGGTGCGGGCGACACGGTCGCGGAGGCGGGAGCCGCCGTGCCCGTCGGCGAGGTGGTCGAGGACGGCGCCGGGGTCGCTCTCGACGATGTCGCGCAGGGTGGGCAGGTCGCAGACCCCGAGCCAGGAGGCCGCGGCGGCGAGCGCGAGGGGGTGCCCGTCGAGGCGGTGGGCGATCCAGGCGGTGTGGGCCAGGGTCTGCTCGTCGGGGAGGAGTTCGGGCCGCATCCGGCGGAGCCGGGCGAGGAGGAACCGTACGGCGGGCGCGTCCGCACCGGTGCCGGGGGCCGCGGGGCCCGCCGGGAGGGGGGCTTCCAGCGGGGCGAGGAGGAAGAGGCGCTCGCCGGGGACGTCCCAGGGGGTGTCGGCGGTCAGGAGGAGGCGCAGGCCGGGGAGTTCGCGACGGAGCCGCGCGAGGCGGGAGAAGTCGAGCCGGGCGGTGTCGACACCGTCCAGGACCAGCAGCGCCTCACGGTCGCCGAGCGCGGCGGCGAGGGCGAGGGGCGGCAGCTCGCCGGAGGAGGCGGAGGAGGAAGAGGGGGAGGAAGAGGGGGAAGAAGAGGGGGAGGCGGAAGGGAAGGCGGAGAGGGAGGCGGAGGGGGAGGCTCCGCCGCCCCCGGGTCTGTGCCCGTCCGCGGAGCCGTACGGGTCGGCGACGGCCCGCGTCGCCGGCGCGCCGCCCCCGTGCGGACGGCCCGCGTCCGCGGGGGCTCCGGCTCCCTGGAGATAGGCGGCGCAGTCGGTGACGAGGGCGGCGAACGGGTCCTCGTCGGTCGCCGGGAGGCAGTCGGTGACGGCGCCCGGGGCGGTGTGCCAGAGGACGGGGAAGCCGTTCGCGTGCAGGCGGGCGGCGGTCTCCAGGGCGAGGCGGGTCTTGCCGACGCCGCTCAGGCCCACGACGGTGACGAGCCGCTCGGCACCGGAGCGCAGTTCCTCGGCGAGGATCGCGGCCTCGGCCTCCCGGCCGATCAGCGGGTGCAGCGGGACGGGCGGGGCGCAGCGTTCCGGGAGGAGGAACCGGCCGGCGCCGCTCTGGTGGCCGCGGGAGACGGACTCCTCCAGGGCGGTGCGGGCCCGCGGGCCGAGGCGGAGTGCGTCGGCTATCAGCCGGATCGTGTCGGCGCGGGGCCGCAGGGCCTTCCCCTTCTCCAGGTCGCGGATGGCGCGGACGCTGATGGTGGAGAGGTCGGCCAGTTCGCGCTGGGTGAGGCCGATGCGGCGGCGGTGTCCGCGGATGAGGGTGCCCAGAGCGGCGGTGGCCGTCTGCGCGCCCTCGGGAGAGAGACTGGTCGTCATGGGGTGCTCCCGCTGGTCAGGTGGGGGCGAGGACCGGAAAGCGACCAGGTCAGGGCTGCTTTCCGGGCCTCGCCGGCTGCTGGGAACCATCCTCCGAATCGGCCTATCCGGGGGGCATCCCGCCGCTAACCGGCATCGGGGGCGGGTCGGGCGTCCGGGCGGCGTCGGTGATAGCGCGACAGCGTCGGGGATAGGGCCGCCGGGGGCCGTGATAGGGGGTGTGGTCCGGTGATAGCGGGGTGATAAGGCTGCGGCCGGTGCGGTGAATCCGCTCGTTCCTAAGTTGGTGGTCAGAAGGAAACGCCAGCCCCGAACGAGACGGAGAATCCGATGTCGAAGACCGCCGCCACCACCCGTACCGCCCTCCGCGCCGCCGTCACTTCCGCGCTGATCGTCCTGGTGACGGGCGCCGGCCTCCAGACCAGCTGGGCCGACGAGCCGGTCCCGGCGACGGGCACCCCGGGCACCGCCGCCACGGCGAACGCCACCACCCCCGAGGGCTGCGTCCCGGCCGGCACCACGGGCACCCCCACCGGCGCCCCCACCTGCACCGACAACAACCCCTGGGACTGACCTGCCCCGTACGACGCGGGGGTGTCAGCGCCTCAGCAGGCGCCGAGCAGTCGCTCCGCCTCCGTGAGTTCCCGGGCCATGCGCCGGTCGCGGAAGACCTCGACCGCCGGGGCGAGCAGTTCCCTTGAGCGTCGCGGCTCCGTCGTCAGAAGCCGTGCGAGGTCCAGGCGCGCGAGCGCGCCACCGCTGACATCCATGATCTGCTCCCGCGCCGACACGGCGCGGTCGAAGAAGTCCCGGGCCCGGTCCGGCCGTCCCATGACGGTGAACGCGTGGCCGAGGTCCCGCAGCAGGTGTCCTTCCCCGATGGCGTCGCCGGAGTCCCGGCAGAGTTCGAGCACTTCGGTGAAGGTGAGGACCGCCAGGTCGCTCCGGCCCTGTTCGAGGAGGAGCTGCCCGACGCGCCGCAGGGTGCGTGCCCGGCCGCCGGTGTAGCCGATGCCCTCGTAGATGTCGAGCGCCTCGTCGAGCTGCCGCTGCGCGGTGTCGGTCTCGCCCTGGCGCATGCGGATGTGGGCGCTCTGGGTGAGGACGATCGCGCGGCCGACGACGTCGCCGGCGCGGTCGAAGTCGGCGAGGGAGCGCCCGTAGAGCTCCAGTGCGGCGGTGTCGTCGCCGCCGGTGCGCGCGATGAGGGCCATGTCACGGCGGCAGAGCGCTTCGCCCATGGGTTCGTCGAGGGCCTGGAAGACGTCGAGGGCCGAGTTCAGGGCCTGGCGGGCGGTGTCGTACTGGTTGCGGCTCATGTAGAGCGAGCCGAGCGAGGCGCGGACGGCGGCGGTGCCGCGCAGGTTTCCGGCCTTGCGGACGGCGGCGAGGGCGATGCGGTGGGTCCGCTCCCAGAGGTCGTAGTGGCCCCGCACCTCGAACAGCGTGACGAGTGACGTGGCGAGGTCCCAGCTGAGGTCGTGCAGGCCCTCCTCGGCCGCGTGCTCGACCATCCCGCAGAGGGCGCCCTGTTCGGCGTCGAGCCAGGCGAGCGGGTCGGCGAGCGCCTCGTCGGTGTAGGCGGCCGGGGGTTCCCAGCGGGGCGCGTCGCCGTGCAGGACGGTGAAGTCGCCCCCGTACACCTTGCGGTGGGCCTGCTGGGCGAGGTGCATCCAGCCGCCGGCCATGCGGGCGAAGGCGGCCTTGCGCTCCTCGGGCGGGTGCTGGACGGCGAGCTGCTCGCGGGCGTAGACGCGGATGATCTCGTGGAAGCGGTAGCGGAAGCCTCCGCTCTCCATGCCGGCGACGTCGAGCATCTGCATGTCGACGAGGGGTTCGAGGAGGTCCGAGGGGAAGGGCCGGCGGTCGTCGAGGAGCGCTCCGGCCAGCCAGCTCGGCAGGGTGGGCGCCTGGGCCATGCTGAGGAGCCGCAGCAGGCCCCGGTCGCCGGGTGCGAGTCCCTCGTAGGTGAGGGAGAGGCTGGCGCGCATCGTCATTTCACCGTGTGCGAGTTCGTCAAGTCGGTGGCGTTCGTTGGCCAGCCGGTGGACCATGGACGCCAGGGTCCAGTGCGGTCGGGCGGCGAGGCGGGCGGCGACGATGCGCAGGGCGAGCGGGAGCCGTCCGACGGTGCGGACGAGCGCTTCGGCGGCGGCGGACTCGCCGGTGACGCGGTCCTCCCCGATGATGCGGGAGAGCAGTTCGAGGGCGCGGTCCTCGTCGAGCACGTCGAGTTCGACGCGGTGGGCGCCGGGCAGTGCGGTGAGGCGGGCGCGGCTGGTGACGAGGACGGCGCAGCCCCGGCTGCCGGGGAGCAGCGGGAGGACCTGGCCCTCGCCGGCGGCGTCGTCGAGGACGACGAGGACGCGGCGGGAGGCGAGCCGGGTGCGGTACATCTCGGCGCGCTCGTCGAGGGATTCGGGGATGAGCTGGCCGGGGATGCCGAGGGCGCGCAGGAAGCGTCCGAGGACCTCGACGGGGGTGGCGGGGGCTCCGGTGGTGCCGCGCAGGTCGCAGTAGAGCTGTCCGTCGGGGAAGCCGGTCTCGGCGAGGGCGTGGGCGACGTGGACGGCGAGGGTGGACTTGCCGGTGCCGGGCTTGCCGGTGATCGCGGCGAGCGGGACGGTGCCGCGTCCGTCGCTGCCGGCGAGGGCTCTCTCCAGGGCGGCGAGGCGCTGTCCGTCGGCGACGAAGTCGGCGATGTCGGCAGGCAGCTGGTGCGGGACGGTGTCCTGGCGAACCGTTTCAGCAGCAGGCGTCGCGGGGGTCGCGGAGCTCTCGGGGGACGTCGGTGGCTGCTCGGGGCGCGCCTCGGAAGCAGGGCCGGCGGGTCTCCCGGTGGGTCTCCCGGCCGGTACGGCGGGAGGCTCGGCGGCGGTCGGCGGAGGCAGTTCTCCCGCGAGGATGGCGGCTTCGAGGTCGCGGAGTTCGCGGCTGGGTTCGAGTCCGAGTTCCTCGGCGAGGTAGCGGCGGGCGGTGCGGAAGGCTTCGAGGGCCTCGGCCTGGCGCCCGGACCAGTAGAGGGCCTGGATGAGCTGCCCGTGCAGCTTCTCGCGGAGCGGGTGTTCGTGGGTGAGGCGCTGGAGTTCGCCCACGAGCCGGTCGTGGCGGCCGAGTTCGAGCTCGATGCGGATGCGCAGCTCGACGGCGGCGAGGCGTTCCTCGTTGAGCTGGCGGGCCTTGTTGGCGAGCGGGCCGCTGTCGAGTCCGGTGAGGCATTCGCCCTGCCAGAGGGTGACGGCGGAGCGGAGCAGGCCGACGGCCTCCTCGGCGGCCCCGCTCTCGCGCAGCGCGCGGGCGCGCTGGACGAGGCTGGTGAAGAGGGCGGCGTCGACGTTCCCCGCGCCGGTGTGCAGCACGTAGCCGGGCGGCCGGGTCACCAGGGTGACCTCGCCCTCGGCGCCGGCGAGCAGCTTGCGCAGCCGGGACACGCAGATCTGCACCTGGGTGCGGGCGGTCTCCGGCGGGTTGTCCTCCCAGATGAGGTCCACGAGCTGGCTGGTGCTCACGACCCGGTTGCTCTCCAGGAGCAGCGCGGCGAGGATCACCTCCTGCCGGCCCGGCGGGACGCGCAGCGGCCCGTCGGCCCCCTGGACCTGGAGCGGCCCCAGCACCCGGAAGGTCAGGCGCGGCTCGCCCTGGACGTCCTCGTCCGCTAACCCACCGGCGGCAGCAGCCACTGATCCCCCACTCAACAACAAGAGTCGACTCGCCAGGACCAGACCCGGCCACGCCGGGATGTCAGGCTCAAGTGAGGACAGTCTCCACATCTCTTCCCGCCCTGTCCATGCCGTGAAGATCCCGCTCGGGGATAGGGAGGCGATAACGCGGAGTTGGGGAGGCGCCGCAGAATCCTGGAGCGAGAGTGAAGGGGGTTGACACCGTTGAACAGCCATGACGACACGAGGACCGTGTGGGCCGACGGAACGGCGGCGGTGGATCTGGTGACCGCCGCGGGGATCGACCATGTGCGCCTGGTCTACGACTACCTCGACGCGGGCGATCTGGACGGCTGCGCGTCCCTGTTGCACGACGCCGTGGTCTTCGAGCTGCCGGGGCTGCCGCCGGCCCGGGGCCGCAGCGCGGCGGTGCGGGCGCATGTGGGGCACGTGCCGCCGGCGGCCCGTCACGAGGTGGAGCAGCTGGTGGCGCGGGACCGTACGGTGATCGCCACGGGCCGGCGGGTCCCGGCGCCGACGGCGGCCGGGCCGGAACCGGCGGATCACCGCTTCGTCGACGTGTTCACCATCGCCCCGGACGGGATGGTCCGCACCTGTGTGCGTTACTACCACGCGACCCCCTGACCGGAGCGCTGCACTCCACTTCCGCTTGGCCTCCACTTGAAGCCGACAGGGGGTCAGGACGGCAGGAATCGTGGGTCAATTGGAAACTTTCCCGTCGCTCCGGATGCCAATCCGATCACACAAGTTCCAAAATGATCACACACGCCTCTATAGTGCGGTCGTCCGCGCACCTCCCCTGCCTGCTCTTGAGAGTCCGGTTGATGTCGGCGTCACCCACCCCGTTCCGTCCTGCCCTGACCGCCTCGCTGCTGACCGCCGCCGCGGGCGGTGCGCTCACCGTCGCCGCGGTCACCGCGGCACCGGCCGACGTGCGCTCCCCGATCGCCTGGTTCGCCGCCTGCGGTGTCCTCCTCCTCTCCGCCGCCGCGTTCGCGGTCACCTGGTACGCGCGCGCCCTGCGGATCCTGACCAAGCGGGCCGACCGGCTCGCCGCGCAGGTCTCCTCCCAGGACGCCTACGCCGCCCACCGCCAGGCCGCCGCCGACAGCGAGACCGCGGCCCTGAGGCAGCGCCACGAGGCCACGGCCGCCGCCGAGGCCGCCGCGCACGCCGCCCGCGCCGAGGCGCTCGCGGAGCAGCACCGCGCCGAGATCGAGGAGCTCACCCGGAGCCACCGGGCCGAGGCCGAGCGGCTCGCCACCGAGCACGCGACCGGTGTCGCGCGCATGGAGGAGCGGGTCCGCCGGGCCGAGTCGGCCCGCTCCGCCGCCCTGGCCGCCGCCGCCAACGCGGCCGGCCGGATGCAGGCCCTGGCCACGAGCATGATGGCCGACCTGCGGGAGATGGAGCACCGGCACGCCGACGAGGACGTGCTCTCCGACCTCCTCCACCTCGACCACCGCACCGCCCAGGCGGGCCGCCTCGCCGACTCCGTCGCCGTCCTCACCGGCGCCCGCTCGGGCCGCCGCTGGGCCCGCCCCATCGTCATGGAGTCGATCCTGCGCGGCGCCATGGGCCGCATCGCCGGCTACCAGCGGGTCCGGCTGCACTCCAGGAGCGAGGCCGCCGTCGCCGGGCACGCCGCCGAGGGCGTCATGCACGCGCTCGCCGAGCTCCTCGACAACGCCGCCAACTTCTCCCCGCCCAGCGCCGAGGTCCACGTGTACGTGGAGGAGGTGCCCGCCGGTGTCGTCATCACCGTCGAGGACAGCGGCCTGACCATGAGCGACGTGCAGCTGCGGCGCGCCGAGTCCGCCGTCGCCACCACCACCCAGGACCTCGGCCGGCTCTCCGGCACCCGCCTCGGTCTGCACGTCGTCGGCCGCCTGGCCCGCAAGCACAACCTGTCCGTCTCCTTCCGGCCCTCCGCGCGCGGCGGCACCGGCGTCGTCCTGATGCTGCCCCAGGAGATCATCAGCCGGGGCGCCGAGACGCCCGCCGCGCCCCTGCCCGTACCGGCGCAGCGGACCGCGCCCCCGGCCGTCCCCGCGGTCGCGCCGGCCGCCGAGCCCGAGGCCGCCCACGCGTCGCCGGCCGGCACCGAGGCGAACCCCGAGGCCGCCCCGGAGGACGTCGTCCTGCCCCGCCGCAGGCGGGGGAAGACCCTCGCCGCGCACCAGGAGGCCACCCGCCCGGCCGCCGAGCGCACGCCCCGGACCGCCGACTCCCCCACCGTCTCGATCCGCTTCGGCGGCTTCCACAAGGCCGTGCGCGGCGCGGAGTCCGCCCCCGACGAGACCGCCCGCGAGGGCTCCGCACCCGAAGACTCCGCATCCGACGGCTCCGCGCCCGGCCACACGGCCGCCCCCGCCGCGCCGCCGTCCTCGAACCACCCTCATTCGGAAGGCAACCCGCGATGACCGGCACCACCACCGACGAGAAGCTGAGCTGGCTCCTGGAGGGGCTCCTCGAACGGACCCCCGGCACCCGGCACGCCCTGGTGCTCTCCCGTGACGGCCTGAAGCTCTGCCGCACCACCGGACTCTCCGTCGACCAGGCCGACCAGCTCGCCGCGATCGCCGCCGGCATCCAGAGCCTGTCGCACGGCGCCTCCGTCGAGTTCGGCGACGGCACCGGCGGAGTGCGCTCCGCGATGGCCGAGTTCTACGGCGGCATCCTCTTCATCGTCGAGGCCGGGGAGGGCGCCCACCTCGCGCTCGTCGCCGACGAGGAGGCCGACGCCGGTCTCGTCGGGCACAACATGACCGAGCTCGTCGAGCAGCTCGGCGAGCACCTCGTCGCGAGGCCGCGGGGATGAGCCGCGTCAGGCCGGGTCGGGACGACTCCCCCGACCGGCTCTACACCCTGACGGGCGGCCGCAGCCGCACCGGGTCCACCGCCTTCGACGTGGTGACCCTCGTGGTCGCCGAGAGCGAACCGGTGCCCGGCATGCAGTCGGAACACGCGGCGATCCTGCGCATGTGCCGCTTCCCCACCGCCGTCGTGGAGGTCGCGGCGGGGCTCGGGCTGCCCGTGTCGATCACCCGGATCCTGCTGGCCGACCTGCACGACACGGGCCGGATCAGCGCGCGGCACCCCCGCCCCTCCTCGTACCGCCTTCCCGATCACGACATCCTGGAGCAGGTGCTCGTTGGACTCCGTAACCTCTGAACCGCTTCCGGCCGCACCCCAGCACCAGACCCTGAGCAGCACCGCCGACAACGGACTGAAGATCGTCGTCGTCGGCGGCTTCGGGGTCGGCAAGACCACCCTCGTCCGCTCGGTCAGCGAGATCCGCCCGCTGAACACCGAGGAGACGATGTCGCAGGCCGGCGAGGACATCGACGACACCGACGGGGTCGCGACGAAGACCGCCACCACGGTGGCCTTCGACTTCGGCCGGATCTCGCTCGACACCCGCAACGTGCTGTACCTGTTCGGGGCGCCCGGCCAGGAACGCTTCTGGTTCCTGTGGGACCGGCTGTTCTCCGGGACCCTCGGCGCGGTCGTGCTCGTCGACACCCGGCGGATCGCCGACTCCTGGTACGCCGTGGACCGGCTGGAGCACCACGGGACGCCGTTCGTCGTGGCCTGCAACGACTTCGGCGGCCCCGCGCACGCGGCGGCCGACGTCCGGGAGGCGCTGGACCTCGGCGAGGACGTGCCGCTGGTCTTCTGCGACGCCCGCTCGCGCGAGTCGAGCAAGCAGGTCCTGATCGCCCTCGTCGAGCACCTGAAGGCGATCACCGAGCCCAGCGGACGCCCGAACGCCTCGCACCCGCGGACCCACCCCGAGCCGATACCGGAGCACGCCCCGTGACCCCCACCGAGCCCGCGCCCGTCCCGCTGAGCGGACCGAGGTTCCACACCGACCCCACCGAGCTGTACCGGCGGATCCGCCGCGAGCACGGCGCCGTCGCCCCGGTCGTGCTCGACGGCGACGTGCCCGCCTGGCTGGTCCTCGGCTACCGCGAACTGCACCAGGTCACCAGCGACCCGGTGCTCTTCTCGCGCGACTCCGAACTGTGGAACCAGTGGGACGCGATCCCCGCGGACTGGCCCCTGCTGCCGATGATCGGCCGCAGGCAGCCGTCCATCCTCTACACCGTCGGCGAGCGGCACCGCGAGCGGGCCGAGGTCATCTCGGCCGCGCTGGAGGCCGTCGACCCCTTCGAACTGAGGCGGCGGGCCGAGCACTTCGCCGACGAACTCATCGACAGGCTCTGCGCGAAGGGCGCCTGCGACATCATCGCCGAGTACGCGACGCTGCTGCCCGTACGGGTCCTGGCCAGCATCTACGGCTTCGCCGACGAGCAGGGCCCGGGGCTGGTCACCGCCCTCAACGACATGATCAACGGCCGGGAGAACGCGCTGGCGGGCCAGCGGCACCTGGCCGAGTCGATGGGGGCGCTGCTGGCGGCCAAGCTGGCGGAGCCCGGCGACGACGTGGCCTCCCGGATGCTCGGCAACACCCTGGGCTTCACCGTCGAGGAGGTCGCCCAGGACCTGATGGTGATGCTCGCCGCCGGCCACCAGCCGACCGCCGACTGGATCGGGAACTCGCTGCGCCTGATGCTGACCGACGACCGTTTCGCGGCGTCGCTCTCGGGCGGCCGGCACAGCGTCGGCGAGGCCATGAACGAGGTCCTGTGGGAGGACACCCCGACCCAGAACGTGGCCGGCCGGTGGGCGTCCCGCGACACCCACCTCGGCGGCCGGATGATCGGCCGGGGCGACCTCGTGCTGCTCGGCCTCGCCGCCGCCAACGCCGATCCGCACGTACGGGCCGACGCCGGGTCCGCCCTCACCGGCGGCAACAACGCCCATCTGTCCTTCGGACACGGCGAGCACCGCTGCCCCTTCCCCGCACAGGAGGTCGCCGAGACCATCGCGCGGACCGGCATCGAAGTGCTCCTCGACCGGCTGCCGGACGTGGACCTGGCGGCCGCCGAGGACAGCCTCACCCGCCGCCCCTCGCCGTGGCTTCGGGGACTGACCGCGCTCCCCGTCACGTACACCCCGACCCCCGCCCTTGGAGCCCACGCATGACCTGCCCGATGGACCACACCGCCGGTTCCGGCACCGAGGCGATCGTCCTCGACCCGTTCGTCTCCGACCTCGACGGCGAGAGCGCCCGGCTGCGCGCGGCCGGCCCGCTGGCCCGGGTCGTGCTGCCCGGCGGCGTCCCCGTCTGGTCGGTGACCCGGCACGCCGAGGCGCGGGCCCTGCTGACGGACTCCCGCCTGGTGAAGGACATCGGCGTGTGGGGGGCCTGGCAGCGCGGCGAGATCCCGCTGGACTGGCCGCTGATCGGACTGGCCAACCCCGGCAAGTCGATGCTGACCGTGGACGGCGAGGAGCACCGGCGGCTGCGGACCCTGGTCGCGCAGGCGCTCACGGCCCGCCGGGTGGAGCGGCTGCGGGCCGGGATCGAGAAGCTGACGACGGGGCTGCTGGACCGGCTCGCGGAGCGTCCGGCCGGTGCGCCGGTCGACCTGAAGGCCGAGTTCGCCTACCCGCTGCCGATGAACGTGATCAGCGAACTGATGGGTGTGGACCCGGCGGACCACCCGCGGATGAAGGCGCTGTTCGACAAGTTCTTCTCGACGCAGACGCCGCCGGAGGAGGTCCCGCAGATGATGGCGGACCTCGGCGCGCTGTTCGCCGGGATCGTGGCGGCGAAGAAGGAGACGCCGGGCGACGACCTGACGAGCGCGCTGATCGAGGCGTCCGAGGACGGCGACCGGCTGACGACCGAGGAGATCACCAACACCCTCCAGCTCATGGTGGCGGCCGGTCACGAGACCACGATCAGCCTGATCGTGAACGCCGTGGTGGCCCTGGAGACCCACCCCGAGCAGCGGGAGCTCGTCCTCAAGGGCGAGGTGCCGTGGGAGAACGTGATCGAGGAGACGCTGCGCTGGTCGACGCCGACCTCGCACGTCCTGATCCGGTTCGCCGCCGAGGACATCGAGGTCGGAGACCAGGTCCTGCCGAAGGGCGAGGGGCTCGTGGTGTCCTTCGGCGCGATCGGCCGCGACGAGGCCCAGCACGGTGAGACCGCGGGCGCGTTCGACGTCACCCGTACCCCGAACCGGCACATCTCCTTCGGGCACGGCCCGCACGTCTGCCCGGGTGCGGCGCTGTCCCGTCTGGAGGCCTCGGTGGCGCTCCCGGCGCTCTACGCGCGCTTCCCGGAGCTGCGCCTCGCGGTGCCGCGCGAGGAGCTGCGGAACAAGCCGGTCGTCACCCAGAACGACCTGTACGACCTGCCGGTCCACCTGGCCTGACCGGACGCCGCGCGGCCCGCGACCCCGGGGAGGGGACGCGGGCCGTCTCAGGTGTCGGGGGGCAGGTGGATGTCCAGGACGCAGATGTCGTCGCGATGCCGCGGGCGCCCCTCGACCAGCCTGCGGGCGAGGCTCCGGTCGTGCCCGTCGCGCACGAGGCCGACGGCGTCGGCGGCCAGCCGCGCGAGCCCTTCCTCCAGGTCCTCCGTGGGGACTTCGACGAGGCCGTCGGTGTAGAGCACGAGGTGGTCGCCGGGCATCAGGTCGAGCGAGGCCTGCCCGTACGGCGCGTCGAACGAGGCGCCGAGCAGGCATCCTTCGGGCTGGGAGAGGTAGCGTCCCTCCCCGTCGCGGATCAGCAACGGCGGCAGGTGCCCGGCCCTGACCCAGGTCAGCCGGTGGTCCTCGGGCCGGTAGCGCCCCATGACCATGGTGGCCGTGGCCGAGTACGACTCGGTGGCGGTGTGGAGCAGCAAGGCGTTCAGGCGGCTCAGGACGACGGGGAGCCGGGATCCGGTGATGGCCATGCCCTTGGCGGTGAAGCGGAGTTGCGCCATGGTGCCGACGGCCGTCAGGCCGTGCCCGGCGACGTCCCCGACGACGAAGAGGGCCTCGCCGTCGGGCAGCGCGATGGCGCTGTACCAGTCACCGCCCACGTTCACCCCCGTGTCGGCCGGCACGTAGGCGACGTCGACGCACAGGTCGGCGAGGTCCAGGGACTGCTCGGGGATCGGCAGAAGGGTCTCCTGGAGCCGCGCGGCGAGGGCACGTTCGGCCTTGAGCATGCCCCGCTGGACGAGATTGGAGCGTTCGCTCTCGCGGAGGGCGATCTCGGTGCCGCGCTGGGCGGTGAGGTCCTGGAAGAAACCGTGCACTTCGACGGGGGTGCCGGCCGCGTCCTTGTGGGCCTCGGCGACGATCCGGAGGTGCCGTACGCCGTGCGCGGTGCTGATGCGGAAGGGCTGATCGATCGCCCGACCGTCGCCGAGCAGGCGCTGGACGGCCGTGCCGAGGCGCGGTAGATCGTCCGGTACGAGGTGGGCCGGCAGCTCCTCCAAGGTCATCGGCCCCAGCCTGCGGTCGCGCACGAAGATGGTGTAGACCTGATCGGACCAGGTGATGGTGTCGGTCGCCAGGTTCCAGCTCGCCCAGCCGAGGTTGCCGAGGCGTTGCAGGTCCTCCAGGCGGCGCGCCTCGCGTTCGCTGGTGTCGTGGCGCGTCCAGCAGGCCACCAGGCGGCCGTCCAGGGGGGCCGCCCGCACCGAGTAGACGGACTCGTACGGCACCCCCTGGGCGGCCTCCTCGTACCGGAACGGAAGCCCGTCGTAGACCGTTCCCGTGGTCAGGGCGTCGAGGTACCCGTCCCACAGATCGGTGCCGGCCACCGTCGGATAGGTCTCCAGGATCCTGCGGCCGACCAGTTCCCGGCCGCGCCGCCCCGCGACGTCGACCGATTCGGCCGTCGCCGCGTCGATCCGGAAGTCCTCGACGCGCCCGTCGGCCGAGCGCAGCGGGGTCAGCAGGACGGCGGGTCCGGACAGGACGTCGAAGATCCGCTGGACCGCCGCGACGCTCTCGTCGCCGTCCGCCGGCTCGGGGGCGCCCGGTCCCCCGGCCGCGCGCAGCGGCCCCTCGCAGAGCTTGGCCGCGCGGCGGAGCAGACCGCGCGTGCCGTTGTCGAAGGGCCCGGGCGTCGTCCGGAAGAACCCGACCGCGAGGGTCGCGGGCCCCGGCTCCGGCAGCGGGATCCAGGCGCGCGACGGCCAGGGCCCGGGTGAGCCGCCGATGAGGAGGTAACGCTCCGCGTCCGCCTGGGGGCTTTCCAGCCACACCGGACGCTGCTCGTTCAGCGCCTCCAACGCCGCCACACCGGCCAGCGGCGGGATGTGGCTCCACTGCTCGGTCAGGGCCGCGTCACTGCCGGCGTGCCCGACCAGCTCCAGGCTCCCCGAGGCCGTCAGGGCGTAGATCATGACGGCGTCCACCTGCTCGGCTTCGCCGAGGACCTGTCGCAGCAGCTCCGCGACCTCGCTCGCGGTGCTCGTGGCCGCCAGGCCCTCGGCCAGGCGGGCCAGCAGCGCCCGCCTCCCCCGGTCGGGCGCTCGTGCCGAGTACCGGGCGGTGCTGAAGAGCGACGCCGCCGCTTCGGCCTGGGCGGGCGGCGTCGGGCCGGCCGTGCCGAAGGCCGCTGTCCGGCCGGTGGCTCCCAGGGTGAGCCAGCATTCCTCGGCCGGCGTGCAGTGGTGCCGCTCGGCACGCTCCTGCAGAAGTTCGTACGCCTCGTCGGCGGACACACCCTCCTGGGCCATGAGCACGCCCTTGGCCCGTTCGAGGACAGCGGCCGCCGCGGCTCCGGCCTCAAGGTCCGCGACCTCGGCCCGCAACCTGGCTACCACCTTGGCCAGGGCCAGCACCTGTGGAGATGCGCCGTCGGCCAGGGACGGGGGCTCGCCCTCCATATGCCGAGCATCCCACAAAGCCGGACGACGGGCGCCTCACCGCGTACAGGGTCCGGTAAACCTCGCACCCGCCCCTTCTGCCCCGGGGGCAGAAGGCCGCGGGCCCCGGGCCCGGTGAACGGCGAAGCCTCCCGCACCGCTGGTGGGGGAGGCTTCGTTCCTGTCCGACCTCTACAACGCCGGCCGGTCGGCCCGGATGCGTCAGGACCGGGTCACGGGGCGCATCGCCAGGCCCTCCGTGCCCGCCCAGTACGTCACGCGCTGGCCGTCGTCGGCCTGGAAGGACGCGACGGGCATCGGCACGTCGACCGGCTTGTCCGGCTCGCTCTCGCCGCCGGGGCTGCCGAGGCCGAGGGTCATGGACGTCACGTCGTACGTGTCCATCTTGCCGCCGGTCGCGAGCAGCCCGGCGTACGCCTCGGCGCCGGGGGCGAGGGTGAGGACCTCGCCGGGGTCGGTCTCCCGCTTGACCGGGGCCGGGCCCTTGGCGTCGCCGAGCGTGACCTCGGGGGCGCCCTGGAGGTCGCACTTCCTGCTGCTCGCGTTGGTGGCGACGAGGAGGATGTGCCGGACCGGCTCGCCCTTCGCGTCGTAGTTCGTGGCGGAGACGGACAGGTCCTTCATGGTGCACAGCGCGATGCCGGAGCCGTCGTCGCCGCCGCTCTTCTTGCCGCCGCCGGGACGCTTCGCCGCCGACGGACTCGGCTTCGACGGGCCCGCCGAGTCCGACGCGCTCGGCGACGCCGTCGAACCCTTCGACGCCGACGAGTTGGGCCCGTCCGATGACTTGCCTCCGCCCGCGGCATCGTCCGAGGCGGGCCCGCAGGCGGTGGTCGCCAGCAGCGCGGCCACGGCCGTGACGCCCAGCGCGTACGTCCTCCAACCGCGTGGATTCCTGCGGTTCTCGAAGGCACCAGCGTTCATCATTTCCCCCTGTGATCAGCCGTGCTCAGCCGTACGCGGTCGTACTCAGCGGTGCTCAGTAGGCCGCGCTTCGGTGGCAGACCGATTGTGCGGCATGAATCGGCCACAACTCGCTTGCGGCGATGCCTTGTTGACGCATTGAGACATAGGTCCCTCGCGAGACCCCGGCCCCCTACTTGTTCACGACGACGACGGCGTTGCCGACCGGGCGTTCCGTGGGGCCGCTCGCGGTCCAGCTGTCCATGGGGCGGTTGGCGAGGCCGCCCTTGGTGACGAGGGTGGTGTCGCCGCCGATGCCCAGGCTGAGGGCGTCCTTGGCGCCGAGCCACTTCATGACCTCGGCGGCCTCCTGGGCCGTGACACCGACGCTGGTCCGGGGGTCGCGCCCGTCGATGGTGACCAGGAGAAGCTCGCCGGCGGCGGTGACACCCGCGAGGGTGCGGGGGTGGCGCTCGACGACGGCGCTGCTCGGGGTGCCCCACACGGGGTCGTGCATGCCGTTGGCCACCGTGTTGATCAGGGCCTCGCCGTTGCGGACCAGGGCGGGACCGCCGCCCGCGACCGCCGAGAAGGCCGTGCCGGTGACCGACTTGCCCTGGGCGTCGGTGATGGAGGTGCCGGGCTTGAAGCTCTCACCGACGACGGCGTGGGCGCGCAGCCAGTCCGCCCCGGTGCCGATGCCCTGGAGGATCCTGCTGCCGGCGGGAATGGGGCCGCCGGTGGCCCGGATCTCGGTGACCTTCCAGTTGCCGTCCATGACGATGTCGACGCTGTCGGCGGCATCCGGTCGCGGGGTCACCGGCCCCCACTCGGGCCGGAAGATCACCACTTCGTCGTCGTCGACGCAGAGGGCCCCTCGCCACGGCTTGGCCTCGGGGTTCGCGCCCTTGCCGTCGAGGCGGTGGTCGTCTCCGATGCCGCCGCAGCCGCGGATCCGGCCGGGCGTGCGGTTGATGCCGTCGACCGGACGCGCGTCGCCGTTGGCGGCGGTCACCTGGGTCTTCGAGGTGACCTCGTCGACGCGGACCCGGGCTCCCGCGCCTTCCAGGAGGAGGGCGGTGCGGCCGTTGTTGGCCTCGCTGAGGAGGTTGTTGCCCGTGACGTAGAGCCCCTCGGGGTCTCCGCCGAAGCCGGAGTAGTCCGTGTTGGTCGGCGAGTCGATGTCGAACTCGGAGCCGTTGACCGCGACCAGGGCGCCGGCCGCCGTAGCCATGTCGCGGACCGTCTGCGCCGTGCGGACGTCCTGTCCGTGCACGGCCTTGAAGGCGACGTTCGCGGTGGGGTCGACCTTGACCACCTGCACCTGCCACGGCCCGGTACTGGAGGAGCCGTCCTGGGCCGTGTAGACGGTGCGGGCGGAGTACCCGGAGGTTTCCAGCCAGCCCTTCATCCGGTTCGCCGCGGCCTGGTTGCCGGCGTCGAAGCGCCCGACCCGCACCATGTTCTCCGGCAGGAAGCCGCCGCTCCCCGTCAGGACGGGCACCTGCCGGGTGTCGACACGGCCGGCGAACCCCTTGTCGGCCAGGTCGGCGACCATGGCGTCCGCGTACGTCCTGTTGCCGACCCGCCAGCTCCTGCCGCCCGGTCGGTCGATCTCCAGCTCGACCGACCACAGGTCGGACGCCCGGCCCTGGCTGAACTTCTGGTACGTGATCCCGGGCGCGATGTCCTGGGCGGGTTCCACGACCGTTTCGAGATCGGCGGGGCCCAACGGCATGTGCTCCGCGGTGACGTTCGCGTCGTCCGCCACGGCGGACGCGCCGGGCGGCAGCACGACCATGGACGTCAGGGCGATGGCAGCCGCGAGGCCGCGACGAAGTCTGGGCAAGGCTCTCCTCAGATAGACAAAACGATTCGGCAGGCGGCCCGGCAGCCTGGTCGGGGCGGACGCGTCGGTGACGCCCTCGTCAACGGGCCAGGTCAGCGTACGAGGTCGGACAGGTGCACGCACCTCGGGGCGGCGACGTCCGGCCTGCCCCTGTGACAAGCACCCACTGCCTTGAGACCCTTGCCCCATGGGGGACTTGGGGGATCTTGAGGTGAATCGTCAGGGAGAGGTCGGGGCCGGGCGCGGGGTGGGCCCTGGGGCAGGGGTCAAGGCCGGCCTCGCGGCAGCGGGGAGCACACTTCCGCGGCGCGGCGGCCGGCTCGGGGTGGCCGTCCTCGTGCTCGTGGCGGCCTGGGGGCTCGCGGGGACGGCGATCGTGCTCGCCGTCCTGGCGGGCGGCCCCTGGAGCAGCGATCAGGGCTTCTTCCTGGTCGACACCGCCGACGCGCTCGTGTACGGGCTCGTCGCGGCCGTCGTGCTGAGCCGTCGCCTGCACCCGGTGGGCTGGCTCGTCGCCCTGACGGCGGTGGGCACGGGGGTCTCCGCCGTCGTCGCGCAGCTGGGGGTCCTGGCCATGGCGTCGGCGGGCGGCCCGCCGCCGAGCTGGGTGATCCTGCAGAGCACGGCCTGGGTGCCGGGGACCCTGGTGCTGATGCTCGTCGTGCCGTACCTGCTGGCCGAGGAACGACCGACGCGGGCCGCCCGCGCCGCGGTCGGCGTCGGCGGGGGCGCCATCGGGGCCACCCTCCTCGTCCGGCTCACCGACCCCTGGCCGTGGCCCGCGACGGGCGAGCCCTGGTCGCCGCTGGCGATCCGCGGCGAGGTGTGGGCGCGTCTCGCGGAGCCCGCCGACCGGTGGATCCAGCTGGCCGTCGTCGTGCTCGGCCTCGCCGCCGCCGGGCACGCGGCCCGGCACCGGTACCGGGACCCGGCCGCCCGTGGTCTCGGCTGGCTCGCCGTCGGAGTCGCGCTGATGTCCTCGACGTTCGTCCCGCTGCTCTTCTGGACGGAGGGCGAACCCGGCCCGGCCGTCGGGCTCTTCACCACCCTCGCCCACCTGGCCTCCCAGGCGTTCTTCCCGGCCGCCATCCTGGTCACGGTCCTGCGCCGGCGCATGTTCGGCATCGACCTGGCGATCAGCCGGACCCTGACGTGGACGCTCCTCACGGGCGTGCTGGTGGCGGGCTACCTCGCCGCGGTCGCGGTCCTCGGGCTGCTGCTGCCGGGCGACGACGGCATGGTCCGGGTGCTGGCCGCCGCCGCCACCGGGGCCGGGGTCCAGCCCGTGCGCGCCCGGCTGCAACGGCGCGTGGACCGGCTCGTGTACGGGGAGGGGGCCGCGCCCGCGCTCAGCCGGGTCGGGCGGCACCTGGGGAGCGCGGGGAGCGTGGAGGAGTCGCTGGCGGGGATGGCGGAGTCCATCGCGGCGTCGTTCAACCTGGGCGACGTACGGATCGTCGACGCCGACGAGGGCGAGGCGGAGGCCGAGGGCGGGGGCGGGGACGTGAGGGACGTCGCCGTCGCGGTGCCGCTGGTCGTACGAGGGGAGCGCGTCGGCGTGCTGCTCGTGACCCCGCGGCCCGGTGAGCGCCTCGACCGGCGGGCCCGCGCGGCCCTCGACGAGGTGGCGCCGCTGGTCGCCACCGCCGTACGCCTGGCCGCCGTCACGCGGGCGCTGCGGGAGTCGCGCGGGCGGCTTGCCGCGGCCCGCGACGAGGAACGCCGGGTGCTGCGGCGCGAGTTGCACGACGAGATCGGGCCCGCCCTGGCCGGCATCGGGCTCGCGCTCTCCGCCGCGCGCAATCTGCTGCCGGACGGTGCGGACCGGGCCGACGAGCTGCTGGCCCGGTTACGGGGCGAGGTCGACGCGCGAGGGGAGGAGGTCCGGGTGCTCGCGCGGGGCCTCGTACCGCCGGTCCTGACCGAGCTGGGCCTGGTCGCGGCGCTCCGGGAACTGGTCATGCGCTACGAGGCGGACGGTCTGACGGTGCTCGTCCGGGAAGAGGGCGACGGGCTCGACGGCACGCCCCAGGAGGTCGCGGGCGCGGTGTACGCGATCGTCGCGGAGGCGATGCGCAATGTGGCACGGCACGCCCACGCCCGGCTGTGCACGGTCGAACTCTGCTCGGCCGAGGGCCTGTTGAACGTGTCGGTGCAGGACGACGGGAGGGGCATGCCCAGGAACGCGCGGCACGGGGTGGGCACGGTCTCGATCCGCGAACGGGCCGAGGGCGTCGGCGGCACCGCCACCTGGCGTCCGGGCGGGGCCGGCCGGGGCACCCGGCTGGAACTGAGGCTCCCGTGCTGAGGGTGCTGGTCGTCGACGATCATCCCGTCTTCCGGCTGGGGATGTCGGCGCTGCTCGGTTCGCTGACGGGGCTTGAGGTCGTGGGCGAGGAGTCCTCGATGGAGGCGGCCGTGGCGACGGCGGCCGCCCACGCGCCGGACGTCGTGGTGATGGACCTGCACCTGGGCGACGCGGCCTCGTCGGGGGTGGACGCGACCCGCGAGATCCTGCGGATCCTGCCGCGGGTGGGGGTGCTGGTGGTGACGATGCTGGACGACGACGACTCGGTCTTCGCGGCGATGCGGGCGGGCGCCCGGGGGTACCTCCTGAAGGGGGCGGACGCGGCGGAGATCGAGCGGGCGGTGCGGGCCGTCGCCAACGGCGAGGTGATCCTGGGCCCCGCCGTGGCGAGCCGGGCGATGGCGTACCTGCTGGGCCACGCGGGGTGGGGCGGGCCGGTGCCGCTGCCCGAACTGACGGTACGGGAAAGGGAGTTGCTGGACCTGGTGGCCCGGGGGCTGGACAACCTCGCGATCTCGCGGCGGCTCAGCCTCAGCCCGAAGACGGTCCGCAACCACCTGTCCAACATCCTCGCGAAACTACAGGCGGCGACGCGGGCCGAGGCCATCGTGCGCGCCCGGCAGTCGGGCCTCGGCGGCGGGCCGTGACCGGCTGGGCGGCGGGCCGGCGGAGTGCCCCGGCCCGCCGCCCGGCCGTCACACCCAGCGGATGGAGGACGCCTCGTCGTCCATCCAGCCCCCACTCCACGGCCCTTCCACGGTGCGGCCGGACACGCGGGTGTTGAACCAGCTGTTCTCGTAGTAGATGCCGTGGCAGCCGGAGTACTCCTGCGCCGATCCGATCTCGTCGCCCCAGTTGAAGTTGGTGTTGTCGTTGAAGTAGCGGAGGTTGCCCTCCTCGAACTCGACGGTCCCCCAGTCCCCGTCGCACCCGTGGTCCTTGACGAAGGTGAACGAGTGCCCGCCGAAGTTCGCGTCGTTGTAGATGACGGCGATGACCGTCGCCGCGTTCACCCCGAACCCCTGGGCGCCTTCGGCCGCGTCGAGCTGTCGCTGCGTCACCGTCCGCGCCCCGGCCGGCAGGCGGACGGCGCCGTTGGTCGCGTCGGCGATGGCCTCCGCGAAGGTGTCGAAACAGGCGGCCCGCTGGTGCGGCCGTACCGTGCAGTGCTCCTTGCCGCCACCGTCGCCGGTCGCGGCGGCGGCGACCCCCGAGGGGCCCGCCAGGGTCATGAGGGCCGCCACGGCGACCGCCCCGGCCAGAGCCGAGTTGCGTGAAAGGGACATCGTCGATGCCTCACCGTCTAGGGAGCGCGGCGTATCCGCGCCGTCGTCCTCCACCCTCGCCCGCCCCCTGTCCCCCGCACATGGGGCAGGTGTCCCGACCCCACGGGACATCGGAGGGACCGCCGTCAGCTCGTCGCCCGTACCGCGGTCGTGATCAGGTCGGCGACCCGGGTGGGCTCGGAGAGGAGGACGGCGTGGGAGGCGTCGGGGAGCTCGACGACGACGGCGCCGGCGCGCCGGGCGCCGAAGCGCTGGACCTGGGGGCCGATCGTGCGGTCGGCCCCGGCCACCAGGGCCCAGCACGGCTTCGTGCGCCAGGCCGCCGTCGGCACGGTCTCGGTGAAGGCCGCGGTGGCGAGCGGGCGTTGGGCCGCCGCCAGGACCCCGGCGACGTCCTCGGGCAGGTCCGCCGCGAAGACCAGCGGAAAGGCCGTCTCGTCGATGGTGAGCTCGACCGAGGAGCCGCCGTCGGGGAGCGGGTACCTCCACTCCTTCAGGTCGCTCTTCGGCGGGGCGCCGGGGAAGCGCCCCTGGAGTGCGGCGAGGCTCTCGCCCTCGTGGGGGGCGTAGGCGGCCACGTACACGAGCCCGACGACGTTCTCGGCGGCGCCCGCCACGGTGATCAGCGCACCGCCGTAGGCGTGGCCGACGAGGACGGCCGGCCCTTCGACCTGCGCGAGGACGGAGGCCAGGTAGGCGGCGTCGGACGTGAGGCCCCGCAGCGGGTTCGGTGGAGCGAGCACCGGTATGCCGCTGCTCCGCAGTTCCGAGATGACGCCTATCCAGCCTGTCGCGTCGGCGAAGGCGCCGTGCACGAGGACGACGGTGGGCAGGGGCATGCTGGTTCTCTTCTCGGTGTCGGGCGCGCCCGGGCGGGGCGGCGGGAGGCCCGTGCGGTGGTTCACGGTAGGTCCCGGGTGGGGCGGGTCTTGTCCGTACGCGCACCCGCGCGGGCACGGCGGCGCACTCCCGGAGCTCCGGGAACGTGTGTACGGACGGCTCCGGCGGTCCCGGACTCAGGACGGCATCGGCTCGAAGGCCGAGGTCGCCAGGGCCTGCCATTCGCTGGGACTCATGCCGTAGGCGCCCCGGAACGTGCGGCTGAAGTGCGAGGGGCTGTTGAAGCCCCAGCGGTGTGCCATCGCGGCCATGGTGATCCTGCGGTGGGACCTGCCCAGTTCGAGCCGGCAGAACTCGAGCCTGCGGTGCCGCACCCACTGGCTCACCGTGCTGCCGTCGTTCTGAAACAGCTTCTGCAGGTAGCGGACGGAGATGTGGTGGGCACGCGCGATCGACTCCGGCGAGAGGTCCGGGTCCATCAGGTGCTCCTCGATGTGGGCGTGGATCCGGGTCAGCATCGCGCCGCCCGTCCCGGCCGCGTCGGCTTCCTCGTCCGTGGTGTCCGCCGCGAGGAGCTCCATGACCAGGACGGAGAGGAGGTGCACGGCGGTCCGGGCGCGCCGGTCGCCCGTCGAGGACCGGCGGAACTCCGCCCTGGCGGCGAGCGCGGTCAGGAAGTCGGCCGCCAGCGCCCCGATCCCCTCCCCTCCGCGTACGGGTACGCCGAGCACCTGACGCAGTTCCGGCTCCGTGACGCCCAGATAGCAGCGGGGCACCCGGAAGAAGATCATCTGGCAGTCTTCGCCGAACCGCAGCAGGTGCCGTCGAGCCGGGTCGCAGAAGACCAGGTCGTTCGGCTCCAACAGGGTCCTGGCACGCTCGTGGACGACGGTGACGGGTCCACGGACATGGACGCCGAGATAGATGTGGTTCGGGTCGTTCGTGTCCGGCATCTCGGAGAGCGTCTGGACCAGCCACCCCGAGCGGGAGGAGGGCGAGGCCGGTTCAGGCGCTTGCCGGGGCACCCGTTCGGGCGCACGTGACATCAGTGTGTGGGGCATGGTGGTTCCTAGCCGTGGGTTCGTACGGGCGGAAGGCGGTTCACGCCGCTCTCGGCGGCTCCTCGGCCAGGAACTTCTCCACCACGGCGTTGAAGGCCGGCGGGTTCTCCAGGAAGGGGAAGTGCGAGCTCGCCACGTCGGAGGCGAAGACGTGCAGGCGTGCGCCGGGAATCCGCTCGGCGACGAAGCGCTGGGAATCGGGGTGCACATGGCTTCCCTCACAGCCGATCACCAGGGTCGGCACGTCGATCCGGGGAAGCACGTCCCGCCAGTCCTGCGCGCAGTGGTCGAACAGCAGCGGCACGCCCGCGTAGGCGGGGGTCGACCTGATCTCCTCGGCGACGAAGGCCAGCACCTCGGGGTCGGGCTCGCCGGAGAACATGCCGCGCACGAAGTCGGCGCGGACCGTGTCGCCCTCGGGACCGGCGAGGGCCGCGCCCAGGTGCAGCAGCCCCGGCACATCGAAGATGGCGCCGGAGTCCCGCTGTTCCCGCTCGGTCATCCAGGGCACGGCGGCGACCGCCGCGGGCTGGTCGACGGCGACGAAGCGCCGGATCCGTCCGGTCCCGTGCTGGTCGATGAAGCTCCACCACACCGAGACGCCCATGGACCAGCCCAGTGCGTCGAAACGGTCGAGACCGAGATGGTCGACGAGTTCGAGCACGTCGCGGGAGAGCCGGGCGACGCGGTAGCCGTGACGCGGTCTGCCGGACTTCCCGTGGCCGCGGAGGTCGACGGTGACGACACGACGAGCGGGCGCCAGCCCCTCGACCTGGTGGCGGAACATCGCCTGTGTCTGCCCCCAGCCGTGCAGCATGACCAGCGGGACGCCGTCACCGCCGGTGTCCTGGTACGCGAGCCGCGCACCGTCCGTCGTGATCATTTCCTTCATGACCTCTCCCCTGGTCAGGGGCGGTACACCCGCCCCGCCCGTCCCGAACATCATCGAATGGGGCCCGTCGCCCGCACCACCGCGAGCTGTAGGAATCGAGCGGTGGATCTTCCTCGCTCTGTCGAAGCGAGGAAGAGGTCAGGCGGCTCCGCCGGTGGCCGGGGCGAGGAGTTCCTCGATCCTGAGGCCGAGATGGAGCGCCAGCCGGTGGGCGCCGTCGTCGAGGTCGAGTCCGGTGATCTCCTGGATCTGGCGCAGCCGGTAGTAGAGCGAGGTGCGGTGGATGCCCAGCGTCTCCGCGGTCCGGGGAATCGATCCCGCGTGTTCGAGGAAGCTGCGCAGGGTGTCCCGCAGGCGGTCGCCGCCGTGGGCCTCGGTGAGGGTGCGGAGGGGCTTGGGCACCAGGGACGCGTTCAGGGCGTGCTCGGGGAGCTGGAGGAGTACGGCGAGCTCCCCGAGCCGTTCCCAGTCGCCGGCGCTCCGCAGGGCGGGCAGTCTGCGGGCGGCGCGGGCCGCCACGAGGGCCTGCTCGTACGACGTGTGGGCGTCGTACGGGCGGGGGTGCCGCCCGCCGACGCCGATCACCGGGTCGGCCGACGGGGCGAGGAAGGTACGGAGTTCGCCGAGGATGCGGGCGGACTGAGCGGTGACCTCGTCCGGGAGGGGCGGGCGGTCGCGGAGCTGGAGGAGGGTCGCCCGCTCCTGGCCGATGGCGATGAGTCCCTGGGCGGAGCGGGTCCGCCGGAACCCCTCCAGCGCCCCCCACAGGGCGGCCTCCGACTGGCGGACGAGCTCGGTGCCGGAGCGCAGCTGGACGACGGTGACGAGGACGTGCTCGGCCGCGCCGAGGAGCCCGAGTTCCCTGCCCCGCCGGTGTGCGGCGGTGCGCGCCGCGACGTCGGGGCCGACGAGTTCGAGGGCCAGGTCGCGTTCGGCGGCCTTCCTGGTGTCGGCGGCGATCTGCTCGCCGTACATCTGGGCGGCCATGGCGTCCGCGGCGCGGGCGATGCGGGCGGTGTCCTGTTCGCCCAGTGCCTTCTCGGGCACGACCACCACGAGCAGCCCGAGCAGGTGGCCGCGTTCGCGCAGCGGCACGACGTAGCGGGGCAGCAGTCCGAGGTCGTCGCGGCCGTCGATGAATCCTGGCCTGGACCACTGGGTGACGCCCTGCGCGAGGACGTAGCGGATGGCCGCGTTGTCGGCGCGGCCCTGGAGGAGGGTGCCGATGCGCACCGGGTCCTCGTCGCCGAAGTGACGGCTCGTGCAGACCATGCGGACCAGCGGGTCGTCGACGGCGACGGACCGGCCGAGCCGCTCCGCGAGTTCGTCGACGAGCGCCTGCAGCTCGGGGCTGCCGGGGCGGGCTCGCTGGAGCCTGACGGTCATGCGCTGTTCCTCTCGATCAACGGTTCCCCGCGGACTTCTGCATTCCGCGGTTCTTGATCAGTCTGAGGAAACGACGACGTCGGCACATCGCATGAATCGTCCATTGCCATGGCGCCCCTGTGGGATACGAAGCGACTACTCTCCGCTGTCGCGATCCCTCACCAGCCGGGGCAGCTCGGCGCGCGAGGTGACGTCCAGCTTGGTGAAGGCCCGACGCAGGTGCGAACTCACCGTGTGGGGTGAGAGGGAGAGCTGCTCGGCCGCCTGCTGGTTGGTCAGCCCCCGGGCCACGTGCCGTACCACGCGTAGCTCCGCGGCCGTCAGCTCGGGCCATGCGTCGGAGAGTCCGGACGTCGAGGGCCGGCGTCGGACGCCGGCGGCCCGCAGGCGCCGACGGACGCGTGCGACGTCCCGTTCGGCGCCCGCTCGCGCGTAGAGCGCGAGGGCCGTCTCGAAGTACGACACCGCCTCGGACCTACGGGTGGCCGCGAGTTTGCGTCCGGCGTCCTCCAGCGCCGACGCCCGGGCCAGCACCCGAGGGCAGTTCTCGTACAGCCGGACGGCTCGTACGAGGGAGGCGAGGTCGTTGTCGAGGAGCCCCCGGGCGTGCGCGGCGGTGGCGGTGAGGAACGTGAGCCCGGGGTTGAGGACGGCTCGCCTCTCGGCCAGGGCGACCGCCTGCGCGGCCCGTTCGTGCCTGCCCGCCCGCAGCGCCATCCGGACGAGCACCGGGGCGTCGGCGGGGTCGATCAGACCGGCGTAGGCGGGCAGGTCCGCGGCGGGTGACGTCATCACCTCGTCGAGTACGGTCATGGCGCGGTCGGGCCGGCCTTCGAAGTCGGCCATCAGCGCCAGCATCCAGGTGCCGAAGTGCCGCACGACGGGTGCGCCGTCGCTCCGCATGCGCCTCGCCTCCGCCGCGTACGCTTCCGCGGTCCGCCGGTCGTCGGTGTGGAGGGCGACGCGCAACATCACGTACCGGAGCGTGACGTCGGCGAAGTTGCCCGGGCCGGGATCGTCGGCCGCCGGGGACGCGGCTTCGGCGTCGGCCCGGGCGTCCGACAGCCGTCCGGTTTCCAGAAGGATGCGGGTGCGGGTCATGAGCCACATGCGGGTGGCGGTCGTCCGCCCCTGCTCCCTGGTGATCCGGATGCCCTCCTCCGCGGCGGCGAGGGCCTCCGCGGTGCGTCCGGTGGTGTTCGACAGGAGGGCGTGCCACAGGGCCTCCGGCACCCACAGCGAGGTGCTGATGCCCAGGGCGTCGGCCAGCGCGGCGGACCGCTCGGCCTGCCGGAACGCCTCGGTCAGGTCCATGCGGTGGAAACCGACCGCCGAGCGGACCGTCGTCAGCGTGGCCTCGGCGGTGCGGTCCCCCGCTGCCGCCGCGGTCTCCCACGCCTCCGCGGCGATCCGTTCGGCCGCCGCGTGCTCGCCCGACATCGACAGGCCGATGGCCAGCATGGCGAGCAGCCGTCCCCTCGCGGTCACGGAGATCCCGGGCAGCGCAGCCCCGGCGCGGGCCTGCCGGACCGCCTCGGAGAAGTTGAACTGGAAGGCGAGGCGCGCCAGCGCGAGGCGTATCAGTGCCTCGTCCTCGGGTCCGATACCGCCGGCCGCCAGGGCGGCGCCTCCCAGCTCACGTGCCTGGGCGGCCCGGCCCGTCTGCCAGAGCAGCGGGATCGTCTCGGCGATGATCCGCGGCCGCTCCGGAGCGTCCGCGGTGGTGAGCTCCAGGGCCCTGAGGCTGCGTTCCGCGGCGGGTCCGGGGGCGGTGGCCGCGAGTTCCGCCGCTTCGGTGCGCAGCCGGTCGGCCTCAGCGGCGTCTCCCGGCGCCGTTGTTCCCGCCGGTCCCTCCGACGGCCCGGGGCGGTCGACGGGGGAGGCCGCGCCTCCCGGCGGCGGTCCGGCGGTCTGCCGGCGAAGGGCCTGGCGCAGGGGCCGGGGCAGGCCGGCTTCGACCGCCTCGCGGATCAGGTCCTGTCGGAAGGCGAGGCGATCGCCGCTCTCGGCGAGCAGATCGGCGTCGAGGGATTCCTGCACCGTCCTGATGAGCGCCGCCGGGGACCTGCCGAGCAGTTCGGCGAGCAGCGCGACGGTGACCGGGCCGCCCACGCCGGCCGCCGTCCGTACCAGCTCACGGGCCTCGTCCGACAGCTGGTCGAGGCGGCGCTCGACGGACGGAAGGACCTGTGGGGCCGGAGGTCCGGCGGTCAGCCTGGCCGTGCCGTTCTCGATCGTCACCGCCCCGTCCTCCCGTAGTGAGCCGATCAGCTCGACCAGCAGCTGTGGCACCCCCTCGGCGCGGCGTGCGACGCGCAGGACGTCCGGGTCGGGAGCGGCGCCCAGGATGTCCTCGCTGATCTGTGTGGTCGCCAGGTCCCCCAGCGCGCCGAGGGCCAGCTCGTGTGCACCTGCCTGTCGGATCCTGTCCAGGGTGGTGCGCACCCCCGAAGGCACGCTGCCGCCGCGCACGGCGACCAGCCAGAGGACGGCGTGCGACGAGAGTCCGGCCGCGAGGGTGTGGAACGTGAGGAGGGTCAGGTCGTCGCACCACTGGAGGTCGTCGAGGACGATGAGCAGGGGGCCTTCGCGCACGGTCTCGCGCAGGCGGTCCCCCAGTTCCTGGAGCAGCCAGAACCGCTGGCCGGGTGTCGTGGCGAGGTCCCGGAGACGGGCTGCGCCCGACAGCGGCCCCTCGCCGGCGAGCACACCGTCGAGGAGCGGGCCGAGCGGCACGAACTGTCCGTCCGGGTCCGCCGCGCCCTCGAACACCCTCGTCCCGCGCCGTCCCGCGGCTGCCGCGGCCTCCGCGAGCATCCTGGACCTGCCGATGCCGGCGGGGCCTTCGACGCGGACGATCCCGCCTTCACCCCGGTCGAGCGCGTCGAGCCGCGCCTCGATGAACGCCAGTTCGGCGTCCCTGCCGCGGAGGGGCGTCCGTACGCCGTCGGACTCCTCGGGCACGGTCCTTGTCGTCACTCGGTTCACGCTCATACGGCGGAACAGTATGAACCATGGGAACCACCCCGCCGGCGCCCGGCCCACGGGCCCGTCTCAGTCGAAGCGCAGGTCGGCGAGTTGCCGTTCGAGGACCGTGACGTCGTCCTCGGGCTCTTCGCCGACCGGGCGCGCCGCCATGAGCGTGGCCAGCTCGACACCCGCGCGGCGGACGCGGCCGGGCAGGCCGTCGGTGTACTCGTCCCCGCCCGAGCCCCAGTCCTCGGAGGCCGCGAACACGGCGGTGGGGACGACGACGGCGCGGAGATAGGCGAAGAGCGGGCGCACGGCGTGCTCAAGGGCCAGGGAGTGGCGGGCGGTACCGCCCGTCGCCGCGATCAGGACCGGCTTCCCGGAGAGGGCGTCCGGGTCGATCACGTCGAAGAAGGACTTGAAGAGGCCGCTGTAGGACGCCGCGAACACGGGAGTCACGACGATCAGGCCGTCGGCCGCCGTCACCGCGTCGATCGCGGCGCTCAGTCGCGGCGGTGGGAATCCGGTCACGAGGTGGTTGGCGATGTCGCCGGCCAGTTCGCGCAGCTCCACGACCTCGGTCGACGGGGCCCGCCCCTTGGCGGCGAGTTCGTCGCGGGCCGATTCGGCCAGCCGGTCCGCGAGCAGGCGGGTGGAGGAGGGGGTGCTCAGCCCCGCGGCGACGACGGTCAGCTTCATGCGGCGGACACCTCCCGGACGGCTCGGAGGGACGCGTGTGTGGGGGCCTCCGGCACGTCGGCCGGACGTCCCTGGGCGAACTCCTTCCGCAGGACGGGCACGACCTCCTCGCCGAGGATGTCGAGCTGCTCCAGGACGGTCTTCAGGGGCAGGCCCGCGTGGTCCATCAGGAACAACTGGCGCTGGTAGTCACCGACGCCTTCCCGGAACGACAGGGTCCGCTCGATGACCTGCTGGGGAGAGCCCACCGTCAGCGGGGTCTGCTCGGTGAAGTCCTCGAGCGACGGGCCGTGGCCGTACACGGGAGCGTTGTCGAAGTAGGGACGGAACTCCCGTACGGCGTCCTGGGAGTTCTTGCGCATGAAGACCTGTCCGCCCAGGCCGACGATCGCGTCCTCCGGCCGGCCGTGACCGTGGTGCGCGAACCGGCGCCGGTAGAGCTGCACCATGCGCCGGGTGTGGTCGGCCGGCCAGAAGATGTTGTTGTGGAAGAAGCCGTCGCCGTAGAAGGCGGCCTGCTCCGCGATCTCGGGGGACCTGATGGATCCGTGCCAGACGAAGGGCGGGACGCCGTCCAGGGGCCGCGGTGTCGAGGTGAAGGCCTGGAGCGGCGTACGGAACGTGCCCTCCCAGTCCACGACGTCCTCGCGCCACAGCCGGCGCAGCAGGGCGTAGTTCTCCTTGGCGAGGTTGATGCCCTGGCGGATGTCCTGTCCGAACCACGGGTAGACCGGGCCGGTGTTGCCGCGCCCCAGCATGAGGTCGACGCGGCCGTCGGCCAGGTGCTGGAGCATCGCGTAGTCCTCGGCGATCTTCACCGGGTCATTGGTGGTGATCAGCGTCGTGGACGTGGACAGGATCAGTTTCTCGGTGCGGGCGGCGATGTAGCCGAGCATGGTCGTCGGCGACGAGGGCACGAACGGCGGGTTGTGGTGCTCGCCGGTCGCGAAGACGTCGAGACCGACCTCCTCGGCCTTGAGCGCGATGGCCACCATCGCCTTGATGCGCTCGTGTTCGGTCGGAGTGCGACCGGTGGTGGGGTCGGGGGTCACGTCCCCGACGGTGAAGATGCCGAACTGCATGGGGTGTCTCGTCTCCTGAGCTCGTCCCGTTCCCGCGCCGGGGAACCGGGGGCCGGGGTGACGCCGGGGTGCCGCCGGGGACTCCGGCGTCACCCCGGCGGGTCAACGGTGGTGCGTCACTTCGCCAGGAAGGCGAGGAGGGCGGTGTTGACCTCCTCGGCGTGGGTCCACAGCAGGCCGTGCGGGGCGCCCTCGATCTCGACGTAGTCGGCCGACGGGAGCGCCTTGTGGAAGGGGCGCGCGGTGCCCTCGGCCGGCAGGATGCGGTCGGCCGTGCCGTGCAGGATCAGGGCCGGCACGTCGACGGCGGGGATGTCGGCACGGAAGTCGGTGTACCAGGTGGCCGGTGCGGCGGACGCGGCGAAGGAACCGCCGCGGGCGGCGGTGTCCCAGCTGTTGCGGACGGCCTCCTCGCTGATGCGGGTGCCCAGGTTCTCGTCGAGGTTGTAGAAGTCGTTGAAGAAGGCCGTGTAGTAGGCGTACCGGTCGGCCTTGACGGCGGCGACGACCCCGTCGAAGAACTCCTTGGGGGCCACGCCGTCCGGGTTGTCGTCGCTCTTGAGCAGGCAGGGCTCCAGCGAGGCCAGGAAGGCGACCTTGGCGACCCGGGCGGAGCCGTACGTCGAGACGTAGCGGGCGACCTCGCCGGTGCCCATGGAGAAGCCGACGAGGACGGCGTCCCTCAGGTCGAGCGTCTCCAGCACGGTGTGCAGGTCGGCCGCGAACGTGTCGTAGTCGTAGCCGGTCGTCGGCTGGGAGGACTGCCCGAAGCCGCGCCGGTCGTACGTGATCACGCGGTAGCCGGCGGCGAGCAGCGCGGCGGACTGGCGCTCCCAGGAGTGCCCGTCGAGCGGGAAGCCGTGGATGAGCACGACGGGCTGCCCGGCGCCCTGGTCCTCGAAGTACAGCTCGACGGGGGTGGTGTTCTCCTGGCCCACGGTGATGTACGGCATGGGGTTGCTTCCTCGATTCGGGGTGGCTGGTCCGCGCGGCGGAGCGGCGCGGCATGCCCGTCACGCTAGGACCGGTCCCGCACCCGCTGTTGCCGTCCCGCGCACCACACCTTGCACGGGGGCGCAGAGCTCGCTCAGTCGCCGGTCGCCGTTCCGGCGTCGTCCTCCGCGAGGACGACGCGGGCCAGGTGGACCCTCGAACGCACCGCCAGCTTGCGGAAGATCGACGCCAGATGGGTGCCGACCGTGTGCGGGGAGACGAGGAGGGCCTCCGCGGCCGACCGGTTGGTGTGGCCCGCGGCGATCAGCAGGGCCACCTTGCGTTCCGAGGCCGTGAGCGCGCCCCAGCCCTGGACGGGGCGCGGCCCGAGGTTTCCGGTGCGTCGGCCGGAGCGGCTGGTGGCCGGTTCCAGGTCGGCTCGGATCCGGTCGGCCTCGGCATCGGCCCCCGCCTGGGCGTAGATGTCGTGGGCCCTGGTCAGGGCGGGTGTCGCGGCCCGGTCGCCCGCGGCGAGGAGAGCGTGCCCGAGGTCGGCGGACGCGGCGGCGAGGGGCAGCGGCCGGGGGCCGGCGAGGAGGATGCGGACCGATCGCTCCAGGAGTCCGTGATCGGCGTTCACCAGGCCGGCCGCGTGGGCGGCGGTCCCCTGGGCGGTCGGCACGGTGGGGTTGCGAGTGGCGTGCTCGGCGGCCTGGGCCGCGAGGTCCTCGGCCAGGTTCCGGTCCCCGCCGCGCAGGGCGATCCCCACGGCCTGGACGACATGGGGGCGCAGGAGCCGCCACCGGAGGAAGGGGTGGTCCCGCTGGACGGACCGGACCAGTTCGGCCGCTGCCGCGTGGTCGCCGTCGGCGTCGGCCACGACAGCCTCGAAGTACTGGTGCGCGGCGTGGTTGCCGGTGTTCGGCCGGTCGGCCACGGTCGCCCGCACGACGTCCAGGTGTTCCCGCGCGGCTTCGCGGTCGCCGCGCAGCATCGCGAGGAGACCGCGGTTGACGCGGATGTTGACCAGGTTGCCGGGCACGTGGAGGTCCGCTTCGAGCCGCTCGGCGGTGACGAAGTCGGCGTCCGCGTCATCGAGCCGACCGAGCCCCATGTTCAGGGTTCCCTGTGCCCAGATCAGCATCGCGGGACGCGGGGGAGGGTCGCCCGCCGTCCGGAGCAGTCGCCGTACGGTGTCGAAGTCGTCCCCGTGGATCCGGGCGACGGCCTCCTCCGGCAGGAAGGCCGAGTCGAACACGCCCAGCACCGTGTGGTGTTCGACGGCCGCGGCGCAGTCGCCCGCGTTGAGGGCGATCTCGCCGAGGCCCCACAGCGCGAGGACGCGGGCCTCCCGGTCACCGGCCCGCTCCGCCTCGGCGAGCGCCCGTTCGCCGGTCTCGCGAGCGGCCCCGAGATCGTTCCCGCGGGACCGGGCCAGGGCCAGTCTGGCGGTCAGCCGGGCGCGGATCACCGGGTCGGTGACGGCGGCCAGCGCCGCTGTCAGGCGGCGGGTCAGCTCATGGACGTCGTCGAGGTGCCACAGCGTGTCACCGAGTACGGACTGCAGACGGGCGAAGACGTCCAGGGGCGGCTGCCGGGCGAGCAGCGCGTCGCCGGCGTCCCGTGCCCGCGTGTAGCGGCCCGCGCGGGTCAGCGCGACGATGGCCCGTTCGCCCACGTCGTACGCCGCGGGCGCCCGGGGCGGTACGAGTTCCAGGGCGCGTACGGCCAGGTCGGCGGCGAGGTCGGGCATCACGGCCATCACCTCCGTGACGGCCGTGCCGAGCAGTCCGATCGCCTCCATGTCGCCGGGTTCGGCGCTCTTCAACAGGTGCGGGACCGCGTCGACGGAGCTCCGGCCCGCCGCGACGAGCCGGCTCGCGGCCTCCCGGTGCAGCGCCCGGCGTACGGAGGGGGCGAGGTCGGCGTACACCGCCTGGCGGAGCAGGTCGTGGCGGAACAGCAGGCGTTCGCCGTCGTCGTGGAGGAGGGCGGCGTCGATCGCCTCGTCCACTTCGGCGCTGAGTCCGGAGGCCGGCCGGCCACACAGGGCCGCGGCGTCCGCGAGCGTGAACGCGCGGCCGAGGACCGAGCCGATCCGCAGGAAGTGCAGGGTGTCCGGCCGGAGGTCGGCCAGTCGGCCGCGTACGCCGAGGACCAGCCGCTCGGGCGGAACCGGTCCGTCCGCGCCCGACGCCGCGATGCCCGCGAGCATCTCGGCCGCGAGGAAGGGGTTGCCGCCCGCCCCGTCGAGGAGCTCCCCGACCCGCGCCGGCACGTCCCCGCCGAGGACGTCGTGTGCCAGCTCGGCCAGGGCCGCGTCGGACAGCGGCCGCAGCGGGAGCGTCGTGGGCCTCGGCCCCTGCCCGTACAGTTCCGGGTCCTCCCTTCCCGTGAGCAGCCAGAGGACCGGGGAGCTGAGCAGCCGTGCCGGCAGGACGCTCAGGGCGAACCGGCTCAGCGGGTCGGCCCATGGGACGTCGTCGACGGCGATCAGCACGGGCGTGCCCGCCGCGCGTTCCTCGATCAGCTGGGCCAGCCGTTCGACGAGCCAGATGCGCTGGTCGTGGTGGCCGGCGAGGTCCGCGAAGTCCGTGCCGGCCAGCAGGGGCGGGTCACCGTGCAGGAGGCCCGAGGCCAGGGAGGCGAGCGGTGCCAGCTCGTGCAGCTCCTCGGCGCGTCCGTGGCTGACGACGAACCCGTGGGCCCGTGCGATCGCCAGGGTCTCCCGCAGCAGCACGGACTTCCCGATGCCGGGCTCGCCCAGGAGCAGCGCGACCGCTCCGCCCTCGCCGTCGCGCACCGCCCCGACCAGGGCGCGCAGCCGCTCCAGCTCGGCTTCGCGGCCCCGTAGGCCGGGCCGGCTCAGCCCCGTCGCCCGGCCTTGCTCCTCTTGTTCCTCGGGCCGGTCGGGGCTCATCCCTTGACCGATCCGGCGAGCAGTCCCCGTGCGAAGTGCCGCCGGAGGGAGAAGAAGACGAGCAGCGGGACGAGCGCCGCCACGAAGGCCCCCGCGGTGAGCCGCTGCCACTCGTCGCCGTAGGTCCCGGCCATGCTCGCCAGTCTGACCGTCATCGGCGCGGTGTCGGCCGTTCCGCCCGAGAGGGTCAGGGCCACGAGGAGGTCGTTCCACACCCAGATGAACTGGATGACGGCGAAGGAGACCAGGGCCGGGCGGGCCAGCGGCAGCGCGATCCGGAGCAGCAGCGTCCCGTGCGACGCTCCGTCGACGCGGGCGGCCTCGATCAGGTCCCGGGGCAGCCCGGCCAGGAAGTTGTGCAGCAGGAACACCGCGAACGGCAGCGCGAAGACCGTGTGGGCGAACCAGACCTGGCCGAACCGCGCGGGACCGGTGAGGTGCCACGCGGGCAGGAACAGCCAGCCCTCGGAGAAGAGCTTCAGGAGGGGGACGAGCGCCATCTGGAGCGGCACGACCTGGAGCGCGAAGATGCCGACGACGAGGGTGTCCCGCCCCCTGAAGTCGATCCACGCCAGGGCGTACGCCGCGAAGAAGGCGACGACGAGCGGGAACAGCACGGAGGGAAGGGTGATGACGACGGAGTTGACGACGTACTCGGCGAGCCGCCCCGACCCGTTGCCGCCGCCGGACAGCACCTCGCCGTAGTGGTCGAGTGTGAAGTGCGGCGTACCGAACACGGTCCACCAGCCCGTCGTCTTGATCTCGTCCTCGGGACGGAACGAGGAGAGCAGCAGACCGAGGGTCGGTGTCGTCCAGAGGACCGCGATCACCACGGCGATCGCCGTGAAGGCGCGGGAGGCCAGGCGCTCCCGGACGCCGTTCACCCCGCCCTCCGCCGGGCCCGGACCTGGTGGGCCACGAAGGGGGTGACGAGGACGAAGAGGAGCACGGCGAGCGCCGCGCCGCGGCCCGTCTCGCCGTAGCGGAAGGCCTGGTCGTACATCTCCTGGGCGAGGACGGCCGTGCCGAACTGTCCGCCGGTCATGGTCTTGACGATGTCGAAGGCCTTGAAGGTGCCGATCGCCTGGGCGAGGACCACGACGAGCAGCGTGGGCCTGATCGACGGCACGGTGATCCGCCGGAAGATCTGTCCGGGGGACGCGCCGTCGAGTCGGGCCGCCTCGGTCAGCTCATCGGGTACGGCCCTGATCGCGCCGGCCAGCAGGACGGCGGCGAAGCCCGCCTGTGTCCACACCATCGCCACGATGAGGAACAGGACGTTCCAGGGAGAGTCCACGAGCCATTGCCGCGGTTCGCCGCCGAACGCGACGACGAGTCGGTTCAGCAGCCCGATCTGCCCGGTCTCCGCGGGACGGTAGGCGTAGACGAACTTCCAGACGACACCCGCGCCGACGAACGACATCGCCATCGGCGTCAGGAGAAGGGACAGCGCGAACGCTCTGAACCGCGACCGTACGACGGCCGCCGCGTAGAGCAGGCCGACCGAGGTCGACAGCGAGGGCACGAGCACCACCCACGCCAGGGTGTTGCGCAGCGCCACCAGCGCCCGGGGGTCGGTGAACATCCACACGTAGTTGTCGAACCCGGCCCACGCGTCTCCCCCGCCGTCGGTGAACGACAGCACCAGGGTGCGCAGACCGGGCAGGAGAAGACCGACCGTGAGCAGCAGCAGTGCCGGGGTCAGCAGGATCAGGGCCGCGGCCCTCCTCCGTACCGGCCCCCGGTGCAGGGCGAGCAGGACCAGGGCGACCACCGCCGCGAAGGCGGCGACGCCCTGGAGCAGGTACATCAGCTTGGGCTGCTGGGCGACGGCGTCGAACGACATCAGTTTCTCGGCCAGGACCGTTCGATGGAGTCGGCGACCTGCCGGGTGCTCGCGCCGCCGATCCAGTCGACGGCTCCCTTCCAGAACGTGCCGGCACCGACCGACGCCGGCATCAGGTCCGAACCGTCGAACCTGAACTGCGTCCGGGGATCCTGGAGCAGCTGGACCGAGAGCCTGTCGACCGGGGTCGCGGCGTTCGCCGGGTCCACGCCCCTGTTCGCCGAGACGAACGGGCCCTTCTTCATGCGCGCGTTCGCGAAGTCCGCGGAGGCCAGGTACTCCTGGAACGCCCGCACCTCGGGACGGTCGGCGAACGCGGCGGTGAACACCCCTCCGCCCAGCACGGGGCGGCTCGCCGGATCGGCCCCCGGGAGGAGGAAGGCGTAGACGTCCTTGTCCGGTCCGATCTCGGTGCCCTTCGGCCACATGCCGGCGTAGAACGAGGCCTGGCGGTGCATCGCGCAGTCGCCGGAGAGGATCGGCGTGCCGGCCTCCTGGAAGGAGATCGACGCCATCGACCGGGCCGGACCGAAACCGCCGTTGGCGTACCGGTCGTTCTTGAGGATGGACCCCACGGTGTCCATGGCCTTGATCACCCGCGGGTCGTCGAACGGGATCTCATGGGCGACCCACCGGTCGTAGACGCCCGTGCCCTGCTGGCGCAGCAGGACGTCCTCGATCCAGTCGGTCACGGGCCATCCGGTCGCCTCGGCGGACTCGACGCCCGCGCACCACGGCGTGACCCCCGACGCCGCCACCTTCTCCGTCAGGGCCGTCAGCTCGGACCAGGTGCGGGGAACGCTCAGTCCCCTGTCGCGGAAGAACGTCGGGGAGTACCAGACGAACGACTTCACGTTCGCGACCAGCGGGGTGCCGTAGAGGGTGCCGTTCACGGTCGCGTAGCTGTTCCAGTCGGCCGACCAGCCCTGCTTCGCGAGGGCCACGACCCCGGCGCTCGCGGGCTTGAGCTTCCCCGCCCGCGCGAAGCGTTCCAGGAGTCCGGGCTGAGGGAAGAACGCCACGTCGGGCGCGCTCCCGCCGTCGACCCTGAGCTGGATCTGCGCCTCGAACTCCCCGTCCCCCTCGTACTGGACGTCGATTCCCGTGCAGTCCGCGAAGTCCGCCCAGGTCTCTTCGAACAGGTCGGCCTCGCGGTCCCGGTTCTCCGCGTAGACGGTGACCTTGGTGCCCGGGTGCTCGCCGTACCGGGCGTACGGTCCGCAGTCCGCGGTGGTGTGCGCCCGCGAACCGCTGCCCTGCGGGGTGCCGCAGGCGGTGGCGGTGACGGCGAGGGTGATGACGGCGAGAGCGAGCCTCGCGCCGAACCTCATGGGTGTATCTCCTCCGATCGCCCGCCGAAGGGTTCTCGGGGGCGAGCAGAAGCTACCAGCGCTCGAACAATATCGACTAATCGTTCGATCGTGAACGATCGGGTCAGTGCGCGGTGGCCCGGGCCGCGTCCTGGATGAGCTCCGCCACGGCCTTGGGCTGGGCCAGCATGACCAGGTGAGAGGAGTCGACCTCGATGGTCGTCATGCCGGCCCGCTCGTACCCGTAGCGCTCCACGTCGGGGTTGATCGTGCGGTCGGCGGAGGCGACCAGGCCCCACGAGGGCTTGGTCCTCCACGCCGCGACGGGCGCCGGCTCCGAGAAGGCACGTGCGGCCAGGGGGCGCTGGGAGACGGCGAGCACCGCGGCGAGGTCGGGGTCGACGTCCGCCGCGAAGAGGGCGGGGAACTTCTCGATGTCCACCGAGACGTCGGTGCCGGTCTCGGTGGAGCCGGCCACCGGGTACGGGGTGTAGACGAGCGCGTCGGCGAGGCCGGAGTCGGGGAAGCGGCCCTGCAGCTCACCCAGGCTCTCCCCCTCCTCCAGCGCGTATCCCGCGAGGTACACCAGTGCGCGGACGTTGTCCTCGGTGCCGGCGAGGGTGATGACGGCACCGCCGTACGAGTGACCCACCAGGATCACGGGGCCCTCGACGGCACGGACCACGGAGGCGATGTACGCGGCGTCGTCGACGAGGCCGCGGTTGGGCACCGCCGGGGCTGTCACCTCCATGCCGGCGGCGGTCAGTTCGGGGATGACGCGGGCGAAGCTGGAGGCGTCGGCGAAGGCTCCGTGGACCAGGACGACGGTGGGGCGGGCGTGTCGGGGCATGGTGGGACAACTCCTCGGTGAACAGGGTGGATTGGAAAGGTCGGAAAGGGCAGGAGAGCTCAGAGCGTGCGGCGCACGCCCGCCTGGCGTTCCAGGTTGCGGAGCTGGACGCCGAGGTCGCCCTCGACGGCGAGGTGGGCGGGGCCGCTGCGGCCGATGGGCAGGACCTGCTCGCTGCGCATGTCCTCCAGCATCAGGGCGAAGGCCGTGTACATCGCGACCAGCGCCACCACGAGGCCGAGCGCGCCCGACGTGCGCGTCAGCCATTCGGCTCCGGTGATGCCCGCGAGCCCGGTGGCCGCCCAGCGGGGAAGCGAGACCGCGATCACGAGCCACAGCGCCCGCTTGGGCCGGGTCACGGCGGACATCAGCGCCCCGAAGCACAGGAGCGCCAGGTTGAAGACGCCGAGGACCTTCAGGCCGTCGGCCGCGCCGGTGAGCATGATGAGCGCGTACGGCAGCCAGCTGCCGGCGAACACCGCCATGAGCGTCGCCGCGATCACGTCGCGGGCGCCGAAGGCCAGGAAGCTGACCAGGAGCTGGAGCACGAAGGCGGGCAGCACCGTGAAGGCGACGGCGGCGCGGGCCTCCTCGCCGAAGATCCCGAGCTGGAGGCAGCCCGTCATCACGGACGCGATGGCGATCGTGAAGAAGCCGAGCGGCATGGGTGAAGCGATGGGGCGCAGGTTGATCCGGGTCATCGACCGGAGGTCCGGTTCGAAGCGGCGTCCCGGCGGAGCGTCGGGCGGGGTGGCCTGGGCGTCCTCGCCGCCGGCCGGAGCAGTCGCGGTCATCGGTTGGTTCTCTCTTTCCACGCGCGGACTCAGTGCTCGAAGCAGGGGTCGACGAAGGACGGTGTCGTCTCGGGTACGGCGCCGCGCGCGACGCGCCACCGGCGGTGCTGCTCGGACTCGGCGGCGGCCTCGGCGACGAGCGACGCCTGGCGGGCGCCCGCCCCTGCCGCCTGGTAGCCGCCGAAGCGGGCCACGGGGCTCCACTCGGGGCTCACCGGCGGGACGGCCTCGTCGAGGCCCTCGTACTCCGCGGTCGCGTAGACGACGCGGCCGCCCACGACGGTGAGCACGGACTCGATGTCGGGGATGACCTCCTCGGGCACGGTGAGGTAGTCGTCGGACAGGATCGCCAGGTCGCCGTAGCAGCCCTCGCGCAGCGTTCCCTTGACGTCCTGCTCGCCGGTGAGCCGCGCGCCGCCCCGGGTGTAGAGGCCGAGGGCGGTCTCCCGGTCGATGAGGTTCCCGGCCGGGTAGAGGGCGGTGCCGCCGACGGTGCGCCCGGTCACCAGCCAGTGGAGGGCGACCCAGGGGTTGTACGAGGAGACCCGGGTGGCGTCGGTTCCGGCGGCGACGGTCAGGCCCCGGTCGAGCATGGCCCGGACCGGCGGGGTGTGGGCGGCCGCCTCGGCACCGTACCGGTCGAGGAAGGCGGAGCCCTGGAAGGACATGCGGTTCTGGACGGACAGGGCGCCACCGAGGGCCGCGATCCGGTCGAGGCTGTCGGCGGAGACGGTCTCCGCGTGGTCGAAGAGCCAGCGGTTGCCGCCGGGGAACAGACCCTCCGCCGCCAGCTTCTCGAAGACGGCCAGGTCGCGGCGGATCGTCTCGTCGTAGGTGGCGTGGAGCCGGAAGCCCCAGCCGTTCTCCAGGAGCAGCCGGACGGCCTGCTCGAACTCGGTCTCGTACCCCGCGGCGAGCTCGGGCCGGGGTTCGGAGAAGTTCTCGAAGTCGGCGGCGGCCCAGGTCAGGTTCTCGCCCGCGCCGTTCAGCCGGAGCCATTCGTCGCCGTCGCCCGGCTTGACCATCTCGGTCCAGCGCTTGAGGTCGGCGAGCTCCTGCCCGGCCGTCTGCGGGAAGAGGTGGTAGGCGATCCGGAGGGTCAGCTCCCCCGACCGGGCCAGGTCGGTGACCGTGGCGTAGTTGTCGGGGAAGTTCTGGAAGCCGCCGGCGGCGTCGACCGCGGAGGTCAGTCCGAAGCGGTTGAGCTCGCGCAGGAAGTGCCGGGTCGATGTCCGCTTGTCGGCCTCGTCGAGGGTGGGCGCCTTGGCCAGGGTGGAGTAGAGGATGAGGGCGCTCGGCGCGGCGAGGAGGACGCCGTTGGGTTCGCCGTCCCGGCCGCGGACGATCTGCCCGCCGCGCGGGTCGGGGGTCTCGCGGGTGAATCCCGCGGCCTTGACGGCGGCCCGGTTCATCAGGGCCGACTGGTACAGGTGCAGGACGAAGACGGGGGTGTCGGGGGCGGCGGCGTTCAGCTCGGCGACGGTGGGCATCCGGCGCTCGGCGAACTGTTCGGCGGTCCAGCCGCCGACGACCCGGATCCACTGCCCCTTGGGGGTGCGGCCGGCCTGCTCGCGCAGCATGGCCAGGGCCTGGCGCAGGCTGCGCACCCCGTCCCAGCGCAGCTCCAGGACGTAGTTCAGGCCGCCCCGGATCACGTGCAGGTGCGAGTCGTTCAGGCCGGGGATCACCCGGCGGCCGAGGGCGTCGACGACCTTCGTGCCCGGCCCGACGAGGTGGGCGAGGTCGTGGTCGTCGCCGAGGGCCGCGACCCGGCCGTCGCGGATCGCGACGGCGCGGGCCTCGGGGCGGTCGGGGTCACCCGTGAAGACCTTGGCGTTGCGGACGAGGAGGTCGGCGTGCCCGTCCTCCCGCCGCGGGGCGGGGACGAGGCCCGCCACCGGCATGCCGGTCGACGCCCCGGTCATGCGAGGGCCTTGCGCAGGATGTCGGTGGCGACACCGATGGCGAGCTCCGCGCCGCGCGTCTCCCGCAGCGCGTTCAGCATGACGAAGTCGTGGATGACGCCCTGCACCCGCAGCGCGGTGACCGGGACGCCGGCGGCGCGGAGCTTGTCCGCGTAGGCCTCGCCCTCGTCGCGCAGGACGTCCGCCTCGGCGGTGATGACCAGGGCGGGCGGCAGGCCGGTGAGCTGCTCGGTGGAGGCGCGCAGCGGGGAGGCGGTGATCTGGGCGCGCTCGGCCTCCTCGGTCGTGTACTGGTCCCAGAACCACTTCATGGCGTCGCGGCGCAGGAAGTAGCCCTCGGCGAACCGGTCGTACGAGTCGGTGTCGAAGGCGGCGTCGGTGACCGGGTAGAACAGCACCTGCTGGACGAGCGTCACGTCGCCGCGCTGCTTGGCCATGAGGGTGAGGGCGGCGGTCATGTTGCCGCCGACGGAGTCGCCCGCGACGGCGATCCGGTTGCCGTCGAGGTCCTTGTGGTGCCCCTCGCGGGCGATCCACTGGGCGACGCCGTAGTTCTGCTCGATCGCGACGGGGTAGCGCGCCTCGGGCGACAGGTCGTACTCGGGGAACACCACGGCCGCCCGGGCGCCGACGGCGAGTTCGCGGACGAGCCGGTCGTGGGTGTGGGCGTTGCCGAACACCCAGCCCGCGCCGTGGATGTAGAGGATGACGGGGAGGGTGCCGGTGGCGCCGCGGGGGCGGACGATCCGGGTGCGGACGTCGCCGGTCGGGCCACCGTGGACGGTGATCCACTCCTCGTCGACCTCGGGCAGCGGGACGCCGTCACCGCTCTGGACGTCGTCCACGGCCTTGCGGCCGTCGGCGACGGGGATCTGGTAAAGGAACGGCGGCTGGGCGGTGGCGTCGGCGAACGCCTGGGCGGCGGGTTCGAGGACCGGACGGTTCGTCATGAGGGGCTCTCCTTCGGGGGAGGTCAGGGGATGTACGGGAAGGGCAGGTCGAGGTTTCAGCGGGTCGCCCGTGCGGCGGCGAGGATCACATGGGTGACCACGGCCGGACGGGAGACGGCCACGGCGTGCGACGCGTCCGCTTCGGTGACCTGCGAGCCGGCGCGCCGGGCCATCCACCGTTGTGCGGCCGGCGGGATGTTCTTGTCGGCGGTGGCGACCAGCGCCCAGGACGGGATCGTCTTCCAGGCCGCCTGCCCGGCCTTCTCCTCCAGCGCGGCGGTGGCGACCGGGCGCTGGGTCACGGCCATGACGGCCGCGTCGGCGGCGGGGACGTCGGCGGCGAACTGGCGTTGGAACTTGGCCCGTTCGATGACGAGTTCGGTGCCGATGCCACCGCCGGGCAGCGGGTACGCCCGCGGGTTCACGGTGTCACCGAGGGTGGACCCGGGGAACTTGGCCGCGAGCTCGGCCGCGCTCTCGCCCTTGTCCGGGGTGAACGCGGCGATGTAGACGAGGGCCTTCACACGGCTGTCACCCAAGGCGGCGCCGCTGATGACCGCGCCGCCGTAGGAGTGGCCGACCAGGACGACGGGTCCGTCGACGGCGGCCAGCACGCTGCGCAGGTAGGCGGTGTCCGCGGCGAGACCGCGCAGCGGGTTGGCGGGGGCCAGGACGGGATAACCGGCGTGCTGCAGCCGCCTGATCGTGCCGCTCCAGCTGGAGGCGTCGGCGAACGCCCCGTGGACGAGGACGATCGTGGGCTTGGGGCCGTGCCGGTCGGTGCCGGCCGCGGCCGGGTCGCTCGCGGGTGCGGCGGGTGCGACGGGTGCGGCGGGGGCGGCACCGACCAGGGCGGCCAGCGCGGCCGGCAGGGCGAGGGCGAGGGCGCGCCTCTTGAGATGCATGAGGGTTTCCTTGTCGGGTGGTGAGGCGTTCGGGCGTACTCGGTCGGGCGGGAGGAGGCGCCGGGCGGGCGGGGACGCACCGGTCGGGCGGGAGGGTGCGGCGGGTGCGGCGGGCGGGCCGAGCGGGTGCGGCGGGCGGGCGGGGCGGGCGGGTGCGGCGGGCGGGCCACGCCTCAGAGGCCGTACGCCTCCAGGAGGCGGAGCCAGACCTCGCTGACGGTCGGGAAGGCGGGCACGGCGTGCCGCAGGCGTTCCAGCGGGACCTCGCCGACGAGGGCGACGGTGGCCGTGTGGATGAGCTCGGTCGCCATGGGACCGGTGAGCGTGCAGCCGACGACGACGCCGCGGGTCTCGTCGACGACCAGCTTGGCGAAGCCCCGGAAGTCGTCGGCGTGGAGCGCGGCCCCGGCGACGTCGTCGACGCGGTACTCCACCGCGCGTACGGCGAGGCCCGCGTCGCGCGCGGCGCGTTCGGTGAGTCCGACGGACGCGACCTCGGGGTGGGTGAAGACGGCCTGCGGGACGGCGAACCGGTCGGCTTCCGCGCTCCACGGCTGCCGCCCGCCGGTGCGGGCCGGGCGGCCCGCGGCGCGCTCGGCGATCGCCGCCGCGCAGGCGCGCGCCTGGTACTTGGCCATGTGGGTGAGCGGTGCGCGGTGGTTCACGTCGCCGACGGCGTAGAGCCAGTCGCCCTCGACGGTGGTGACCCGGCAGGTGTCGTCGACGGGCAGCCAGTCGCCCGACGGCAGGCCGACGGAGTCCAGGCCGAGGTCGGCGGTGCGCGGACGCCGGCCGACGGCGGCGAGGAGCTCGTCGCAGAGGAGGGTGGTGCCGTCGTCGGTGTCCACGGTCACGGTGCGGGTGGCCGGGTCGCGGGTGACGCGGCGGGCCGAGACCCCGAAGCGGATCGTGACGCCCAGCTCGCCCAGACCCCGGGTGACCTCCTCGCCGGCGCACGGCTCCCAGCCGGTCAGCAGGGCCTGGTCGCGGACGAGCATCGTGACGGAGGAGCCGAGCGAGCGCCACGCGGTGGCCATCTCGCAGGCCACCACTCCCCCGCCGATGACGACCAGCCGCTCGGGCACCGCGTCGGCGGTCGTGGCCTGCCGGCTGGTCCACACGCCGATGCCGTCGATCCCTGCGACCGGCGGCAGGACGGGTTCCGTGCCGGTGCAGACGACGACCGCGTACCGGGCGCGGAGGGTACGCAGCGAGCCGTCGGCCCCGGTCACCTCCACCCGTCGCTCACCGGCGAGCCGCCCGTGGCCCCGTACGAGCGCGATGCCCGCGCCGTCGAGCCAGTCCGCCTGGCCGGTGTCGTCGCCGCGCCCGGTGAAGCGGTCCCGGCGGGCCAGGACGTGCGCCGGGTCGAGGGCCGCGGTGACCGCCTGCCGGGCCCCGTCGACGGCGCGGGCCGCGGCCAGGGCGGCGGCGGGCCGCAGCAGCGCCTTGCTCGGGACGCACGCGCGGTAGGAGCACTCGCCGCCGACCGCCTCCGCCTCGACGACGACGGCGGTCAGACCCGAGCGGACGGCCCGGTCGGCGACGACCTCGCCACCCGGACCGCCGCCGACCACGACGACGTCGTAGGTGTCCATCAGCCGCGCACCAGCGGCGTGTCGACGAGGTGCTCGGCCAGGAACCACACCTGGGCCTCGCCGGGGCGGATCACCTCGGAGACGAGCAGGTCGGCGCTGCCCTCGTCGCCCTCCTGGGAGAGCCGGGCGGCGGCGTCGCGGGCGTCGATCAGGATCCGCTCGTGCGCGTCGAGGAGCCGCGACAGCATGACGGGGACCGGCTCGACGCCGTCGGGCGGCCGGGGGATCGACGTCAGCTCGGCGACGTGGCGCGGGTCGCCGACGGCGACGCCGCCGAGGCTCTGGACCCGCTCGGCGAGCGCGTCCACGAGGGCCAGTTGGGCCTCCGCGTGCTTGTCCAGCATCAGGTGGAGCGAGTAGAAGGTCGCCCCGCGCATGAGCCAGTGGTGCTTCTTGTAGAGCGAGTAGAGGATCTGCGTGTCGGCGAGGACGCGGTTCAGGCGCTGGCAGCCGTACATGCGGGTGTCGTGACCGAGGCCGATCGGCAGCTGCTTGAGCGTGCCGAACGCCTGGATCTCGGCGCCCTTCTGGTGCAGCAGCGGCTGGCCGCCGCCGTGCGCGGGCGTCGTGACGGTGGTGTCCATCGGTTACTTCCTGTCGGATAGAAAGAGGGAGGAGGCGGGAGGGCCCGGCCGCCCGGTCGGGGGTACGCGAGCGGCCGGACCCGGTCGGTGAGGCTCGTGCTCAGCGCCGGCCCGGGGCGGCGGGGCGGTGCAGGACGAGCCGGGTGAGGAGTCCGCTGCCGAGACCGGCCGCGAGCGCGAGGGGCGCCCACCACAGCGGGTACGGCGTGAGGCCGAGGGCCGCGTCGAGGGACCAGGCGCCGGGGCCGGTGGCGGCCAGGGCGGCGGCGCTGCCGATGAGGACGAGCGGGTACTCGTATCCGTCGTTCTGCACCCAGAGGCCGTGGCGCCACTTCACGGTGAGCGCGACGGTCATGACGCCGATGACGCCGGTCGCGGCGAGCGGGGTCAGGAGGCCCGCGGCGAGCAGCAGACCGGAGCCGATCTGGCCGCCGCCCGCCGCCAGGGCGGTGAGGGCACCGCCGCGGAAGCCGTCGGCGCGGAACTCCTCGGTACCGCCTTCGAGTCCCCTGCCGCCCAGGTGCGAGCTGACCTTCTGCACACCGTGGCCGGCGACGAGCAGTCCCACCAGCAGACGCAGGATCAGAATGCCGGTGTCCACGGGGATCAGCCGGCCGCGTGCGCGCCGATGACGCTCTGCGCGTACACGACACCCAGGCCGTACGCACCGGCGTGGGCCTTCACGATCTCCATAACGGCGCCGTACGTCTCCTGGCGCGCCCAGTCGCGCTGGAGCTCCAGGAGGACCTGGACCCAGGTCACGGGGACCGCGCCGGCGGCGAGCATGCGCTGCAGCGCGTGCTCGTGGGCGGCCGGGGTGACACCGCCGGAGGCGTCGGTCACGACGTACACCTCGTACCCCTGCTCCAGCGCGGAGAGCGCGGGCAGCACGAGGCAGACCTCGGTCCACAGACCGGCCAGGACGATCTTCTTGCGGCCGGTCGCCTTGACGGCCGCCACGAGCGCCTCGTCCTCCCAGGCGTTCATGGTGGTGCGGTCGATGATCTCGTTCTTCGGGAAGACCTCGGCGAGCTGCGGCAGCAGGGGGCCGGAGAACGACTCGGCGGCCACCGTGGTCAGGACGGCCGGCACGTCGAAGGCGCGGGCCGCCTTGGCGAGGCCCACGGTGCTGTTGATGATCGCCGTACGGTCGCCGCTGCCGGTGCCGAAGAACATCTGCGGCTGGTGGTCGACGAAGAGCATGACGGCGTTGTCGGGGGTGAGCAGGTCCGCACTGGGGGCGGCCTGCACCTTGTCGATGTCGAACATGAGGGGTCCCTTTTTCGAGGCGATCGCTGTCGTGCCGCCGCCTCGGCGGCTCGGCACCCCTTGAAGCTACGAGCGGGCGGGGCTGGCGATTTGACCTCCCGCGCCCAGGAGTTGGCACGACAGCGCACAGCCGCCCCGGGACCCCGCCCGGTCAGCCCGCCGACGCCCCGTCCGCCGGGTCGAGCGGGCGGCGGGCGTAGGTGAAGAGGTGTTCCTCGGGGTCCGCGCGGGCGTCGTCCGGGGTGAAGAGCGACACCTCGTCGTGGACCACGACGAGGCCGCAGTCCTCCCGCTGGAGGCGGACGTACTCCTCGGCGGAGAAGCTGGAGACCCGGACCGTCCGCCCCATCCAGACGATCTCGACGTCCGCCACGTCCGCGGGCACGGTCGCCGTCACCAGGAAGCCGCCCGGGGCCAGCCAGCCGGCCATGCGCTTCAGGGCGGCGGCCGCCTCGGCCCGGCTCATCATCAGCAGCGGGAAGAACGCGCACACCGCGTCGAAGCCGCCCTCGGGCGCGTCGAAGGCGCGCACGTCGCCCTGCTCGAAGCGGGCCCCGGGCACCTGGGAGCGCGCGAGGGCGACCATCTCGCCGGACACGTCGATGCCGGTCACCTCGCAGCCGGCCCGCACCAGGAGCTCGGCCACCGGGCGTCCGGTGCCGCTGCCGACGTCGAGGACCCTGGCCCCCTTGCCCAGCCGTGCGGTGAGCCATTCGACCGCCCGCAGCTGGGCCGGCAGCCGGACGAAGGCGTGCTCGTAGGCGATCCCCAGCCCGTCGAACAGCTCCGCCGCCGACACCGGCCGCCCCCGCGTACCGTCGTGGTCCATTCCGTGCCCCTTCCGTCGTGGGGTGCGTCCGTCGGGTGCGCACCACGAGCGGGCCTACCCGCATCGGCCGTCGCGTCAACGCGGACGAGGGGCGGCGGACGCCCGGCGTCCGGCCGGATGGGATGATCCTGCTCCCGGCCGACAAGGAAGACGAAGGATCGATGAAGCTGAACGTGGGCCAGCGGGTGCGGCTGGCGACCGAGCTGGCGTGGCACGGGTCGGTGGCCCCGGCGGACGAGGAGCCCCCCGCGGCGAGCGGCTTCGGCGGCGCTTCCCTGGCCCTGGCGGCGGGTGTCGAGGGCACCGTCGAGCGGGTCGACGCGCACGACAGGGAACAGAGCCACGAGGTCACCGAGTACCTGCGCCTGAAGTCGCTGCTCGACTCCTTCGGGCATCAGATGCCGCCGGCCAGCAGGTCCCAGCTCGACGAGCAGGTCGCCGCCCTGGGACCCGCGTGGCTCGCCTACCAGCAGCAGCGCCTGCGCGTCACGGTCCGGGTCCGGCTCGACAACGGGTTCGTCCTCGACGACGCGCCGGAGGAGTTCTTCGTGTCCTAGCGGCGGGGGCGGGCCCGGTCCTGGCCGCGGGGGCGGGCCCGCGGGCCCGGTGCGTCACGAGCGGTCGTGTCTGAAGGAGTCCATGACGCCCTCGGCGCGGCGTCGGACGCTCTGCGCCTTCTCGCGGATCTTGACTTTCGCCTGGTCCGTCCTGCCCTCGGCCTCAAGGCGCTCATGGCCGGTGATCTTCCCGGCGAGCTCCTTGAGTCTGCCCTTGGCCTTGTCCACGGCGCCACTCATGACAGCGGTCCCTCCGAAGGGTCGACTCCCACCCTCCACGGTAGGCGGGGGTGCCCCGGGGTGCTCGTCGGCGGCCGGCGGGCCTGGAGGGCCTTCCTCCGGGCCCGCCGTGCCCGGGTCAGGCCCTGCGGGCGTGGAGGGTGTGGGCGCCGAGGGCGAGCGGGGTGTGTCCGACGAGGACGAGGCCGCACTCCTCGAACAGGCGGGCGTAGTGGTCGGCGGTGCGCTCGCGGCCGCCGGTGTTGCACATCATGTGGAGGTCCCACGCCGTGGCGAGCGAGGAGCCGCCGTCGGCCGGCAGGAGGCGTTCGACGACGAGGAGGTCCGCGTGCCGGGGCATGGCCTCGGCGCAGGAGCGCAGGATGCTCCGGCAGCGGGCGTCGTCCCAGTCGTGCAGGACGCGGGAGAGCACGTACACGTCGCCTTCCGGGGGGACGTCCGCGAAGTCGCCCGCGTGATACGCGCACCGCTCCCCCGCCACGGTGGCGCCGAGACGGGTGCGTGCCGCCGCGAGGACCTGGGGGCGTTCGAGGAGGACGCCGCGCAGGGTGGGGTGCGCGGTGAGGATGCGGCGGAGGAGCTCCCCGGTGCCGCCGGCGATGTCGACGACGGTACGGGGAGGGCCGGCGGCGGCGGCCGCGGTGGCGAGGACGGGGTGGGCGGGCAGCGGATCGAAGAGGGGGGCGCTCGACACCATGGACTGGTCGAAGAGGGCGGCGAGTTCGGGGTCGCCCGCGAAGTGGTCGAAGTGGTTCTCCCCGTAGAAGTGGTCGAAGGCGGGTTCGCCGCTGCGTACCGTGTGGGTCAGGTGGGCGAAGGACTGGTAGAAGGGGCCGCCGTACATCAGCGCCAGGGGCCGCATCGAGCCCGGGGCCTCCGCCGCCAGCAGGGCGCCGACGCCGGTGAGGCGGAACCCGTCCGGGCCCTCGGCGACCACGCCCAGCATGGCGAGGTACCGCAGCAGCGTCGCCAGGCTCTGCGGATGGGCGTCGACGGCGCGGGCCAGCTCCTGGATCCCGGCCCCGGTGTGGCGGTGCATGACCTCCGGCAGCCGCAGCCGCGCGCACGCCGCGAGGGCCTGGGTGGTCCAGGCGCCCGTCAGCATCCGCAGCAGCGCCTCCGCCGCCTCCGGATCACCGGACGGCCGCGACGGCCCCGCGGCGAGCGGGCGGCCGAGATGCTCGGCCAGGACGTCGCGGTGGTCGCCGCGCGCGTACAGCTCCACGCGCCGGTACTCCGTCTTCGTGTCGGCGGGGGCCGTGAAGTAGAAGACGGTGCCGTCCTCGTGCGGGTTGTAGCCGCCGCCGTCGGCGCCCGCGCCGTGCCGTGCGAGGCAGGCGAGCAGCCCGCGCAGCACCAGCGGGTCGGGCCGTTCGACGTCGAAGGCGAGGTGCGCCTCACGGTCCAGGCGGCGTTCGTCGGCGGCGATCCCGTGCAGCCCCGACCCCGGCGGCACGGTCAGCGCGAACACCTCGACCGCGCGGTGCTCGCCCGCCGGGCCGTGGACCGTGGGCCGGAGAATCCTTACGTCAAGATCGGCCGGGTTGCGGTGGTGGCGCGCGGCGAGGCGTTCCCGGACGACGACACTGGGCTGCGCCGACACGTCCGCGGCCAGCCCGCTCGCGCTCAACTGCGCCCGCAGGGCGGCCTCGTCGGGCGGGAACACGAGCACGGCGGCGTGCGCGAAGGCGCACCGGTCCGTCAACGCCCGTAGTTCGGGGCCGTCGAGTCCGGGGAGCACGCGCGAGAGGAGGACGGAGGTGTCCTGCTCCCGCACGAAGGCGGCCGTCGCGCCGAGCCGGTCCACGTCGTCCACGGCGTTCGCCGTCATCGCGGGCGCAGGCGTGTGGGCGGCGGCGGGCACGGGTGTGGGCATGGTGAAGGGAAGTCCGGAGTGCATTGCCTGTCCATGTCTGGATACCCGGGCTGGCCCCGGGGAGGAAATGGGTTACGGGGAAGGGGAAATGAGGGCCATCAGGTCGTGGGCGAGCGGCGGGGCCGTCAGATCCCCACGTAGTTCTCGGCGAACCAGTCCTGCTGGGTCGGCGAGTCGCGCAGGGCGCTGATCCGGGACCGGCGCAGACGCTCTTGGAAGGGCGGGGCGCCCTGGGGGTCCGGGGTCTCGTGGAGGAGGCCGATCATCCAGTGCGAGAACTCCTGCGCGCGCCAGATGTGCGCCAGGCACCGGTCCGAGTAGGCGTCGAGCGCCGTCGGGTCGCCCTCGCGCAGGGCGGCGGTGAGGCCCTGGGCCAGGATCTCGGCCTCCAGTACCGCGAGGTTGGCACCTTTGGCGGCCGAGGGGCTGATCAACGCCGCCGCGTCGCCGACCAGGAACAGCGCGCCGTGGCGCAGGGGTTCGAGCACGTCGGACGCGAGGTCGACGACGGCGCGTTGGACGAGGCGGCCGCGTGACAGGGGGCCGTACTCGGCCGCGCGCATGCGCAGGTCGAGTTCGTCCCAGACGCGGTCCTCGCTCCAGGTGTCGGCGCGGGTTCCGCGTGCGCACTGGAGGTAGTAGCGGGTGATCTCGGCCGAGCGGGCCATGTGCCCGGCGTAGCCGTGCGGGTGGAGGGCGTAGCCCACGGCGTCCAGGCTCGGCGGCGCCTCGGCGAGCAGGCCCAGCCAGGACACGCCGTGGTCCCGGCGGTAGTGGCGGACCGCGCCGGGCGGGACCGAGCGGCGTCCCGCGCCGTGCCGCCCGTCGCAGGCGGCGACGTACCGGGCCCGCCATCGTCCGGTGCGCCCGTCGGCCTCCCGTACGGTCACCGAGGGTGCCGGGCCGTCCGCGTCGGACACGGCGACCGCTTCGGTGTCGAAGCGGATCCGTCCGCCGGCGTCGAGGAACTGCGTCAACAGGTCGGTGACCAGCTCGTGTTGGGGGTAGACGGTGTGCGGGTCCTTGCTGCCGAGGCGTCCGTAGTCGAGGCGGAAGCGCCCGCCCTCGGTGCGGAACTCGCAGACGCGGTGCTCCTGTCCGTACCGGCGCAGCCCTTCGTCCAGGCCGTGGCGGGCGAGGATCCGCACGGTGTTCGCGGCGAGGAAGCCGGCTCGTGCCCGGGTCCGCACACACTCGAGGCCGGACCGTTCCAGGATGGCGCAGTCGATGCCGGCGCGGAGGAGGAGGTTCCCCAGGACGAGCCCGGCGGGGCCGGCGCCGAGGATCACCACATCGGCCGAGTCGTGGGCGGGCCAGGCGTACTGACTGTCTGTCACAACGAGGGATCTTAAGCATCCGGAAGTACCAAGATCGTCAGGATTCACCCGAATGCACCACATCATGAGAAAAGGATTCTTCCGGAACCGACGTGGATCCCTGGGGCACGGGTGGTGATTCCGGGCCGTCCGCCATCATGCGGGCGGCGTTGGCCCGTACGTCATCCGGAATCCGTGGTTCGTACACCGGCCGTCCCTAGCCTCGCAACGCCTGGGGACCCGGGTACGCGCACGGCCTCAAGGGGGAGGGACGTGCGCGGTCGACGACCTTGCCCGAGGAGGCAGCTCTCACATGCGTAGAGGCATGAGGACCCTGATGGTGCTCGGCGTGACCGGTGCGGTGACCGCCGGCGTCGCCGTCACCGCCCACTCCGCGCCGCGGCACGAGGAGCGGCACCAGGAGATACGCAACGTCATCTACCTGCTCGGCGACGGCATGGGCCGCACCCACGTCACCGCCGCCCGCGAGCGCTACTACGGCGCGACGGGCAAGCTGAACATGGAGCGGCTGCCGAACTACGGTGCCGTCGCCACGTACGCCGTGGAGAAGGACAGCGACCGGCCGGCGCTGGTGACCGACTCCGCCAGCTCCGCCACCGCCTGGTCGTCCGGCGTCAAGACGTACAACGCCGCCATCGGCGTCGACGCGTACGAGCAGCGCGTCGCGACCCTCATGGAGCAGGCCCACCGGGCCGGCTTCGCCACCGGCAACGTCTCCACCGCGGAGATCACGGACGCGACCCCGGCCGCCCAGTTCAGCCACGCGCTGCTGCGCGGCTGCCAGGGCCCCGTCTACTCGGACTCCTCCTGCCTGCCCAAGAAGGCGGACGGCAGCTACGAGAACAAGCCGGCCGACCCGACCCTGATCACGCCGATCGCCGAGCAGATCGCCCGCAACGGCACGGCCGACGTCATCCTCGGCGGCGGCCTGTCCCGCTTCGAGCCGGACGACCAGGAGGCGCTGCGGGCGCAGGGCTACCAGGTCCTCGGCAGCTTCGGCGACCCGGCGCTGCCCGCGCAGACCGCCGCGAGCCAGAAGGTCGCCACCAAGGCCGACCTGGCGGGCGTGCGGCGCGGCAAGGTCGTCGGCCTGTTCAACCGCGGCAACCTGACCGTCGAGCAGGCCAAGGCCACGCTGCCGGCCGACGCGCCGCAGCGGCAGGAGCCGACCCTGGCCGAGATGACCAGGAAGTCGCTGTCCCTGCTCGACGGGCGCTCCAAGAAGGGCTTCCTCCTCCAGATCGAGGGCGCCCAGATCGACAAGCGCTCGCACGCCAACGACGCGGCGCAGACGCTCGGCGAGATCAAGGCCTTCGACGACGCCGTGCGGGCCGCGGTCGACTTCGCGCGGAAGGACGGCCACACCCTGGTGGTCGTGACGGCCGACCACGAGTGCGCCGGCTTCAACATCATCGAGAAGGGCTCGTACACCAACGCCGAGGCCGCCGCCCCGCCGGCCAACGCCGACGCGGGCAACTCGGCTAACAACTCCACGCCGTCGCGCCCCTCGTCCGGCGCCAAGGACCCGGCCCGCTCCTCCGGCACCGTCAACGGCGCCGGCGCGAACGACCCGAAGAACTTCGGCCCGGCGACCTTCCGCACCCCCGACGACCCGGCGGACGTCCGGGACGGCAGCCCCGAGGCGAGCCTGTGGCTCTCCTACCTGTCGGGCAACCACACCGGCGCCGACGTCCCGATCTACGCCTACGGCCCGGGCGGCGGGCGCTTCGCCGCCAGCCAGAACAACGTCGAGCTGTACGGCAAGATGTACCGCTCGCTGTTCGGGACCGCTCCCCGCGGCCACTGACCCCGCACCGCGTGTGAGGGGGCCGGGCCGGAACCGCATCGGCCCGGCCCCCTCACACCAGCCCTTCCTCACACCCCACGCCCCCGTACACCCCGCATCTCTGGAGACACGACCGATGAGAACGCGCACCTCGGCCGCGACCGTGGCGCTGATCGCCGCCGTCGCCGCCCTCGCCTCGCTCACCGGCTGCGGCGCCTCCGGCGACGGCACCGGCACGGACGGCGTACGACCGGCGGCCGCGGCGTCCTCGGCTCCGCCGCCCTCCGCCTCGCTCCCCGCCCCGCGTACGGCCCCCGCGCCGGCGCCCACGCTCGCCACCCGGCCCGAGCAGGGTGACGTACGCGTCGAGGACGGGCCGTTCACGGACCGCGTGCGCTTCACCCGCCTCGCCCTGCTCGACCGGCGGGCGGTGGCCGGGCACCTGGCGGTCACCTCCGACGTCAGCGACGTGATCGCCCTGGAGGTACGCGCCGCCTTCTACGGCGCCGACGGACGTCTCCTCGGCTCGGGGGTCTTCACCTACGGGGAGGAGCACGAGGGCGAGAAGGGCGGCCACCACGCGAAGCGGGCGGCGGGCGCGGGCATCGACTTCTCGGTCTCCGCGAAGAACCTGGGCGGGATGCCCGTGGCCGCGGTGCTCTCCATACCGGTGCTCGTCAACGAATAGGCCCGCGCCCTCGCGGGTCAGTCCTCGTCGTCGCCGCCGCCGTCCTCCTCGTCGTCGCCTTCGAAGAAGTCACCGACCTCGTCGACGACTTCCGCCGCGACCATGCCGCCGACCACTCCGACGGCGAGACCCGCGGCCCCGGCGGCGACGGCCGTACCCATCCCGGGCCCCGAGCGGTGGCCGTGGCCGTCGTGATGGCCGTACGTGTCGTGGTGGGCGGTGCCGTACGTGTCGTGATGCGGGTGCCCGCCCTGGGGGGCGTACGCGGCGCGGTGCTCGACGAGCTGCCGGATCCAGCCGTCGACCTCGGTGTTCCAGTCGACCCGGTCGACGTCGTGGTGGGCGACGGTGAAGCGGGTGAGGGTGTCGTGGGAGCCGGAGAAGAGGCCGCCGCGCTTTTCGGCTTCCAGGACGACCTCCAGGCCGCCCGGAGCGGCCAGGAACGTCAGCTCGATCTCGTTCACCTGGTGGGCGTACCGGGGCGCCGGGGTGAGCTCGATCTCCTGGTAGAAGGGCAGTTGCTGCCCGGTCCCGCCGATGTGGCCGAGTTCGAGGTCGGCGGACCTGAAACCGAAGCCGAGCTGTCCGAGCGCCTCCAGGATCGCCTCCTGGGCGGGCAGCGGACGGACGGCGAGCGGGTCGAGGTCGCCCTTGTCCCGCGCACCGGCGACGCCCAGCTCGGTGCGCACGCCGAGCACGATGCCCAGGCCCTGCCCGTACAGCTCGGTGATCGGAGTCTCCCACGGCACCGGGAAGGAGAACGGGATGCTGTGCCCCTCCCCCGCGGCCAGGCGGAAGGCGCCGCCCACCGTGTGCCGGTGGAAGACCACCGTGCCCTCGGACTCACCGTCGTCGTGCTCGGCCTCGACGCGCGCGAGGAGCTCCAGGGTCAGGTGCTCGACGGTGAAGTCGGCGTCGCCGCCCTTCAGGTGGACCTGTCCGCCGAGGACACCGCCCGGTGCCACGGGGCCCGGATCGAGGACCGTGTCCACGGCGGGGCCGCCCACGCCGAGCGAGCCGAGCAGACGCTTGAACACCATGGGGCGTTCTCTCCTTCACACCTGTGTTTCTACAGTTCTGTAGAAGAATAGGGGCGGAGTGGAGGCCGCACACCGGATTTCCGACCGATGCCCCAGGACTGTCCGAAAATCGCCGCCCTCCCGGACCGGGGGCTACCCCCACCCCTTCCGGCCCGCTACCAGGATGGGACGGACGATCACGGGCGGGCAGGCTGAACGCGTACGACGCACCCGGGGCCTCCCCGGAAGCGTCCGACGCATCCCCCGAGCAGAAGGAACGCTCCTTGTTCAGCCTGAAGCCCCCGCACCGCCGTACCACCCACCTCGCCGTCGCCGGCGCCCTCGCCGTCGCGACCTGCGCCACCCTCATGACCGGAAGCGCCTCCGCGATCGTCAACGGGCATGACTCCACGCAGAGTTACCCGTTCATGGCGAGCATCCCCGAGTCGGCCCCGAAGCACGGGATCGACGAGGGCAACTGCGGGGCGTCACTGATCGCCCCGCAGTGGGTGCTGACGGCCGCCCACTGTGTGAAGGGGGACGGGCTGGAGCTGGAGGGCATCGTCAGGATCGGCAGCGACCACCGGAAGTCAGGCGGCACCGTCCGGAAGATCGACCGCACGGTCGTCCACCCCGGCTACGTCCCCGGCGACGGCACGACCTACAACCGGAACGACGTCGCGCTGGTCCGGCTCGACCGCCCGGTCTCCGAGACGCCCGTCCGGATCGCGCGGCAGGCGGGACTGCCGGGCACCTCGACCCGGATCCTCGGCTTCGGCACCACCGTCGACACCGCGTTCGCGTTCCCCGAGCGACTGCAGGAGCTGGAGACCCGCCGGGGCGCCGCGTCCGAGTGCGCTCCGGGCTACGCGGACCGGACCCGGCTGTGCACCATCAGCCGCGTGCCGCAGGCCATGGCGTGCTTCGGGGACTCCGGCGGGCCGCAGGTCAGCAAGGGCCGGGACGGGCACTGGGAACTCGTCGGCGTCACCTCCGGCCCCGGCGCTCCCGGGGTGCCCTGCTCGGAAGGGCCGGGCCTCTACAGCAGCGCGCCCGCCTACGCGCCGTGGATCGCCGGCACCCTCAGGAGCGACCGCGCTCCTCACGCTGCCCCCACGGAGTCCCGTACGCCGTAAGCAGGTCGAGGAAGGGGCGCGGCGGCAGGGCCTCGGGGCCGAGGACGCCCGGTCCGTCTGCTCGGCGACGGCCGCCTTTCGTGGCCGCCGTGTTCGCGGATGCTCCGCGAACACGGCGGGGGACGGCGGGACCCTCCCGGCGCCCCGGCCGGCAACCGGTCAACGTGTGGGGGCCGCCCGGTCGGACGCGCTGCGCAGGACGCAGAACTCGTTGCCCTCGGGGTCGGCGAGGACCGCCCAGCCGGTGCCGTCGGGGTTGCGGTGGTCGCCGACGAAGGTGGCGCCGAGGCCCAGCAGCCACTCCACCTCGCGGTCGCGTGTGGTCTCCGGGCGCAGGCACAGATGCATCCGGTTCTTGGTCGTCTTGGGCTCGGGCACCTGGTTGAAGTAGAGGACCGGCCCCTCCCCCAGCGTCACCTGCGTCTCCCGGTCGCCGGGGCGGGCGTCCGGCTCCAGGGGGCAGCCGGTCACCGTGCTCCAGAAGCGGGCCAGCCCGTAGGCGTCCGCACAGTCGATCGCCACGTTCTGCACTGTCGAAACCATGGGCGCCAGTCTTCCCGACGGCGGCGCTAGCGGGCCACCTCGGGCGTGAGCTCCCCCGCGGAGTCCAGCAGCCGTTCCGCCCGGTACGGCGAGGTGTCCAGTTTGGCGAGGACGCCGATGCTGGCGATGTTGGGGAGGATCAGCTGGTAGAGACGGGCGATCTCCCCGGAGAGCGCGCGGTCCTCCGGGAGTGCCTCGGTGACCAGTTGGACGCCCGTCCAGGCGCCGACGGCGAGGCGGGCTATCTCGGCGGGGACGGCGTGCGGGAGGAGTTCCCCGCGTTCCTTGGCCTCGACGAGGAGGTCCTGGCCCAGGTCGATCCAGTCCGGCCAGCGGGTGCCGAAGAGGGTGCGGGCCTTGGGGTCGACGGAGAGCTGGACGGCGGCGCGGAGCATCGGCTCGCGGGGCAGCCGGTGGGCCAGGAGGAGGCCCAGGTCGACCCATTCCTGGAGTTTGTACGTCTGCGGAAGGATTCCCTCGCGGGTGACGGCGCGCGCGAGCACCCCGTGGGCCATCGACTCCTTGGTGGGGAAGTGGAAGTACAGGGCGCCCCTGGTGAGGCCGGTGCGCTCGACGAGAGCGGCGATGGTGGCGGCCTCGTAGCCGACTTCGATGAAGAGGCTCGCCATGGATTCGAGGATGGACTCACGCGTGCGGATCGCCCGCTCCTGCCGCGCCACTCGGCCGCCCCCCTCGGAGTCTCCGCTGACAAAGGCTCGGTATGTTATCAAGCGTTCGCACAATATTCGTACGGGACGGTGGGAAGGACGCGGATCCGGCGGCGGGGGTTCCGCCGGATCCGCGTCCCGGCCGCGGTTCGTCTCACTGGTTGACGAAGCCGCCGTCCACCGGCAGCACCGTGCCGGTCAGGAACGGGCAGCGGTCGCTGAGGAGCCAGGCCGCCGCGGCGGCGATCTCCTCGGGTGCGGCCGTACGGCCCTGCGGCGTCATCGAGTTGACGGTCCGTTCGAGCCCGGGGTTGCGCCGGAACCAGTCCTCGGTGATCTCGCTGCGGGTGGTGCCCGGGGCGACGGCGTTGACCCGGATGCCCTGCTGGGCGTACTCGTCCGCCGCCGCCCTGGTGAGGCCGACGACGGCGTGCTTGGCCGCGATGTAGGGCGCGGCGGCCGGGATGGCCACCAGTCCTGCCACGCTGCTGTTGTTGACGATCGCGCCGCCGCCGTGCCGGAGCATGGCGCCGATCTCGGGGCGCAGACAGTTCCAGATGCCGCGCACGTTGACGTCCATGACCGTGTCGTAGACGTCGTCGGGCATCAGGTGGAGCGGGGTGCGGTCGCCGCCGACGCCCGCGTTGTTGAAGGCCGCGTCGAGGCGCCCGTACCGCGTCTCGGTGAACTCCACGGCCCGGGCCGCGTCCTCGGGCCGCGTGACGTCGCAGACGACGTACGCGGCTTCGGCGCCCTTGGCCCGTATCTCCTCGGCGAGTTCCGCCAGACGTTCCTCACGGCGCGCGGCGAGGACCACCGTCGCGCCCTCCTGTGTGAAGACGTGGGCGGCGGCGGCGCCGATGCCGCTGCTGGCGCCGGTGACGAGGACGACCTTCCCGGCGAGGAGGCCGCTGTGCGTGTGGTTCGGAGGTGTCATGCCCGTGTGCCTACCCCGGCCGTGGTGCCCGTCAGTCCCTTCTGCCCCATGAGGTCCTTCAGGTCCCTCGCGTACTTCGCGACGAGGGCCCGGCCGAGGCTCGGTATGTCCTGGTGGCCGTCGACGCGCCCGGCGCGGACGACGGCGCGGAACCGGTCGGAGGGGATGACGGAACCCGGCACCGACTCCTCGGGCTCCCGGAAGCCGTGCAGGATCTGCAGGGCCGTGTACTGCCGCTGTGCTTCGGGCAGGGCGCGGATCGCGGCCTCGAAGCGGACGTACCAGTCGGCGTGGTCGTCGACCCGCTCGATGCGGTGTCCGTCCTCCGCCAGCCAGTCGACGATCCGGTCGAGGGAGACTCCGTCGTCGTTCGGGTTCACCAGGCTGAACGTGCGGTACTGGGGTGCGGTCGGCCGGCCCGTGCGCCCGCCCAGGGCGACCACGGCCGCGGCGGTGAAGTCGACGGGCAGGCCGTCGTAGTGGGCCCGCTCGCCGTCCGCGCGGTAGAAGCTGCGCGGCGCTATCCCGGTGGCGAGCACGCTGAACAGCAGGCGGCTGAACATGTCGGGGACGTTGAGCTGTCCGCCGTACCGGCTGTGCGCGAGGATCATGTTGGAGCGGAAGGTGGTGACGGGCAGCCCGCACAGGTCGTGGGCCTCGCGCAGCAGGACCTCGCCGGCCCACTTGCTGGTCGCGTAGCCGCCCGCGTAGCCGCCGTCGACCTCCATCACCGGCAGCGCGGCGCGGACGTCGGTGTACTCGTCGAGGGCGGGTTCGCCGGGGCGGGCGGTGGCGACGGCGACGCTGGAGATGTACGTGAACGGCTTCATCCGGCGGGTGAGGGCCAGCTGCACGAGTTCGGCGGTGCCGACGACGTTCGCCTCGAACAGGTGCGGGTACGGCAGGACGTGGTTGACGAGCGCGCCGGCGTGCACGATGACGTCGACCTCGTCGGCGAGCCGGTCCCAGGTCGCCTCGTCCAGGCCGAGGCGCGGGTCTGCCATGTCGCCGGCCACCACCTCCAGGTGCCCTTCGGCGAGTTCGCCGTACGTGCGCAGGAGCTCCGGGTCGCCGCTGTCGAAGGCCGCGTCGAGGCGGGCCCGTGCCGCGGCGGCGTCCCTGCCGCGGACCAGGGCGATGAGGCGCCCGCCGACGGGGGCCAGCTTCTCCAGCCACTGGAGGGCGAGGAAGCGCCCGAGGTAGCCGCTCGCCCCGGTCAGGAGCACGGTGCGCGGCTCCCCCTCGAAGCGGGGCAGGGCGCGGGCGTCGGCGAGGGTCCGCGCGTCGAGGAAGGCGTCCAGGGCGAGGTCCTTGGCGAAGACCTCGGTGCTGCCCTCGCCGTGCACGGACGCGAAGGTCGGGCGCTCGGTGGTGGCTCCGCGCCGGGCCTCGATGTGCTCGGCCAGGTGCCGCAGGTCGTACGCGGGGCTGATGAGCAGGTCGACCGGCACCCGCACGCCGAAGGTGTCCTGGAGCAGGTTGGAGAACTGTACGGCGGTCAGCGAGTCGCCGCCCAGGTCGCGGAAGTGCGCGCTCGGGTCGACCTCGGCGAGCGAGCCGGCGATCAGGGCCCGGACCGCGCGCTGCACGGTTTCGAGGACCGGCCGGTCGGCGCCGGCGGCGCGGATGTCGGCCAGTTCGGCGTCCTCGCGGGCGGCGGTGTCGGCGTAGAGCTCTTCGAGCCGGGCGCCGTACCGTTCGACGAGGCGGGGCCAGAGCAGCTTGCGGTGGTCCGAGAGCAGGCCGTTGGCCTGGCTGAAGGGTTCGGTCTCGACGAGGACGTCACGGGGGATCTCGTACGAGTTGAGCCCGGCCTCCTTGGCGAGTTCCTGGAACGCCTCGCCGATCCGCTGCTTCAACGCCCGCTCGTCGGTGCCGTGTCCGGCCAGCGCCTCGGGGGTGGGGACGACCACGGCGAGGAGGTAGGAGCGCTCGCTGTTGCCGTAGACGAAGATCTGGCGCACGAGCGGACTGGCCGCGAAGACGGCCTCCAGGCGGGCGGTGGCCACGAACTCGCCCTGGGACAGCTTCAGGACGCTCTTGCGGCGGTCCACGATGGCGATCCGGTCGGGGCCGAGTTCGGCGGCGATGTCGCCGGTCCGGTAGTAGCCGTCCTCGTCGAGGAGTTCGGCGGTCAGCTCGGGCTGCTTGTAGTAGCCGGGGATGATGACGTCGGACTTCAGGAGGAGTTCGCCGCGCGGGTGGGGCGAGTCGGTGCGGAAGTAGCCGAGTTCGGGCACGTCGACCAGCTTGTAGTCGCGGACCGGCGGGCGCAGCAGCACCCCGTCGACGGAGACGCCGGCGGCCTCGGTGGAGCCGTACACGTTGTGCAGTTCGAGGCCCAGCAGGGACTCGGTGAACGCGGTCAGTTCGGCGGAGAGCGGGGCGGAGCTGCTGCTCGCCCAGGTGACCCGGCCGCCCAGGACGTTCTCCCTGAGGTGGGTCCGCACCTCGGCCTCGGCGGTCTCGCGGTCGACTCCGGCGGCCGTGCGCCGGTCGACGTCGCCGCGGAAGCGCTGGTGGAGCATCTCGCAGACGCGGGGCACCAGGGAGAGTTCGGTGGGCCGGGCCAGGGCGACGTCCTCGAAGAACGTCGACAGGTCGCTGCTGGCGGTGAAGTAGCTGGTGCCGCCGCGCGCCATGGTGGCCTTCAGCGAGGAGTGCCCGGCCACGTGGCTCATCGGCGCGTAGTGGAAGGTGACGGCGTACGTCTCGTCGAACAGCTTCGACCAGGCGCCGCCCCACATGGCGCCGGCCAGGCGCTCGGTGTACATGGCGCCCTTCGGCGTGCCGGTGCTCCCGGAGGTGTAGATGAGCATGGCGAGCGGGTCCTCGCCGTCGGCCGCCGTGAACAGCGGGGCCTCGGGCAGGGCGGTGCCGCGCTCGATGAGCTCGGACAGGACGTCCACGGTCACGGCGGGCCGGGTCTCGGCCAGCCGCTCGCGGGCCGCGGCGAGCGCCTCGCGGTGGGCGTCGACCTCGGGGTGGAAGTCGAAGACGACGAGGCGCCGCACGGACGTGCTCGCGCCGACCAGGTCGACGGCGACGGAGAGCCGCTCCAGGCTGGCGGCGACCGTGAACGGCTCGGTCTCGGCCAGGATCGCGCCCAGCTGCGCGGGGGCGGAGCTGGTCTGCAGCGGGACGGAGACGGCGCCGAGGTGGATGCAGGCGAGGTCGATGGTGGTGTAGTCGCGGCTGGTGAAGCCGAGCAGGGCGACCCGCTCGCCGGGGGCCAGGGGCCGGTCCGGGCTGTGGTGCCACTCGCTCGCCACGGCGCGGACCCGCGCCCACAGCTCGCTGTAGGTGGTGGTCTCGTAGCGGGGCAGCAGCCGGATCGAGACCCGTCCTGTCTCGGCGTCCTTCGCGAATTCCTTGACGCGCTCGCCGATGGCGGGCCGGTCCGCGTGGCTCTGCATGACAGATGCCACCACTTGCGCAAGTCGCATTCTGGTTCTCCGCGTCACGTGATTGGGCCGACTTCAGGGAATGGGGAATCGGACGGCCGGCGGGCGCGCGCCGGTATTCCGTCGGGAATACCGGCAGCCTCGGGGGCCGCCGCGCTAAAGGGCGCCGTGCCGTTCAGTCCGTCACTCGATGCTAGGCACACCCGAACGGGCTTCCGGAGAATCGGCCGACTATCTGTCAGGTCCCCGGCCGGTATGGCCGACCGTCGGTACCTGTCCTTTGTCGGCGTGGTAAGAGTGGAGCGGCGCACGGGAAGTGCGCCCTTGATTCCGCCGCGACCGGGTGCCCGTACGGGGGCCCGGCACCTCGCGCGCGGGTCCCTTTTCGCTCACCGCTCCCCTTCTTCTCCCGGAGTGCGCATCGTCATGCAGGATCGTGCCGCTAAAACCCGCCGACAATTGATCCGCTCCGCCGCCGAGGTCTTCGACCGGGGCGGATTCGCGGGGTCGTCCGTCGGACAGATCTGTTCCCTGGCCCAAGTCAGCCAGGGCGCGCTGCACTTCCATTTCCGGAACAAGCAGGCTCTCGGCGAGGCCGTCCAGTCGGCCGCGGCGGAGATCCTGCTGTGCGTCACCGGGCAGGTCCCGGCGTGGCATCCGGCGCCGCTCCAGCTGCTCGTCGACACCTCGCACGCGCTCGCGCAGCGGGTCGCCGGCGACCTGGTGCTCCGGGCGGGTTTCGGCCTGGCGCGCGATCCGGGCTGGGAGGGCGGGGCAAGCCCTTGGCAGCACTGGCGGGAGTGGGTCCGGGGCGTGCTCCGTCTCGCCCGGCGGCAGGGCAGCCTGGCGCCGGGGGTGGACCTCGACGACGCCGTTTCGGCCATCACGGCGGTGATGGTGGGGGTGGAGGGGCTGGAGCACGGCCCGGCCCGCGCCCGGCCCGCGCAGTCGGTGACCCCGTTCTGGCGGCTGGTGCTGCCGCAGCTCGCCGCCGATGCCGTGCGCGGGCGGATCGACGCGGCGGGCGGCCGGCCGGACGCGCCGGGCGGCGTCAGCCGCCCGGGCGGCGAGTCACCGGCGGCGCACCGGCGGCTCGACGGGCGGCCGGCGCCGCACTCCTGCGTGCCGATGACCGACGCGGAGCTGTGCGGTGTCCCCTACAGGGAGATGAGCGGCTCGGCCTCGTAGGCCCGGTGCAGCAGCTCCATGAAGGCCGGCGCCTCGGGCAGCGGAACGGCGCCGACGCGGCGGACGGCGACGCCCGGCGTCCACGAGTTCATGACGGCCGCGCCCGCCAGTTCCGGCAGGTCGGCGGGGGTGAGCTGCCGGCTCCGCTGGGCGATTCCGAGGTGATCCAACTGCCGGCGGACGATGCCCATGGTGACGCCGTCCAGCATGGCGGCCTCCGGCCACACCACGGCGTCGCCGTCCCAGAAGGCCAGGTTCCAGATCGACGCCTCGCTCAGCCGGCCCCGGCGGTCGACGAAGGCGACGTCGTCGTGGCCCTGGTCGGTGGCCTGCCGCAGGAAGAAGGTCTTGGCCGGTTCGCCGACGTGCTTCACGGACGGCAGGAACCGCTCGTGCTCCACCACCGCGAGCGACAGCGGGCCCCGGGGGCCGGTGGCGGGGGGTGCGGTACGGATCAGGAGCTCGGGCTCCTCGTCGGGCGCGGCCACGGTGAACTCGCCGGAGGGCAGGTAGACCGTGGCGGTCAGCGAGAGGTCGGCCGGCGCGCCGGCCAGGGCGGCGCGCAGCAGCTCGCGTACCCGGTCGTCGGTCAGGGCCCGCCCGAAGAGTTCGAGCGAGCCGTGCCGCAGGCGCGCGAGGTGCAGGTCGAGGCCGCGGATCCGGCCGTCGCGCACCTGCGCCGCGGTGAAGTGGGCGTATCCGGCGAAGGCGAGCGGCGCGAGATCCGGAGCCTCTGCTTCCTGGTCGTTGCGCCTGGTCATCGTGGAGTTCGACTGAGTGGTCGTCATGTCGTGCCCAACGACGCGACGCCCGGGCGGACACCCGCTTTCACGCTCGCCGGGAGCAGGTGCGCGGCCGGATCCGGCCGGTCCGGTGGCGTGCCGTCAGGGCCGGGCGGCGGCCGAGAAGGTGCGCGCGCGGGCGGGCTCCGCGCGGTCGGCCCCGGCGCGGGCGGCCCGCAGCTCCATCCCGTCGAGGAAGATCTCCAGGCCGGTCTCGAAGTCCTCCTCGGTGGCCCTCAGCGGGGACTGCTCGGGCTTGTCGCCGCCGGGGAGCAGTTGCTGGGCCACGTGCTGGATGCAGACCCCCTGCACGTACGACCACAGGGCGATGGAACAGGTCCGCGCCAGGTCCGGGTCGTCGGTGAGGTCCGTGAGGGCGTCCACCATCCAGTCGAGGCAGGACGTGTCCGAGAAGTGCCGTGCGGAGCTGGAGGTCACCAGCGCCCAGGGGTGGCTGCAGTACACCTCCCAGTCGAGCCGGGCGGCGAGCCGCATCGCCTCGCGCCAGTCCGGCGGGGCGGGCTCGGGGTAGGGGTGCTCGTCGCACGCCGCCTGGGTGATCAGGGTGAGCAGCGCGTCCTTGTTCGCCACGTGGCGGTAGAGCGACATGACGCCCGAGTCCAGCTCGGTCGCCAGGCGTCGCATCGAGATCGCGGCGATGCCCTCGGCGTCGGCGATGCGGACCGCGGCCGCCACGATCGCACCCCGCGACAGGCTCGGTGAACTCACTTGCCTGCCTTGTGTCTTGATGGCCATGCGTTATTATACCCAGCAGCTTGCGTACGACGTACGCACGAAATTCGCGTACGATGTACGCACACCGCTCGCCCACGACGCGCGCCGGCCTATCGCGTACGCCGTATGCAGCGGTTCGGAACTTCTTCGCACCTTCTCCTGAAAGGTTGCCCCCCGTGACTTCCCCTGAATTAGTCGCGGAGCGTGCCGACCGACGGGCCTGGCTGGGCCTCGTCATCGTGCTCGGCCCGGTCGCACTCGTCGCGATGGACGGCTCCGTCCTCTACCTCGCGATGCCGAGCATCACGTCCGCGATCACGCCCAGTACCGACCAGGCACTGTGGATCCTGGACATCTACGGCTTCGTGGTCTCGTCCCTGCTCATCGCCTTCGGCAACCTGGGCGACCGCTACGGCCGGCTCAAGTTCCTGCTGACCGGCGCCGCCGTCTTCGGCCTCGGCTCCGCGGGCGCCGCGTTCGCGCCGAACCCGGAGATCCTCATCGCCTGCCGCGCGCTGATGGGCCTCGGCGGCGCCACCCTGCTCCCGGCCGGCCTCGCCATCATCAGCAACCTGTTCCACGACCCGAAGCAGCGCTCGCAGGCCATCGGCATCTTCGCGGCGACCTTCGCCGCCGGATTCGCGGCCGGACCGGTCATCGGCGGACTGCTCCTCAGCCGCTTCGAGTGGGGCTCGGTCTTCCTGATCAACCTCCCGGTCGTCGTGCTGTTCCTCGCCTTCGCGCCGGTGCTGCTGCGCGAGGTCCGCACCTCCAACCCGGGCCGGGTCGACGCGCTCAGCGTCGTCCTGTCCGCCCTCGGCATCCTGCTGACCGTCTACTCGGTCAAGAGCGCCGCGGCGGAGGGCCTCTCCCCCACACAGGCCGTCATCGGCGTCGTCGGCGTCGCCCTCCTGGTGTGGTTCGTGCGCCGCCAGTTCGGCCTGGAGCACCCGCTGCTCGACCTGCGGCTCTTCAAGGACCGCGTGTTCACCGTGGCGATCCTCACCGGTCTGATGACGCTCGTCGCCTGGGCCGCCGCCGGCTACCTCAGCGGCGTCTACCTCCAGTCGGTCCTCGGCTACAGCGTCCTCTCGGCCGCCCTGCTGGCCCTGCCGGGCGCCGCCGTCCTGACCGTCGTCTGCATCAAGACCAGCAGCATCGCCGACCGGATCGGCACCCGGTCCGCGCTCATCGCCTCCCACTTCTTCATGGGGGTCGGCCTGCTGCTGCTCCTGGCGACGACCACCGAGCACGGCGTGGCCGCGTTCATCGCCTCCACGATCATCGCCGGCGTCGGCTACGGCCTCTCCTTCAGCCTGGTCGCCGACTACGCCGTCGCGGCGGTGCCGCCCGAGCGCGCCGGCTCGGCCGCCTCGCTCGCCGAGACCAGCAACGAGCTGGGCAACGCGCTGGGCATCTCCCTGCTCGGTTCGCTGGCGGCGGTCTGCTTCCGCCTGTTCGGCCCGGACGTCGCGGGCACGCTCGACGAGACCCTGGACACCCCCGGGCTGTCCCCCGCCGTCGTCGCGAAGGCGGAGGACGCCTTCCTCAGCGGCCTGCACGTGGCCGTCGGCGTGGCGAGCCTGCTCTGCCTCGCGCTCGGCGTCCTGGCCCTGCGGTGGATCCCGAAGGAGCGCAAGGACGGCGACGACGGGGCCGAGGCCGAGACCGACTCGCTGGCGGCCACCTCGTAACGCGACGCACGGACACTCCCGGCCCTGCGGACCGGCCCCTCACGACGGGGACGGACCGCAGGGCCGTGTCGTGCGTGCGGGGCGCGGGCGCTCTAACCGAGCGCCGGCCCCTCCCGTACGGGGTCAGCCGCCACGCGAGCACGAGCCCCTCCCGTACGGGATCAGCCCCCCGGTGCGGAATCAGCCCCCGGTCCGGAATCCGCCCCGGTACGGAAGTCGACGCGGAACGCGGTCTCCCCCTCCTGCGTCCCCACGACCCGCACCGCCCCCGGCTCCGGCAGCCGATCGGCCGTGATCCAACAAGGCCGGTCGAACTCGACGTACCGCTGGTAGGAGGCCTCGATCGCGGTGGGCGCGAAGGGGGCGGGGGCCCGCAGGGCGCGGGCCGCCTGGTCGGCGGCTTCCAGGAGCGCGAGGCCGGGCACGTGGTCGACGGGGTGGTCGAAGAGCAGCCGGTCCCCCGGGTCGTTGCGCAACAGCCAGCGGTGGGGGCGGTCGCCGGCGGCCAGCATCACCTCTCCCGGCGTCGCCCGGCCGACCAGCCCGGCGTCCACGGGCGGCGGGACCTCCCAGGAGCCCCACGCCAGGTCCCGCCGGGCGCCGCGGATCCGCGCGTACACCCGCTCCGAGATCCAGGTGAACTCGCTCTCGGCGCCCGCCACCTGGTCCCCGCCGGAGAGGACGCGGAAGGTCATGTGCAGGGCGCTCATGCCGCGCCGGCCACCGCCGCCGCCGCGCACGGTGACATGGACGTCCAGGTTCGAGGTCTGGCCGCGGGGCACGCGCAGGCCGGGGGCTATCGCGAAGTCGAGGGTGCTGAGCATGGTCTGGTGCCTCAGCGGGACCTCGTGCACGGCGTGCGCGACGACCAGCCCGGTCTGTCTGACGGTCTGGGCGAGGACGCGTGGGTCGTACGGTAAGTCCCCTTGCACGGCGGGCCATCTGACGCCCAGTACGACTTCTCGGTCGGAGCGGCGCTCCCAGCCGGTCACGAGGAGGTGTTCCGCCCGCCGCAGATGCGCGTACGCGGCCAGCGGAGCCGGCGACGGCGCGGGCGGGAGCGGGGCGAGGGTGACGTCGTTCAAGGTTCCCCCTGGGTCGGTGCCCTCCAGGCATACCCGGTGCACCGCTGAAGTACGGGATGTACGTTCGATTTTGGTCATAGGTAAATGTAAGCCCAAGCAACAGTAAAGCGGGGCCGGTTGCCGCCCGTCGCCCACCAGGCCTGACGCCGGGCCGGTCCCGTCGATCACGGACCCCATGTCACGTATGGCGCAAATGTGCGGTCGTCTCGCACGCGCGTCGTATAAAGAAACCGGACGGAAGTCCTCTTTCTCTGGGCAGGGGGTCACTACGCGCGATGGGGAACCTGCGGGAAGACGGGAGCGGAGCGGCCGGACGGCCGGCGGCGGGGCTCGATCCGGAGTCCTGCCGCCGCCTGTTCGGGTCGCTGCACCGCAACGGGCAGCGAGTGAAGGCCGAACAGTACGTCCGCGGACTGCTGTCGGTGGCGGGGCGCAAGACCCTGCGGAGCCTGGCGGCGCAGTTCGACGGCGCCTCGGCGCAGCAGAGCGTGCACCACTTCATCACCACCTCCCCCTGGGAGTGGATGCCGATCCGGCACGCGCTGGCCCGGCAGGCGCAGCGGACCCTGGCGCCCGAGGCCTGGGTGATCCGCTCCACCCTGATCCCCAAGGCCGGGCCGCACTCCGTCGGCGCCGACCCGCAGCGCACCCCACTGGGGACGGTCAACGGGCAGCGGGCGGTGGGGACCTGGCTGGCCTCCGAGCGGTCGGCGGTGCCGGTCGACTGGCAGCTGTGCCTGTCCTCGCGCTGGACGGCCGATCCGCTGCGCGAGCGGGCGAGCGTCCCGGAGGGCGCCGTCGCCTGCACGATCGAGGAGTGCGTACGCCAGGCCGTCGCCGCCCTGTCGGGCATCAGGTGCACCGTGCGGCTGCCCGTGGTGGTGGACGTGGCGGAGGCGGACGGCACCGCGGTCGCGCGCTCCCTGGCGGCCATGGGGCTGCCGTTCCTGGTCCGGGTCGATCCGGCGGCACCGATGCGGCTCGACCGCTCGTCGCTGCCCCGGTTCGGCGATCTCCAGCGCACGGCGGGCGAGTTGGCCGAGTCCCTGCCCCATCTGCGGCAGCAGGTGAACCCCGGTGACGGGCGGACGACGGCCGCGGCGGTGCCGGTGGTGGTGGCGCGGTCGGGCCGGGACCCGCTGACCCTCATGGGCGAGTGGCACCCGGACGAGCGCGCCGGGCGCCGGCTGTGGCTCACCAACCTCTCGGCCTCGCTGCTCGCCCCCGCCCTACGGCTCACCCGGATGCCGGGCGTCGTGGAGCGGGATTTCGCCGAGATAGCGGACGACGTCGGCTTACGGGACTTCGCCGGGCGCTCGTTCCCCGGCTGGCACCGGCACATCACGCTGGCGTCAGTGGCCCATCTGGCCGTCGCGACGGCACGCGACAGGGCGCGGCGCGGGACGGCGGCGGTGATGTCACCCACATCAACGGGACTACCGTTCGGTAACTTGACACTCTCCTCCTGCTCGTGATGGATCAACCGCCCGGTCGCCCCTTACTGTCAGGCCGGGCTCACCCCGTGCCCCTGATCGATCAGAGTCGATGCTCGAGGGCACGGGCTGGATCAGTAGTGAGGAGAATCATGCTCAGCCTCGACCCGCGTCCCATCGCCCCGGTGCGAGGGACTCACGCCACCCCCACCCCCACACCCAGCCCCTTCCAGGCCGGCACCCACGACGCCGTCCTCTCCGAGTTCTCCTCGACGCTCTTCACCTCGCTGTCCCGGAACGACCAGTGCAGGAAGGCCGTCCAGTACCTGCGGGGCCTGCTGGAGACTCCGGGCCGCAAGTCCGTGCGCAACATCGCCGCGCTCCTCGGCGAGCAGGCCTCCGAGCAGAACCTCCACCACTTCATCTCGGCGTCCACCTGGGACTGGATCCCCATCCGCCGGGCACTCGCCGACCACTGGGTCGACGCCCGCCCGCCGCAGGCCTGGGTCGTGCAGCCGGTCATCATCCCCAAGACCGGACGCCACTCGGTCGGCGTGGACAAGCACTTCTTCCCGACCCTGGGCCAGATGCTCAACGCCCAGCGCGCGGTCGGCGTATGGGCGGCCTCGGACACCACCAGCACCCCGGTGAACTGGCGTCTGCACCTCCCCCAGGCCTGGCTCAAGGACGACCGGCGCCGCAGCCAGGTGGCGATCCCCGACGACGTGCCGGTGGAGACCCTGAGCGAGTCGGTGGTCGAGGCCTGCCTGGAGGCCGTGACCCGCTGGCAGTTGCCCGTGCGCCCGTTCGTGCTCGACTCCTGCGAGGTGCACGCCGTCCCCATCTTCGAGAAGCTGCACGCCACCGGCATGCCGCTGCTGGTCAGCGTCTGCGAGGACCAGCCGCTGACCGTCGCGGACCCCGCCCTGCCCGGCGCGGGACGCACGCCACTGACCGCCGAACAGATCATGATCATGGCCAAGGACCTGCGGCGCCCGGTCACGACCCCGCACCACGACCGGGGCGGCGCGCCGCGCACGCACTGGGCCGCGACCGTACGGGTCACCGGACCGACCCTGCCCGGACCCTCCGCCGGGCAGGGCGAGGTGCTCCTCCTCGGCGTGGGCGAGGAGGGCGGCCGCTGGCCGGCCAAGCTGTGGCTGACCAACCTCACCACCGCGCCGCCGGCCTCCCTCGTACGGCTCACCAGACTGGCCGACCGCGTCGACAGGGACTTCCGGGAGATCGCCGACCGGGTGGGCATCCGGGACTTCTCGGGGCGCTCCTTCGGCGGCTGGCACCGCCACATCACCCTCGCCTCGGCCGCACACGCGGTCGTGGCCCTGGCCAGGAGCGACGCCCGCGCGCACAGCGCCTGATCCGTACCCTCCCCCGGTATTCCACCTCCTCCGGACCTCTTTCCCTATACCCCTATCCCCTATATCTCTCCCCCCTTTCTCTCTCCCCGCGACCGGCGGGCCGACGGTTTCCCCACCGTCGGCCCGCCGGTCTCTTCGTATGCGCGCGCCATTCAACTACCACGTGGGCACGCGCACTTGACATATCCACGGCCACTTGACGGATCGCGCGTCACCTGACGGATACCGACCCCGTTTCCCCCGAGGCGCCGGAATCCGTCGGACGATCTAACGCGAGCAGGAATTCCCGCCCTGCCCTTTTCCCCTCCTCCCTTCTCTTTCCCTTCCTCGCGTCCCGCATCGCCGTATGCCGCCGCGCGATTGGAGAATCCGATGGACGACGCCCTGCTCGACATTCGCTATGAGAACGCTTTGCAGCAGCCCCCGTGGGAGGACGAGTCACACGTCCTGCGGGTGCGCAAGGAACTCGCCGCCCTGCCCGCCCTGGTCGGCGCCGAGGACGTACGCACCCTGCGGTCCATGCTGGCCCGGGTCGCGGCGGGTGAGGCCCATGTGGTCCAGGCGGGCGACTGCGCCGAGGACACGGCCGAGTCCACCCCCGGTCACGTCGCCCGCAAGGCCGGTCTGCTGAACGTCCTCGCCGGGCAGCTGCAGATGGCCACGGCCAGACCGGTCGTCCGGATCGGCCGCATGGCCGGCCAGTACGGCAAGCCGCGCTCCCGGCCCACCGAGCGGGTCGGCGACCTCGAACTCCCGGTCTTCCGGGGGCACATGGTCAACAGTCCCGAGCCCGACCCCGAGTCGCGCCGCCCCGACCCGGAGCGGCTGCTCTCCGGCTACCAGGCGGCCCGTGCCGTCATGGCCGGCCTCGGCTGGCTCGACGCCCCCGGCCGCCCCCGCATCGGCGCTCCCGTGTGGACCAGCCACGAGGCGCTGCTCCTCGACTACGAGGTCCCGATGCTGCGTCGGCAGCCCGACGGGCGGCTGCTCCTCACCTCCACGCACTTCCCGTGGATCGGCGACCGCACCCGGCAGCTCGACGGCGCCCATGTCGCCCTGCTCGCGGACGTCGTCAACCCGGTGGCCTGCAAGGTCGGCCCCGACATGACGGCCGAGGAGCTGCTGGCCCTGTGCGAGCGGCTCGACCCCGAGCGGGAGGCCGGCCGGCTCACCCTCATCGCCCGCATGGGCGCCGGGACCGTCGCCGGGAAGCTGCCCTCGCTGGTGGCGGCCGTACGCGCCGCCGGGCACCCGGTGATCTGGCTGAGCGACCCCATGCACGGCAACACGGTCAACACCCCCGTGGGCCTCAAGTCCCGTTACCTGGAGACGATCGCGCGCGAGGCCGACGAGTTCCGCGACGCGGTCGCCGCCGGGGGCGGTGTCGCGGGCGGACTCCACCTGGAGACGACCCCCGACGACGTCACCGAGTGCGTCCTGAACCCCTCCGAGGTCGACCTCGTCGGCACCCGCTACACGAGCTGCTGCGACCCCCGGCTCAACCCCGGCCAGGCCCTGTCCGTGGTCTCGTCCTGGTGGAAGGCCGCCCACGCGGCCCGGCCGGCGGCCGCGTAGCCGCGACGGCCCCACCGCCCCCGGCCCGGCGCCGACCACGCCGTACCGGGGCCCACGGGAGGGGCGCGGCCCGGCCGGGGAACCCCTCGGGGTCCCACACCCCTCCGTGCCTCGCCGCGCCCCTCCGCCGCCTTCCGGCACCCGGCCGCCCACGCCGTCCGTGCCCCTTGTGCCACCCGTGCCATCCACACCACACCACCTCCCCCCAAGGAGAGATCAGCCATGGCGGGCATACCCCCCATCGAGCCGTACGCGCTGCCGTCCGCGGACGAACTGCCCGGCAACACCGCCCGGTGGTCCGCCGATCCGGACCGCGCGGTGCTGCTCGTCCACGACATGCAGCGCTACTTCCTGCGCCCGTTCCCCGAGCCGCTGCGCGAGCCGCTGGTGCGCAACGCCGCCCTGCTGCGCGAGCGGGCCGTCGCGACCGGGATGCCGGTGGCGTACACGGCGCAGCCCGGCGGGATGAACGCCGAGGAGCGCGGGCTGCTGAAGGACTTCTGGGGGCCCGGGATGCGGGTCGACCCCGCGGACCGCGAGGTCGTGGAGCCGCTGGCGCCGGGGCCGGACGACCAGGTGTTCACCAAGTGGCGCTACAGCGCGTTCTTCCGCTCCGGTCTGCTGGAGTGGATGCGCGAGCGGGGCCGCGACCAGCTGGTGGTGTGCGGTGTGTACGCGCACGTCGGGGTGCTGATGACCGCCGTCGACGCGTTCACCCATGACATCCAGCCGTTCTTCGTCGCCGACGCGGTCGCCGACTTCTCGGCCGCCTACCACCGGCAGGCGCTGGAGTACGCCGCCGAGCGCTGCGCCGTCGTCACGACCACCGACACCGTCCTCGCCCAGCTGGGAACGCCGACCGCCCGCACCGCCGGAGCCACCGCATGACCGGGACGCCGACCGACCTCCTCGCCGCGGTGCTGGCCGCCGACCCGCCCGCCTACGCCCTGCTGCACCGCCCGGAGAGCGCCGGACCGGAGACCGTGGACGTGCTGCTCGGCCGGATCTCCACCCCGGCGACGCTGGCGGACCTGCCCCTCCCGGACCGGGCTCCGGCCCCGGGCGACGGCCCCCGGCACGACCTGCTGGCCCTCGTCCCGTACCGGCAGATCGCCGAACGCGGCTTCGCGGCGCCGGACGACGGCGAGCCGCTGATCGCGATGAGCGTCACCGACCAGGCCGCCGTCCCCCTCGGCGAGGTCCTGCGCAGGCTCCCCGACCTGCCGCTCGACCTCGCCGGAGGTGACTTCGACGTCGAGGACGAGACGTACGCGGAGACGGTCCGCCGGGTCATCGCGGACGAGATCGGCACCGGTGAGGGCGCCAACTTCGTCATCAAGCGCTCCTTCGTCACCGACATCACCGGCTACACGCCGCGCAGCGCGCTGTCGTTCTTCAAACGCCTGCTGAGCGGCGAATCGGGCGCGTACTGGACGTTCGTCGTGCACACCGGCGAGCGGACGTTCGTCGGCGCGACGCCCGAGCGGCACATCAGCGTCCGGGGCGGCAACGCCGTGATGAACCCGATCAGCGGGACGTACCGCTATCCGCCCGCCGGCCCGAACCTGCCCGGGGTGATGGACTTCCTCTCCGACCGGAAGGAAGCCGACGAGCTGTACATGGTCGTCGACGAAGAGCTGAAGATGATGGCCCGGATCTGCGAGGACGGCGGCCGGGTGGTCGGCCCGTACCTCAAGGAGATGGCCCGGCTCGCGCACACCGAGTACTTCATCGAGGGGCACACCACCCGGGACCCGCGCGCGATCCTGCGGGAGTCGATGTTCGCCCCGACGGTCACCGGCAGCCCGCTGGAGAGCGCCTGCCGGGTCATCGAGCGGTACGAGCCCGAGGGCCGCGGCTACTACAGCGGCGTGGTCGCCCTCATCGGCCGCGACGCCCGGGGCGAGCACGCCCTGGACTCGTCCATCCTCATCCGCACCGCCGACATCGACCGCGGCGGCCGGGTGCGGATCGGCGTGGGCGCGACGCTCGTACGCCACTCCGACCCCGTGTCGGAGGTGGCCGAGACCCGGGCCAAGGCGGCCGGGCTGCTGGCGGCGCTCCAGGAACCCGGACCGGCCGCCGGCCGGCGGCCCGCGGCGGGCGCACCCGGCTTCGACCACCACCCCGAGGTCCGGGCCACGCTGGAGGGCCGGAACACGACCCTCTCCGGCTTCTGGTTCACCGGCCACGCGGAGCGGGCCCGGCTCGTGCCCGAACTCGCGGGCCGGCGGGTCCTCGTGGTGGACGCCGAGGACACCTTCACCTCGATGATCGACCACCAACTCCGTTCGCTGGGACTGGAGGTGACGGTCCGTCGTTTCGACGAGCCGTACGCGTTCGACGGGCACGACCTGGTCGTCATGGGGCCGGGTCCCGGCGATCCGCGGGACAGCTCCCACCCCAAGATCGCCCACCTGCGTACGGCGGTCGACACCCTGCTCGCCGAGCGCCGCCCGTTCCTCGCGGTCTGCCTCAGCCACCAGGTCCTCAGCCTGCGCCTCGGCCTCCCCCTGGCCCGCAGGGACGTGCCCAATCAGGGCGTCCAGCAGGAGATCGACTTCTTCGGCGCCCGCGAACGCGTCGGCTTCTACAACACGTTCGCCGCACGCAGCCCCGAGGACAAGGTCGACTGCGAGGGCGTGGGCGCCGTGGAGGTGAGCCGCGACCCGCTCACCTCCGAGGTGCACGCCCTGCGCGGCCCGCACTTCGCCTCGATGCAGTTCCACGCCGAGTCCCTGCTCACCGAGGACGGCGTACGCCTCTCCGGCGGCCTGCTGCGGGAGGTCCTGGGCGCCCGCCGGTGACGGAGGCATCCCGGTGCCCCGCGCCGCCGGTCGGGCACCACGCCGGTGATGCCCCGCCGTCCGGCCCGGTCGGCGGGACGCCCGTGGCCCCGGCGTCCGGGCGGACACCGGGGCCACGGGGGCTGTGGCAGCGCGGAGGGTCAGCCCGCTGTGCGGGACATCCAGGCCTCGACCTCGTCGGCGGTGCGCGGGAGGCCGGCGGAGAGGTTCTCGTACCCGTCGGCGGTCACGACCAGGTCGTCCTCGATGCGGACGCCGATGCCGCGCCACTCCTCCGGCACGGTGAGGTCGTCCGGCTGGAAGTACAGGCCGGGCTCGACGGTGAGGACCATGCCGGGCTCCAGGACGCCGTCGACGTACTCCTCGTTGCGCGCGTGGGCGCAGTCGTGGACGTCCAGGCCGAGCATGTGGCCGGTGCCGGCCATGGTGAAGCGGCGCTGCAGACCGAGCTCGTACGCGCGCTCGGCGGGGCCCTCGATGAAGCCCCACTCGACCAGCTTCTCCGCGAGGTACCGCTGCGAGGCGACGTGGAAGTCGCGGTACGCGGCGCCCGGCTTGACGGCGTCGAAGCCGGCCTGCTGGGCTTCGTACACCGCGTCGTACACCCTGCGCTGCACGTCGGTGAAGGTGCCGCTGATGGGGAGGGTGCGGGTGACGTCGGCGGTGTAGAGGCTGTGCGTCTCCACGCCGGCGTCGAGCAGGAGCAGCTCGCCGGGGCGCACCGGGCCGTCGTTGGACGTCCAGTGCATGATCGTGGCGTGGTCGCCGGCGGCGGCGATCGTGCCGTAGCCGACGTGGTTGCCCTCCAGGCGGGCGCGCCGGTAGAAGGTGCCCTCGATCCAGCGCTCGGAGGTGGCGATCGCCTTGGAGAGCTCGCGGATGGCGTCGTCGAAGCCGCGCACCGTGGAGTCCACGGCCTTGCGCATCTCGCCGAGCTCCCACGCGTCCTTGACGAGCCGCAGGTCGCTGAGGGCCTCTTCGAGCTCGTCGTCGCGGTCCTCGTCGGTGGTGACGGCGGCCTCGAGGGCCGGGTCGATGCCGCGGACGATACGGGTGGGGACCTCGGTGTCGGCGGCGAGGTCGGCGGTGGCCTGGCGGACGTCGCGACAGGGCAGGCCGAGGACCTTCTCGGACTCGGCGAGGGAGCGGCGGCGGCCCATCCACAGCTCGGCGGTGTAGCCGATCCAGAACTCGTCGGTGTCCCTGCTGTCGCGCGGCAGGGTGTAGAGGGCGGCGTCGTGGCCGCCGTCCGCGCGCGGTTCGAGGACGAGGGCGCAGTCGCGGGCCTGGTCGCCGGTCATGTGGACGTAGCCGGTGTACGGGCGGAAGGGGAAGGTGTCGTCGTTGGAGCGCACCTTGAGGTTGCCCGACGGGATCACCAGGCGCTCGCCCGGGAAGAGCGCGGAGAGCGCCGCACGGCGGCGGGCCGCGTACGGGGACTGCTCGGCGAGTTCGAGGTCGTGCCGCTCGGTGTCGGCCCAGCCCGTGCGCATCAGCGCGGACAGTTCCTCGGAGACCCCGTCGTACAGACCGTTCTTCCGCCCCTTGGCCACGATGTGCCCCTTCTTCGCTGTGGGTGTCGCGCGGGTGTGCCGGCGAGTGCGGGGCAGGGCGCGCCCCGCCCCCGTTCGCCGGGACGCGCCCGCTGCCGCCGTCGCTCGGCGTCGTCCTGGACGGTAGCGCCCGGCGACGCCCGTGGGGGCCACACAGTGCCAGTGGCACCGATCGGCCACTTCGGGTGCCGGAGGGCCGATAATGAGGGGCATGACGAACGCGAGACTCGGCGAGGCGCTCCGGCTGCTCGGCATCGACGAGACGGCGGTGCGGGTCTATCTGACCCTCCTGGAGCGGGCGCCCGCCCCGCTGGGCGAGATCGGGAGCGCGGCCGGGCTGGACGGCGAGGCGCTGGCCGCCGCCTACGACGCGCTGGTGGAGGCGGGTCTGGCGAGTGCCGCCGAGGCGGCCGGGGACGTGGTGGCCCCGGTGCCGCCGGCCGCGGGCCTGGAGATCCTGGCGCGGCACCGGGCGGCGGAGCTGGAGGAGTCGCGGATCGCCGTCGGCGGCGCGTTCGACTCGTTCCGGCGGCACCGGCTGGCCGCGTACAACGACGATCTCGTGGAGGTCGTCACCGGCGAGGCGATCGGGCGCCGGATGCGGCACGCCTGGGCGAGCGCCCGCGAGCAGATCCGGCAGTTCGAGTCGCCGCCGTACGTCCCGCTGACGGGTGCCACGGAGGACTCGCTGGCCACGCTGGCGCGGGGGGTGCGGCAGCGGGTCGTGTACGCGCGGGAGTCGCTGGAGCATCCGGGGCATCTGAAGGACGTCATAGAGCCGTGCGTCGAGGCCGGGGAGCAGGCCCGGGTGCTGCCGTCGGTGCCGGTGAAGCTGCTGATCATCGACGAGGCGTACGCGCTGGTGTCGCTGTCCATCAAGGAGGCGGACGTCGTCAACACGATGCTGGTCGTGCAGCCGTGCGGGCTGCTCTCCGCGCTGGTGGCGCTGTTCGAGCAGTCCTGGCAGAACGCGCTGCCGCTGCACGGCGGCACGGCCCGCCCGGGCGGCCTCGCGCCGGGCGACCGGCGGCTGCTGCGGCTCCTGGCGGGCGGGGCGAGCGACGAGGTGATCGCCCGCGAGCTGGGGATCAGCCGCCGCACCTTCTTCCGGCGGCTGCAGATCCTGATGGCCCGGCTGGGCGCGGCGAACCGCTTCCAGATGGCACTCCAGGCGCAGCGCTCCGGCTGGCTGTGACCCGGCGCCGCCCGGCCGGAGGCTCCGGCCGGGCGGGACGTTCCGGACTAGCCCTCCGCGGCGGCGTCCTGCTTGAGGACCCAGCGGGTCAGCGCCACGCGGCTGGACAGGCCCAGCTTGGAGAAGATGTGGCGCAGGTGGCTGTCCACGGTGTGCGGCGAGAGGAAGAGGCGGGCCGCCACCTCCCGGTTGGTGAGGCCCTCGGCGACCAGCCGGGCGACCTTGATCTCGGACCGGGTCAGCTGGCTCCAGGCGAGCGAGGCCAGCTGCGGCGGGCCCGCCGCCGTACGGGCCACCAGGGGCCGGCCGAGCCGTTCGGAGACCCGGTCGGCGTCCATCCGCAGGCCCGCCGTCGTGAACAGGTCGTACGCCTCGCGGATCAGGTCCGTCGCCTCGTGCCGGTGCCCGGTGTGCTGCATCGCCGCGCCCAGGTCCTCCAGGGCCTCGGCGCGCAGCGGGGTGCGCGGGCTGTCCTGGTACGCCTCGACGGCGGCCCGCAGCATCGCCGGGTCCCCTTCGAGCAGGCCGCGGGTGTGGGTGTCGGCGGCGGCCAGCGACACGAAGCCCGGGTTGCGGCGGGACAGTCCGCTGATGGCGTCCGCGACGACGCTGGCGATGTCCCGGGCGCCGGTGCGCAGCGCCAGCCGCACCACGCGCGGGGCGGCGCCCGGCTCCTGGGTGAACAGGAGCACCCGGCCGGGCAGCCCGTCCAGCAGGGGCTTCAGCGCCTCCAGTGCCTGTTCGGGGCGGCCTTCGGCCTCCAGGAGCAGGGCCGTGCACCAGGCGAGGTCCTCGACGCGGGAGCCGATGCCGTCCGCGTCGAGGCGGCGGGCGCACTCCAGGCGGGTGCGGGCCGTCTCCAGGTCGCCGGAGCAGAGCGCGAGCCGGGAGAGGGTGGCGAGCAGGGGCACGCCCATGGCCATGGTGGTGAGCTGTTCGGCCATGCGCAGTCCGGCCTCGGCCTCGGCGACGGCGTCGTCGACCAGGCCGCGGGCCAGCCACAGTTCTGCCCGGTGGTAGTGCCACAGCGGCTGCGACCAGGCGGTGCCGAAGCGGTGCGCCTCGCGCTGGCCGTACTCGTAGACCGCGGCGGCCTCCGTGAAGCGGTCGGCCGCCGCCATCGCGGAGCCCAGCCAGAGGCGCGGGTGGAGCTGCGCCGCCTCGCCGCCGTACTCGTCGGCGATCTGCACCGCCTCGCCGGCCAGGGTGATGGCGCCGGAGATGTCGCCGGAGGACTGGGCGGCGATGCTCTGGGCGGCGATGCCCAGGGCCATCGACGGGTACTCCGCCGCGCTGCGGGCGAGCAGGACCGCCTGGTCCGCCGAGACGGCCGCGTCGCGCAGTCCGCCCGCGTTGAGCAGGGCGTGGGCCTGGATGGCGAGCACCCGCGCGCGGACCGGGTCGGCGACGCTGGGCAGGGCGAGCGCCCGCTCGGTGTAGCGGACGGCCGCCACGTCCTGGCCGCCGTGCTTGAGCGCCGAGGCCAGTCCGTACAGCAGCATGGCCTCGGTCTCGGGGTGCATGCCGATCTTGAGCGCGGACTCGCCGAGTTCCTGCGCCTCGGAGAGCCGGCCGACGGTGGAGAGCAGGCCGACCGCCTCCGCGGCGAGCCGCGGCCGGACCGGGTGGTCGTCGCCGATCGCCTTCAGGGTGCGCAGGGCCAGGTCGGCGGCGGTGCTGGGAGAGGTCCGGGCGAGCTGGGTGATGGTGGTGCGCAGGGCGTCCACGGTCTGGCTGTTCCAGTGCGAGCTGCCGCGGATGAGGTGCTCGGCGATCTCGCTGGCCGGGCGGTTCTCCGCGCGCAGCACGGTGACCGCCTCGCGGTGCAGCACCTTGCGGACGGGCCCGGGGATGGCGCTCAGCACGGACTCGCGGATGAGGTCGTGGCGGAAGGCCAGCTCGGTGCCGGTCTCCATGAGGGCGTCCTGCTGCATCGCCTCCTCGGCTGCGGCCACCAGTTCGACGGCTCTGCGGCCCCACAGGCCCGCCGCCTCGTGCACGGTGAAGGGGCGTCCGAGTACCGCGCCCGCTTCCAGTAATCGGTGGGCGTCCTGCGAGAGGCTCTGCAAGTGCCGCTGGACCGCGTCGACGAAGCCGGCGGAGAGGTCGGCGCCGATGGGCCGGTCGCCGAAGCCGGGCAGGCCGTCGACGGCCGGCAGCGGTCCGCCGCCGGCGCGCTGCCCGCTCAGCAGCTCCTCCAGGAGGAAGGGGTTGCCGCCGCTGCGGCGGGCGAGGGCGAGGAGGTCCCGGTCGGGTTCCGTGCCGAGGATCTCCCGGCACAGGGCGTTCACGGCGGCGTCGTCGAGGGGGTGCAGGTCGAGACGTTCGACGCCTTCCTGGAGGAGCAGTTCCACGGCACTGCGGCCCGGCGAACGGGACGGCGCGGTGCGGCAGGCGAGCAGCCACAGGACGGGCGAGGAGGTGAGCGAGGGGACCAGCAGGCGCAGGGCGAGCGCGGTGAGCTCGTCGGCCCACTGGACGTTGTCGAGGGTGATGAGCAGCGGCCGTTCGGCCACGTAGCGCTCCAGCCGGTCGCCCAGCTGGTCGATGAGCCAGAAGCGGTTGGAGGCCGGGTCGCCCAGCTGGTCGAAGTTGTCGACGACGAGGGGGCAGCTGTTCCTCAGGGCGCCGAGCAGGGTGCTCAGAGGGGCGACGTGGTCCAGTTTGGTGGCGCGTCCGGTGGCCGTCGCCATGCCCAGTTCGGTGGCGTACTCGCTGGCCGCGGCGAGGAGTCGGCTCTTGCCGATTCCGGGTGAACCTTCAATAATCAGACACTCGCCGACGCCGGCCATGGTGTTGTCGAGCGCTGTGCGGATGCGGGCCAGTTCGGCGTCTCTGCCGACCATGCGTCCCACGGGCATATGCGTGTCCTCCCCCAACTCACGCACCACTTCTCATGGATGCACCCAGGACGCTTCGTGAGCTGCGTCACTCACTCCGCGCCGCCATCGTCGCACACGGCGTCAGGCTACTGATCGAACCTCTGAACGGCGACCGGGCGGTTCACCCCTTGATCAACTCGATACCACGGGATGACTTGGGCATGACCGATCCTCGCACCTGTGGCGCGATCGGATCGCGGTGATTTCACGCCGATCCCGTGAAGCCGTCGGGCGCCGGAACACCGGCGCCTGGCCCCGGAAGAACTCGCGTCGCACGCCGGAGGCCTGACGGACCGGCGAATCGGGCCCGGAGGCCCTGACTCCGGCAGGAAACAATCGCGCCGTCGGGGACCGGAATCCATCAGGTCCCCGACGGACGAAAGCGGCCAGCGGAGCGATTCGGACGCTCTACTAAGGCGGTTCGTACATGTGTTGAACACACTACGAATCAACTTAGGACACGCTCCGGGCCGTGACGACACAGGCGCCGCGCCGGCGCGGACACCGCCTCAGAAACAGCTGTCGATCAACCTCAGCCCCTGCTCCGGGCTGAGCCGGGGATCACACAGCGTCGTATAGCGCCGCGTCAACTCCCCCTCGCTCGTGACCGTGCCGCCGACACACTCGGTGACCGGCTCCCCCGCCGCCTCCAGATGGACACCGCCCGCGGGCACGCCCTGTGCCTCCAGCGTCCGCAGGAAGATCCGCACCTCCTCGACGAGCGTGTCGAGATGCCGGGTCTTCAGGCCATTGGCGGCGGTGACCGTGTTGCCGTGCATCGGGTCGCAGAGCCAGACCGCCGGGTGCCCGGCCTCCCGTACCGCGGCGACGAGCCCGGGCAGCGCCTCCGCCGCCCGGTCCCGGCCCATGCGCGCGATCAGGACGAGCCGGCCCGGCGTGCGCTCCGGGTCCAGGAGCCCGCACAGGCGCCGCAGCGCGGCGGGGTCCGCCGTCGGGCCGACCTTGCAGCCGACCGGATTGGCGAGGGTCGCGAGCATCCGCACATGGACGGAATCGGGATCCCGGGTGCGCTCCCCGATCCACGGCAGATGGGTGGAGGCCAGGTACGTCCCGAGGCGCGGGTCCTCGCGCAGCAGGCCCGCCTCGTAGTCGACGACCAGCGCCTCGTGGCTGGACCACGGCCCGAGCGAGGGACCCCGGTGACCCGCGGCCTCCTCGGCCGCCGCCCGCGCGGACCGGTGCTCGTCCACCTGGCCCAGGACCCGGGACGCCGCCTGGTAGGCCCAGAGCATGCGGCGCGGATCGGGCTGCCTGGCCGCCCGGCTGGGCACCTCGGAGTTGACCAGGTGCCCGCGGAACGAGGGCAGCATCCGGTCCTGGTACCGCTCCACCGGCTTCGACCGGGGCTTGGCGTACTGCCCCCCGATCCGGCCGATCCTCAGCACCGGGCGGCCGGTGCGGCCGCCGATCGCCTCGGCGAACCGGTCCAGCATGTCGAGCCGGGCGCCGATCGCCTCGGGGTTGCACTCATAGAAGCTCTCGGCGCAGTCGCCCGCCTGCACGACCAGCCATTCACCGAGCGCGGCCTTCGCGAGGGCGGCCCGCAGCCGCACCAGGTCCTCGGGCCGGACCAGGGCGGGCGCCGAGGTCAGGGCCTCCATGGCGGCCGGGTACGCCGGGTGGTCGCGCCACTGCGGGTTCTGCGCCGCGGGCTGGGCGGTCCAGCGCTGGAGGTCGGCGTGGGCCGCGGTGGACGGGGCGGTGGCCATGGCTGACTCACTCATCGGCGTCACGGGCGTCCTCGGCGGGCCAGCCCTGGTGGGAGGTCGGAAGGGCGGAGGCCGCGCACAGGGCCCCGGCCAGCGCGGACTGGACCTGCGCGTACTTGACGGCCGACGCGTCGTCGGCCTGCCCCGGTACGGTGTGGAAGCCGCCGTGCCGACGGTCGGCCAGCCGGTCGATCGCCGCCCGGGAGACGGCCGTCGCCCCGCAGTCGTCGTGGCCACGGGAGCGGAGCACCGCCCCGGCGAGCAGGAGATGCGCGGCGTCACCGCCGCTGATCCCCACCCCGCCGCCCTGGGACGTGAAGTGACGGACCGTCATGGCCATGGTCCGGTGCGCGGCGTCGACGTGTTCCGCCGAGTCGAGCAGCCGCGCGGCATGGGCCAGGGCGAGCGCGATCCTCGGTTCGCCCCCGGGGGTGGGAAGTTCGCGCGCCGCTTGGCCCAAAGTCGTCGCCATGCGCGGGAGTTGCTCGGTGTCCACGTCGGACTCGCCGAGCGCGTCGGCGATGGCCAGCGCGCGCAGGGCGGCGGCCGCGGTGAGCGGGGAGGGCGTGTCGTCGTCGGTCCGCTTCCAGTCCTCGCTGAGCGCGCCGGGGAAGGCGCCGTCCCGGCAGGTGCTCAGGCAGCGGTTGAGCAGGTCGACGGCCCGGACCCGGGCGACCGGGTCGCCGGTGTACCGGCTGCCGACGAGCAGCGCGGTGGCCGCGTGGAACTGGTGGCGCAGGGTGCGGGCGCGGCCCTCGGGCCGGACCCGCCAGGACCGGTCCGCCACCTCGGAGAAGCCGGGGCGGCCGTCCCGGTCGAGCAGGGCTTCCAGGCCCTGGAGCGCGATCGGCAGCTCCTCCGGCGCGTTGTCGGCCAGGGCGAGCACGGCCGCGGACTGGTCGGTCAGGTGCTTGTGGCCGGTGATCGGGCTGCCTCCGGCCGCGGGGGCGGCCCGGTGCACGCCGCCCTCCCGTCGGTCCAGGAGGTGGCGGGCCAGCCAGCGCATGGCGGAGTGGCGGAGGAGTTCCGGCTGGGAGGGCCGACGGCCGGGCGGCCGTTCGGTGCGGTCGAATGCGGTCTGGGGCATGGGGGTTCCTCGTCGTCCTCGTCCGTGGGCAAGGGGTTCCGGGGGTGTGCCAGGGTTCAGGTGGTCTTCCAGAGTTCGGCGGGTGATCCGGGTATCGGAGGGATCCGGGGATCCGGGGATCCGGGGATCCGGGGATCCGGGGGTTGCGGGGATGTTCCGCGGGCGTCGGCTCAGACGGCCACGGGGGCCACAGGGGCCAGGACTCCGCACAGCAACTCGCTGAGGATCCCGGGCCCGTGCTCGGTGAGCACGGACTCGGGGTGGAACTGCACCGTCGCGAAGCCGGGGCCGCGCATCGCGTGGACCTGGCCGGTGACGGGGTCGCGGCTCACCTCGACCGGCCGGGACAGGCCGGGGAGTTCGAAGCTGTCCGCCGCGGAGACCGCGGCGAAGGTGTTGTAGAAGCCGACCAGCTCCTCCCCCCACGGCAGCCGCACCGGCAGCTGCACGCCCTGGTTGGGCCGGTCCCGGCGCACCAGGTCGAGGCCGAGGACCCCCGACACCACCTGGTGCCCGAGGCAGACCCCGAGGAAGGGGACGTCCTTGGCGAGCAGGCGGCGGACCGCCCGGCGCAGCGTCGCGATCTTCGGATCGGCCAGGTCCCGGGGGTCGCCGGGGCCGGGTCCGACCACGGCGAAGTCGTACGCGGTGGGGTCGGGGTGGTCCCGCCAGGAGCGCACCTCGACGCGGCAGCCGAGCGCCTCCATCTGGCGGGCCAGCATGGCGGTGAAGGTGTCCTCGGCCTCGATCACCAGGCCGCGCCGCTCCGCGAGCTCCGGCGGCCGGTGCGCCCCGCCCCGCCCCGGCTCCAGCCAGAACCGGGCGAGCGAACGGTTGCGCTCGCCCAGCAGCGCGCGGACCTCGGGGTGCTCCCCGAGGCGTACGGGGGCGGTCCGGGCGGCCGGAACCACCGGCTCGGCACCCACCGGCTCGGCACCCATCAGCTCGGTACCCACCAGCTCGGCACCCACCGACTCGGCACCCACCGGGCGCGCCGCGCGGCCGGCCTCCGCCACCACTCCCGCCTCTCTCTCCCCTCTCTCCTCTCTCTCCTCTTCCTCCTCGTCCACCCCGAAGGCCGCGAGGAGCCCCGCCGCCTTCGCGCGGGTCTCGGCGGCCTCGGCGGCCGGGTCGGAGAGACGGACCAGGGTGGCACCGACGCCGAGCCGCAGCCGGCGTTCGGCGTCGACCTCGGCGGTGCGGATCACGATCGCCGAGTCCAGCGCCACCTCGCCCGAGGCGTCCCGGCCGATCAGCGCGGCCACGCCGCTGTAATAGCCGCGCCCGCCGCGCTCGTGCCGGGCGATGACCCGGCAGGCGTTCTCCAGCGGGCTGCCGGTGACGGTCGGCGCGAACAGGCTGCCGCGCAGGATGGCGTCGACACCGGCCCGGGTGCGCCCCTCGATGAGGTACTCGGTGTGCGCGAGCCGGGCCATCTCCTTGAGGTACGGGCCGTGGGCGATGCCGCCGTCCGGGCAGAACCCGGCGATCATCTTCAGCTCCTCGTCCACGACCATCAGGAGCTCGTCGGCTTCCTTCCGGTCGCGGAGGAACGCGGCCAGGTCGCCGAGTTCGGGTCCGGCCGGCGGATAGCGGTAGGTGCCGCTGATGGGGTTCATGACGGCGGTGCCGGCGTCCACGCTGATGTGCCGTTCCGGGGTGGCCCCGAGCATCATGTGGTCCCCGGTGTACACCAGGAACACCCAGTACGCGCCCTGGCTCTGGGCGAGCAGGCGGCGGTAGACGGACAGGGCCTGCTCCGGCCCGAAGCCGGGGAGGTCCGCCGTGAAGGTGCGGTGGATGACGAAGTTGGCGCCCTCGCCCGAGCCGATCTCCTGCTTGATCACGTCGCGGACGATCGCCTCGTACTCCTGGTCGTCCAGGTCGAATCCGGCGTCGCGCAGCTCGACGGGGGTGCGCGGCAGGCGTCGCACCAGTTCGTCGACGCCGACGGTCCCCTGCCTGCGTACCGTCAGGGTGCGGATCGGTGCGTGGTCGTCCTGGCACACGAAGCCGCGTTCGGTGATCTGGCGGTACGGGATGAGGGCCAGCACCTGGTGGCGGGGCCCGTCCGTGGCGTCGGCGGCGCCCTCCGGGTCGCCCGACTCCGTTCCGGTGAGCGGGAGTTCGGAGAGCAGGCCGGCGGTCCCGGGGTCGCCGAGCAGGATCTCCACCCGGTCGCCGGTGCGCTCCGGCCGGTAGAGGAGGGCGAACGCCTCCGGTACGGGCGTTCCGGCGAAGTCCGCCGGGCCGTCCCCGGCATGCCCGGCGTCTCCGGCCGGCCGGGCGGCCCGGGCGAGCAGCAGGTCGAGGAGCTCGCTCATGCCCCGACCGCCTTCGCGCGGCCGAGCACGAGGTCGAGCAGGGCCGAGCCGTCCTCCGGGAGGCGGTCGCCGCGCCAGGCGGCGTGCTGATCGGGCCGTACGAGGACCAGGTCGGCGCCCCACACCGTACGGACCGCGGCACCGTCGGCGCCGTCGAGGGTCAGGTGCTCCAGGGGCACGCCCTGTTCGGCGGCGCGCTTGGCGAGCGGGGCGCCGGCGCCCGTGCCGGAGAGGTCGACGAGGGTGAGGCCGGGGCCGAAGCGGTCGAAGAGCTCGGTCCCGTCGGCCAGTCGGAGCGCGGGCACCCGGCCGCCGGGCCACACCTGGGGGGTGATGCCCGTCCACTCCCAGCGCGGGGCGGGCCCCGGCTCGGCGGCGATGACCCGGGAGCGGTGGTAGCGGTGCCCGAAGTGGATGCCGGAGTTGTCGACCTGGTACGACTCGCGCTCCAGGAAGCCGGCCAGCTGCTCGCGGGAGGCGCCGTCGCGGGCGAGCTGTCCGAAGCGCCGCCAGACCTCCAGGAGGTTGCTGGACATCTCCTTGTTGAACAGGGCGACCGGGCGCCGCTCGTCCTCGTAGCTGTCGAGGAGGGCCTCGCCGCCCCAGCCTGCGAGGCGGGCGGCCAGCTTCCAGCCGATGTCCACGGCGTCCGCGATGCCGGTGTTCGCCCCGTGCCCGCCGAAGGGGTAGAACTGGTGGGCCGAGTCGCCGGCCAGGAAGACCCGGCCCTCGCGGTAGCGGTCGGTGACGGCGAGGGTGCCGGTCCAGTGGCTGACCGTGAGCACCTCGTCCACGGTGAAGTCCTCGCCCAGCTTCTCGCACATCGCGGCGACCGGGTCGCCCTCGAAGCGGGTGCCGTCGGGTATCTGGAACGAGGCGGTCCACAGTTCGCCCTCGTCCCGGGAGACCAGGGTGATGCCCCGGGCGCTGGTGGTGATGAACGCGCGCCCGTGGCGCCGCAGCAGCGGGTCGGAGCTGCGGAAGTAGACCGAACAGCGGCTGCTGGAGGGGCCGCTGACGGGCTGGTCGACGCCGAGCGCGCGGCGCACCGCGCTGCCCCCGCCGTCGCAGCCGACCAGGTACTCCACCCGGAGCTCACGACTCCGGCCGGCCGGCGCCTCGCCGCGGTCGGCGAGGGTGACGGTGACCCCGTCCGCGTCCTGCGTCAGGGCGGTGACCTCGACGCTCTCCTCGAAGTCCACGAGCGGGTGCTCCCGCAGCGCCTGGCGGAGCACGTCCTCCAGGAGCGAGCCCGTGATCCGCAGATAGGGCTCGGCCGCTCCGGTGCCGTCCGCGGCGGCGGCGTAGCGCTCGGCCTGGGCCCGCGGGGAGGGCTGGCGCCAGACCGCGACCGGCGGCTCGTCCAGGCCCGTCAGGAAGACGAAGTCCGCGTCGAACCCGGCGGGCACCGCGCCTTCCCTGATGCGGTCGGCGAGGCCGAGCCTGCGCAGCAACTCCATGCTGCGGGCGTTGATGTAGTCCATCTTGGGGAACAGCGGCGGAGCGGCGGCCCGGTCGACCACCCTGCTCCGTACGCCGTGCCTGGCCAGTTCCAGCGAGAGGATCGCGCCCGCCGGTCCCGCGCCGGCCACCAGCACGCGCGCCTCGTCCCCCGTGCGGCTCCGCAGCTCTTGCACACCCACGTCGGACGGCTCCTTCGGCTCCTGCACGGCCCCCTTGGACACGCGACGTTGCCACCATCCTCACGGGGCGTCCGGTGCCCGGGGATCACGACTTCGCGTGATCCCCGTGATCTCGCGCCGTCACGCCATTCCCCGGATATCCCGTGAAACGGCGATGACCGAAACCTTGTGCTGGACCAGGCTGACCCTCGCCGCTCGAACAGATGGGTGAGGCCGCCTTCGGGGTCACAGCGACCGGAAGGCATCTGACATTTCGACAGACAGCCGACAGCCGACATTCGACAGAAACAGCCGACGGGGGCTCCTGACATGGGCGTGCTGGTTCAGAAATACGGTGGCAGCTCCTTGGCCAGCACGGAGCGCCTCGACGCGGTGGCCGCGAGAATCGCCGAGACACACCGCCGTGGAGCGTCGACCGTCGTCGTCGTGTCCGCCCGGGGCGGCGCCACCGACGAGCTCCTCGCACAGGCGGCCGCCGCCGGCGGCGGCGACATCGGTACGGAGCACCTGCGCGAGACCGATCAGCTCCTCGCGACCGGGGAGTGCGCCTCGGCCGCGCTGCTGGCCCTGACACTGCTGCGGCTGGGGGTGCCCGCGGTCTCGCTGACCGGGGCCCAGGCGGGCATCGCGGTGGTCGGGAAGCCGGGCTCCGCCATCGTCGACCGGATCGACACCACCCGGATCAACGAGCACCTGGACCAGGGCAGCGTCACCGTGGTCACGGGCTTCCAGGGCCACAACGCGCACGGGGACACCGTGACGCTCGGCCGGGGCGGCTCGGACACCAGCGCCGTCGCCGTGGCGGCCGCCCTGAAGGCACAGCGCTGCGAGATCTACACCGACGTCGACGGGGTCTACAGCGCGGACCCCACCCATGTCCCCGACGCCCGCAAACTCCCGTTCGTCCACGCCTCGATGATGGCGGAGATGGCGTTCGCGGGGGCGAAGGTCCTCCACCCACGGGCGGTGGAGCTCGCCGCGCTGCACGGGGTCGAGCTGCATGTCCGTACCTCGCTCGGAACTCAGGAGGGAACCGTTGTCGGACAAGGAGAGGAAGAGGGGAGCGAGATGACCTCGCTGGAAACGGGGGGCGCGGTCGTCGCCGTCACGTCGGACCCCGATGTGGCAAGGGTCCTGGTGCACGCCCGGGGACGCAGTGATCTGGCGGCCGAGGTGCTGTCGATCCTCGCCCGGCACGCCGTGCCGATGGATCTGGTGGCCCGTTCGGGTCCCCACGAGGAAGAGTTCCGGATGGGGTTCACCATCCGCAGGAGCCACGTGCCCGAGGTCGGGCCCGCGCTGGACAAGGCGGTCGCCGTGCACGGCGGCGAGGTCCGGGTGGACTCGGACGTGGCCAAGGTCTCGCTGATCGGCATGGGGCTGCTCAACCGGCCCGAGTACGTGGCCCGGATGACCGCGGCGCTCGCCGCCGCCGGCATCGCGACGAGCTGGGTGTCCTCCTCCCAGCTGCGTGCCTCGGTCACCGTGCCCGCGGACCGTCGCGTGCAGGCGCTGTGCCTGCTGCACAAGGAGTTCGACCTGTCCGGAGCCGGTACCGAGCAGACCGTGGCGCTCTGAGCCACCAGTTGGGGAGGTCAGTCGTGTCAGTCAACTATTCCGCGCGCAGTCTGCGCTTGCGGCGTCTGTTCCGTCACCGCGACCAGAGACTCATGGTCGTGCCGCTGGACCACTCGATCGCGGACGGCCCGCTGACCGCGCGGGGCGGACTCGACGCCCTGGTCGGGCAGTTGGTCGGCAACGGGGTGGACGCGGTGGTCCTGCACAAGGGCAGCCTGCGCCATGTGCGGACCGACCGGTTCACCGGGATGTCGCTGATCATGCACCTGAGCGCCAGCACGGCCCACGCTCCGGACCCGGACGCCAAGTACCTGGTCACCGGGGTCGAGGAGGCCCTGCGGCAGGGCGCCGACGCGGTCAGCGTCCACGTCAACCTCGGCTCCCGGGACGAGCGGCAGCAGATCGCCGACCTCGGCGCGGTGGCCGACGTGTGCGACCGCTGGAACGTGCCGCTGCTCGCGATGATGTACCCGCGCGGCCCCAAGATCAGCAACCCGCGCGACCCCGAGCTGGTCGTGCACACCGCGACGCTCGCCGCCGACCTCGGCGCCGACATCGTCAAGACCCTCTACACCGGCTCTCCCGACGAGATGGCCGACATCGTCGAGGCCTGCCCCATCCCCGTGATCGTCGCCGGCGGGGTCCGGGTGGACGCCGAGGACCAGGTCCTGGACTTCGTGGGCGACGCGATCCGCGGCGGTGCCGCCGGGGTCGCCATGGGCCGCAACGTCTTCCAGGCGCCCGACCCCGGGGCGATGGCCCGCAAGATCTCGCAGATCGTGCACAGCACGAGCGAGGGCCCGGGCGCGCACTCCGCCCGCCGGGAGGCCTTCGTCTCCGGCGCCGTCTAGCCGTCCAGCTGTCCGGCCGTCCGGCCGGGGCGGACCGCCGTCCGCCGGCCGCCGCTGCTCAACCGGAACCCGTTTACGTGTGACATATAAGGAGCCGTACCCGTGAAGCTCACCTGGATCGACGTCCGCTCGCTGAAGAACGCCAAGAAGGCCGTCATCGAAGAGGCCGTGCACCAGCGGATCGACGGTGTCGTCAGCTCCAGCCTGTCGGACCTCAAAGGCCTGCCGCCGACCGTGAAGAAGGTCTTCCTCCCGCAGGGGAAGGAACTCCCGGCGGAGTTCGGGCCCGCCGACGTGGTGATCCTGTCCGACCGTCAGGGCGACGCGGCCGAGCTGGCCAAGGCGCACCCGACGATCGAGTTCGGGCGTTTCGTGGAGATCGTCGACGCCGACACGCTGGAGGACGCCTGCGTGGCCTCCCGCGAGGAGAAGTGGGCGCTGCTGCTCTTCCGCGACCCCACCAAGATCCCGCTGGAGATCGTGCTGGCCGCCGCGGCCAAGGCCGAGGGCAGCATCATCACCGTGGCCCAGGACGTGGAGGAGGCCACCATCATCTTCGGTGTCCTGGAGCACGGCTCCGACGGCGTGATGATGGCCCCGAAGACGGTCGGCGACGCCACCGCGCTGAAGGCCGCCGCCGAGGTCCAGCCGGCCGAACTCCAGCTGACCGAGCTGGAGGTGGTGCGCACCGAGCACATCGGCATGGGCGAGCGTGCCTGTGTCGACACCTGCTCGCACTTCCGCGAGGACGAGGGCATCCTGGTCGGTTCGCACTCCAAGGGCATGATCCTGTGCGTCAGCGAGACGCACCCGCTGCCCTACATGCCGACCCGCCCGTTCCGTGTCAACGCCGGCGCGATCATGTCGTACACGATCTCCGGCGAGAACGACCGCACCAACTACCTGAGCGAGCTGAAGGCCGGCAGCAAGGTCCTGGCGGTCGACGTCAAGGGCCAGACCCGGGTGGTCACGGTCGGCCGGGTGAAGATCGAGTCGCGTCCGCTGATCTCGATCGACGCGGTCGCGCCCGACGGGCGGAGCGCCAACCTGATCCTCCAGGACGACTGGCACGTCCGGGTCCTCGGCCCCGGCGGCACGGTGCTCAACAGCACCGAGCTGAAGCCCGGCGACAAGGTGCTCGGCTACCTGCCGACCGCCGACCGGCACGTCGGCTACGCGATCGACGAGTTCTGCATCGAGAAGTAGGGACACGTCCTGATGGAGCGGCAGCCCGTATTCGACTTCCACGCCAGGCTGCCCGGTGCCCCCGGCGCCCTCGACCGTCTGCTGTCCGTGATGGACGGCAGCGGTATCGGGCGCGCCGGGGTCGCGGCGGGCGGTGTGGTCGATCTGGACGTCCTCGCCCGCCAGTTGATCGAGGGCGGGCATGTGACCTCGGACCCGGACAACGCCGGTGTACGGGACGCCGCGCGGGCCTCGGGCGGCCGGCTGACGCCGTTCTGGTTCGGCAACCCGCACGGCGGGACCGCCGACTACCGGGCGAACGGCGCGCGGTTCGCCGCCCTGGAGCTCTCCCCGGCGGTGCACGGCGTCCCCCTGGACGATCCGCGCACCGCCGCCTTCCTCGATCTGGCCGCGGAGTTCGGGCATCCCGTCTACGTGGTGTGCGTCGACCGGGCGGGCTGCCGGGTGTCGGACCTCGCCGCGCAGGCGGCGAAGCGCCCGGAGACCGTGTTCGTGCTCGGCCATCTCGGCATCGGGCTGATCGACACCTACGGGATCAGCCTGGTGGAGCCCGTCCCGAACGTGGTCGTGGAGACGTCCGGGGCGTTCGGCTTCACCGTCCGGGTCGCGATCGAGCGGCTCGGGGCCGAGCGGGTGCTCTTCTCCGCCGAGCACCCGCTCCAGCATCCCTCGGTGGAGCTGGCCAAGTACCAGGCCCTCGGGCTTCCGCAACCGCTGCTGCACCAGGTGCTGTGGCAGAACGCCCACCGGATTCTCGGACTGGAGTCACCATGAGCCGGCAGTTCTCGGAGCGCCTTCCCCAACTGGGCGACTGGCGCGATCAGGAGCAGCTCCGCAAGATGCAGGACGAGCAGCTGCGCGAGACGCTCGTCTGGGCCCGGAACTCGCCCTTCTACCAAGGCCGTTTCGGTGGCGGGCCGGCGCCCGCCTCGCGCGCCGACTTCGAGGGGCTGGCCCTGACCGGCAAGCAGGACCTGAGGGACGCCTATCCGTTCGGCATGCTGGCCGTGCCGAAGGGCGAACTGGCCACCTACCACGAGTCCAGCGGCACGGCGGGCAGCCCGACCGCCTCGTACTACACCGAGCGCGACTGGACCGATCTGGCCGAGCGGTACGCCCGCAAGTGGGTCGGCATCGGGCCGGACGACACGTTCCTGGTCCGCACCCCGTACGCGCTGATGATCACCGGTCATCTGGCGCAGGCGGCGGCGCGGCTCAAGGGCGCCACGGTGGTCCCCGGCGACAACCGTTCGCTGGCGATGCCGTACTCGCGCGTGCTGCGGGTGCTGCACGACCTGGAGGTCAGCCTCACCTGGTCGATGCCCACGGAGATCCTGCTGTGGGCGGCGGCCGCGCGGGCCGCCGGGCTGGTCCCGGACCGCGACTTCCCGGCCCTGCGGGCGGTGTTCGTCGGCGGGGAGCCGCTCAGCCCGGCGCGGCGCGCCCGGATCAGCGAGATCTGGGGCGTCCCCGTGGTCGAGGAGTACGGCTCCACGGAGACCGGCAGCCTGGCCGGCGAGTGCCCGGAGGGGCACCTGCACCTGTGGGCGGACCGGGCGGTCTTCGAGGTGTACGACCCCGGGACCGGCACGCTGTCCGCCGAAGGCGCCGGGCAGCTGGTGGTCACCCCGCTGTACCGCCAGGCCATGCCGCTGCTGCGGTACAACCTGGAGGACAACGTCGAGGTCTCCGACGAGCCCTGCGCGTGCGGCTGGCAGTTGCCGACGGTGCGGGTGCTCGGGCGTTCCTCGTTCGGCCACCGGGTCGGCTCCGCGACCGTCACCCAGGCGCGCCTGGAGGAGCTGGTCTTCGGTCTGCCGGTCGAGCACGGTGTCATGTTCTGGCGGGCCCGTGCCCGCGCCGATCTGCTGGAGCTGGAGGTCGAGGTGGCCCCCGAGCACCGGGAGGCCGCCCGCACCGCGCTGGCGGCGGCGATCGAGGCCGAGTACGGGCCCGTCCCCGCGCGGATCGACGGGGTGCCGCCCGGCTCGCTGGTGCCGTTGGAGGCCCTCACGGGCGTCCACGACGTGGTGAAGCCGCGCAGCCTCTTCGGGCCGGACGAGGACTGGAGCAAGGCGCTCCTCTACTACTGAACCACTTCCGCACGTCCGTCAGACATCGGGTCCCGGCTGTCACGGGCGGCACGGGAGGCATGAAAGGAGAGCAGCGCATGGCGGAGGTACCCCCAAGAATCGCCATTGTCGGCGCTGGTATCGCCGGGGTCGCGCTCGCGGTGGCCCTGTCCAAGCGTGGTCTCACCTGCGACGTGTTCGAACGCACCCGGCACCTGCGTGAGATCGGCGCCGGGATCCAGATCTCGCCCAACGGTTCGCGGCTGCTGCTGGCCCTCGGGATCGGCCGCAGCCTGGACCGGACCGGTGTGCGGCCGGAGTCGATCGACGTACGCAACTGGGCCGACGGCGGAACGCTGGCCCGGACCGTCCTCGGCGAGGCCTGTACGGACATGTACGGGGCGCCCTACCTGGCCCTGCACCGGGCCGGGCTGCACAGCGCCCTGGTGGAGCAACTCCCGGAGTCCGCCCTGCACCTGGGCATGGAGTGCGTGGAGATCGACGAGCTGGACGACGAGGTGGTGCTGCGGTTCGCCGACGGCTTCGAGTTCCGGGCGGATGTCGTCATCGGTGCCGACGGCATCCGCTCGGCCATCCGCGGGCGGACCGTCGGCGACGAGCCGCGGTTCTCCGGGCAGTCGATCTACCGGGCCGTCGTCCCGGCGGCGGCCTGGCCGGCGGCGGAACGGCCGCACGTCTCCATCTGGATGGGACCCGGCCAGCACTGCGTGGCCTACCCGATCTCGGGCGGCCGCTCTGTCAGCATCGCCGCGACCGCCCCGGCGGGCGAGTGGCGGCGGGAGTCCTGGTCGGCCGAGGGCTCCCCGCAGGAGCTGCTCGACGCCTACGCGGGCTGGGCGCCGGAGCTGGTGTCGCTGCTGTCCGCCGCGCAGAGCGTGACGCGCTGGGCGCTGTACGACCGCGACCCGGTGGAGAAGTGGAGCACCGACCGGGTGACCCTGATCGGCGACGCCGCGCACCCGATGCTGCCCTTCGGGGCCCAGGGTGCCGCGTTGGGCCTGGAGGACGCGCTGGCCCTGGCCGTCTGCCTCAAGGACGCCACCGCCAAGACGGTCCCCGACGCGCTGCGCCGCTACGAGGGGCTGCGCAGGCCGCGCGCCGAGCAGGTCCACCGCTTCATCCGGGAGAACGAGCGCAACCACCACGTCGAGGACGGCGACCGGCAGCGCGAGCGGGACGCCGCCATGGACACGGACTTCGGGCTGCGCCAACGGGCCTGGCTGTTCGGGTACGACGCCGTCGCCGAGGCGGCCGAGGCCACCGTTCAGGAGTAAGCGAAACACCATCAACGAGGCAGGGGGAGCCAATGAGCACGGTGTTGTCCACCGGTACGGAGGGGATCAGCGGTCGCGTCGCCGTGGTGACGGGTGCGGGCCAGGGCATCGGCGCGGCCGTCGCCCGGCTGCTCGGGGTGCACGGCGCCCAGGTGGCGCTGTGGGACGCGGCGCCGGAGCCGGTCACCGACGTGGCCGCCGAACTCGACGCCGCCGGTGTCAAGAACACGGCCATGTGTGTGGACGTCCGCGACAGCGCCGCGGTCGAGGCGGCGGCGGAGCGGGTGGAGCGTGAGCTCGGCCCGGTGGACCTCCTGGTGAACGTGGCCGGGGTGCTCCGTACCGGCGCCGTCCTCGACCTCGCCGACGAGGCGTGGGACGAGGTCTTCGGCGTCAACGTGCGCGGGGTGTTCGCGGTCTCCCGCTCCGTCGCCGGCCGGATGGCCGGCCGCGGCAGGGGGGCGGTCGTGACCGTCGCCTCCAACGCGGGCGGCGTGCCGCGTGTGGGGATGGGCGCGTACGCCGCGTCCAAGGCGGCGTCCTCGATGCTCACCAAGTGCCTCGGGCTCGAACTCGCCGGCCGGGGCGTGCGCTGCAACGTGGTCTCCCCCGGCTCCACCGACACCCCGATGCTGCGGGACATGTGGGACGCGGCCGGCGACGGGGCGAACGACGCCACGGTGAAGGGCTCCCTGGAGGCGTTCCGGGTCGGGATACCGCTCGGGCGCGTCGGCACCGCCGAACAGGTCGCGCAGGCCGTCCTGTTCCTGCTCTCCGACCAGGCCTCCCACATCACCCTGCAGGACCTGTACGTCGACGGCGGCGCGGCGCTCGGCTGACCGCCGACGCCCGCCGCCGTCCTCCCGCCGTCGTCCGCCCACGAAGGAGAATCGAGATGGCGATCCCGCCGATTCCGCCCTATCCGCTCCCGACCGAGAGCGAGCTGCCGCGGAACCGGGTGTCCTGGCTGCCGTCGGCCGACCGGGCGGTGCTGCTCGTCCACGACATGCAGCGCTACTTCCTGGCCCCGTTCGACCGCACGGCCGAGCCCGCGGGCCCGCTCCTGACCCATGTGCGCCTGCTCCTGGACACGGCACGCGCGCTGGGCATCCCGGTCGCCTACACGGCCCAGCCCGGGGACATGGACCCGCGCCAGCGCGGGCTGCTCGCCGACTTCTGGGGGCCGGGCATGAGCAGCGCCCCGGAGGACCGGGAGCTGCTGCCGGAGATCGCGCCGACCGGTGATGACACGGTGCTGACGAAGTGGCGCTACAGCGCCTTCCACCGCACCCCGCTCACCGAGCTGATGCGGGACCGGGGACGGGACCAGCTGATCGTGGTCGGGGTCTACGCCCACATCGGCTGCCTGGCCACCGCGTACGACGCCTTCGCCCACGACATCCAGCCCTTCCTGGTCGCGGACGCCCTGGCGGACTTCGGCCCGGCGGAGCACCGGCAGGCGCTGGGCCAGGCCGCCGACCGCTGCGCGGCGGTGCTGACCACGTCGCAGGTGGTCGAGGCGATCGGGATCCCAGGAACACGTGATGTGGCCTAGCGGGCGGCCCCAGGAAGCTGAAGGTGACGTTTCGGTCACGGCCGGCCGCGCCCGGAACGATACGAGAGGAAAGCAGTCATGACCTTCATCAGCGAGATCACCGACGGATTCACGCTGGGGCCCGGTGAGGGCCGGCCGATCGGCCACCAGGTGAACCTCAAGGTCGGGCAGGAGACCACCCCGAACCTGCTGGCCGTCGAGTGCGAGTTCGCGCCGGGCTTCGACGTCGGCGCGCACAGCCACTCCACCCACGAGGAGATCTTCTACGTCCTCGAGGGCGAGGTGGAGTTCTTCGCCTTCCAGCCCAAGGTGATCACCTCCGAGCCCGGCTCGTGGACCCAGTGGGAGTCCAAGACCGGCCAGAAGGTGACCCGCGCGACCCCCGGCACGGTGCTGTACGTGCCGAAGGGCACCCCGCACGGCTTCCGCAACCCCGGCGACGTCAAGATGCGCTTCCTGCTGGTCGGCACGCCGGCCGGGCACGAGAACTACCAGCAGGAGATCGCCGACCTGCTCGCCTCGCCCCCGAAGGACGAGGAGGACCTGCGCCGCGCGGTCGAGGAGATCCGCCGCAGGAACCACACCGAGCAGCTGACGCCGGCGGTCCGGGCTCCCTCGGACATGTGACCCGGCCGCCGGGCCGTGGCCGTACGGTTCCGGCCGCGGAGCGCTGAGGGCCGGTCCCCCGACGGGGACCGGCCCGCGGTGCTGCCCGCGCACGGCCACCGGCCCACGGAATGCCGTGTTCACGCCATGCCGTACGCACGCCACGCACGCCACGCACGCCATGCCCGTACGCACGCCACGCACAGCACGCGCGCCAAGCACGCCACGTGCGCCACGCACACCACGCACACCCTCGCTCGCCCTTTCCCCACCCACCCCGACACCGGAGGCCCGATCCCGTGCCCGACGCACCCGTCACCCTGACCGTCTGGTCGGACCTGAGCTGTCCCTGGGCGGCTCTCGCCCTGGACACCCTGCATTCCGAGGCGCTCCGCCTCGACGTGGAGCTGCTGGTCGACCACCGGGCGTTCCCGCTCGAACTCTTCAACAAGATGGCCACGCCGAAGCACATCATCGACAGCGAGATCGTCGCCGTCGCCGGCCGGCTGCCGGAGCTGGGCTGGCGGCTGTGGCACGCCCCGGACTCCACGTACCCGGTCACGATGCTCCCCGCTATGGAGGCCGTGCAGGCCGCCAAGGACCCGGCCGTGGGCGGTCTGGCCGGCAGCGACCAGCTCGACACGGCGCTGCGCCGCGCCTTCCTCGTGGAGAGCCGCTGCGTGAGCATCCCCGCGGTGATCCTGGAGGCCGCCGACAGCTGCCCGCTCGTGGACACCGACGGCCTGGCGCGGGCCATGGCCGAGGGCCGGGGCCGGGCCGAGATCCACCGGGACTGGGAGGAGGCCAAGCGCACCTCGGTGCAGGGCAGCCCCACCCTGTTCGGCACCGACGGGCAGCCGGTGCACAACCCGGGCGCCCGCTACCACTGGTCGAAGGAGGTCCCCCCGCCGGAGGGCGGTTTCCCGGTGCTGGAGGAGTACAGCCGCGACTGGGCGGCGACGCTGCTCGGCGCGAAGGGCTGAACGGGCCGTTCCGGCCTTGTGACGGACCGACCGGTTGACGCGATTCCGCATGGCTGACCGGCCGGTTCCCGTCGTCGATCAAGATCCCACGAACACGTGATGTGTACGCGCCCCCGGAGGGGGATGCTGCGTATGTCACCGAGGGCAGCGGAGGGTGAGGAGCTATGGAGAACGTCCCCGTAGTCGTGGTCGGTGCAGGACCGGTCGGGATGATGACAGCACTGGAACTGGCCCACCACGGTGTGGCCTGTGTGCTCGCCGAGCAGAACGCCGGCCCGACCGTGCATCCCAAGATGGAGTTCACCAACCCCAGGACCATGGAGCACCACGCCAGGCTCGGGGTGGCGGACGACATCCGCAGGGCGGGCGTCCCCGCCGAGTACCCCTTCGACGTGCTCTGGTCGACCGGTCTCGACGCCGAGCGGCTCGCCGTCTGGCAGCAGCCCTCCGTCGAGGAGAAGTGGCGGCAGATCCGGGAGAACGAGGACGGCGGGCAGCCCAGCCAGCCGTACCAGCGCGTCTCCCAGGCCGACCTGGAGCCGGTCCTTCTCGACCACTGCCGTCGTCACCCCCTGATCGACGTGCGCAACCTCTGGCGCTTCGAGTCGCTCCAGCAGGACGCCGACGGTGTCACCAGCACCTTCCGCGACCTGGACGCCGACACCACCCGCACGGTGCGCTCTCGGTACGTCGCGGCCTGTGACGGCGCCGGCAGCGCCGTCCGTCGGGCCGTCGGGATCCCGCTGACCAACGGCGGCATCGCGGACGGCGAGGGCGGCGAGGTCCACGACCTGCCGGCCGCCTACTCCGTGACCTTCCGCAGCTCCGACAGCGAGAGCCTGTTCCGGCACGGCTACTTCTGGCACTACTTCACCAACCGCTACGTCATCATCTCGCTCGACGAGGCCGGCACCTGGGCTCTGCACTCGATGCGCCAGGAGGACTTCGATCCGCCGCCCGCCGATCCGGCGGCCTGGATCCGTGCCCAGCTCAACATCGACCTGGACATCGACGAAGTGCACGTCACCTCGCGCTGGACGCCGAAGTACCTGATCGCCGACGGCTACCGCTCCGGCCGGGTGTTCCTCGCCGGTGACGCCGCGCACCAGATGTTCCCCTCCGGCAGCCACGGCATGAACACCGGCGCCGGCGACGCGGTCGACCTGGGCTGGAAGCTGGCCGCGGTGCTCAACGGGTTCGGCGGGTCCCGGCTGCTCGACAGCTACGAGGCGGAGCGGCGCCCGGTCGGCCTGCGCAACATGACCATGTCGCGCCGCCACCTCGACGTGCACTTCCGGTTCATGCGGCTCGGCGCGGAGGGCGCGACGCCCGCGGAGCAGGGCCGCTTCCTCGCCGCGCAGCCGGGCGAGAACACGTACGAGGGCATCTACCTGGACTACCGGTACGCCGGATCGCCCATCGTCTGGGCCGACGGGACCAGCGAGCCGCCCTCCGACCCGCTGCGGTACGTCCCCAGCACCTGGCCGGGCTCCCGCCCGCCGAGCCTGGTGCTGGAGGACGGCGAGCAGCTCTTCGACCGGTTCGGCCGCGAGTTCACGCTGGTCGACACGGTGGGTGAGGGGCAGGCCGACGCGCTGCTGGCCGCGGCCGAGGCGGCCGGACTGCCGCTCACCCACCTCGTGGTGAAGGACGACCGGGTGCGGGACCTGTGGGCCTGCGACCTGGCGCTGGTACGCCCGGACCAGCACATCGCCTGGCGCGGGGACCGCTCCCCCGCCGACCCGGCCGCCGTCATCGACCGGGTGAGGGGCGCAGCGAGTGACGAAGCGCCGCCGACAGGGGCGGCGAACTCGTGACGGGCATTGCAGATTCGTTTTATGGAGGCGTCAGTGGCGACCGAACAGTTTGAGAAAAGCAATACCACCCGCAGCGACGCGGGAACGGCGAATGGACGGGCCTGGCTGATCCTGGCGCTGGTGTGCGCCTGTCAGTTCATGGTGATCCTGGACTCGTCCATCGTGAATGTCGCCCTGCCGTCGGTCCGCGAGGACCTCGGCTTCACCGACACCGGTCTGGCCTGGGTGGTGAACGGCTATCTGCTCACCTTCGCCGGCATCATGCTGCTCGGCGGACGCGCGGCCGACCTGTTCGGTCCGCGCCGGATGCTGACCGCGGGTCTGGTCGTGTTCTCGCTGTCGAGCCTCGTCGGCGGTCTCGCGTCCGCCTCCGAGGTCCTCGTGGCGGCGCGTGTGGTGCAGGGTGTCGGCGCCGCGATGATGGCTCCGTCGACGCTGGCGGTCATCAACACGGTCTTCACCGAGCCGGGTGAGCGGGCCAAGGCGTTCGGCGCCTGGGCGTCCTCGGGCGGCGTGGGCGGTCTGGCCGGCGCGATCGTCGGCGGTGCGTTCACGACCGGTCTGTCCTGGCGCTGGGTCTTCCTGATCAACGTGCCCATCGGCGCGCTGCTCATCACCGTGGCGCTCACGCAGCTGTCCGCCGCGCGCAACGCCCGCCGCGAGTCCCTCGACCTCCTGGGCGCCCTCACCGGCACCCTCGGCCTGGCCGCGGTGGTCTTCGGCGTCATGCACATCGCGGACCACGGCTGGGGCGACCCCCTGGTCGTCGGACCGATCGTGGTGGGCCTGGTCCTGCTGCTCGCCTTCCTGGTGGTGGAGACGAAGGTCGCGCACCCGATGGTTCCCCTGAAGCTGTTCAGGAACCGGGGCATCGCCACCGGCAACGCGATGCTGCTGCTGTTCGGCGGGATCGCCATCGCGATGTGGTACTTCACGGCGCTCTTCCTGCAGAACGTCCTCGGCTTCACCGCGCTCCAGGCCGGTCTCGGCCAGACGCCCGCCGCCGTCGGCTTCATGGTGGTCGCCCGCTACGCCTCGGCCTGGCTGCCGAAGGTCGGTGTGCGTCCGCTGATCCTGGCCGGCAGCGCCTGCTTCGTGGCGGGCTTCCTGTGGCTGTCCGCGGCCGGCCCCGGCAGCGGCTACGCGGCGAGCGTGCTCGGCCCGACGCTGCTCATCTCGGTCGGCATCGGTCTGACCTTCCCCACCCTCATGGCCGCGTCGACCGCGGGCGCTCCCGAGGAGTACGCGGGCATCGTCGGCGGTCTCGCCAACACGGCGAGCCAGGTGGGCGGTTCGATCGGTCTGGCGGTGCTCGCGACGGCCGCCGGCGCCAAGGCCGCCGACGCGGCCGCGGGCACCTCCAAGGCGGAGGCCGTGGCCTCCGGCTACGACCTGGTCTTCCTCTGCGCGGCGGGGATCGCCGTGGGCATCGCGCTGGTCAGCCTGGCGGTGCCGAAGAAGGAGAACGCCTGACCCGTTCCGGCTTCCCGGGCGCGCCCCCTGCCGACGGCTTCCCGCCGTCGACAGGGGGCGCGTTCGCGTATGCCCGGGTACGGCGGCGCCTGCCCGACGCGCCCTACCACAAAGGCGATTCAAAAGGGATCCCCCGGTACGCGTGCTACCGAAATTCACCCGTTCCCGGACCGTTCCCGTGCCGTTCCCGGGCATCACGAGAGTCCATTAACCCGCCCCACCGGGCCCTTTCGCAGATCGCATGAATACGTGATGCTCCACAACTCCCCGTGCGACAGCCTGTATTCACGCCTCCGCTGAGCGGCCGGCCCGAAAAGACCTCGCCCGACCGGGTATTCACCACGCACTGAATCTGGGAGCGAAATACAATGTCGGACACTTCGATCGACCCCTCGACCGGTTCCATCGAGCCGCTGCGTGAGCTCTTCTACGGGCACTACAGGTTCCAGTACCTGAGCGCCGCCTGCCAGTTCGGCCTCTTCGAGGTGCTGGGGCGCGAGCCCGGCCTCACCCGGAAGGACGTCGCCGACCGGCTGGGCATCCAGGAGCAGCCGGCCCGCATCCTGCTGCTCGGCTGCACCAGCGCCGGCCTGCTGCGCAAGGAGGACGACCGCTACTACAACACGGCGGTCTCCGAGCCGCTGGCCGGCAAGCTGGACGACATCCCGGCCGCGTTCGTGCCGTGGGAGCAGCAGATCAACTACCGGCCGATGTTCTGGTTCTACGAGTCGCTGAAGGAGTACAGCAACGTCGGCCTCCAGAAGGAGGTCCCGGGCGACTCCCCGACGCTGTACGGCCGCCTCGCGCTGGACCCGGCGAAGGAGACCGTGTTCCACAACATGATGGGCTCCGTGAGCCGTGTCATGGCCGAGGAGCTCGTGCAGGAGCTGGACCTGTCCGGCTACACCCACCTGCTGGACATCGGCGGCGGTACGGCCGTCAACGCGACGCACCTGGCGCGCCGCTGGCCGCACCTGCAGATCACCATCGCCGACCTGCCCACCGTGGCGGAGCGCGCCAACCAGAAGATCGCCTCGCTCGGCCTGAGCGACCGGGTCCGCGCCGTCGGCCTCGACGTCTTCAAGGACGAGTTCCCCAAGGGCTGCGACGCCGTCCTCTTCGGCCACTTCCTGGAGATCTGGTCGGCGGACCGCAACAAGGAGCTCATCGCCAAGGCGGCCCGCGCCGTCGAGCCCGGCGCCGGCCTGTTCGTGGCCACCCCGCTGGCCCACGACGACGAGACCGGCCCGGACGTGGCGGCCGCCCTGTCCGCGTACTTCCTGACCATCGCGTCGGGCGAGGGCATGGTCTACACGCCCAAGGAGTACGAGGAGTGGGCCGCCGAGTTCGGCTTCGAGGCGAGCGGCCGCCTCCACGTCGGCATCGGCGACATCGTCATCAAGGGCACCAAGCGCTGATCCGCCCGGCCCACGTCTGACCCAGAACGCCCGCTTCCCGTTCTCTCCCGGGGAAGCGGGCGTTCTGCGTCTCCGGGGGCAGGCAAGGGGGCGTGCTGTCTAGGGTGATCACCAGTTGGTGCAAGCCCCCGCCGCCCCCGACCTTCCCGAAGGAGCCGCGATGCGTGTCGCCCTGTTCCTGACCTGTGTCAACGACACGCTCTACCCGGACACCGGCCGTGCCGTGGTGCGGCTGCTGACCCGCCTCGGCGTCGACGTCGACTTCCCGCAGGGGCAGACCTGCTGCGGGCAGGCCCACTACAACACCGGCTACCGGCACGAGGCCGAACCGCTCGCGCGGCGCTTCGCGGAGGTCTTCGGCGGTTACGAGGCGATCGTGACGCCCTCCGGTTCGTGCGGGGCGATGGTGCGGGAGCTGTATCCGCGGCTGGGCGAGCGGGCCCGGTCGGAGGGGCGCGGGGACGAGCTGGCCACGGTCCTGGCGCCCGTGGTGCCGAGGACGTACGAGCTGACGGAGTTCCTCGTCGACGTGCTGGGGGTGACGGACGTCGGCGCCCACTACCCGCACCCGGTCACGTACCACCCCACGTGTCACGGGCTGCGCGGCCTCGGGCTCGGCGACCGTCCGCTGCGGCTGCTGCGGGCGGTGAAGGGGATCGACCTGCGGGAGCTGCCGGGTGCCGAGGAGTGCTGCGGCTTCGGCGGCACCTTCGCCCTGAAGAACCCGGACGTCTCGGCGGCGATGGGCGCGGACAAGGTGCGCAGCGCCGAGTCCACCGGCGCGGAGGTGCTGTGCGCGGCCGACAACTCGTGTCTGATGCACCTCGGAGGGACGATGGCGCGCCTGCGAACGGGGTCGGGGCCGGGGCTGCGGACCGGGCTGCGGGCGGTGCACATCGCGGAGATCCTGGCGAGCACGGAAGAGGAGCCCTTGGCATGAGCGGACAAGGCACCTTCGTCGGCATGCCGGCGTTCCCCGAGGCGGCGCGCGAGGCCATGGCCGACGAGCGGCTGCGCGGCAATCTGCGGCACGCCACCCACACGATCCGCGCCAAGCGGGCCGCCGCCGTCGCGGAGCTCGCGGACTGGGCGGAGCTGCGGGAGGCCGGCCGGCGCATCAAGGACCACACGCTGCGCCATCTGGACCACTACCTGCTGCGGTTGGAGGAGGCGGTGACGGCCGCCGGAGGCACGGTGCACTGGGCGGCGGACGCGGCGGAGGCCAACCGGATCGTCACCGGCCTGGTGAAGGCCACCGGCGAGTCTGAGGTCGTCAAGGTCAAGTCGATGGCCACCCAGGAGATCGGCCTCAACGAGGCCCTGGAGGCCGAGGGCATCCGCGCCTACGAGACCGATCTCGCCGAACTGATCGTGCAGTTGGGCGACGACCGGCCCTCGCACATCCTCGTCCCCGCCATCCACCGCAACCGCGGCGAGATCCGGGACGTGTTCCGCTCCGAGATGAAGGAATGGGGCCGCCCGGCGCCCGAGGGCCTCACCGACTCCCCCGCCGAGCTGGCCGAGGCGGCCCGGCTCCACCTGCGGGAGAAGTTCCTGCGGGCCAAGGTCGGCATCTCCGGCGCCAACTTCATGGTCGCCGAGACCGGCACGCTGGTCGTCGTCGAGTCCGAGGGCAACGGCCGGATGTGCCTGACCCTGCCCGAGACGCTCATCTCGGTCGTCGGCATCGAGAAGACGATCCCGACCTGGCGCGACCTGGAGGTGTTCCTCCAGACCCTGCCGCGCTCCTCGACCGCCGAGCGGATGAACCCGTACACCTCCCTGTGGACCGGCACGAGCGACGGCGACGGGCCGCGCGCCTTCCATCTGGTGCTGCTCGACAACGGGCGCACCGACACCCTCGCCGACGACGTGGGCCGACAGGCGCTGCGCTGCATCCGCTGCTCGGCCTGCCTCAACGTCTGCCCGGTGTACGAGCGGGCCGGCGGGCACGCGTACGGCTCGGTCTACCCGGGGCCCATCGGCGCCATCCTCAGCCCCCAGCTGCGCGGGACGGCGAGCGAGATCGACGCCTCCCTGCCGTACGCCTCCACCTTGTGCGGCGCCTGCTACGAGGTCTGCCCGGTCGCCATCGACATCCCGGAGGTCCTCGTCCACCTGCGCGAACGCGTCGCCCAGGGCGGTCCGGCGACCCGCGCGGGCAACAAGGTGGTGCTGCGTCCGGCGAAGGGCCACGCCGCCGAACGGGCGGCGATGCGCGCGGCCCGCTGGGCGTTCGGCCGGCCGGGCGTGCTGCGCACCGGCCAGCGGCTCGCCGCCCGCACCCGGTGGCTCCACCCCCGGACGCTGCCCGGCCCCGGGCGGGCCTGGAGCGCCACCCGGGACCTGCCGCCGGTGCCGGCGGAGCCGTTCCGCGACTGGTGGGAGCGGACGAACGGCGGCCGGAACGACGGTGGCACCCCGCAGGACCGTGAGGAGACACGATGAGCAGCCGGGACCGGGTCCTCGGCCGGGTGCGGCGCGCCCTCGCCGGACTGCCGGCGGACCCCGAGCCGTACGAGGAGGCCGTCCCGCGCGCCTATCTGCGGCAGCACGGCGAGCGGAGCCCCGAGCGGACCGTGGACCTGCTCGCGGAGAACCTGACGGACTACCGGGCACTGGTGCACCGCTGCACGCCCGCGGAACTCCCGGCGCTCCTCGCCGAACTGCTGACGGCACGGGGCGCGCGGACCGTGCTCGTGCCGCCGGGCCTCGACCCCGGGTGGCTCGCGGCGAGCGACGCCGAACGGATCCCGGACCGCGCCGGGAGCACCCCCGCCGAACTCGACCGGATCGACAGCGTGGTCACCGGCTGCGCGGTGGCCGTCGCCGAGACCGGCACCCTGGTCCTCGACGGCTCCGCCGACCAGGGCCGCCGCCGGATCACCCTGATCCCGGACCACCACGTCTGCGTGGTGCGCGTCCCCGACCAGGTGGTCGCCTCCGTCCCGCTGGCCCTCGGCCGCCTCGACCCGACCCGCCCGCTGACCTGGATCTCCGGTCCTTCGGCGACCAGCGACATCGAACTGGACCGGGTGGAGGGCGTGCACGGCCCGCGCACCCTGGAGGTCGTCCTGGTCGGCGACCGGCCCTAGGACGCGTGCCGGGGAGCGGACATTCGCCCGACCCGGTCGGGCGAATGTCCGCTCCCTGGCGTGGCGCGGCGCGGCTGCGGTGGTACGTCGTCGGTCATGCAGCCAGCCGCACCGCCCACGGTCGCCCCGTTCCTCCGCACGGCCGCCGCCTACGCGTGGCGGCTGCTGGTCGTCGGCGCGCTCGTCTACGCCCTGTTCTCCGTGCTCGGGCGGTTCCACGAGGTCGCGGTGGCGGTCTTCCTCGGCCTGGTGATCACGGCGCTGCTGCGCCCGGTCGCCGATCTCGTCGCGCGGAAACTGCCCCGCCCCCTGGCGGTGGCCCTCACCCTGCTCGCCGGCATCGCACTCGTGCTCGGCGCGCTCACCCTGGTCGGCGAGGCCGTCGCGGGCGAGAGCGCGACCCTGGCACGGGAGTTCCGGGACGGCATCGGCCGGATCGAGCGCTGGCTGCAGCGGCCGCCCTTCCGGCTGAACCCGCGGGCGCTCACGGACGTCCAGTCCAAGATCGGGGACTTCCTGTCGAGTCACCGGTCGACCCTGGTCAGCCAGGCGCTGAGCGGGGCGCACCAGGTGGTGGCGGTGCTGACCACCCTGGTCCTCGCGGTGTTCTGCTCGGTGTTCTTCATCCACTCGGGAGACCGGCAGTGGGACTGGTTCCGGGAGCAGTTGCCGCCGTCCGCGCGCCGCCGGGTGGGCGTCGGCGGGCTCGCCGCCTGGCGCACGTTCACCGGCTACACCCACGGGATCGTCCTGGTCGCCGCTACCAACGCGATCCTCGTCGGCATCGCCCTGTGGCTGCTCGGCGTGCCGCTCGCGGTGCCGCTGGCGCTGCTGGAGTTCCTGGCCGCGTTCATCCCGCTGATCGGCTCCCCGGTCGCCCTCGCGGTGGCGGCCGTCGTGGCGCTCGCGTCGAAGGGCCCGTGGGTGGCCGCGATCGTGATCGCCCTGATCGTGATCATCGGCCAGATCGAGGGCCACCTGCTGCACCCGCTCGTCATGAGCTGGGCCGTGCGGCTGCATCCCCTGGTGGTGGCCCTCTCGGTGGTCGCGGGAACGATCGCGGCCGGCATCCTCGGGGCGGTGGTGGCGGTGCCGTTGGTGTCGGTGGTGTGGTCGGTGCGTACGGCGTTGCGCGAGGAGGGTGGGGTGGAGGGGACGGAAGCGGGTGGAGCGGAAGCGGGTGAGGCTGGGGCGGGTGGAGCGGGGGCGGGAGGCTCGGGGGCAGGTGGCACTGGCGCGGCGGATGACGGCGGACCGGGCGGGGCCGGTCCCTCCGACGCCTGACGACCGGCCCCGGACTCAGGCGCCGGGCCGCCCTCGGCCCGAGGCGGCGATGCTGAGTACGTTGGCACCGACGACGGCCCCGATGGCGGCCGCCTCGATCCAGCCGAGGCCCTGGCCGAGGCCGATCCAGCCGACCAGGGCCGCGAGGACGGGGTTGACGCTCATGAAGAGCCCGAAGGCGGCGGGCGGCACGTGCCGCAGGGTGAACAGGTCCACCAGGTACGGCACGGCCGAGGCGAGCAGACCGGCGGCGACCGCGTACCCGAGGGACGCGGACGTCGGCGGGTGGTGCAGGACGACGTAGAGCCCGATCGGCAGGAACATGACGGCGGACAGCAGCGCCGCCGCCGCGCTGCCCTGGGCGCCGGGGACGCGGCTGCCGACCGTGCGGTTGAGCAGGATGTACGAGGCCCAGCACACCGCCCCGAGCAGCCCCGCGCCCATCCCCACGTAGTCGGTGGTGGGCTGCGGGCGCATGAGGACGACGACCCCGGCCGCCGCCACAACCGCGCAGAACGCGTCGACCCGGCGGCGGGTGGCGGCCAGCGCGATGGCGAGCGGCCCGAGGAACTCCAGGGTCACGGCGAGCCCGAGGCCCACGCGGTCGATGGCGGTGTAGAGGGACAGGTTCATGGTGCCGAAGACGACCGCGAGCAGGGCGACCGGCCGCCACTGGCGCCAGGTGAAACTGCGCAGCGCGGGCCGCCCGACGGCCAGCAGGACGGCGGCGGCGACGTACTGGCGCACCGCGACCACGCCGACGGGCCCGAGGACGGGAAAGGCGAGGGAGCCGCTGGCGGCGCCGATCTGGTTGGACAGACCGCTGCCGAGCATGGCGGCGACGCCCGCCGAGGAGGCGCGCGGCGTCGGCCCGGTGCGCGGTGCCGGGGCGGTTCCGGCGGCAGGAGCAGAGTGCATGAGCAGATCGTCGGGGCGGGGCCTCCTTGCGCAAAATGCATGAACGAGTCAGATCTATACGCTGGAGTCATGGACGACAGGAACGGCACGGGCGGCGCGGGTGTGGAGCTGCGGCAGCTGCGCTGTCTCGTGGCGATCGTCGACGAGGGCACCTTCACCGACGCGGCGCTCACGCTCGGCGTCTCCCAGGCGGCCGTCTCCCGCACCCTCGCCTCCCTCGAACGAGCGCTCGGCGTACGCCTGTTGCGGCGCACCTCGCGCTCGGTGACCCCGACGGCGAACGGGATACGGGTGGTGGCGCACGCACGGCGGGTGCTCGCGGAGGCGGACGAACTGGTCCGGGAGGCCACGTCCGGGCAGCGTGTGCTCCGGATCGGCTACGCCTGGTCGGCCCTGGGCCGGCACACCCCGGCGTTCCAGCGCCGGTGGGCGGCGGCGCATCCGGAGGGCGAGCTGCAGATGGTACGGGTGAACACCGCGACCGCCGGGCTCGCGGAGGGCTCGTGCGATCTCGCGGTGCTGCGCAGGCCGCTGGAGGACCGGCGTTTCGACTCCGCGATCGTGGGGCTGGAACGGCGGCTGTGCGTGATGGCCGCCGACGATCCGCTGGCCCGGCGCCGTTCGGTGCGCCTGGCCGACCTGACGGGTCACACGCTGCTGATCGACCGGCGCACCGGCACCACCACGCCGGAACTGTGGCCACCGGACTCCCGGCCGGCGACGGAGGAGACCTTCGACGTGGACGACTGGCTCACCGCGATCTCCACCGGCCGGCGCATCGGCATGAGCGCGGAGGCGACCGCGAGCCAGTACCGCCGCCCGGGGGTGGTGTACCGCCCGGTGCGGGACGCCGAGCCGGTCGCGGTCCGGCTGGCCTGGTGGCGGGACGACCCGCACCCCGCCGCCCCCACCGTCATCGAACTGCTCACCGCGCTCTACCGCGAGGCGTGACGGGCGGGGCTCCCCCCTATCCCTCGATCAGCGCCGTGCCGCCGATGAGGATCCGGGGCCCCGGACGGGACACCCCCGCCCCGGCTCCCGCCCCCACCCCCGCCCCCACCCCCGCCCCGGCATCCCGCCGGTCCACGACCGTGGCCGTGATCCGCGCGGGGCTGCCGAGCGCGTCGCCCATGTCGACGGCGAGGTCGGTGTGGCCGCGCGTGGCCAGGTGGGCGGCGAGGCAGGCGGTGCTGTTGGCGTTGGCGATGTCCTCGGGGACCCCGATGGAGGGCGCGAACATGCGGGCCGCGAGGGATCCCGAGGGGGACGGCGGCGAGTGGACGTAGGCGCCGAGGAGTCCGAGCCGGTCGCAGGCGGCGCGCAGCCGGGCGGGGTCCGGCGCGAGCGCGGCGAGGGCGGCCCGGGAGTCCACGGGCACCAGGATCCGTTCCCGGCCGACCCCCGCGACCTGGACGTCCGGGCCCGCTTCGCCGGGGGCGAGGCCCAGGGCGGGCAGGACGAGGGCGAGTTCGGCGGGGGTGGGTGCGCGCAGGTCGACGGGGCCGGGGTCGAACAGGCCGCTGCCCTGGTCCCCTTCCGCTCGGGCCCGGCCGGGGAGGACGTGCCGGGCGGTGCGGAGGGTGGCGCGGTACGGCTCCCCCGGCGTGGCGCGCGAGGCGAGGAGGACGAGTGCGGCGACGGTGCCGTGCCCGCAGGCGGGCAGTTCTCCCTCGGCGGTGAAGAAGCGCAGGTCCACGGTGGGTTCGGGGGCATCCTCGTCGTGCACGCGGACGTACACGGCGTGCGAGGCGCCCCACGCTCCGGGCACCCGGCGGCGGGCCTCGTCGTCGATCGGCTCGCCGCGCCGGCCCGTCTCCAGGACGACGGCGGTGGGACTGCCGCCGGTCCCGTCGCGTCGGCAGGCATGAACGAGCTTGACCGGCAGGTCTGGTGACAGGCCCTCAGACGGCATGGCCGGCCCGCATCCGGGCGATGTCGGACGCCTCGTACCCGAGTTCCACGAGGATGCGTTCGGTGTGCTCGCCGACGGCCGGCACCGCGCCCATGTGGGGATCGACGCCCGCGAGATCGGCCGGGGGCAGCAGCGCGGGCACCATGGCGCCGCCGGGGATCGGCACCTCGCGCCAGCGGTCCCGGGCGCTGAGCACGGGGTGCTCCAGGAACTCGGCGATGTCGTTGACCCCGGCGTTGGCGACGCCCGCCTCGTCGAGCAGCTTGCCCGCCGTCGCGCTGTCGAGTTCGGCGAACCGGGCGGCGACGAGCGCGTCCAGTTCGTCGCGGTGGGCGACGCGGTCGGAGCCGGTGGCGAACCGCGGGTCGTCGACCAGGCCGGGCCTGCCGAGGAACCGCTCGCAGAGGGCGGCCCATTCGCGCTCGTTCTGGATGGAGAACAGGACGTCCTTGCCGTCGGCGGCGGTGAAGGCGCCGTAGGGGGCGATGGTGGCGTGCCGGGTGCCGACGCGCGGGGGCTGGGTGCCGCCGAAGCGCGTGTAGTAGGCGGGCTGGCCCATCCATTCGGCGAGCGCCTCGAAGAGCGACACCTCGACGGCGCGGGCCACGCCCGTGGTGGCGCGGGTGAACAGGGCGGTGAGGATGCCGCTGTAGGCGTACATCCCGGCGGCGATGTCGGCGACGGACACCCCGGCGCGGGCGGCCCCGTGCTCGTTCCCGGTCAGCGACACCAGTCCGGTCTGGCACTGCACCAGCAGGTCGTATGCCTTGCGGTCGGCCCAGGGTCCGCTGGTCCCGTATCCGGAGACGGTGCAGGGGATCAGCGAGGGGAAGCGCTCGGCGAGCGCCTCCGCGCCGAGCCCCATGCGGGCGGCGGCGCCCGGCGCCAGGTTCTGCACGAACACGTCGGCCCCTTCGAGCAGGCGCTCCAGGACCTCGCGGCCGGCCTCGCTCTTCAGGTCGAGGGTGAGGGACTCCTTCGACCGGTTGAGCCACACGAAGTAGCTGGACTCGCCGTGCACGGTCGTGTCGTACCGGCGCGCGAAGTCCCCCTCTCCGGGGCGCTCCACCTTGATCACCCTGGCGCCGAGGTCGGCCAGCTGGCGGGTGGCGAAGGGCGCGGCCACGGCCTGTTCGAGGCTGACGACGGTGATGCCGGAGAGCGGGAGCCCGTCGGGGCGTGCGGTCATGGGGTGACCTCCTGAGGAAACGGTCCTGGCGCAGCCATGACATTACGCCGCGGGTGTCGGCGCCTCCGCCGGGTAGGCGCTGCCGGAGGCGTCGCAGCGCAGGTCCCAGGCGCCGGCCAGGTCCTGCTCGTGGACGCGGACGATGATCGGGATCTGCCGTGTCTCCCTGATCCGCCGGCACACCTCCAGGCCGCTCATCCCCGGCAGCATCAGGTCGAGCAGGACGAGGTCGGGCTGTGCGCGTTCCAGGGCGAGCAGTCCGGTCTCGCCGCTGGCCGCGGTCTCGATCTCGTGACCGCGCCGGCGCAACGCCAGTGTGACCCCCTTCCGTACGGCCAGGTCGTCCTCGATCAGCAGAACTCGTGTCATGGGTGCTGGTGACTCCGCTTTCCTCTCCGCGATCTTTCCTGGGCCATCGTGCCCCGGATTTCGCCGGATTTCTTGAACAGTGTGCTCGACGCGGATGACGAGCCTTTTCGTGTCGTGTGACGAAACGATGACGGCCTCCGTCCCGGGCATTCCGGCGTGTTTGCGTCGAAGGCATGAACGAGAACGAAACGGAATGCACGAAGCGGGACCGGAAGCGCGGCAGGACGATCGCGGGGGCGATCCTCTCCGGCCTGGCCCTGGCCTCGGTCACGCTGCTGCCCGCGCCGGACGGCGGGTCGGCCGAGGCGGCGGACTCCTCGGACTCCTCGGCCGCCGGGTCCGGCGACGCGGCGCTCGCGCCGGAGCTGCCGGACCCGAAGGTGGACATGGCGATCGTCCGAGGCTCCGAGGACGAGGGGAAGACGGTCAACCTCACCCTCGACGACGGCCCCGACCCGCGCTGGACCCCCAAGGCCCTGGAGATCCTGAAGAAATACGAGGCCAAGGCCGTCTTCTGCATGACGGGGCCCAACGCCGCCGCCCACCCCGACCTGGTGAAGCGGGTCGTCGCCGCCGGGCACCGGCTGTGCGACCACTCGATCGGCCACGACACCGCCATGGACAAGAAGCCGGTCGACTACCAGCGCAAGGAGGTCCTGGACGCCAAGGCCATGATCGATGCGGCCTCGGGCGGCGAACGGGTCTGGTACTACCGCGCCCCCGGCGGCGCCTTCACCCCGGAAAGCCGGCAGATCGCCGCCTCGGAAGGCATGCGGAACCTCGGCTGGAACGTCGACCCGAGCGATTACGAACGGCCCGGTACCGACCAGATCGTACGGGCCGTCCCGACCGTGCTGATGCACGACGGCGGCGGCAATCGCGAGCAGACCATGGCGGCGCTGGAGCAGTTGCTTCCGTGGTTCAAGGAACAGGGCTATTCCTTCAGCTTCCCGAAGGCCGGCTGACCATGTCCCTCATCTCAAGGAATTCCGTGAAATCCGTGTCTCCCCCGGCCGTCCCGCGTGCCGGTCGACTGCTCGCCGTCCTCGGCATGGTCTGGGCGCACTTCGTCCTCACCGGCTGGCTCTCCGCCGCTCCGCCGGGGCGGCCTCCGAACGAATCGGTGCTCTGGATCAACGGCTTCCTCGGCACCCGCTCGCGCGAGATCTTCTTCCTCCTGGCCGGGCTCTCGCTCGCCCTCATGACCGGCGGGCACCGGCCCCGTGCCGGGGACGCCCGGCGCGCCGACGGCCGCCGCGTCCTGGTACGGGCCGGGCTGCTCCTGCTGCTCGGTCTGACGCTCGGCGCCATGGGCGACTGGGAGGTCCAGATCCTGCACTTCTACGCGCTGTGGCTGCTGCTCCTGCTGCCGCTGTCCCGGCTGCGGGTGCCGACGCTGCGCGGGCTCGCGGGCGCGCTCGCGGTGGCGGCGCCCGTCTTCAAGGTCGCCGCCGCGCGGGCCGGCGGGTGGGGGCTCGTCCCGGACCCGATGGACCCGACGGGGCCTCGGCGGCAGCACCCAGGACACCGTCTCGGTCCTGCCGTTCCTCGTGCTCGGTCTGGCGCTGGGCCGGCTCGACCTGCGGGACACGGCGATACGGCTGCGGCTCCTCGCGGCCGGGTCGGCCACGGCCGTCGCGGCGGTGGCCGCCGGGCTCGTCGCGACGTACCCGCTCGGCGCGGCGACGGCGGTGGACGCCTACCGGAACCCGCCGATGCCCGCGCTCCCCACCGACGTTCCCCCGGCGGCAGGCCGCGCGGCACGCCGTGGGCGACCGGAGCGGGTCCGTCAGCGTATGACGGCCTCCGCGAGGGCGTGCAGGCGCAGGGCCAGCTGGATCTCCAGGGCGCGGGCGGGGGTCTGCCAGTCGGGGCCGAGGAGGCGGCCGATGCGGTCGATGCGCTGGGCCACGGTGTTCACGTGGACGTGCAGGTCGTCCTTGGTGCGGGCGGGGCTCATCCCGCTCGCGAAGTAGGCGTCCATGGTGCGCACCAGGTCGGTGCCCCGGCGCCGGTCGTAGGCGACGACCTGGCCGATGGTGCGGTCGACGAAGCCCTCGATGTCGCGGGTGTCGGCGAGCAGCAGGCCGAGGAAGCCGAGGTCCTCGGCGGCCGCGCCCTCGCCCTGGCGGTGGAGCAGCCGCAGGGCGTCGAGGCAGCGGCGGGCCTCCTCGTACGCCGGGGCGACCCGGTCCGGGTGGGCGAGCGGGGCCGTGAGGGGGGCGGAGGCGCCGACGGTGACCGGCTCGTGGAGGGCTCCGCCGAGGTGTCGGGCGGTCTGCCGGGCCAGTTCGGCGGCGCTCTCGCCGGGGCCGAGGGGCAGCAGCAGGACCGTGCCGCCGTCGCGGGCGGAGGCGAGGCCGTGCCGGGTGGCGGCCAGGTGGGAGGCGGCGGAGCGCAGCCGCTGGCGGTCGGCGCTCTCCCGTCCGCCGGTCTCCGGCTCGGCTCCGCCGCCCGCCTGGTCGATGCGGGCGGCGAGCACCACATGGGGCCCGTCGCTGTCGGCGCGCAGCCGGGCGGCGCGCTCGCGCAGCAGTCGCCGGTCGCGGTCGGGCGCGTCGAGGAGGTCGTCGAGGAGCTCGCCGCGGACGCGCTGTTCGGCCTCGCCGGCGGAGCGGCGGGCGAGCAGCAGCAGCGAGGTGACCAGGGCGGCCCGCTCCAGGGTGCGCAGGTCGACGGGGTCGATGTCGGGGCTGCCGCGCAGGACGAGGGCGCCGAAGCTCTCGCCGCCGGCGGAGACGGCGGCGATCCAGTCGTCGCCGTCGCGGGTGGCGTGGCCCTCGGTGATCCGGCCGGGGCGGGCGGTCTCCTCGGTGAACTCGACGGTGCCGCCGAGGACTTCGGAGACGGCGGCGGCCACGTCGTGGACCCCGCCGCCGCGCAGCACGAGTTCGGTGAGCCGGTCGTGGACCTCGGAGGCCCGCTCGATGACGCCGCTGTGCTCGCGGATGATGTCGTTGGCGCGCTCCAGCTCGGCGAGGGCGGAGCGGGTCTCGGCGAGCAGGTTCGCGGTGTCGATGGCGACGGCGGCGTGGGCGGCGAAGGAGCCGAGCAGGGCGACCTGCTCGCGCTCGAAGACCCTGGCCCGCCGGTCGGCGGCGAAGAGGACGCCGATGACCTGGCTGCCGAGGGTGAGCGGCACGCCGAGGATGGCGACCAGGCCCTCGTCGCCGACGGCGCCGTCGATGGGCTCGGTGTGCTGGAAGCGCGCGTCGTGGAAGTAGTCGTCGGTCACGTACGGCCGGGCGGTCTGGGCGACGAGGCCGCCGAGTCCCTCCCCCATGCCGAGCCGGAGCTGCTGGAAGCGGGCGGAGACGGAGCCTTCGGTGACCCGCATGTAGGTGTCACCACGGGCCGGGTCGTTGAGGCTGAGGTAGGCGACCTCGGTGCCGAGCAGGGAGCGGGCGCGCTGGACGATGGCGCGCAGCACGTCGTCGAGGTCGCGCAGGCCCGCGAGGTCGTTGGCGGTCTCGAAGAGCGCGGACAGCTCGGCCTCGCGCCGCCGCCGGCCCTCCAGCTCGGCCCGGACCCGCAGCGCGAGCTGCTTGGCCTGCTCCAGCTGGGCCAGCTCCTCCGGTCCCGCGCCGCTCGCTCGGGCGAGCAGCGCGGGCCGGTCGTACGCCTCGGTGGCGGCGCCGCGGGCGAGGAGCTCCAGGTAGACGGCCTGTTCGTGGGTCATGGTCACAGGGATACCTGCCGTACGGGGGGTCGCACCAGCCCTGGACAACCGCCTGTGGACAACGGACTCGGCGCGCGGGCGCTCAGTGGGCCGTCCAGCCCCCGTCGAGGACCAGCGAGGTGCCCGTGACGAACGAGGCCTGCGGGGCGCAGAGGTAGACCACGGCCTCGGCGACCTCCTCGGGTTCGATGAGCCGCTTCAGCGCCGAGTCCTTCAGCAGGACGTCGGTCAGGACCCGCTCGGCGGGGATGCCGTGGGCGGCGGCCTGGTCGGCGATCTGGCGCTCGACCAGGGGCGTGCGCACATAGCCGGGGTTGACGCAGTTGGAGGTGACCCCGTGCGGGGCGCCTTCGAGGGCGGCGGTCTTGGAGAGGCCCTCCAGACCGTGTTTGGCGGCCACATAGGCCGACTTGAAGGGCGAGGCGCGGAGCCCGTGGACGGAGGAGATGTTGACGATCCGGCCCCAGCCGCGCGCGTACATCTCCGGCAGCGCGCCCCTGATCAGCCGGAACGGTGCTTCGAGCATCACGGTGAGGACGGTGTGGAAGACCTCCGGGGGGAACTCCTCGATGGGCCGGACGAGCTGGAGTCCGGCGTTGTTCACGAGGATGTCGGTGCCCGCCGCGGCCGCCTCGGCGGCGTCGAGGTCGGTGAGGTCGAGCAGCCGGGGCTCGACCGCGCCCGCGAGACCCTGGGCGGCTCCCGCCAGTTCGTCGAGGCCTTCGGCGGCCCGGTCGACGGCTCTGACCCGGGCCCCGGCGGCGGCGAGCCGCAGCGCGCAGGCCCGGCCGATGCCGCTGGCGGCGCCGGTGACGAGCGCGGTGCGCCCGGAGAGGTCGAGGGTGACGGCCCCGGGTACGGGACCGGGCGCGGGGGCCTGGGCCGGTACGGGACCTGATGTGGTGGGGGCGCTCATGCTCCGCACCCTATGAACCGCCCCACCCCCGACCGATGTGTTCTCCACCCACAGTTCAGCCCTGGGAGGTGGTGTCGAACCATGTGGGTTCGTCGACCAGTGCCTTCTCGATCCGGAGGTACGAGAAGCGCTTCATCTCGGGCAGCCGGTCGGTCTCGAACCAGCCGACCTCCAGCGACTCGTCGTCGTTGACCCGGGCCTCGCCGCCGACGGCACGGCAGCGGAAGGAGACGTCCATGAACTGGCACTGGTCGCCGTTGGGGTAGACGACCGGCTTGCGCAGGGTCTGGACGAGCACGATCCGTTCGGCCACGCAGTGCACGCCCGTCTCCTCGTACACCTCGCGGACGGCGCAGGCGGCGGGCTGCTCGCCGGGCTCGACGATCCCGCCGATGACCGCCCACATCCCGGTGTCGGCGCGCCGGCCGAGCAGCACCCGTCCGCGGTCGTCGAAGACGACCGCGCTCACGCCCGGCAGGAAGAGCAGCTGGTGACCTGCGGAGGCCCGGATGTCGCGGATGAAGTCAGGGGTGCCCATGGGGCGACCCTAGATCATCTTCCGGGCCCGGGGCGGGCCGCCCTGGTCAGGCGGCGGCGCCGGTCCGGCCCCGCCGGGCCCGCACGGAACGGGCCGCCGACCAGCCGAGACCGGCCACGGCGAGGGCGACGAGCAGCGCCTCGGGCAGGGTGCCCATGCGGGTCGCGGGGGTCAGCGAGGAGCGCAGCGGCACCTTCTCGACGAGCACGTCCGGCGTGAACAGCTTCGTCTGCGCCACGATCTCCCCGTCGGGGCGGATGACCGCGCTGACGCCGCTGGTGACGGGCACGACCACGCTGCGGCTGTGCTCGACGGCCCGCACCCGGGACATGGCGAGCTGCTGGTAGGTCATCTCGCTGCGCCCGAAGGTCGCGTTGTTGCTGGGCACGGAGATGATCTGCGCCCCGTGCGTGACGGTGTCCCGCACGGCCCAGTCGAAGGCCGCCTCGTAGCAGGTGGCGAGGCCGACCTTGGTGCCGGCGAGGTCGAAGACGCCGACCTTGGTGCCCGCGCCGAAGTCGCGCCGGACCCGGTCGACGTTGCTGTTGAAGAGGCGTACGAAGGAGCGCATCGGGATGTACTCGCCGAAGGGCTGGACGTGCCGCTTGTCGTACTCGGCGACCGGACCGCGCCCGGGGTTCCACTGGATGAGGGTGTTGCGCAGCTTGCCGGTCTCGGGCGCGATGACGGCGCCGATCACGGTGGGCGCGCCGATCGCCCGGACCGCCTGGTCGATGACCTCGTAGGCGTCGGGGTTGGCGTACGGGTCGATGTCGGAGGAGTTCTCCGGCCACAGCACGAGGTCGGGCTGCGGCTCGCGGCCCGCCTTCACCTCGGCGGCGAGCTCCTTGGTGCGGTTGGCGTGGTTGTCGAGCACCGCGCGGCGCTGGGAGTTGAAGTCGAGGCCGAGACGCGGCACGTTGCCCTGCACGGCCGCGACGGTGGCGGTGCCGTCCTCGGCGGAGTCGTCCACGAGTGGCAGCGCGGCCAGCGCGCCGGTGACGGGGACGAGCACGGCGAGGGCGGCGGCGACGAGCGGGCCGCGGGCCGCCGGTGCCGGGGTCTCGTCCGTGCCGGGGCGACGCCGCTTCAGGACCTGGCGCACCACCTCGTACAGGCCGAAGCCGCACAGGGCGACGGCGAAGCCGAGAACCGGGGTGCCGCCGACGGCCGCGAGCGGCAGGAAGAAGCCGTCCGCCTGCCCGAAGGCGATCTTGCCCCAGGGGAAGCCGCCGAACGGCACGCGCGCGCGTGCCGCCTCGCCGAGGATCCACACGGCGGCGGCGAAGACCGGCCAGAGGGGCAGTCGGGAGACCGCGGCGATGCCGAGACCCGCGGCGGCGACGAACAGCGCCTCGACTCCGGCGAGCGCCAGCCACGGCCCGGGGCCCACCTCTTCGCCGGTCCACACCAGCAGCGGGAGCAGGAAGCCGAGACCGGTCAGGTAGCCGAGGCCGAACCCGGCGCGCAGCCTGCGGCCGCGCAGGGTCCAGCCGAGCAGCCCGAACGCGGGCAGCGCGAGCCACCACAGCGGCCGGGGCGGGAAGCTCAGGAAGAGCAGAAGCCCGGACAGGACGGCCGCACCGGGCCGCAGCAGCCGCCGCGGCACACGGCCCCGCCCCGGTACGGGAGCGGGTTCGGGCACGTCTACGGGGGTCATGGTGGTGCTCACGTGCCGGAGTCTAGCCGCGCGCCCTGTGGGCGCTCGGCGACCCCGGGGAGGCCTCAGACCCCCGGCCCCGTGGGCGTCGCCCTCCGCAGCAGCCCGCGGATCGCCCGTACGGCCGCTTCCGCGTCGTCCACGGTCACCGTGAACGTCCGCCCGTCGCCGAGCCGCAGCACCAGCCCCTCGCCGCGCCGGACGACGACCGCCGTGCCCTTCTCGGGGCGCCAGCGGTAACCCCAGCCGCCCCACTGGCGCGGGGTGACGGAGGGCTCGAAGTCGGCGCCGACCACGTGGGAGAGCGGGATGCGGCGGCGCGGCACGCCGATGTGGCCGCAGCGGACCTCCATGGCGTCGTCGTCGACGCGGACCGCGACGTGCACGAAGGCGAGGGTGCCGAAGAGGACGAGGACGCCCACCGCGACGCAGCCGATGACGGCCATCAGCAGGGGGGCGATGCCGGAGGTCCAGGGGGACTCGACGGCCAGGGTGATGCCGAGCGCCATGAAGGCGGCCCCGGCGACGGCCGGCAGCCACTGCAGCCGGTTGGTCGCCCGGCCGGTCCAGACCGGGGGCGCGGGCCCCTCGGGGCCCTGGTGCGAGGAGTGCTCCCTCATGGTGACAGCCTACGGACGTTCCGTTGCCCCGGCGCCTCGGGCGCGGCATCCGGGTCGCGCTCAGCGCGCGGCGGCGGCCGCCTCCAGGAAGCGCCCCTGCGGGTAGGCGAGGGCCGCGGCCGGCAGCGCGCCGGTGCGGCCGCTCAGGAGCACGGTCAGGGTGCCCGTCGGAGCCGCCGTCGGGTCGGCCTCGGCCCCGATGCGCCGGAGTGCCTGACTGGCCACTGCCCCCGCGGAGCCGTGCAAAACGACCGGCGGCAGCTCGGCACGGTCGAGGGCGGCCAGGATCTGCTCGTCGACGAGCTCGTAGTGGGTGCAGCCGAGCACGACGGCCCGGACGTCGCGGGGCGTCAGCGCGGCGGCGGCGGCGACGGCCCGCCGTACGCCCTCGGCGTCGTCGTGCTCGACGGCGTCGGCGAGGCCTGGGCAGGGCACCTCGGTGACCTCGGCGCCCTCGGCGAAGTCGCGGATGAGCCCGCGCTGGTAGGGGCTGCCGGTGGTGGCGGGGGTCGCCCAGATCGCGACCTTGCCGCCGCCGACGGCGGCGGGCTTGATCGCGGGCACGGTGCCGATCACGGGGATCCGGGGCTCCAGCGCCGCGCGGAGCGCGGGCAGGGCGTGGACGGTCGCCGTGTTGCAGCCGACGATCAGCGCCTCGGGCTCGTGGGCGGCGGCGGCCCGGGCCACGGCCAGCGCCCGGCCGGTGAGGTCCTCGGTGGTGCGCGGGCCCCAGGGCATGCCGTCGGGGTCGCAGGAGAGCACCAGGTCCGCGTCGGGCCGCATGCGGCGAACCGCGACCGCTGCCGGGAGCAGGCCGATTCCGGAGTCCATGAGCGCGATCTTCACCCGGTCACCCTAGCCGACCACCCTTGCATCCCCGGCAATCTGGGGCAGACTGCGGCGAATGAGCCCGCTTGCCTGGATCGCGATCGCTTCCCTGGCCGTCTGGGCCTGGCTGCTGCTCGGCCAGGGATTCTTCTGGCGCACGGACCAGCGCCTGCCGGTGCCCCCGCGCGTCCCCGAGGCGTGGCCGCGGGTCGTGGTCGTCGTACCGGCCCGCGACGAGGCGGAGGTGCTGCCGCTGAGCCTGCCCTCGCTGCTCGCCCAGGACTATCCGGGTCAGGCGGAGGTGATCCTGGTGGACGACGGGAGCACCGACGGCACCGGGCGGCTGGCCGAGGAGCTGGCGGCCCGGCAGGCGGGCCTGGCGCTGACCGTGGTCTCGCCCGGCGAGCCCGAGCCGGGCTGGACGGGGAAGCTGTGGGCGCTGCGGCACGGGACGGCGCTCGCGCAGGCGCGCGGGCCGGAGTTCCTGCTCCTGACGGACGCGGACATCGCGCACGAGCCGGACAGTCTGCGGCTGCTCGTCATGGCGGCGACGGGGCACGACCTGGATCTGGTGTCGCAGATGGCCCGGCTGCGGGTGGCGAGCCCCTGGGAGCGGCTGATCGTCCCGGCCTTCGTCTACTTCTTCTGCCAGCTGTATCCGTTCCGCTGGATCAACCGGCGCCGCCCCCTGGCGACGGCGGCCGCGGGCGGCTGTGTGCTGCTGCGGACGGAGACGGCCAAGCGGGCCGGGGTGCCGGAGGCGATCCGGCAGGCGGTCATCGACGACGTGTCGCTGGCGCGGGCGGTGCGGGGCGTGGGCGGGCGGATCTGGCTGGGGCTCGCGGACCGGGTGGACAGCATCCGCCCGTACCCGCGCCTGGGCGACCTGTGGCGGATGGTCTCGCGCAGCGCGTACGCGCAGCTCCGGCACAGCCCGCCGCTGCTCGCCGGGACGGTCGCGGGTCTCGCCCTGGTTTATCTGGCGCCGCCCGCGACGCTGCTGGCCGGGCTGTTCGCCGAGGACGCCCCGGCGGCGTGGGCGGGCGGGGCGGCCTGGGCGGTGATGGCCTTCACGTACCTGCCGATGCTCCGCTATTACCGGCAGCCGTTCTGGCTCGGGCCACTGCTCCCGTTCACCGCACTCCTCTATTTGTTGATGACGGTGGACTCCGCGGTGCAGCACTACCGGGGGCGGGGGGCGGCGTGGAAGGGGAGGACTTACGCCCGGCCGACGAAATCCGCGCCGCAGCGCGCTTTTCCCGACACACGGAGTAATGACGGAACGCCGCCGCGGGACCCGCGCCATTAAACGCGCACGCGAGACGGCCCGCGAACGGTCCCGGAACCTCTTTGTCGCCGCCGGTTTTCTTTACGTCAACCTGACACCGGACCCACCGGTAACCCCTCCTCAGCTTGGGGTTTACAAGATCCATACGCGACTGGGCGTCCGTTTTTGTCACGTTCGATCGCATTGGGGATCGGCGGCCTCTCAGAACCCGTCAACCAACCGTCATTCCGGGCTCCCCATAGGGCACATCGTGGGCTTACCTTATGAGCCATGACCTCCCCGCGCTCCACCTACGGAGGCGGTTACTACACCGCGCCGTCGTTCCCCGACACCCCGATCTACGACTCCCTCGTCGCAGAGCGGGGCACGCCTCAGATCGCCCCGATCCGAGTGCCCTCCGTGTACGACACCCCCAGCGGCTTCTCCGGAAGCAGCGGCTACCTGCCGGCCCTGCCCGCGGCCCTGCCCGCCCTCCCGGCGGCCCCCGCCCCGCAGCAGCCCGCCCCGTCCTACGGCGGCCACGGCGGCGCGTACGGCTACCCCCAGCCCACGCCGCAGATGGCCCCCGTGCCGCTGCACCACGCCCCCGCCCCGTACATCCCGCAGCAGCCCGTCACCCCGCGCGGCTACCCGAGCCCCCAGGCACCGCAGCAGCCGCGCCCCACGGCCGGCGGGTACGAGGCGATGCGTCCGGCCGCCCCCCGGCCGATGCCGACGCCCGCCGCGTACGAGGACCCGTACAACCGCCCCTACCAGGGCCGCGGGTACTGATCTCGGAAGCGGGCGGAACGACTGGCAGGATGGCGGCATGCCGATTCCTGTCTTGCGCTCCGTCCACGTCCATCCGGTCAAGGCACTGCGCGGGTTCTCCCCCGCGCGGGCGGAGGTCGAGCCATGGGGACTGGCCGGCGACCGCCGCTGGACCGTGGTGGACACCACGGGCAAGGTCGTGACCCAACGCCAGCACGCGCGGCTGGCGTTGGCCTCGGCCGCCCTGCTGCCGGACGGCGGTGTCACGCTGTCCGCGCCTGGTGCCGACACGCTCACGGTCGGGGTGCCGAAGCCCCGGCGGGAAGCGGACACGATCACGACGGAGATCTTCGGCACCCTGGTGGAGGCCGTCCCCGCCGACCCCGCGGCGGACGCCTGGTTCAGCGCCTACCTGGACAGCGAGGTCCGCCTCGTCCACATGGACGACCCGGCCCGCCGGCGCCCCGTCGACCCGGAGGTCGCGCTGCCCGGCGAGACCGTCAGCTTCGCCGACGGCTTCCCGCTGCTCGCCACCACCACCTCCTCGCTCGACGCCCTCAACTCCCTCATCGCCCAGGGCGACCACGCCGACGAGGGCCCCCTGCCGATGAACCGGTTCCGGCCGAACGTCGTCATCGACGGCACCGCCCCCTGGGCCGAGGACGGCTGGCGTCGCCTCGCCATCGGCGAGGTCACCTTCCGGGTCGCCAAGTCCTGCGGCCGCTGCGTGGTCACCACCACCGACCAGGAGACCGCCGAGCGCGGCAAGGAGCCGCTGCGCACCCTGGCCCGGCACCGCAGGGACGGCAGCCGGCTGATCTTCGGGCAGAACCTGATCCCCGAGCGGCGGGGCGTCATCAAGGCCGGAGACCCGGTCGAGATCCTGGACTGACCCGCCGACCGGTACGCGTCACTCTTCCGTGCTCGACAGGCGCGGAACCCTCCCCCGGGTCACACTCGTTGGAAGAACGGACAACGAGGGGGTGCGGAGCGTGCGTGCAGCCATCGGACTCTGGCGCTGGCGGCGCAATCCCCTGCGCCGGACCACCGACGTGATAGAGGCCTGGGTCGCCTTCACGGCGGCCGTTCTGCTGTGCCTCGCGGTGCCCGCGGCCGGGGTGGCCGCGGGCCTCTCGGCGAACACCTCGCTCCAGCGCGCGGTCCGCGCCCAGTACCAGGAGCGTGTGCCGACCGTCGCCCGGGTGGTGCGGACCGCCGAGGAGGGAGCCGGGCAGCGGACCGCCGAGGCCTCCGGCGAGCAGCGGCTCAGACCCGCCGTGGTGGCCGAGTGGACCGCCCCGGACGGCAGCTCCCGGACGGGCACGGTCCACACCACCCGGCAGCACGCGCGCCCCGGCGACGCCTTCCCGCTGTGGACCGACCGGTCAGGACGGGTCGTGCCCGCCCCGATGCACCCGGAGACCGCGCGGGCGCACGCCCTCATCGCGGGCCTGACCGTGGCGCTCCTCGGCGGCCTGCTCGTGGAGACCGCCCGACGTCTGGTCGTACAGCGGCTGGTACGGCGGCGGTACGCGCGTCTCGACCGCGCCTGGGCCCAGGCCGGTCCCGACTGGGGCCGTACGGGGACGGGCAGCTGACCCGTCAACTCCGCGGCGCCGCGCGCGCTACGGTGGGGCATCGGAGCAGCGTCGGCGCACGAGGCGGGGGCAGAGCACACCCATGGCACAGGGCACGGTCCAGGTGACGCACACCGGCACGTCGCGATGGCGGCGCCGCACGGGCGAGTACGCCTCCCTCGCCGCCGCCCTGGAGGCCGCGGGCGACGGCGACACCCTCACCGTGGCCCCCGGCACCTACCGGGAGAACCTGGTGATCCAGCGGTCCGTCACCCTGCGCGGCGGGGACGGCGGCTCGGTGCGGATCGCGCCGGCCGACGGGGTCCCGCTGACCGTACGGGCCTCGGCCACGCTGCGGGACCTGCACGTCGAGGGGCAGGACGCGGCGGCGCCCGCGCTGCTCGTCGAGGACGGCACGCCGGAACTGCTGGACCTGCGCATCAGCACCCGCTCCGCCGCCGGCATCGAGGTGCGCGGCGCGGCCCGCCCCACCGTCCGCCGCTGCACCGTGGACAACCCGGCGGGCGTCGGCATCGCCGTGCTCGACGGCGCCGGCGGGGTGTTCGAGGAGTGCGAGGTCGTCGCCGCCGGCCAGTCCGGGGTCTCCGTGCGCGGCGGCGCCCACCCCCGACTCGAACGCTGCCGGGTGCACCACGCCTCGGGCGCCGGCATCGCCGTCAACGGCGAGGGCAGCGGCCTGGAGGCGCTCGGCTGCGAGGTGTACGAGATCAAGGGCACCGGCCTGCAGATCGCCTCCCGCGCCACGGCGCACATCGCCGACTCCACCGTGCACCGGACCTCCGCCGACGGCATCACCCTCGACACGGACGCCGTGCTCACGCTCTCCGACTGCGACATCCACGACATCCCCGAGAACGCCGTGGACCTGCGGTCGCGTTCGGTCCTCACGCTGACCCGCTCGACGGTGCGCCGGTTCGGGCGCAACGGCCTGTCGGTGTGGGACCCGGGGACCCGCGTGGACGCCAACCAGTGCGAGATCCACGACAGCACCGGCGACTACCCCGCGGTCTGGGTGAGCGACGGGGCGACCGCCGTGCTCGACTCCTGCCGGGTCCACGACGTGCCCGACGCCCTGTTCGTCCTCGACCGCGGCTCGCGCGCCGACGTCGTCGACAGCGACCTGTCCCAGGTGCGCAACACGGCCGTGTCGGTCAGCGACGGCGCCACCGCGCAGCTCGACGACTGCCGCATCCGCGAGGCGGCCACGGGCGCCTGGTTCCGCGACCACGGCAGCGGCGGCACGCTCGGCGGCTGCACCATCGACGCCGTGCAGACTGGGGTCATCGTCACCAAGGGCGCCGACCCGACGATCGAGCGCTGCACGGTCACCTCACCCGCCGAGGCCGGGTTCTACGTCTCGGCCGAGGGCCGCGGCTCCTTCCTCGGCTGCCGGGTGACGGGCAGCGGCGGCTACGGCTTCCACATCATGGACGGCTGCCGGACCACCCTGCGCAAGTGCCGTACGGAGCGGTGCGCGCGCGGTGGTTACGAGTTCCCGGAGGAGGGGCCGGTCGTCGAGGACTGCACCAGTGACGAGAGCCAGCTGCGGACGCCCGTGGCGCCGGACGCCGGCCCCGTCCTGACGGCGACGCGGACCGGCGGGCTGCTCGGCACCGTACCGGCGGCCCGCGCCCCGGTCGCCCCGCCCGTGGAGGAGCCGCCCGCGCCGGTGGAGGCGCGCTCCTCGCACGAGGTGCTGGGCGAACTGGACACGCTGGTCGGCCTGGAGAGCGTCAAGCACGAGGTGCGGACCCTCACCAACATGATCGAGGTGGGCCGCCGACGCCAGGAGGCCGGCCTGAAGGTGGTGTCCGCGCGCCGCCACCTCGTCTTCACCGGCAACCCGGGCACGGGCAAGACGACGGTGGCCCGGCTGTACGGCGAGATCCTCGCCTCGCTCGGCGTGCTCGAACGCGGGCACCTCGTGGAGGTCTCCCGGGTCGATCTGGTCGGCGAGCACATCGGCTCGACCGCGCTGCGCACCCAGGAGGCCTTCGACCGGGCCCGCGGCGGGGTGCTGTTCGTCGACGAGGCGTACGCGCTGTCCCCCGAGGACTCGGGGCGGGACTTCGGCCGCGAGGCGATCGACACGCTGGTGAAGCTGATGGAGGACCACCGGGACGCGGTCGTGGTGATCGCCGCCGGGTACACGGCGGAGATGGAGCGCTTCCTCACCGTCAACCCCGGTGTGGCGTCCCGCTTCTCACGGACCATCACCTTCAGCGACTACGCGCCCGAGGAACTGCTGCGGATCGTGGAGCAGCAGGCGGAGGACCACGAGTACCGGCTCGCCCAGGGTGCCGGGGAAGCGCTGATGAAGTACTTCACCGAGCTGCCCAAGGGGCCGGCCTTCGGCAACGGGCGTACGGCGCGGCAGACCTTCGAGTCGATGGTCGAGCGGCATGCCGGACGGGTCGCCGCGCTCGCCGAGGCGAGCACGGACGACCTGACCCTGCTCTACCCGGAGGACCTTCCAGAGCTGCCCTGACCCGGGCTCGCCTGGCTCCCCGGACCTTCATGACCCGGGCCGGCCAGCCCCGGACTCCCCGGACTCCCCTGGCCCGCCGGGGCGTTGCCCCGCTGGCGGGGCAGGGCGGGCGGCAGCCGGTCGAGGAGTGCGGCGCGCGCGGCGGCGAACTCGGGGTCGGCCTGGTAGTCGGAGTGCCCCAGGATCGGTTCGGGCAGCGGGTGTTCGCGGGTGCGCCCGTACACGACGGGGTCGAGCAGCACCGGGTGGTCGACGGCCGGCCGGTCGCCCTCCGCCGGGACCCGCACCGGCCCGCCGATCGGGTCGGTCGCCCGGTACAGGTTGCTCCAGCAGTGCACCGTGCGGTGCAGCCCGCGCAGGGCCTCGGGGCCGAAGTAGGCGGGGAACCAGCGCCCGTAGAGGCGCTCCAGGGGGGAGCCGTAGGTCAGCAGCGCGACCCGGCCGCGGGTGGCCGGCGGCAGCTGCCAGACGGCGGCGGCCGCCAGGACGCTCCCCTGGGAGTGGCCGGAGATGACGAGCCGGCCGCCGGTGCGCCGGGTCCAGGAGCTCATCCGCCAGGTGAGGTCGGGCACGGCCCGCTCGGCGTAGCAGGGCGGTGCGAACGGGTGCGCGGCGCGCGGCCAGAAGGTGCCGACGTCCCACAGGATGCCGATCGTGCGCCGCGCGGAGGGGTCCTTGTAGGCGCGCCTGCCCCAGGTGACGAAGAGCAGGAAGCCGAAACCGATCATCCAGGAGCCGAGGGCCTGGGCGGCGGTGGCGGCCGAGGCGACCGCCGGGTGGGCACCGTCGAAGGCGCGGCCTGGCACGTTGCCGCTGGCCCAGGCTCCGGCCACGGAGGCGGCGCCGAGGAGCAGGGTGGCTCCGGAGATGACACCGATGAGGTTCGGCGCGGAGTCGGTGAGGGCGGCGCGGGCCCGGCCGGCGGCGATCTGGCCGGTACGGACGGGGTCGGGGTCCTCGGAGGCGTAGTCGGCCTCGACGGGGGCGCGCAGCGAGCGGGCGGCGAGCGCCGTGCGGGCGACGAGGACGGCGCCGGGGACCAGGAGCAGCAGGAGCAGGACGGGGATGACGGAGGCCTGCCAGCTGAGCAGGACCGGCGGCCCGGTGATGAACCCCTCGCCCGTGCCGGGGGTGCCGTTGCCGTCGAGCCAGTCGGCGACCCGCTGGGCGACGCCGCCGGACATGACCCCGCCGAGGGCGCAGGCGAGCATCGCGACGGCGGGGCCGCCGAGCCCGTACAGGGCGGTGCGCGGGTCGCGGCGCGGGCGGCACAGGAGCAGGGCGACCACGCCGAGTCCGACGACGAGCGCGCCCTGGGCGAGGGTGAGGGTGCCGAAGACGACGTCGCCCGGCAGGGTGCCGGTGGAGACCCAGCCGGGGCGTGACCAGCCGGTGTGCAGGGCGGTGAGCGCGAGCAGCAGCAGGGCGGTGGCGGGCAGCCAGGAGACGAGGGCGCCTTCGATCCGCAGGTCGAGGCGGTTCTCGCTGCGTCCCCGGCGGCAGATCACCACCACGACGACGAGCGCGAGGATCACGAGGGCGCCGCGCACGACCAGGCCGAGCGCCCCGAGGAGGCCGCCGGGGGCGTCGTGCCGGGCGGCCGCCCCGGCGAGGACGACGGCGACGGTGAGGAAGCCGGCGGCGGTGTGCGCGGCACGCAGCCGGGCGACGAGCCGGCGCCCGTACCAGAAGCCGGGGCGGCCGAGTGCGGGCCGCAGTGCGGTGGGGGTGGCGGCGTCGGCGGCCTCGGTGTCGGAGGCGGGCGGCTGGGCGGGGCCGGGGTCGGTCTCGTACCCCGTGGGCGGGCGCTGGGCCTCGTACGCGCTCCAGGTGCGGTTGGACAGGTACCAGAGCAGTCCGACGAGCGCGGCGGGGACGACGGCGGCGAGGGCGAGCCGACGGCCGGGTTGGGACCACCAGCCGCCGCGCTCGGCGGAGAGGAAGCCGAGCCAGGAGCGCTGCGCGGCGCAGGCGCCGGAGCCGGCGCACTGCCAGGCGGTCAGGTCGAGGGCGACCTCGCAGGCGGCGGCGGTGAGCAGGACGGTGAGGGTGAGCGCGACGAGCCGGACCAGGACGCCGTAGAGGCGTACGAGGCGGGCGTGGCCCTGGGTGGGCGGGCGCATCCAGTGGGCGAGGTTGGCGACCATGAACGGCAGGAGCAGCAGCCACAGGGCGCGCGCTCCGTTGCCGGAGGTGAGGTTGGACCAGCAGTAGGCCTCGGGTACGGGGCGTTCGGCGTAGCGCTCGGGGTGGTCCTCGGCGTCGAGATCGTCCCTGCGGCGGTACATCGCGGCCGTCCGGTCGCCGGTGACCCGTGCGACGCGCGGGTCGTCCAGCATGTCGGCCGCGGTGGTTCCGCCCACGCCGTGGACGAGCAGTTCGAGCGCCGCACCTCCGCTCTTCGGGTCAGGTGTGGCAGGGGACACTTCGGTGACTCGCTCTCTGAGTGGGAGGATTCGACGGCGGCATCAGGATCGCGGACGGCCGGGCTCCTCGGCACGGCCCTTCCGGATTCCGACACCCCTTCTCCTCTTCTTCCCTATTCCCTGCGGAAAGGACCGGCCCCGGCGGATGAGTGACAATCAGAACCTCCTCGCGGAACAGCGGCGCGCCCTGATTCTCGACGAGGTGCGGCGGCGCGGAGGCGTCCGGGTCAACGAGCTGACCCGCCGTCTCAACGTCTCCGACATGACGGTCCGCCGGGACCTGGACGCGCTGGCCCGGCAGGGTGTGGTCGCGAAGGTGCACGGCGGGGCGGTGCCGGTGGTCGAGGCGAGCAGCCACGAGCCGGGGTTCGAGGCGAAGTCGGCGCTGGAGCTCGGCGCCAAGGAGGAGATCGCCCGGGCGGCGGCCGCGATGGTGCGGCCGGGGACGGCGATCGCCCTCTCCGGCGGTACGACCACGTTCGCGCTGGCCCGGCATCTGCTGGACGTGCCGGACCTGACGGTGGTGACCAACTCGGTGCGGGTCGCGGACGTCTTCTACGAGGCGCAGCACTCGGGTTCCGGCGGGGAGGCCCGGCCGGGGGCGGCGACGGTGGTGCTGACCGGCGGGGTGCGCACGCCCTCGGACGCGCTGGTGGGGCCGGTGGCCGACCAGGCGATCCGTTCGCTCCACTTCGACGCGCTGTTCCTCGGGGTGCACGGCATCTCGGTGGAGGCCGGCCTGTCGACGCCGAACCTGGCGGAGGCCGAGACCAACCGGCGGCTCGTGGGGGCGGCCCGGCGCGTGGTGGTCGTCGCGGATCACACCAAGTGGGGGACGGTGGGGCTGAGCTCCTTCGCGACGCTGGACGAGGTGGACACCCTGGTCACGGACCGGGGCCTGTCGGCGGAGGTGCGCGAGGAGATGGCGGAGCGTCTGCCGGGGCTCGTGGTGGCGGGCGAGGAGCCGGAGTGAGCGCGCGGCCGGGCCGGGTGGGACCCGGATGAGCCGGTTCCGGATCGAGCGGACCGTGGCGTTGCCGCCCGCCGAGGTGTGGCGGCGGCTGACGGACTGGCCGGCGCACGGCGCGCAGGTCCCGTTCACGCGGACGACGGTGCTCACGGCGGGACCGAACGCGGTGGGCACCCGGTTCACGGCGCGGACCGGCCTCGGACGGCTCGCCTTCGACGACCCGATGGAGGTCGTGGTCCTCGAACCGCCCGCGCCGGGCCGTACGGGAGTGTGCCGGCTGGTGAAGCTGGGGCGGGTGGTGCTGGGCTCGGCCTCGTTCGAGGTGTCGGGCGTGGCCGATGCGTCCGGCGTGGCCGGGGCCGGTGCGTCGGGCGTGGCCGGTGCGTCGGGCGGGTCCGTGGGCAGCCGGGTGGTGTGGGTGGAGGAGCTGCGGCTGCGCGGGGTGCCGGCCGCCTTCGATCCCGTACTGGCCCTCGCGGGACGGGTGTTGTTCGGCCGGGCACTGGACGGACTACTGCGGAACTGACGGGTTGTCAGCTACGGTGGGGGGTCCGGATCCGCGAACGGTGCGGGATCCGGACCCAGGACCCGCCCGACGGGAGGTACGGCCCATGGCACGCCGACTGAGGCCGGTGGAGCTCGACTTCGCCGCATCCGCGCCGCTGCGCCTGGTGTTCACCACCGGACTCGCCGCCCCGCCCGCGGCGGTGTACCGGTCGCTGGCCGTCGAACTGGCCAGCACACCCGCGTGGTTCGGCGCCGTCACGTCCGCCACGCCGACCCATGGCGGTGCGGGGCGGACGGTCCGGCTGAAGGGCGGGGTGGAGTTCCGCGAGACGATCCTGGCGACCGACCCGGCCGCCCGCTACGCGTACCGGGTCGACGAGACCAACGTCCCCGGGCTGTCCGCCCTCCTGGAGGAGTGGGTCCTCTCCCCCACGGCGGACGGCACCCGGGTCCGCTGGACCATGGCCGTCGACGGGAACGGCCCCTGCCGGGTGGCGATGCGACTGGCCCGGCCGGGCGTCGGCAAGTCCTTCCGGGACGCGATGCGCAACCTGGAGCGGAGGCTTACTCCGGCCAGACACCCGTCGCCAGGAAGCGCTCGACCGTAGCCTCGTACGGCGCGATGTCGAGGCCCTGCTCGGCCAGCCAGGCGTCCGAGTAGTACTTGTCGAGGTAGCGCTCGCCCGGGTCGCAGATCAGGGTGACGACGCTGCCGGTGCGCTTCTCCGCGACCATCTGGGCGATGATCTTGAACGCGCTCCACAGGCCGGTGCCGGTGGAACCGCCGGCCTTGCGCCCTATCGCCGTCTCCAGGGCGCGGACGGCGGCGACGCTCGCCGCGTCGGGCACCTTCATCATGCGGTCGATGGCGCCGGGCACGAAGCTGGGCTCCATCCGGGGCCGGCCGATGCCCTCGATCCGCGAGCCGCAGTCGGAGCTGGCCTCCGGGTCGTGGTGGGTCCAGCCGTCGAAGAAACAGGAGTTCTCCGGGTCGGCGACACACACCCGGGTGTCGTGCTGCATGTAGTGCACATAGCGGGCGATGGTCGCCGAGGTGCCGCCGGTACCGGCGGTGGCGACGATCCAGGCGGGCTCCGGGTAGCGCTCCAGCTTGAGCTGCTGGTAGATCGACTCCGCGATGTTGTTGTTGCCCCGCCAGTCGGTGGCCCGCTCCGCGTACGTGAACTGGTCCATGTAGTGGCCTCCGGTGCGCTCGGCGAGCTCGGCGGCCTCGTCGTACATCGTGCGCGAGTCGTCGACGAAGTGGCACTGCCCGCCGTGGAACTCGATCAGACGGCACTTCTCGGGGCTGGTGGTGCGCGGCATCACGGCGATGAAGGGGACGCCGATCAGCTTGGCGAAGTACGCCTCGGAGACGGCGGTCGAACCGCTGGAGGCCTCGATGACGGGCGCGCCGGGGCGGATCCAGCCGTTGCACAGGCCGTAGAGGAAGAGCGAGCGCGCCAGGCGGTGCTTGAGGCTGCCGGTGGGGTGGGTCGACTCGTCCTTGAGGTAGAGGTCGATGCCCCAGCTCTCGGGGAGCGGGAAACGCAGCAGGTGGGTGTCGGCCGAGCGGTTGGCGTCGGCGTGGACCTTGCGCACGGCCTCCTTGAGCCACGACCGGTAACCGGGGTCGCTGCGGTCGACGTCGATGGTGGCCATGGCACTGCGCGCGATGGCGTCGATGCTGGTCATGTGCGCCTCTTCTCATGGATGTGCAACGGTGCCCCACTGACCGACAATACCGCTCTCACCTGGGCAAACGTTCCCTTTGAGAGTCCATAGGAGTGGCTTGCAGGCACCCGCGCGAAAGCGTTCGGGCCGCTGTCGCGAAAGGCCTGCTGGTGCGGGGCGCGGGGGCCCGGCACACTGGGGTGGGGGTTGCCTGCGCGAAGGGGGCGGAGCGAGATGACGGAACCCGATTTCACGGCCACCGGGGTACGGATCGACCGCTGGCCCAGGTCACTGACCCGCGCGGGCGAGGTCCGTGTCGAGGACGGGCGGCTCTCCCTCCTGACCAGCTACGGCAGCGAGATCGACAGCGCGCCGGTGGACAAGGTCAGGGCGGGCAGGCCCTGGTTCGCGAGGCCCGACGAGGCGGTCGCGACGGTGAACGGCACCCGCTACCGGATCTCCGGCATGTCGGACTCGGGCTCCGGACGGCTGCTCGAAGTCCTCAAGAAGACCGGTCCGCGCCCCTGACCTGCGGCGAGTCGCCGCGAGTTGCGGCTCGGTCACCACTGGTTCAGGCTGGAACCACCTCACCGAGGGTTTACCGGCGGTGACGCTGCGAGCCGGCCCACCGCCCTGCTACACCGCATGACAGATCCGAACCTCCGTCTTCTTCCGGACCTAATTTCGGGGAGTCGCAGCCGTGATCAGCGAGCCCAGCAGGTACTGCACGGTGGAGCTCCAGGCCCTGCCGCCGCGGATCGGTCAGGTCCGCAGAATCGTTTCGGCGCATCTGCGCCACTGGCAGCTCGACGCATTGATCGACCTTGCCGCGCTCGGCGTCACCGAGCTCCTGACCAACGTCCACCGGCACGCCCAGCCGGACAAGACATGCACCGTCGAGGTCGCGCTCCTGCTCGACCGTCTCACGGTCTCCGTCCGCGACCACGATCCACGGATACCGGACCTCACCGAACGCTGCGATACGGACGCCGAGTTCGCCACCTCGGGGCGCGGACTCGCCATCATCGAGGCGATGAGCGAGAGCTGGGGCGTGCGACCGCACGGCGATTCGGGGAAGGTCGTCTGGTTCACGCTCCAGGCACCGCCGTCGCCGGTGGCGGAGACGCCACGGTCCGATGTGGTGTACGGGGCGACGACGGCGGGGCCGCTGGAGGCGGCGGCGCTGGTGCGGTGAGTCCTGGATCCCATATCCAGTAGCCGATGTCCGATAGCCGATATCCGGGGCGTTGGATCCAGTGCCCCGGGTATCGGCCCTTGGATAGCGGACGGCCGGATGTCGGATATTGGGTAGTGGATCCGACGCCCCGACGCCCCGTCACTCCGTCGCGATCGCCCGCAGGATGTCCAGGCGGGCGGCCCGTCGGGCCGGGCGCCAGGCGGCGGTGGCTCCCGCGGCGAGGCCGATGGCGGCTACGGTCGCGAGCTGGGTCGGCGGGAGCGCGAAGACGAAGGCGCTGTCGGATGCGCCGTCGGAGGCGCGGACCAGGACCCAGCCGAGGAAGCCGCCGAGGAGCAGGCCACCGGCCGTGCCGAAGGCGGCGATCAGGACGGACTCCCAGCGGACCATGGCCCGCAGTTGGGAGCGGGTCTGACCGACGGCCCGGAGCAGGCCCAGTTCGCGGGTGCGCTCGTGGACGGCGAGGGTCAGCGTGTTGGCGATCCCCAGCAGGGCGATCAGCACCGCGAGCGCGAGCAGCGCGTAGACGAGGGTCAGCATCATGTCGATGCCGGCCGCCGACGACTCCGCGTACGCGTCCCTGGTCTGCACCTCCGGGTCGCCGTACCGCGCCGCGACCCGTTCCACCGCCGCCTTGCCCTCGTCCGTGGAGACGCCGTCCTTGAAGGTGACGGCCACCAACCGGTCGGCGTCCTGGGTGCGGTGCGGGGCCCAGGCGGCGCGGGTGAGGACGTAGTCGCCGGCGAGTTCGGACTGCTGGTACACGGCCTTGACGGTGAAGGTCCGCCGGGTGCCGTCGGCGAAGGCCAGCTGGACCGTGCGCCCCGGCGCCAGGCCGTACCGGTCGGCTTCGGAGGACGCGACGGCGAGGCCGTCCGTGCCGAGCCCGTCCAGGGAGCCCCGTACGGTCCCGAGGTCGAACGTGCGGGCCAGCGCCGCCGGGTCGGTGACGGTGAGCGCCCGGCCGCGGCCGTCGACCTCCGCCACGCCCCGGCCGAGCCCGACCGCGGTCTCGACCTGCGGCAGCGCGGCCACGGCAGGCCCGAGCCGCGGGCTCAGGCCGCTGCCGCCCGCCCCGAAGGACGGCGCGCTGACGGCCACGTCGCCGGCGAAGGAGTGCGAGACGGTCCGGTCCATGGTCGCCTTGAGCGAGGCCCCGAAGACCGTGAAGAGCGAGACGACGGCGACGCCGATCATGAGCGCCGTGGCGGTGGCGGCGGTCCGCCGGGGGCTGCGCAGCGCGTTGCGTCGCGCGAGTCCCCGGTTGGCGCCGCGCAGGGGGCCGCCGAGGATCCGTACCGCGTACGAGGAGGCCGGCGGGCCCAGGACGACGAACGCGGCGAGGGCGAGCACCGCCCCGGTCCCCGCGAGCCACAGCGACGGCGTGCCGAGCACGCCGACGAGGACCAGGCCCACGGCCAGGGCGAGGAGTCCGGCTCCCGTGGCCGCACGGGTGCGGGAGGCGGCGGAGTCGTCCACGGCCGTCTCGCGGAGCGCGGCGAGCGGCGCGGTGCGCCCGGCCCGTACGGCGGGCAGCAGGGCGGAGCCGACGCAGACGGCGAGCCCGACGGCGAACGGCAGGGCGAGGGACAGTCCCTTGACCACCAGGTCCCCTTCGGGGAAGGGGAAGCCGATCGCCGGGAAGAGGGCCTGGAGCCCTGCGGCCACGCCGATGCCGCCCAGGAGTCCGGCCCCGGAGGCGAGGACGGCGACGGCGACGGCCTCGGTGAGGGTCATCGCGACGACCTGGCGACGGGCGGCGCCGAGGGCGCGCAGCAGCGCGTTCTCGCGGGTCCGCTGGGCGACGACGATCGCGAAGGTGTTGTGGATGGAGAACACCGAGACCAGCAGGGCGACCCCGCTGAACACCAGCAGGAAGGTCGTGAACAGGGTGAGGAAGCGGCCGGAGACGGACGCGTTGCTCTCGTCGGTGGCCTGCTGCCCGGTGAGGGCCTCGACTCCCTTGGGGAGTACGGGGTTCAGGGCGTCGACCAGTTCCCGCTGGGAGATCCCGGGACCGGCCCGGACGAGGATGTCGGAGGCGTCCCCGGCCTTCGGGGTGAGGTACTTCTCGGCGTCCGCGCGGGTCAGTCCGGTGTAGGTGACCTGGCCCATGCCGTCTGCGCCGCCGAAGGTGGCGAGGCCGACGACGGTGACGCGCACCGGGTCGGGGGTGCGCAGCACGGTGGTGGAGCCGAGCGTCAGCCCGCCGGCTTTCGCCGCGCCGCGGTTGACGACGGCCTCGCCGCTCTTCTGCGGGGCGCGGCCCTCGGCGAGGGCGTACGGATTGAGTTGTGGATCCTGGATCCAATATCCAGCGAGGGTGGGCGGCCCCTGGCCGCCGATCGGCTTGCCGTCGGCGCCGACGAGCTGCCCAGCCCCCTCGATGCGCGGCACGGCGGCGGCGACGCCCGGAACCTGGGCGATGCTGTCGGCGAGCGCGGCGTCCACCGGGCGGCGGGTGCCCTGCGCCTCGCCGGCGACGGTCACGACGCTCGCGCTGCGGACCACGGCGTCCGTGCCGCGGTTGGCGTCGGCGAACAGGGTGTCGAAGCTGGCGCGCAGGGTGTCGCCCATGACGAGCGTGCCGGTGAGGAAGGCGACGCCGAGCAGCACGGCGGCGAAGGTGCCCAGGAAGCGGCGCCGGTGGGCGCGGAGGGAGGAGAGGCTCAGACGCAGGGTGGTCATGACACCGCTCCCCTCCGGTCGAAGGACTTCATCCGGTCCAGGACGACATCGGATGTCGGATATTGGATCCGATCGACAAGCCGCCCGTCGGCCAGGAACACGACCTCGTCCGCGTGGGCGGCGGCCACCGGATCATGGGTGACCATGACGACCGTCCGACCGGTGCGCCGGACCGTGTCCCCCAGCAGCCGCAGCACCTCCTCGCCCGAACGCGAGTCGAGGTTGCCGGTGGGTTCGTCGGCGAAGACGACGTCCGGGTCCCCGGCGAAGGCCCGGGCGACGGCGACGCGCTGCTGCTGTCCCCCGGAGAGCTCGCCAGGCCGGTGACGGAGCCGGTCGCGCAGCCCCACGGCGTCGATCAGCGCGTCGAGCCGGGCCCGGTCCGGGGTGGTTCCCGCGAGGTCCAGGGGCAGCGTGATGTTCTCGGCGACGGTGAGGGTCGGCAGCAGGTTGAAGGCCTGGAAGACGAAGCCGATCCGCTCCCGCCGCAGCAGCGTGAGGCGCCGGTCGTCGAGGGCGGACAGGTCGGTGTCGCCGATCAGGGCGGAGCCGGAGGTGAGCGTGTCGAGACCGGCGGCGCAGTGCATCAGCGTGGACTTGCCGGAGCCCGAGGGGCCCATGATCGCGGTGAAGCGCCCGGCCGGGAAGTCGACGCTCACCCCGTCCAGGGCCCTGACCTCGGTGTCTCCGACGCCGTACACCTTGACCGCGTCGACGACGCGGGCCGCGGCCGGGCTCGGGGCCTTCGTATCGGTCGTGGCGGTCATGACCGTCGCCCCTTCTCCCCGGCGGCGCGCCCGAACTGCTCCTCCAGGACGGTCAGCCGCCGCCAGTACTCGTCCTCGTCGATCTCACCGGCAGCGAACCGGTGCCCCAGCAGCGCGATCGGCGACCGCTCGTCGACACGCGGGGCCCAGGGGCCACGGTGGCGGCGCGGGCCGAAGCGGCGCAGGACGGTCACGACGGTGACGATCACCGCGGCCCAGACGAGTGGGAAGAAGAGGACCCATGGGCCGGGGCCCGCATAGGCGAGGGTGTTCATCGTGCTCAGCTCCTCGTGTGGTCGATGCTTCGAGCCTCGCCCCGGGACCCCCTCCGAGTCGTCGTACGCCCAGCGGCTTCGCCCGTACCCCACGGGGAGTACCGAAGCCCCCCACCCCTGCTCCCGCGCCTCTCCCACCCCACCTCTCGACTCTGTACCTACTGGTATGTACAGTCGGATCATGAGTGCGAGCACCTCCGAGCGACTGATCGAGGCCACCCGCGAACTCCTCTGGGAGCGCGGTTACGTCGGCACGAGCCCCAAGGCGATCCAGCAGGCCGCCGGAGCGGGGCAGGGCAGCATGTACCACCACTTCACCGGCAAGCCCGACCTCGCGCTCGCCGCGATCCGGCGCACCGCCGAGGAGCTGCGGCGGGCGGCCGGACGGGTCCTGGACGGCGAGGGTTCGGCGTACGCGCGCATCGAGGCGTATCTGCTGCGCGAGCGCGACGTGTTGCGCGGCTGCCCGGTGGGGCGGCTGACCATGGACCCGGACGTCGTGGCGGACGCGGCGCTGCGGGCGCCGGTCGACGAGACGCTGGACTGGCTGCGCGGACGGCTCGCCGAGGTCGTCCAGGAGGGCTTGGACAGCGGCGAGTTGACCGGCCCGCTGCGCCCGGACGAGGTGGCCGCGACGGTCGTCGCGACGGTGCAGGGCGGCTACGTCCTGGCCCGCGCCTCGGGCTCCCCCGCCGCCTTCGACGCGGCGGTGCGCGGCCTGCTCACGCTGCTGTCCCCCCGTACCCACTGAGCCGAGGAGCGAGTCCCGTGCACGCGATGCAGTACGAGATCACCCTGCCCGCCGACTACGACATGGGGATCATCCGCGAGCGGGTGGCGACCCGGGGTCATCTCCTGGACGACTTCCCGGGTTTGGGCCTGAAGGCGTATCTGATGCGGGAGCGGGAGGACGGCTCGCCGGTCAACCAGTACGCGCCCTTCTACCTGTGGGCGGCGCCCGAGGGCATGAACGCGTTCCTCTGGGGGCCCGGTTTCCAGGGCATCGTCGACGACTTCGGCCGGCCCGTCGTACGGCACTGGACCGGGCTCGCGTACGGGGAGGGCCCGGCGGCCGCGCACGCGCCGCGCACGGCGACGCGTCGCGCGACCCCGCTCGGCGAGGGCACGGCGCCCGGCGAGGCGGTCGCCGAGGCGGTGGGGCGGCACGCCGAGGAGGCGCGGGCCGAGGGTGTGGTGGCGAGCGCGCTGGCGATCGACCCGCGCCACTGGGAACTGCTGTCGTTCACCCTGTGGGCCGGGACGGAGGCCCCGGCCGGGGCGGGCGACCGCTTCCAGGTCCTCCACCTGTCGGCCCCGGGCCGGCCGGCCCTCCGCTCGGGACGCCTGTGGTGACCGCCCCCGCCGCCTGACGGCTTCAGCCCACCGGCACCAGCGTCAGATACGCGATGCCGAGCACCGTCCGGTAGCCGAGCCAGGCCGAGCGCTGACGATCGACGCGGGCGCGGGTCTCGGCCGCCTGCGGGTGCTCCGGGTGGGCGGCGAGCCAGACTTCGGCGTCGTGGCGGTATCCGGACTCGAACTCCTCCCACTCCTCCTGGCTCGCCGTCTCGGTCCACGCGATCCGGAACCCGGCCTCGATCGCCAGGTCGACGAGCGCCGCGAGCGACAGATGGTCGTCGGCCCGCGCACCCGGCCACATCGCGCCGAGCTCCGCCTCCGTCGGGGTGCGCTCCCAGAAGCCCTCACCGAGCACGACCCGCCCACCGGGCCGTACCAGCCGGCGCAGTTCCCGCAGGATGACGGCCGGATCGTATGTGTCCCCCTCGCACAGCGCCTGCCCCGACCCGAGACACAGCACCACGTCGGCGGGGCCCTGCGCCGTGCCGACCCCGGACTCCTCGACGTAATCGACCCGTCCGGCGAGCCCACGCCCGGCGGCGCGCTCGCGCCCCCGGGCCAGCTCGGGGCCGTCGATGTCGATCCCGACCCCCTTGGCCCCGGGCACGGCGTCCAGCACCCGCAGCAGCAACTCGCCCTGCCCGCAGCCGATGTCGAGCACCGACCCCGGCGAGATCGCCGCGATCCGCGCCACGAGCCGGCCGGCCCTGGCCTCGGAGAGCGGGCCGTGGAAGGTGAGGCCGCTGCCGAGGCGCGGCGGAAGATCATCATTGGTCATAGGGCGGGACCCTAGTCCGCGCCGACCGGCGCGCCCAATTCTTTTGCGGCATGGGCGCGGAGCCGTCACGTGGGCCGTTGAGGCCACGCCGGATCTACTCGCCCGCGAGCGCGCCGCCCAGCGCCTTCAGCGGATCGTCGAGCACCGGCTGCCAGGCCAGTTCCGCGGCGCCCACGAGGCTGTTGTGGTCGAGGGTGCAGGGGAGGATCGGGACGCCGCCGCTGCGACCCCAGAGGCTGCGGTCGGCGACGACGGCGCGGAGGCGGCTCGGGTCCGCGTTGAGGAGTTCGCGGTGGAGGCCGCCGAGGATGATGCGGTCCGGGTTGAGGATGTTGACCAGGCCGGCCAGGCCGAGGCCGAGGCGGTCGATCAGCTCCTCGGTGGCGGCGCGCACGCCGGGGTCGTCGGGCTGGTCGCGCAGCAGGTCGCGGGCCTGCTGGAGGAGGGAGACCTCGGGGCCGGGGGCGCGGCCCGCGACGGTGAGGAAGGCGAGGGGGTCGGTCTCGACGTCGAGGCAGCCGCGCGAGCCGCAGTGGCAGGGGCGGCCCTCCGGGTTGACGGTGAGGTGGCCGACCTCCAGGGCGAGGCCCGAACTCCCCGTGTGCAGGCGCCCGTCGAGGACGAGGGCACCGCCGACGCCGCGGTGGCCGGTGGCCACGCAGAGCAGGTCCTTCGCGCCGCGCCCCGCGCCGTGGCGGTGCTCGGCGAGGGCGGCGAGGTTCACGTCGTTGCCGGTGAAGGCGGGGCCCTCGATGCCGGCCGCGCGCACCTGCTCGGCGAAGATCTCGCGCACGGGGGCGCCGGCGGGCCAGGCGAGGTGGAGCGGGTTGAGCGCGGTGCCCTCGGGTTCGGCGACGGCGGAGGGCGCGGCCAGGCCGGCGCCGACGCAGCGGCGCCCCGTCGCGCGGAGCAGCCCGGCGCCCGCCTCGACGACGGCGCCGAGGACCTGGGCGGGGTCGGCGGAGACGGTGACGCAGCCGGGGGCGGTGGCCACGAGGGTGCCGCCGAGGCTGACGAGGGCGGCACGGAAGCCGTCGGCGTGGACCTGCGCGGCGAGGGCGACGGGGCCCTTCTCGTCGACCGACAGGCGGTGCGAGGGGCGTCCCTGCGAGCCGGCCGCGGCGCCCGGGTTGGAGTCGACCCGGATGAGGCCGAGCGCCTCCAGTTCGGCGGCGACGGCTCCGGCGGTGGCGCGGGTCACACCCAGCTCGGCGGTGAGGACGGCGCGGGTGGGCGCGCGGCCCGTGTGCACCAGTTCCAGCGCGGGTCCGAGCGCGCTGCGCCCCCTGTCCAGCCGTGTTCGCGTGGTCGTCGTCGCCTTGCCGTTCATGGGTGCGAGTCTCCCATGATCGGTCCGTCCCGGGCCTCCGGCGCCCTCTCTTTGGCCGGGTCTCGCCCGCCGCCCCGGCCGGAAGCGCCGCGGCGGGCGTGGCGCCGCCGGTGTTGTGTCCAGGGCCGTCCCACCCCTATCCTGACTTTGTGCCGCTACTAAACAAAGTACGGACGGCCGTCTCAGGGGGATCCGGCGGAGACACCGCTCCCCTCCCCCTGTCCCGCCTCCGCTCCGCCCTGACCCTCTTCTTCGCCCTCGACGGCTTCCTCTTCGCCGGCTGGGTGGTCCGCATCCCCGCCATCAAGCAGCAGACCGGCGCCTCCGCCGGCGACCTCGGGCTCGCGCTGCTCGGCGTCTCCGCGGGCGCCGTCGTCACGATGACGCTCACCGGGCGCCTCTGCCGCCGCTACGGCAGCCACCCCGTGACCGTCGTCACCGCCGTCCTGCTCTCGCTCTCCCTCGCCCTGCCGCCCCTCACCCGCTCCCCGCTCGCCCTCGGCCTCGTCCTGCTCGCCTTCGGCGCCGCGTACGGCGGGATCAACGTCGCCATGAACAGCGCCGCCGTCGACCTCGTCGCCGCGCTCCGCAGGCCCGTGATGCCCAGCTTCCACGCCGCCTTCAGCCTCGGCGGCATGGTCGGGGCCGGGCTCGGCGGGCTCGTCGCCGGCAGCCTGTCGCCCACCGCGCACCTGCTCGGGCTCACCGTCGTCGGACTCCTCCTGACCGCCGCCGCCGGGCCCGTACTCCTGCGTCACCCCTCCCCCGCCCCGCCGGAGGCGCTGCCGACGAACCGGTCGAAGCCGTCGAACACGTCGAGCCCGGCCGCCGCCCGCCCCGCCGGGGCCCGCAGGGCCGTGCTCGTCTTCGGCGTGATCGCCATGTGCACGGCGTACGGGGAGGGCGCGCTCGCCGACTGGGGCGCGCTGCACCTCGCGCAGGACCTGGACGCGCATCCCGGCGTGGCCGCCGCCGGGTACTCGCTGTTCGCGTTGACCATGACGGCCGGACGCCTGTCCGGTACGGCCCTGCTCGAACGGCTCGGGCAGACCCGTACGCTCGTCGCCGGCGGGCTCACCGCGGCCGCGGGCATGCTGCTCGGGGCGCTCGCGCCGACCGTGTGGGCGGCGCTGCTCGGCTTCGCCGTCACCGGGCTCGGCCTCGCCAACATCTTCCCCGTCGCCGTCGCCCGCGCCGGGGCGCTCGCGGGCCCGAGCGGCGTCGCGACCGCCTCCACCCTCGGCTACGGCGGCATGCTGCTCGGCCCGCCGTCCATCGGCTTCCTCGCCGACTGGTTCTCCCTGCCCGTGGCCCTCACCACCGTCGCCCTGCTCGCCGCCGGCGCGGCCGCCATGGGGTACGCGACCCGCAACGACCGGATGCACTCCGTGAGTTGAGAAGCCCCGTTCAGGCGCCGGGCGGGACCGGCCGCCGTCCCAGACCGTCCGGCTCCCGCGCGGCCGGTCCGGGACACCGTGATCCGCCGCGGGCCATAATCCGCGGCATGGACATCCTGAGCACCGACACGCACATCGACGCGCTCGACACCGCGGGCAAGGCACTCCTGGAGGCCGCCGAGGCGGCCGGACTCGACGCCGAGGTCCCCACCTGCCCGGGCTGGCGGGTGCGGGACCTGCTGCGGCACACCACGGCGGTCCACCACTGGGCCACCACGCTCGTCGCCGAGGCGCGCACCGAGTACCTGCCCTTCGGCGGGGAGCCCGACCTGGACGGCGACGCGCTCCTCACGTACACCCGCGAGGGCCACGCCCGGCTCGTCGAGGCCCTGCGCGACGCCCCCGAGGACCTGGTGTGCTGGACCTTCCTGCCGGCCTCCTCGCCGCGCGCGTTCTGGGCGCGGCGGCAGACCCACGAGACGACCGTGCACCGCGCGGACGCCGAGTCCGCGCTCTCCTCCGGGCCCGGCCCGGTCGACCCGGTCATCGCCGCCGACGGGATCGACGAACTGCTGCGCGGCTTCCACGGCCGTGACCGCAGCCGGGTCCGCACCGACGGGCCGCGCACCCTGCGGGTCCGCGCCACGGACAGCGGCGACGTGTGGACCGTGCATCTGTCGCCGGAGGTGCCTCGGACGGAGACGGGCGCGGACGGCCCGGCCGACTGCGAGCTGAGCGGGCCCGCCGACCGGCTCTACCTGACGCTGTGGAACCGCCTTCCCCAGGACACGGTGACCGTCACCGGCGACGCCGGCCTGGCCCGGCTGTGGCGGGAGAACTCGGCCATCGGCTGACCTGCGAGGCCTCAGCCGACGACCTGCGGGTCCTCAGCCGCCGACCTGCGGGGCCTCAGCCGAGCCAGCCCGGCCGGACCAGCCCCGACTCGTAGGCCAGGACGACGAGTTGGGCCCGGTCGCGGGCACCCAGCTTCACCATGGTGCGGCTCACGTGGGTCTTGGCGGTGAGCGGGCTCACCACCAGGCGGCGGGCGATCTCGTCGTTGGACAGGCCGATGCCGACCAGCGCCATCACCTCGCGCTCGCGCTCGGTGAGTTCGTCGAGGCCGGCGGCGCGGCCGGGCGGCTTGGAGCGGGCCGCGAACTCCTCGATGAGCCGCCGCGTCACCCCCGGCGACAGCAGCGCGTCGCCGCCGACCACCGCGCGCACGGCCCGCAGCAGCTCCTCCGGTTCGGTGTCCTTGACCAGGAAGCCGGAGGCGCCGGAGCGGATGGCCTCGAAGACGTACTCGTCGAGCTCGAACGTGGTGAGCATGACCACCCGGACCGCGCCGAGTTCCGGGTCGGCGGTGATCAGACGGGTGGCGGCGAGGCCATCGAGGTGCGGCATCCGGATGTCCATCAGGACGACGTCCGGGCGCAGTTCGCGCACCCGGGCGACGGCCTCCTCGCCGTCGGCGGCCTCGCCCGCGACCTCGATGTCCGGCTGGGCGTCCAGGAGGGCGCGGAAGCCCGCCCGGACGAGCGACTGGTCGTCGGCGAGCACGACACGGATCACGAGGGCTCCTCAGGGCGTACGGGAAGGGTGGCGCGCACCCGGAAGCCGCCGTCCGGCCGGGTGCCCGCCTCGATCGTGCCACCGAGCGCGGCGGCCCGCTCCCGCATCCCGACGAGTCCGTTGCCGCTGCCGCCCGCGTCGCCGCCGGTGGCCGGGCCCTCGTCGTCGACGCGCAGGGAGAGCACGTCCGGGCCGTACCCGAGGACGACTTCGGCGGTGCGCGAGCCGGAGTGGCGCACGACGTTGGTCAGCGCCTCCTGCACGATGCGGAAGGCGGCCAGCTCCGTGCCGGGCGGCAGGCGTCTGCGGCGCCCCTCGACCCGGGTCCGCACGGTGAGACCGGCGGCCGCGGCCTGTTCGACGAGTTCGGGCAGGCGGTCCAGGCCGGGGGCCGGGGCGCGGGGCGCGTCGCCGGGGGCGCGCAGGGTGTCGAGCACCTGCCGCACCTCGCCGAGGGCCTCCTTGCTGGCCGCCTTGATGGTGGTGAGGGCGGTACGGGCCTGGGCCGGGTCCGCGTCGAGGAGGGCGAGCCCGACGCCGGCCTGGACGTTGATGACGGAGAGGGAGTGGGCGAGGACGTCGTGGAGCTCGCGCGCGATCCGCAGGCGTTCCTCGTCGGCCCTGCGACGTTCGGCGGCGGCCCGCTCGGCGCGTTCCTTCGCCCACTGCTCACGGCGGACCCGGGCGAGTTCGGCGGCGGCGAGGATCGCGACGGCGAAGGCGGCGACCGGGAGTTCCTGCCCCCAGGGGGCGGGACCGTCGCCGCCGGGCGGCAGCCAGCGGTAGAGCCAGTGCGCGAGCAGCAGGTGCCCGGCCCACAGCAGTCCGAGCGCCCACCAGGCGGCCCGGCGGTGCCCGTGCACGACGGCGGCGAAGCACGCCACGGCGACGGCGGCGAAGACCGGGCCGTACGCGTAACCCGCCGCCAGGTATCCGAGAGTGGCCGCCGACACGCCGAACACCACCGGGACGGGGTGGCGGTGACGCAGGAGCAGCGGGGCGCAGGCCAGCAGGAGGAGGGCACGGCCGAGGACGTCGAGGGCGAGCCGGTCGGGCTGGTTCCGGGCGGCGAAGCCCGTGCCGATCATGACGAAGACGGTGACGACGAGGGTCGAGCGCCAGGGCAGCCCGGCGCCCGGCCCGTGTGCCGCCCACTGCCAGGGGCGCGGCCACGGCGGGCCGCCGCGGCCGGGGTTCCTCGTCGGATGCGCGTCCATGGCGCCACGCTAGACGGGGCCGGGGCGCGGGGGCGTCCGCCGGGCGGGGTGCTCACCCGTACTCCCGAGGGAGTACGGGCGTCCCGCCCCGGCGTCAGGCGACGGGCAGCAGCCCCACCTCGCGGCCGAGGCGCTCGGCCGAGGCGGCGAAGAAGGTGTCCCGGTCCTCGACGACCCGGTGGAACTGGCCGAACAGCTCGAACGAGATCAGCCCGAAGAGCTGGGCCCACGCGGCGACGAGGGCGGTGGCGAGGGCGGGCGGCAGATCGGGGGTCAGCTCGGCGGCGAGCCGCTCGGCCTCGGGGCGCAGCTTGGGCGCCAGGGGCGGCAGGGCGATGCCGGGGCCCTGGTAGGCGGCGCGGGCGAGGGAGACGAGGACGAGGCCGACGCGGGCGGCGGGGCCGACGGTGTCCTGGGGGGCGGTGTAGCCGGGGACCGGGGAGCCGTAGATGAGGGCGTACTCGTGGGGGTGGGCGACGGCCCAGGCGCGGACGGCGCGGCAGACGGCGGTCCAGCGGGCGAGGTGGTCGGCGGGCGCGGTGGCCGCCGTGGCGGCGTCGGCCTGTTCGGCGGCGGCGCCGACGGCGTCGTAGGCGTCGACGATGAGGGCGGTGAGGAGGTCGTCGCGGCTGGGGAAGTAGCGGTACAGCGCGGAGGACACCATGCCGAGCTCGCGGGCGACGGCACGCAGGGAGAGCTTGGCGGCGCCCTCGGCGGCGAGCTGGGTGCGGGCCTCGTCCTTGATGGCCGCGGTGATCTCGATGCGGGCGCGGGCGCGGGCTCCTTGAACGGGGGTCATGGAGAGCAGTGTGCCACGTTTCGGAGCACCGCCCCGAAATAAGAGCACTGCTCTTGCTTCGGAGCGCCGATCCGTGCACACTGATGTCAAGCGAGAGCAGTGCTCACAAAACGGAGCACCGCTTCAGAGACCCCCTCCCGCCCCCCTGTCCCCCATCCCGCATCCCGCATCCCGGAACCTCACAGGAGCCTTCGATGTCGTCCTCGCAGCCCCAGCCCCAGCCGTACTACCTCCAGGGCAGCCCCCTCGCCATCCGCTTCAACAACATCGTCGGCTGGCTCGCCCGCCACGGCGTCAGCCTCCTCGGCTCGGCCGAGCTCTCCGTGAAGGGCCGCAAGAGCGGCCGGATGCAGCGCATCCCCGTCAACCCGTACGAGCACGGGGGCACCCAGTACCTGGTCTCGGCCCGCGGGCACTCCCAGTGGGTCCGCAACATGCGGGCGGCCGGCGGCGGCGAGCTGCGGGTCGGCCGGAAGGTGCGCCACTTCACCGCCGTCGAGGTGGCGGACGCCGAGAAGCCGGAGGTGCTGCGCGGCTATCTCCAGCGCTGGGGCTGGGAGGTCAACCAGTACTTCCAGGGCGTGACCGCGCAGTCCACGGACGCGGAGCTGACGGCCGCCGCCCCCGACCACCCCGTCTTCCGCATCACCGTCACGAAGTGAGGGCGGCACGGATCCTCTCCGCACCGCCCTCACACCACGATCGAAGACCTCAGGAGGTCTCGGGCACCTGCGTGCCGTCCGCGGCGCCGCGCTCCCCCGGCTTCACCGAGGCGGCGGGAGCGGCATCCTCCGCCGGCCCCTCCTGCCCTTCCTGCCCCGTCTCCTCGTCCTTGCGGGCGGTGACACCCCGTCCCGCCGGGCCCACGCCCGACTCGGTGTCCATGCGGCGGTCCAGGAGGTCGATCGCGCGCCGCGCCAGACCGTTGCCGCGGACCAGGCCGCCCAGGGTGGCCGAGCCGCGCGTGATGTCGGCGAAGGCGTTCCACGCGGGGCGCAGTCCCGTTATCGTCGCGTGCAGCAGACCCGGGCGCCGCTCGAACAGCGCCAGCATCCGGCGGCCCACGGCCATCTCGACGCCGAGGCCGGCCTTGATGGCGAACGCGTAGTTCAGCGCCTGACGCCGCGCGTCCACCGCGTCGCCCGCCTCGGCCACACGGACCGCCCACTCGCCGGCGAGCCGGCCGGAGCGCAGCGCGAAGGAGATGCCCTCGCGGGTCCACGGTTCGAGCAGACCGGCCGCGTCGCCGCAGACCAGGACCCGGCCGCGGGAGAGCGGCGAGTCGTCCGTACGGCAGCGGGTCAGATGACCGGAGGAGATGGCCGGTTCGAAACCCGCGAGGCCCAGCCGGGCGACGAAGTCCTCCAGGTAGCGCTTGGTGGCGGCGCCCTCACCGCGCGCCGAGATGACGCCGACGGTCAGCGTGTCGCCCTTGGGGAACACCCAGCCGTAACTGCCCGGCAGGGGGCCCCAGTCGATGAGGACGCGCCCCTTCCAGTCCTCGGCCACCGACGGCGGGACGGGGATCTCCGCCTCCAGACCGAGGTCGACCTGCCCCAGCTTCACGCCGACGTGCGCCCCTATCCGGCTGGCGCTTCCGTCGGCGCCGACGACGGCGCGGGCGAGGACGGTCTCGCCGTCGGCGAGGACGACGGCGACCGTGCGACGGTCCGGCACGGACTGCCCGTGCTGCTCGACACGGGTGACGGTGGCTCCGGTGCGCAGCTCGGCGCCCGCCTTCTGCGCGTGCTCGACGAGCTGGGCGTCGAACTCGGGCCGGTTGATCAGCCCGAACAGCATGCGGCGCGAGCGGCGGGTGCGGGAGAAGCGCCCGTTGTGCGAGAAGGTGACGGCCTTGACCCGGTCCTGCAGGGGCAGTTCGAAGCCGGGCGGCAGCGCGTCGCGCGAGGGGCCGATGATGCCTCCGCCGCAGGTCTTGTAGCGAGGCAGCTCGGCCTTCTCCAGGAGCAGCACCCGACGGCCGGCGACGGCCGCCGCGTACGCCGCGGACGCACCGGCGGGTCCGGCACCCACCACGACCACGTCCCAGACCACGGGCGGACCCCCGTCCGGACCCACCGACCCCGCTCCGGCCACGCCGGACTCCGCCGCTCCGGCGTCTGCGTTCTCGCTGCTCACGATGTGCTTCTGCTCCTGATCCGACCGGTGGTTCCTGCTCTGCACGCATCCTACGGCCCGGTAGCCGGGCCGGACCGCGCCGCCCCGGGCCGACCCGAGCCGTAGGATCGGCCATGCGTTCGTCGTACAACCGATACACGCCGAACGACTCACAACGTCACAACGTCGCACCCACCAGGAGCGTGCCCATGACCGCGAATCCGATCGCCGAGACCATTGCGTCCCTGATGCCCCGCGCCAAGGCGGAGCTGACGGAGCTGGTGGCCTTCCAGTCGGTCGCGGACGAGGCCGTCGCCCCGCGCAGCGAGTGCGAGGCCGCCGCGAACTGGGTGGCCGACGCGCTGCGCACCGAGGGCTTCCAGGAGGTCGCGCTGCTCGACACCCCGGACGGCTCGCAGTCCGTGTACGGCGTGCTGCCCGGCCCGGCCGGCGCCCCCACCGTCCTCCTGTACGCGCACTACGACGTGCAGCCGATGCTGGTCGAGTCCGCGTGGGTGACCCCGCCGTTCGAGCTGACCGAGCGGGCGGACGGGCGCTGGTACGGGCGCGGCGCGGCCGACTGCAAGGGCGGCTTCATCATGCACCTGCTGGCGCTGCGCGCCCTGAAGGCGAACGGCGGCGTCCCGGTCACGGTCAAGATGATCGTGGAGGGTTCCGAGGAGCAGGGCACCGGCGGCCTGGAGCGGTACGCGGAGGCGCACCCGGAGCTGCTGGCCTCCGACGCGATCGTCATCGGCGACGCGGGGAACTTCCGGGTCGGTCTGCCGACCGTGACGGCGACGCTGCGCGGCATGACGATGATCCGGGTCACCATCGACACGCTCCAGGGCAACCTGCACTCGGGGCAGTTCGGCGGTGCCGCGCCGGACGCGCTCGCCGCGCTGATCCGCGTACTGGACTCGCTGCGCGACGAGACCGGCGCGACCGTGATCGACGGGCTGCCGGCGGACGCGGTGTGGGAGGGCCTGCAGTACCCGGAGGCCGACTTCCGCAAGGACGCCAAGGTGCTGGACGGCGTGGAGCTGCCGGGTGTGGGCACCGTCGCCGACCGGATCTGGGCGCGGCCCGCGGTGACCGTCATCGGCATCGACGCGCACCCCGTGGCCGGTGCCACGCCGTCGGTCCCCTCGACCGCCCGCGCGCAGATCAGCCTGCGGGTGCCGCCCGGCCAGGACGCCGTGAAGGCGACGGAGCTGCTGTTCGCGCACATCGAGAAGCACACCCCGTGGAACGCCCGGGTGAGCATGGAGCAGGTCGGCCAGGGCCAGCCGTTCCAGGCGGACACGTCGAGCCCGGCGTACACCTCGATGGCGGAGGCGATGCGGATCGCGTACCCGGGCGAGGAGATGCAGGCGGCCGGCATGGGCGGCTCGATCCCGCTGTGCAACACGCTGGCGGCGCTGTACCCGGAGTCGGAGATCCTGCTGATCGGCCTGAGCGAGCCGGAGGCGCAGATCCACGCGGTGAACGAGTCGGTGTCGCCGGAGGAGCTGGAGCGCCTGTCGGTGGCCGAGGCGCACTTCCTGCTGAACTACGCGGCTTCCAAGCAGGGTTGATCCCGCATTCGGGGAGCGGCGTGACGCTCTGGGCGTAACTCGCCCAGAGCGTACACACACACGGCGGACGAACTCCTTTACGTACGTTCGCCGTATGAGCGAAGAACACACGGACCACACGCACCCCGCGGGCGACCCTGCCGCCCGGCTCGTCGAACTCGTCGAGCTCACCCCCCGACTGCACATGCTGCGCCTGCCGATCGGGCAGGCGTACGTGTGGCGGGACGGCACCGAGCTGACCCTCGTCGACGCCGGGTGGGCGGGCGCGGCGGACGGCATCGAGGCGGCGCTGCGCGGCGCGGGCCTCGACCCGGCCCGGATCCGCCGGATCGTGCTCACCCACTGCCACCGCGACCACGTGGGCGCGGCGCAGGAGCTGGCCGACCGTTTCGGCGCCGAGATCCTGGCGCACGCGCTGGACGCCGCGGTGATCCGGGGTGAACTCCCCGTCCCGGAGCCGGATCTGCTCGACTGGGAGCTGCCGCTGTACGAGCACGGGCTGACCGTTCCCGAGGCACCGCCCACCCGGGTGGACCGGGAGGTGGCGGACGGTGAGGAGCTGGGCTTCGGCGACGGCGCGGTGGTGGTGCACACCCCGGGCCACACGCCTGGTTCCCTCGCGGTCCATCTCCCGCGCCACGGCGTGCTGTTCACCGGGGACACGGTGGCCACCGTCCAGGGCGTGACCTTCGGGGTCTTCCATGTGGACCGGGCGCGGGCGCGGGAGTCGATGCGGCGGCTGGCGGAGCTGGAGCCGTCGGTGCTGTGCTGCGGCCACGGCGCACCCGTGACGGACGACACGGCCGGCCGGCTCAGGAAGGCGGCCGCCTGAGACGGTCCGGGGAGGGAACCGACGGCGCTCCGGTCACCGTCCTCTCTCCCGGTCCGACCCGCGACGGCTCGGACGACAGGTGTCAGGGGGACGTATGACAGAGGTCGGTGCCGGGGCGGCCGCGGACGGCGGCGCGGTGCGCACCCGGCGGCTGCGCCGGGCGGGCATCCTCGGCGGGGCGATCGGCGGGGCGATCGGCGGCGCGGGCACGACGATCCAGGGGCTCGACACGGGCTTCCCCTGGTGGATCGTGGTCCCCTTCGTGGCCCTGGGCGTGACGGTCGGCGTCCTGGTGGGGGTGCGGCACGGGCGCGAGGACCGGGCACAGAAGGACTCGTTGGAGCCGAACGAGACGGTGCTCAACGTGTACGGGGTGTGGCCGTACCCCGCGCCGCCGCGGAGCGGGATGGTCGCCCCGGAGAACGCGCCGTACCAGTTGCACACGACCACCCGGCACCTGCAGTTCTGGAAGGGCGAGGACCTGGTGTGGGCGCATCCGTGGCACGAGGTACGCGTCGAGACGGACGGGCCCTTGCTGCGCCTGCTGCGCGAGGGCGTGGAGATCGCACTGGTGGAAACGCCCTCGGCACCGGAGATGCCGGAGGACTTCCGCTTCGTGGCGGAACGGATCGCCGCCCGGTTCGGCCGGCGCTGAGGGGCGGCTGTCCGGGGAGAGGCCGCTCACCGAGGAGCCACCCACGGAGAAGCCGGCCGCGGAGAAGCCGCCCGCGGAGAGACGGCCACCGCAGAGGCGCCTACGCCGAGGCGCCCCCGGCGAGGCAACCCCTCTCAGCCGACCGGATCCCCCGCCTCCAGGTTGAGGACGGTGCCGCGCTCGCGGGCGCGCAGGGCCCAGCGGAGGCGGCGGTAGCGGACCGGGGGCAGCAGGTCGGCCGCCTCCTCCTCGGTGACGAAGCGCCAGGCGCGGAGCTCGGCGCCGGGCAGGAGGAGCCGGTCGGCGTCGGCGGCGGGCAGTCGGCCGCCGTCGAACAGCAGACGCAGACCGCCGAACCCGGGCGGCTGGGGCCGCTCCCAGTCGACGAGCAACAGACGGGGTACGGCGTCGAGTTCGATGCCGATCTCCTCGGCGACCTCGCGCATGCCGGCGCGGGCGGGGGGCTCGCCGGGTTCGACGACGCCGCCGGGGAACTCCCAGCCGGGCTTATACGTGGGGTCGACGAGGAGGAAACGATCCTGCTCGTCGAAGAGCAGGACGCCGGCGGCGACGGTCTCGCCGGTGGGTTCAGGGGTCTGGACGATGCCGCACGGGGCGGCGAGCCCGGCGGCCACGGCGTCGGCGACGGTCCGGGCGACCTCGGCCGCGGTGAGCCCGCCGTTGTCGACGGCGTAGGCGTCGTCGCCGAGCCAGGCGTCGAGGGCGGCGCGGTACGGCTCGATGTGCCGGTGACACCAACGGCGGGCCCGGTCCTCGGCGTCGGGGTCGCCGGGGTGTTCGCGGCGGGTGTCGATCCGCTCGCGCAGGATCGTTTCGTCCGGAGTGAGGACGACATGCCGGACCTCGATCCGGCGGGCGGCGAGCGCGCCGAAGATCTCGTCCCGGTACTCCTGCCGCAGCAGGGTCATGGGGACCACGAGCACCCCGCCGACCTCGGCGAGCAGCGCGGCGGCGGTGTCCACGACGAGTCGGCGCCAGATCGGCAGGTCCTGGAAGTCGTCGACCTCCGCGAGGCGTTTCGGCGGAAGTAGCAGGCTCAGGCCGCCGCCGACGACCTCCGGGTCGTACAGGGTGCTGTTCGGGATCAGCTCGACCAGTTCGCGCGCGGTGCTGGTCTTCCCCGCGCCGAACGCACCGTTGATCCAGACGATCACGGTTCCCCCTCCTCGTTTTCCCCCTGTGGCTTGCCCGCACCACCCTGCCACGGAAACCCCCCGGGAGTGCCAGGGGCGGGAACGGGCGCGGAGCACGCGCACGGTACGGGGCCGAGGGCGCCGGTCAGGACGGCGGCAGGCCCTTCGTCGCGCGGGGCACGGCCGCCGCAGCGCCGAGGAGCCCGGCGTCGGTCCCGGTGAGAGCGGGGACGACGGCGAGGCCCGCGACGAACGAGAGGGTGGCATAGGACCGGAGGCTGCGGCGGAGCGGAGCGAACAGGACCTCGCCCGCCCCCGCCACTCCCCCGCCGACGACGGCGATGTCGATCTCGACCAGGCTGGCGGTGGCGGCGATGCCGGCCGCGAGGGCCTGGGCGGCCCGTTCGAAGGAGGCGACGGCCACGGGGTCACCGGCCCGGGCTGCGGCGGCCACCGCGGCGGCGGAGGAGTCGCCGTCGGGGCCGGGGCGCCAGCCGTCGGCCAGGGCGCGGCGGGCGATGTGCGGGCCGCTGGCGATCCGTTCGACACAGCCGCGCCCGCCGCAGGCGCACGGGTCGCCGTCGAGGTCGACACTGATGTGACCGATGTGCCCGGCGTTGCCGGTGGGTCCGGGGTGGACCCGCCCGTTCAGGACGAGCCCGCCCCCCACGCCCGTGGAGACGACGAGACACAGCGCGTTGTCGTGGCCCCGGGCGGCTCCCAGCCAGTGCTCGGCGGCCGTCATGGCGACACCGTCGCCCACCAGCGTGACGGGGCGTCCGCCGGTCGCCCGGTGGACCCGCTCGACCAGGGGGAAGTCGCGCCACCCGGGCACGTTGACCGGGCTGACCGTACCCGCGGAGGCGTCGACGGGCCCCGCGCTGCCGATGCCGACGGCACCGGCCGAGTCCCAGAGCGGGGAGCGGGCCAGCTCGTCGAGCACCGCCTCGACCGCGCGCGCGACCGTCTCGCCGTCCTCCCGCGCGGGCGTGGGCCGCCGCGCCCGTACGAGGATCCGGCCCGCTCCGTCGACCAGCCCACCGGCGATCTTGGTGCCACCGATGTCGAGGGCGACGACGAGGTCAGTGCTCATGGGCTCCGGATCTCCGTGGGGCGGTGGGTGCGATCTACAGTCTCCCCACCTCTGACAACGTTGTCCAGGCCCTATGCTCGACAGGGACGAGATCGAAACCCACGACGGAGGAACCGCACACCGTGGCCGACACCGCCCGCCGCCCCGAGCACCGATACGGCAACCGGCCCACGATGAAGGACGTCGCCGCCCGCGCGGGCGTCGGCCTGAAGACCGTCTCCCGCGTCGTCAACGGCGAGCCCGGCGTCACGCCCGACACCGAGCGGCGCGTCCAGGAGGCCATCGACTCCCTCGGCTTCCGCCGCAACGACAGCGCCCGAGTGCTGCGCAAGGGGCGTACCGCCTCCGTGGGCCTCGTCCTGGAGGACCTGGCCGACCCGTTCTACGGTCCGCTCAGCCGCGCCGTCGAGGAGGTCGCCCGAGCCCACGGGGCGCTGCTCATCAACGGCTCCAGCGCGGAGGACCCCGACCGCGAGCAGGAACTGGCGCTCGCGCTGTGCGCGCGGCGCGTCGACGGACTCATCGTCATCCCGGCGGGCTCCGACCACCGTTACCTGGAGCCGGAGATCCAGGCGGGCGTCGCCACCGTCTTCGTGGACCGCCCGGCGGGAGGCATCGACGCGGACGCCGTCCTCTCCGACAGCTTCGGCGGCGCCCGCGAGGGCGTGGCCCACCTGATCGCCCACGGCCACCGCCGGATCGGCTTCATCGGCGACCGCCCCCGCATCCACACGGCCACGGAACGCCTGCGCGGCTACCGGGCGGCCATGGAGGACGCGGGCCTGGAGGTGCCCGAGGAGTGGATCTCCCTCGGCCCGACCGAACCGGACCGGGTCGCCCGCGCGGTCGAGACGATGCTGTCCGGCCCGGCCCCGGTCACGGCCCTCTTCGCGGGCAACAACCGGGTGACGGTGACCGCCGTACGCACCCTCGCGGCGCACAAGCCCCCCACCGCCCTGGTCGGCTTCGACGACATCGAGCTGGCCGACCTCCTCGGCATCACCGTCATCGCCCAGGACGCGGCGGCCCTGGGCCGCACGGCCGCGGAACGCCTGTTCCGCCGCCTGGACGGCATCGAGGAGCCCCCCACCACCGTGGTGCTGGACACCACACTGATCCCCCGCGGCTCGGGCGAGATCGCCCCACCGGGCGACGGCGGTCACGGGCTCGTGTAGCGGCGGGCGACCCGTACCGGCGTGCCGTGCGGCCAGTCGCGTGCCGTCCAGGCCCTTGCCGGCCCCCTGGGCGGCGATCAGCTCCAGCAGGCAGGTGTGACCGCCATCCGCTACCTCGGAACGGTCCACGACTTCGCGTCCCTGAACGCCCTACGCGACAGTCCGCCCACCAAGGCCGCCATCCGCCAAGGCGGCGCCTTCCTCAAGGACGCTCTCACCGGATCGACGGCCGGACACGTCCTAGCAGATCCGTAGCCCCTCGACGGGCCCGCCGCCGGAACCGCCCTTCAGGTGCAGCACGCTGACGTAGACATTGGTGTTGCCGCTGTCGTCGTCGGTCCGGGCCCACCAACGGCTGCTGCGCCCCCCGTAGGTCTCGCTGTGATCGAGATCCACCTGGCAGAAGAACTCCTGCGGCCCCGCGCCCACGGTCCCCATCTCACCGCCGTCGTACCGCTTGCTCGTGGCCGTCCGCACCACCTGGCAGGTGGCGGAGGACCCGGACGCGGTGCACCCGGAGGCGACCGGCGGCGGGGCGGTGGTCGGGGCGACGGTGGTCGGCTTGGCCCCACTTGTCGCGGCCGAGCCGCCGCCACCCTTCTTGCCCGGAGTGGGCGCCACCGTGGCGCCGGGCGACGCACCGGCGCTCTCCCCAGGCGGTACGTCGGCCGTGGCGGAGCCCCCTCCGTCGGGCGTGGCTCTCTCGCCGGCCCCGGGCGTACGCGTGGCCGCGCCGGCGGACCCACTGCTCCGCGGCGCGTCGGCACGCCCGTCCAGTACCCGCCCCGGCTCCCCGGTGGCCGCTTGGGACGGCTGCCCGCCGGCGCCCACGGCATCACCCGGGGACCGGTCGATCAAGCTGTACGTGACGCCACCACCGACGAGCACCACCCCGGCCACGGCAGCGGCTACGACCCCCCGGGCCCGACGCCGCTCACGACGCCGCACCCGCGGGGCAGGCGGTGCGGGCGGCCCGAAGGTGCCCAGGGGCTCGGCGACAGGCATGTGCGCGGCGACGGGCTCAGCGACGGACACGTGCGCGGCCATGGGCGCCTGCGCCTCCACAGCCTCAACCACGACCGGCTGCACGACCGCACCCACACCGACACCGGCACCGGCACCGGCACCGGTAGAACTCTCCGCCTCCGCCACAACCCCCGCCAACATCCCCGCCGCCTCCCGCGCGGACGGCCGCCCCTCCGGCTCCTTGCACAGCAGCCGGAGGAGCACCGGAGTCAGGGCCCCGGACCGGACCGGGGCCGGGAGGGGGTCGGTGACGATGGCGGCGAGGGTGGACCAGGTGGACGTACGCCGGAAGGGCACGGCTCCTTCGACGGCGGCGTACAGGGTGGCGCCGAGGGCCCACACGTCGGCGGCGGGCCCGGGGGCGGCGCCGCGGGCGCGTTCCGGGGAGAGGTAGTCGAGGGAGCCGACGATCTCGCCGCTGCGGGTGAGGCGGGCGGCGGAGCCGTCGCCGGGGTCCTCGATGGTGGCGATGCCGAAGTCGGTGAGGAGGACCCGGCCGGTGCGGTCGAGCAGGATGTTGCCGGGTTTGACGTCCCGGTGCAGGACGCCGGCCTCGTGCGCGGCGGCGAGCGCTTCCAGGACGCGGGCGCCGATGCGGGCGGCCTCGACGGGGTCGAGGGGGCCGTCGGCGGCGAGGACGTCGTCGAGGGAGGGGCCGTCGACGAGTTCCATGACGATGACGGGCCGGCCCTCGTGCTCGGTGACGTCGTGGACGGCGACCACTCCGGGGTGCCGGACCCGGGCGGCGGCGCGGGCCTCGCGCCGCATGCGCAGGCGCATGGCGTCGAGTTCGGGCGCCGCGGTGTCCGTGTAGGTGCGCAGTTCCTTGACGGCCACCTCGCGGCCGAGGACTTCGTCGACGGCCTGCCAGACGACGCCCATGCCGCCGCGGCCGAGTCTGCGCACGATTCTGTAGCGGCCCGCGAGCCGTCCGTTCTCCCCCGATGACACCGCTGCCCCGTTCCCTGTCGGACTTGTGAACTCGTACAGGGTACGGGGCAGTTGGCGTGAAAGTGACGTTTACTGCGCCTGGGCGGTGAGATCACCGCGGCGCGGGGCCGAGAAACGGTCCAGGTCGGCGCGGGTGAGACCGGTGAGGGCGTCGACCTCGGCGGTGTCGAGGGCGCCGCAGTCGATGCCGCGCAGCAGGTAGGAGCTGAGGGCCTTGGCGGTGGCGGGCTCGTCCATGACGTCGCCGCCCGCGTGGTTGGCATAGGCGGAGAGGCGCTTGGCGGCGGTCTGGAAGCCTTCGCGGTAGAAGGCGAAGACGGCGGCGTAGCGGGTGGGGATGTGGCCCGGGTGCATGTCCCAGCCCTGGTAGTAGGCGCGGGCGAGGGCGCGGCGGGTCAGTCCGTAGTGCAGCTTCCAGGCCTCGTGGACGTGGGCGGTGGGGCCGACGGGGAGGACGTTGGTGGAGCCGTCGGAGACGCGTACGCCGGTGCCGGCGGCGGCGACCTGCATGATCGCCTTGGCGTGGTCGGCGGCGGGGTGGTCGCTGGCCTGGTAGGCGGCGGAGACGCCGAGGCAGGCGCTGTAGTCGAAGGTGCCGTAGTGGAGGCCGGTGGCGCGGCCCTCGGCGGCGTCGATCATGCGGGCGACGGCGGCGGTGCCGTCGGCGGCGAGGATGGACTGGCTGGTCTCGATCTGGATCTCGAAGCCGAGCCGGCCGGCGTCGAGGCCGTGGGCCTTCTCGAAGGCTTCGAGGAGCCGGACGAAGGCGGTGACCTGCTCGGGGTAGGTGACCTTGGGGAGGGTGAGGACGAGCCCGTCGGGCAGGCCGCCGTTCTCCATGAGGCCGGTGAGGAAGACGTCGGTGGTGCGGATGCCGCGGTCGCGTACGGCGGACTCCATGCACTTCATCCGGATGCCCATGTACGGGGCGGCGCTGAGGTCCGCGTAGGCCTCGGTGATGATGCGGGCGGCGCGGGCGGCGTCAGCGTCCTCGGCGGCCCCGTCCGCTCCGCCGTAGCCGTCCTCGAAGTCGACGCGGAGGTCCTCGACGGGCTCGCGCTCCAGCTTGGCGCGGACGCGGCCGTAGACGTCCTCGGCGAGGTCGTCGGAGAGGCCGAGGACGGCGGCGAAGGTGGCGGCGTCGGGGGCGTGCTCGTCGAGGGCGGCGAGGGCCTGGTCGCCCCAGGAGCGGATGGTTCCGGCGTCGAAGAGGTTGCCGGGTACGTAGACGGTGTGGACGGGCTGGCGGGTGCCGGGGTCTCCCGGGTAGCGCCGGTCGAGCTCGGCGTCCACGGCGGTGAGGGAGGCGCTGATCTCCTCGCTGACCGCGCCCGCGAGGCTCGTCGACACCTTCTCCTGCTGACCCATCCCACATCCTCCTGTTTTCCGCTTCACGGAATCAACAATCCGTATAGCGAAGTTAATGGCCCGCCGGGACCCACGTCAATGGGTGTCCGAAACGACCGGGGGCCGCGCGGTGAAGATCACCACGCGGCCCCCGGACCGTAAAAGAACCGCAGGTCAGCCCTGAGGCTCGGACCCCGAGCCCTAGCCCTTGCGGGCCTTGACCTCGTCCGTCAGCTGCGGCACGACGTCGAACAGGTCGCCGACGACGCCGTAGTCGACCAGGTCGAAGATCGGGGCCTCCGCGTCCTTGTTGATGGCCACGATGGTCTTCGAGGTCTGCATACCCGCGCGGTGCTGGATCGCACCGGAGATGCCGGAGGCGATGTACAGCTGCGGCGAGACCGACTTGCCGGTCTGGCCGACCTGGTTGGAGTGCGGGTACCAGCCGGCGTCGACGGCGGCGCGGGAGGCGCCGACGGCGGCACCGAGGGAGTCGGCGAGCGCCTCGATGATGGCGAAGTTCTCGGCACCGTTGACGCCACGGCCGCCGGAGACCACGATCGCGGCCTCGGTCAGCTCCGGGCGGCCGGTCGACTCGCGCGGGGTGCGGGCGACGACCTTGGTGCCGGTGGCCTGCGCCGAGAAGGAGACGGCGAGGGCCTCGACGGCGCCGGCGGCCGGGGCGGCCTCGACGGCGGCCGAGTTCGGCTTGACCGTGATGACCGGGGTGCCCTTGGAGACGCGGGACTTGGTGGAGAAGGAGGCGGCGAACGCGGACTGCGTCGCGACCGGGCCCTCGGCACCGGCCTCCAGGTCGACGGCGTCGGTGATGATGCCGGAGCCGATGCGCACCGCGAGGCGGGCGGCGATCTCCTTGCCCTCGGCGGAGGAGGGGACGAGCACGGCGGCCGGGGAGACGGCCTCGTACGCGGCCTGGAGCGCGTCGACCTTCGGGACGACGAGGTACTCGGCGAACTCGGGGGCGTCGGCGGTGAGGACCTTCACCGCGCCGTGCTCGGCGAGGGCCGCGGCGGTGTCGGCGGCGCCGTTGCCCAGGGCGACGGCGACGGGCTCGCCGAGGCGGCGGGCCAGGGTGAGCAGCTCCAGGGTGGGCTTGCGGACGGCTCCGTCGACGTGGTCGACGTAGACGAGAATCTCAGCCATGGGACTTCAATCTCCTGCGGAAGAAAACGGGACGGCCTGAGGGGGCGGCGCGGGGCACGCGGGTCCGGGGCGGAACCGCGGCCCGCGGACTGCGGATCAGATGAACTTCTGCTCCGCGAGGAAGGCGGCGAGCTGCTTGCCGCCCTCGCCCTCGTCCTTGACGATCGTGCCCGCGGTGCGCGCCGGACGCTCGGCGGCCGAGTCGACCTTGGTCCAGGAGCCCTCCAGGCCGACCTCGTCCGCCTCGATGTCGAGGTCGGACAGGTCCAGGGACTCCACCGGCTTCTTCTTGGCGGCCATGATGCCCTTGAAGGACGGGTAGCGCGCCTCGCCCGACTGGTCGGTCACGGAGACGACGGCCGGCAGGGCGGCCTCGAGCTGCTCGGAGGCGGTGTCGCCGTCACGGCGGCCCTTCACGGTGCCGTCCTCGACGGAGACCTCGGAGAGCAGGGTGACCTGCGGGACGCCCAGGCGCTCGGCGAGGATGGCCGGGAGGACACCCATGGTGCCGTCGGTGGAGGCCATGCCGGCGATGACGAGGTCGTAGCCGGTCTTCTCGATCGCCTTGGCGAGCACCAGCGAGGTGCCCATGACGTCGGTGCCGTGCAGGTCGTCGTCCTCGACGTGGACGGCCTTGTCGGCGCCCATGGAGAGCGCCTTGCGCAGCGCGTCCTTGGCGTCCTCGGGGCCGACGGTCAGCACGGTGACCTCGGCGTCGTCGGCCTCTTCCGCGATCTGGAGCGCCTGCTCGACCGCGTACTCGTCCAGCTCGGACAGCAGGCCGTCGACGTCGTCACGGTCGACGGTCAGGTCGTCGGCGAACTTCCGGTCGCCAGTGGCGTCCGGCACGTACTTCACACAGACAACGATCCTCAAGCTCACGCCGGCTCTCCTACTGCATCGTGATAACTGGGCTGCCTTGTTGCTCGCAGCATAGGCGCCTGAAGGGCGGGTTTCCGGTCGGGGCGTCGGACGCCCCGACCGAAATATTACTCGCCAGTACACCCAGTTCGTTACGAGTAAGCAAGCGCTCAGACGTGTGACCTTGCCAACGCGCCCGAAGCCGGCGGCGGGGGAACTCTCAGTCGCGCAGCGCGTTGAAGCGACCCTGGTGGTAGAGGAGCGGGCGGCCGACTCCGTCCGGGTCTCCGGCGACCACCTCGGCTATCACGATCCGGTGGTCTCCGGCCGGGACCCGGGCCACCACCCGGCACACCAGCCAGGCCAGGACGCCGTCGAGCACGGGGACGCCCTCGGGGCCGCGGCTCCACCGGGTGGGAGCGCCGAAACGGTCGGCGCCGCTGCGGGCGAAGGTGGCGGCCAGCTCCCGCTGGTGCTCGCCGAGTATGTGGACGCCGATGTACTCGGCCTCGGCCACCACCGGCCAGCTGGAGGAGCCGGTGCCCACGCCGAAGGAGATCAGCGGGGGTTCGGCGGCGACGGAGTTGAGCGAGGTCGCCGTGAAGCCGACCGGGCGCTCGCCGTGCGCGGTGATGACCGCGACACCGGCGGCGTGCTGCCGGAAGACGGAACGGAGCAGGTCCGGAGTGGCCTGTCGGGGTGCGCCGGGGGCGGGAATCGTCGGGAGCGTGCGGAGCTCGGGCGAGACCGTCATGGAATTGTCCTTCTGCGAGGGCGGCGTGAGGGGAGTCTCGGGTCGGTCAGACACCCGGACAGCGCGCGCTCGCGTTGCGGGCCAGGTCCACATGGGCCCGCCCGTAGAGAAGGAGTTCTGGGGGCACTACGCCAGACTGACGATCGTTGCCGCGTGCAGTCAAGTGCGTACCGCGATGTGGGAGATGTGTCACCGCGTCAGGGACCGTGCCGCACACCGCGTCAGACCGCCTGTCCGAGCGCGGCGATGACATCGGCGCGGCGGGGCTGCCCGGCGGCCCTGCGCACGATCCGCCCGGACCGGTCGAGGACGAGCACCGTGGGGGTACGGACGATGCCCAGCTCCCGTACGAGGTCGAGGCGCTCCTCGGCGTCGATCTCGATGTGCCCGACGCCGTCGACCATGGCGGCCACCTCAGCGAGCGTCCGCCGGGTGGCCCGGCAGGGCTGGCAGAAGGCGGTGGAGAACTGCACCAGGGTGGCCCGCTCCCCCAGCTCCGCGCCCAGCTCCTCGGCGCCCACGACCTCGGTCATCCCGCTGCTCCTCCTGTGGTCCGTAACGGGTGCAGCGTCGCACGTGAGCGAACGATTCCCGCCACGCATACCCCGAGTGACGAGAATCTCCCCGTACGAAGCCGCCTGGACTGGTCACGAGGGCCCACATGGGGCACGATCTGCCCAAAGCCGAAAACCTACGGCTGCGTAACTTCGCCGGGAGAACCCTCCCCAGGCACTGACGAAGGGGTTCGTCCCAGATGGCAGAGCTCGTCTATCGGCCGGTCATCGGCGCCGCACTGACCCTGTTCAAGGCGCTGGATCTGAAGATCGACACTCAAGGCTCGCACCACATCCCCCGCGAGGGCGGGGCGGTCATCGTGAGCAACCACATCAGCTATCTGGACTTCATCTTCACCGGTCTGGCCGCACTCCCCCAGAAGCGCCTGGTGCGCTTCATGGCGAAGGACTCGGTGTTCCGCCACAAGGTCTCCGGCCCGCTGATGCGCGCGATGAAGCACATCCCGGTGGACCGCGCCCAGGGCGAGCACGCCTACGAGCACGCGCTGCGCTCGCTGCGCGCGGGCGAGATCATCGGCGTCTTCCCCGAGGCGACCATCTCGCAGTCGTTCACGCTGAAGAGCTTCAAGTCCGGTGCCGCGCGTCTCGCGCAGGAGGCGGGCGTCCCGCTGATCCCGATGGCGCTGTGGGGCACGCAGCGCGTGTGGACCAAGGGCCGGCCGCGGAACTTCAAGCGCAGCCACATCCCGATCACCATCCGCGTGGGCGAGCCCCTTGAGGCCCCGGCCGACCAGTACGCGGGTGCGATCACCCGGCGGCTGCGCGGGCGCGTCCAGGAGCTCCTGGAGGCCGCGCAGCGTGCCTACCCGGTGCGCCCCAAGGACGCGGGCGACACCTGGTGGGTGCCCGCGCACCTCGGGGGCACGGCGCCGACGCCGGAAGAGGTCAAGGCCGCCGAGAAGTAGTCCCGCGGCGGCCCCGGCCCCCTCGGCGAAACGTCACTCCGGGTCGCGGACCGTGATCTGCGCCCCGGGGCTGACCTTCTGCAGCGCCTCGGCGAGCTCCTCGCCGGCCGCGCGCAGCTCGTCGAGCGTCATCGGCTCCAGCGACTCCAGCAGGAAGATCGCGTCGGTGGTGTCGTCCTCGATGCGGGTGCGCGGGCCCTGGCGCCAGTTCCAGCGACGGCAGGTGACGCCCGCCTCGTCGCACCAGATGACCTCGCCGGGCTCGGGGTGCTCGACGCTCTCCTCGCCGCCCGCGACGGTGACGAAGTCCTCCTCGCCGGTGGCCCGGACGAGCCGCATCGAGCCCTTGATCTTGTTCAGGTCCTCGCCGCCGACCGGGATCAGGTGGGCGACGCTGATCGCGTTGTACGCGTCCACGAGCCGGTTGATCCGGGGCAGTCCGCCGTCCGCCAGGGCGCGCTTCGCCAGCGCCTCCGCGGAGTTGCGGGTACGGGAGGGCTTGGCGCCGAACGCGGAGTACGCGGCGCGCCAGGCGGCGACATGCGGGTCCTTGTCCGGGGCCTGTCCGTCCAGGCGCTCCGCGAGCCGCCGGGCGGCTTCGTCGAGCAGGGCCGAACTGGTCTCGTCGCTGGGCCCGTTGACGAGTCCGCGCGCCTCGACGGCGAGGTGGGTGAAGCCGGGTACGAGGGTGCGTACCTCGTCGGAGACGGTGAGCGTCAGGGTCATGGTCCGCCGTTCGGTGTTCCGGAAGTCAGGGTGCGGTTCAGCATAGAACACCGGATAATCCACTTCACTGGACTTCGGCCGGAGGCGAACGGGGAACGGGCACATGACGGAACGGCCGGACGGAAGTCGGTGACTTCCGTCCGGCCGTCCGCCGGTGCGCCCGCGAGGAGCTACCGCGCCATCTCTTCCTTCAGCGCCTGGAGGAACGCGTCCACGTCGTCCTCCGAGGTGTCGAACGAGCACATCCAGCGCACGTCGCCGGCCGCCTCGTCCCAGAAGTAGAAGCGGAAACGCTCCTGGAGCCGCCTGCTGACCTCGTGCGGCAGCCGCGCGAAGACCGCGTTGGCCTGGACCGGGTAGAGGATCTCGACCCCGTCCACGCCCCGCACGCCGGCCGCGAGGCGCTGGGCCATCGTGTTGGCGTGGCGGGCGTTGCGCAGCCACAGGTCCTTGGCGAGCAGCGCCTCCAGCTGGACCGACACGAAGCGCATCTTGGAGGCGAGCTGCATGGACAGCTTGCGCAGGTGCTTCATGTGGCTGACGGCGTCGGGGTTCAGCACGACCACGGCCTCGCCGAAGAGCATGCCGTTCTTCGTGCCGCCGTACGAGATGACGTCCACGCCCGCCGCGCTGGTGAAGGCGCGCATGGGCACGTCCAGCGAGGCGGCCGCGTTGGATATGCGGGCGCCGTCGAGGTGGACCTTCATGCCCTTGGAGTGGGCGTGCTCGACGATGGCCCGGATCTCGTCCACGGTGTAGACGGTGCCGAGCTCGGTGTTCTGGGTGATCGAGACGACCTGGGGCATGGCCCGGTGCTCGTCCTCCCAGCCCCAGGCCTGCCGGTCGATCAGCTCGGGGGTGAGCTTGCCGTCCGGGGTGGCCACGGTGAGCAGCTTGAGGCCGCCCATCCGCTCGGGGGCGCCGCCCTCGTCCACGTTGATGTGCGCGGACTCGGCGCAGATCACGGCGCCCCAGCGGTCGGTGAGCGCCTGGAGGGCGGTCACGTTGGCCCCGGTCCCGTTGAAGACCGGGAACGCCTCGGCCATGGGGCCGAAGTGGCTGTGCATGATCCGCTGGAGGTGCTCGGTGTACTGGTCCTCGCCGTAGGCGACCTGGTGGCCGTCGTTGGCGAGGGCGATGGCCGCGAGGACCTCGGGGTGGGCACCGGCGTAGTTGTCGCTGGCGAAGCCCCGGACCGACGGGTCGTGGTGACGACGGGCGTCGGTCTTCGGGCCCAGGGCCGGGGTCACGGCTTGGGGGTCAGCCACAGGCGCTGTCCATTCACTTCCTGTGCGGGCCGGTCCCAGAGTCCGGCGATGGCGTCGGCCAGCTCCTTGACGTCCGTGAAGCCCGCGAACTTCGCATTGGGGCGTTCGGCGCGCATGGCGTCGTGCACCAGTGCCTTGATCACCAGGATGGCAGCCGCGGCCTGTGCGCCGTCGTCGCCCCCCGCCTTGCGGAAGGAGTCCGCCATGGCCAGGGTCCACGCCTCGGCCGCCGCCTTGCCGGCGTTGTACGCGGCGTTGTTGGCGACCGGCTTGTGCGCGCCGACCTGGCTGATCAGTGCGTAGCGGCCACGGCCGCCGCTGCGCAGCAGCCCGTCGTGGAAGGCGAGCGAGGTGTGCTGGACCGTGCGGACCAGGAGCTTCTCCAGGAAGTCCCAGTCCTTGAGGTCGGTCTCGACGAAGGACTGGCTGCCGCGCCAGCCGCCGACCAGGTGGATCAGGCCGTCGATCCGGCCGAACTCCTTCTCGGTCTTCTCGGCCCACTCCTTGGTGGCGGCCAGGTCGAGCAGGTCGACCGTGTCGCCGATGACCCGGGCGCCGCCGTGGGCGTAGCGGGCGGCGTCGACGGCCTCCGCGAGGCGCGCCGGGTCGGCGTCGGAGCCGACCACGGTCGCGCCGGCCTCGGCCAGGCGCAGCAGGGTCGCCCGGCCGGCCGGGCCGGCCGCGCCGGCGACGGCGATGACGGCGCCGTCGAGCGGCCCACCGTTTCCGTTGGCGTTCATGGGCGCCGCCTCCTCCGTCTGGTCGGTGTCCGTGCTCACGCGGCGGCCCGCTCGGCGTCCGAAGCGTTCGCGGCGGTGATGCCCTTGGTGGCGGCGATCACGCTCTTGAGCTTCTTGGCGAGGGCCTCATAGAACATGCTGAGCGGAAACTCGTCCGGAAGCACGTCGTCGACCAGCTTGCGCGGCGGGAGGCTCAGGTCGAGGGCGTCGGGACCCTTGGCCCACGTGGAGCCGGGGTGCGGGGCGAGGTAGGTGGAGACCAGCTCGTACGCCTTGAACCAGTGGACCAGCTTCGGGCGGTCGATGCCGTCGCGGTAGAGCTGCTCGATCTCGCCGCAGAGCTGGTTGGTGACCTCGGAGACCCGCTCCCAGTCGATCTTCAGCGTGTTGTCGGTCCAGCGCACCACGTCGTGCTTGTGCAGGTACGCGAAGAGCAGCTGGCCGCCGAGACCGTCGTAGTTGCGGTTGCGGTCGCCGGAGAGCGGGAAGCGGAACATGCGGTCGAAGAGGACCGCGTACTGCACGTCACGGCCGTGCTCGTTGCCCTCGGCCTCCAGCTTCACGGCCTCCTTGAAGGCGGTGAGGTCGCAGCGCAGCTCCTCCAGCCCGTACATCCAGAACGGCTGGCGCTGCTTGATCATGAAGGGGTCGAACGGCAGGTCGCCGTGGCTGTGGGTGCGGTCGTGGACCATGTCCCACAGGACGAACGCCTTCTCGCAGCGGTCCTGGTCGTCGACCATGGCGGCGATGTCCTCGGGCAGCTGGATGCCCAGGGTGTCGACGGCGGCCTCGGTGACCTTGCGGAAGCGGGCGGCCTCGCGGTCGCAGAAGATGCCGCCCCAGCTGAAGCGCTCGGGGGCCTCGCGGACCGCGATGGTCTCCGGGAAGAGGACGGCCGAGTTGGTGTCGTACCCGGCGGTGAAGTCCTCGAAGGTGATGCCGCAGAACAGCGGGTTGTCGTAGCGGGTGGCCTCCAGCTCGGAGAGCCACTCCGGCCACACCATGCGCAGCACGACGGCCTCGAAGTTGCGGTCCGGGTTGCCGTTCTGCGTGTACATCGGGAACAGCACGAGGTGCTGGAGCCCGTCCACGCGGTCGGCGGCCGGCTGGAAGGCCAGCAGCGCGTCGAGGAAGTCGGGGACCGCGAAGCCGCCCTGGGCCCACTTGCGCAGGTCGGAGACGAGCGCGCGGTGGTACTCCGCGTCGTGCGGGACCAGCGGGGAGAGCTGCTCGACCGCGGCGACGATGCGCTCCACGGTCTGCTCGGCGAGCGCCAGCGCGGGCGCGCCCTCGGCCCGGAAGTCGATGGAGCCGTCCGCGCTCTGCCAGGGTCGGAGCTCCTCCACGGCATTCTTGAGCTCGGGCCAGGCAGGGTGGTCGACCACGGGAGCGTCGGCGGATATCCCCCCGCCGGTCACGTCCTGCACAAGAATTTCCGTCATGCCTCTTCCTCCACAGGAGAACCTCGCGTCAAGACACCGTAACCATCGACGGTTCCCCACCACAAGAGGGGCAAGGGAAATTCTCCTGTCCGACCCCCGGGTAGACCGCTGTTTTTCCTGTGCCGTGGGGTTTACGGCCGAGAAATGCGGTGTTCCGTAGGGTCGCTTCCGGTTGCGGGGCCGGCCATTAGGCTGCTGCGCGAACCGCACCGGGCACGGCGGAGCCGGACCGGTCCTCGACGGAAGCGAGAAGATCTTGAGTTTCCTCACCATCGGTCATCGCGGGGTCATGGGCGTCGAGCCCGAGAACACCCTGCGCTCCTTCGTCCGGGCCGAGCGGGCCGGCCTGGACGTCATCGAGCTCGACCTGCACCTCAGCAAGGACGGCGCCCTGGTCGTCATGCACGACGCGGAGGTCGACCGCACCACCGACGGCACCGGGCCGATCGCCGACAAGACCCTCGCGGAGCTGCGCGGGCTGGACGCCGGCGACGGCGAGCGCGTCCCCGTCTTCGAGGAGGTCCTGGACGCGGTCGGCGCGCCGCTCCAGGCGGAGATCAAGGACGTCGCGGCGGCCCGGACCCTCGCCGGGGTGATCCTCGCGCGCGAGCTCACCGGCCGCGTCGAGGTGATCTCCTTCCACGACGAGGCCCTCGCCGAGGTCCGCGCCCTCGTCCCGGCGGTGCGCACGGCGCTGGTGGCCGACCGGCGCCAGGCCGACGTGGTGGCCCGGGCGCTCGCGGTCGGCGCCGGCGCGCTCGTCCTCAACATCCGGCACCTCACGCAGGACACCGTCGAGCGGGCGCACGCGGAGGGGCTGCGGGTGACGGGGTGGGTGGTGAACACCCAGGACGACCTGCGCCTGGCGCACGCCCTGGGGCTCGACGGCGTGACGACCGACCGCCCCGAGATCCGGGGCGACGGCCTCACCGCGTGAGCGGCACCCTTCGGGTCAGACCAGTTCCTTGACGAGCAGCTCGAACTGCAGGTCGTCGCGCTGCGGCAGGCCGAAGCGCTCGTCGCCGTACGGGAAGGGCGTCATCCGGCCGGTCCGGCGGTAGCCGCGCCGCTCGTACCAGGCGATCAGCTCCTCGCGGACCGAGATGACGGTCATGTGCATCTCGCGCACGTCCCAGAGCTCGCGCACCCGGCGCTCCGCCTCGGCGATGATCTGCCGGCCGAGGCCCGCGCCCTGGAGCTCCGGGCGGACCGCGAACATGCCGAAGTAGGCGGCCTCGCCGCGGTGTTCGAGCTGGCAGCAGGCGAGGAGCTCGCCGTCGCGCTCCACCACCATCAGCCGGCTGCCCGGGGTGGCGATGACCGCCTCGACGCCGTCGGCGTCGGTGCGCTGCCCCTGGAGGATGTCCGCCTCGGTGGTCCAGCCGGCCCGGCTGGAGTCACCCCGGTACGCCGACTCGACGAGCGGCACGAGCGCCGGAACGTCGTCCGGCACGGCGTCGCGGTAGGTGATGCGGCCGGTGTGCTGGGACTCGGCGGTGTCCATGGTGTGCGGGGCTCCCCTCGGGCGCGGGCGATCGGCGTACGCGATCGCCCCGAGCCTAACGCGCGCCCCGCACCCCCTCTCGTACACCCGTGTGCGCCTCTGCGCCCGCGTAGGCGCTCCGGGCGCCGGGCATGCACTCGGGGTCGGAAGGTTCGCGGTCGGCGAGGAGGGGGTCCGACGTGCATGGACCGGCGCTGTCCGGCTGGCTGCTCGTGCTGGTGTGCGCGGCCGGCGGGGCGTACTGCCTGCTGCGCGCGCGGCGCAGCTCCGGGGAGGAGCGCCGGGCGGCGGGAGGCGAGGCCGTGATGGGCTTCGGGATGGCCGCGATGGCGCTGCCCGCGACGGTCGTGGCCCCGCCGGAGTGGGTGCTCGGGCTGTACGTGGGGGTGTTCGGGCTCGCGGCCCTGGGCGGTCTGCTCGGGGCGGTGCGGGGCGGCGGCCACCATCTGCACCACCTGGTGGGCTCGCTGGCGATGGTCTACATGGCGCTGGCGATGGCGGCGGCCCCCGGCGCGCCGGGCACGGGGGCGCACGCGGGGCACGCGGCGGCGGGCGCCGGGGGCATACCCGTGCTGACCGGTGCGCTGCTCGCCTACTTCGGTGCGTACGTGCTGCGCTCGGGCACCCGGCTGGTGCCGGTGGCGGCGGGCGGCGCCGGTGAGGCGCGGACGACGGGCGGGAGCCGGGCACCCGGGTCGGAGCTCACGCTGGTGTGCCGGCTGTCGATGGCGCTCGCGATGCTGGCGATGCTCCTCACCGTCTGAGGCCGGCCGGGGCGCGCGGGGCTCGGGTGAACCGGCAAACGTGGCGTGCGTCACTTGATCGTCAAGGCCATACCCCCGCGTGGTACCGGCTCATAGGCTGGCGGCATGTTGGTCTCCCTCGCGCTGCTCGCGCTCGGCGTCCTGACCGCCGTCGTGGCCCCGCGGCTTCTGTCGCGGGCCGACTGGGCGGAGCGGGAACCCGTGGTGGCGCTCTGGGTGTGGCAGTGCGTGGTGGCCGCGGTGCTGCTGAGCTTCGCGCTGTCGATGACGTTCAGCGCGTCCGCGGCCTGGCAGGCGGTGCGCGGCCAGCTCTTCGCCCCCGCCCCGCACGCCGTGATCGAGGCGTACGAGCTCGGCGCGAGCCGCCCCTGGTCGGCGGTGCTCGCCGTGCTGCTCGCGGCCGGCGGGCTGTGGACCGGCGCGATGCTGGGCCGCGAGATCGGCCAGGCGCGGGCCCGGCGCAAGCTGCGCCGCCGCGAACTGCTCGTACGGGCGCCGCTGGTGCCCGGCGAGGAGGCCACGGGCGGCGACCGCCTGGTGATCCTGGAGGGCGAGCGCGCGGACGCCCGGTGGCTGCCCGGCGGCCGGACGCCCCGACTGGTCGTCACCACGGGCGCGCTGCGCCGGCTCAAGGGCCGGCAGCTCGACGCGGTCCTCGCGCACGAGCAGGGACACGCCCGGGCGCGGCACGACTGGCTGCTGCACTGCTCGGCGGCGCTGGCCGACGGTTTCCCCGGCGTACCCGTCTTCGCCGCCTTCCGCGGCGAGATGCACCGGCTGGTGGAACTGGCGGCGGACGACGTGGCCTCGCGCCGCTTCGGACGTCTGACGATCGCGCTCGCCCTGGTGGAACTCAACGAGGACCGCGGGGTGTTCGGCCCCGGCCCGGCCCCGCACGCCGGCCTGCCGCAGCGCGTCGACCGCCTCCTCGCCGCCACGCCCCGCCTGACCGCGGCCCGCCGGCTGCGCCTGACGGCCGCGGCGGCGCTGGTCCCGGTGCTCCCGGTCCTGGTGGCCTTCGTACCGGCGCTGAGGGCGCTGGGTTAAGGGTCGACGGAGCGTCGCTCCGGCCCGCACCGGTCCCGAGGCCCGAGGCGAACCATCGCCGAGGGAAGAACAACGGTGCTTGCGGCGCCGCGCCCGGGAGTCCGGGCCGTGGGCGGCGGTGTCCGATAATGATCACGGCGCGGTGGGGTGAGGAACGGCGGTGCACCGCCCCAATGGAGCGAGGGACGCCGCTACGTCGAGGTGCAGGGGATCGCATGCAAGCGCAGTTCGCGCCAGAGGCCGTCGGGACGAGTGAGGACAGGTTCGACCGGTTCTGTGAAGCGGTGTCCACGGAGGTCATGCCCATCACGCTCAGCACCCGGCACGCGGCGGACTTCCGGGCGGGCATCAGGTACCTGGACCTCGGCGTCGTGCGGCTGTCCTTCGTGGCGTCCTCGCCGGTCCTGTCGCGTCGTACGGCGGCGCACGTCCGGCGTGGCGATCCCGAGCACGTGCAGCTGGCGCTCATCACGAAAGGCGCCTTGCGGATCTCCCAGCGACGCAACGAGTCGGTGGTCGCGGAGGGGCTCGTCCTGACCGACACGTCACGGCCGAGCGAGGGGGAATGCACCGGCGAACAGATCGAGTCGCTGGTCCTCCAGATTCCCCGGCAGGCCCTGGCCCTGCGTGCGGACCGGCTGGACCGGCTCCTCGCGCAGTGCCTCGCCGCGGACGGGGGGTCCGGGGCGATCCTCACCGACTTCCTGAAGACGCTACTCGCGTACGGCCCGGACTGCCGGCCGGAGGAGTTGCGCGGCATGGGCTCGGTCGCCCTCGACCTGGCCACCGCGTTTCTCGCGCGGCAGCTCGGCGACCCTGGCCAGGCGCCTGCCGCGGCCCGTACGCAGGAGACGCTCCAGCGGATCCACCGCTTCATCGAGAACAACCTCGGCGACCCGGACCTGACCCCTCAACTGATCGCCGACCGGCACAACATGTCACTGCGGCGCCTGTACAACCTCTTCGACGACGAGCCCCTGACCCTCGCGGCCCACATCCGCCGAAGCCGGCTGGAGCGCGCCCGCGCCGACCTCGCCCGCGGGGATCTGAACAGGCAGCCGGTGCAGGCGATCGCGGCGCGCTGGGGCTTTCCCAGCGCCACCGGGTTCAGCCGGGCGTTCCGCGAGGCCTACGGGATCACCCCGACCGAACACCGCGCACACTCCTCGCGCACGCCCGCCGGGCGCGGCGCGTCGCAGCGGTGGCTCGGAGCGCCGTCAGGCTCGGGATGAGCGTCGAAGCAGGTCGGCCGCGCCCGGTCCCCCGCATCACCGGGGGGGTCGGGCGCACGGCGTCCGCAGGGCTTCGGGCAGGATCGGGTCCATGCGCATCTCCGCCGCCGTCTCCGGCGTCCTGGCCGTGCTGCTGCTCGTCCTGGTGGCGGTGGGGTGGCCCCCGCTGCTGTCGCTCGACCGGGAGATCTCCGAGGCCCTGCACCGCAGCGCGCTCGCCGAGCCCGGGTTCACCCACCTCAACCGGATCCTGACCGACTGGGTCTGGGACCCGTGGACCATGCGCGCGCTGGCCGCGGTGGCCGTGGGCTGGCTGTGGTGGCGGCGTGAGCGGCTGCTCGCGCTGTGGGTGGCGGGCGCCAGCCTGCTCACGGTGGGCCTCCAGCAGGGAGTGAAGGCGGCGGTGGACCGGCCGCGGCCCAGCTGGCCGGATCCGGTCGACTCGGCGAACTACTCCGCGTTCCCCTCCGGCCACGTCATGACGGCGACGGTCACCTGCGGGCTGCTGCTGTGGGTGCTCGCCCTGCACTGGCACGAGGGCCGGCGGGGCTGGGGCACGCTCGCCGGGGTGGCCGTGGTGTCGGTCGTGGGGGTCGGCTGGACCCGGGTGTACCTGGGCGTGCACTGGCCGTCCGACGTGGTGGGCGGCTGGCTCCTCGGCTGGGCCTGTGTGGCCGCGGCGATCGTCACGTACCGCGCGGCCGTGGCACGGAGACCGGGTGCGGGACCGGGGCAGAACGGCGGGAGCAGAATGGGAGACAGGCGATGAAGCCGCCTGTCCTGGACGATCCCCCGCGTCGCCCAGAACAGACGGCATGTCCCGCTTCCGGCCACGAGGGCGCGACAGCAGGACGCGCTGAGTATATTGGCTGCCAGCCAGTCAACGCAGGAGTCCAGCATGTCCCCGCGTAGCGCATCGGTCAATGAAGAGCTTCGGCGGCGCTCCCGCGAGCGGCTCCTGCAGGCGACCGTGGAGCTGGTCGACGAGCGCGGGTACGAGGCCACGACCCTCGCGGACATAGCCGCCCGGGCGGGCTCGGCACGTGGTCTGATCTCGTACTACTTCCCCGGCAAGCGGCAGCTCCTGCAGTCCGCGGTGCACCGGCTGATGCATCTGACGCTGGAGGAGGCGCTGGAGCGCGAGCCGCGCACGGAGGACGGCCGGGAGCGCCTGGCGCGGGCGATCGACGCGATCCTGGGCCTGGCGGAGAGTCGCCCGCAGCTCATGCGGACGCACATGGCGGGCATCCTGCAGGCCGAGGGTTTCGTGCGGTGCCCCGAGCAGCAGCGGCTCGCGGAGCTGCTGCGCGACACCGTCACGCGGTACGGCTCCGACGACGTGGACACGGACTATCCGCTGCTGCGGGCGCTACTGATGGGGGCGGTGGTCGCCGTGCTGCTGCCGGGGGCGCCGATGCCGATGGCCCGGCTGCGCTCGGAACTGTTCCAGCGGTACGGGCTCGACTGGGAGCAGGGCATGCCGCCGGGCGGGGGTCCGCCCGACGGCATGCCGGGGTCGCGTACGGCGTTACCGGACCTGTCGGCCCGGGTGCCGCGTCAGGCCTCGAAGGAGACCGATCCCGTCAACTGATCCGTCTCCTGGTCCGTCGGCTAGTCGAAGTAGTCGGGCTGCGTCTGGACGTTCAGCTCGTCCATCCGGACCCGCGCCGCCTTGTCGGTGCGCTTGTCGCTGAGCTTCAGCACGTCGAAGCCCTTGGCGATGTCGTTCGAGTAGATGTGGCCGTTGTAGTAGTAGGCCGACCAGGAACCGCCGGTGGCCAGGGTGGTCGCGGAGACCGGGCCGCGCTCGAAGAAGGCGATCTCCTTCGGGCGGCTGGAGTCGGTGAAGTCCCAGACGGAGACGCCGCCCTGGTACCAGGCCTGGACCATGATGTCCTTGCCCTTGACCGGGATCAGCGAGCCGTTGTGGGCGACGCAGTTCTCGGTGTCGGCCTGGTGGCGCGGGATCTTGAAGTAGCTGCGGAAGACCAGCTTGCGCTTGTCGCCCTTGCCGACGATGTCGTAGATGCCGTCCGCGCCCCGGTTCGGGCCGACGACCGCGTTGCAGGTGGGCGCGCCGCCGCCGCCGAGCTCGTCGGTGAAGACGACCTTGTCCGCCTTCTGGTTGAAGGTCGCGGAGTGCCAGAACGCGAAGTTGACGTTGTCCTGGACGCGGTCGATCACCCTGGGGTGCTCCGGGTCCTTGATGTCGAAGAGAATGCCGTCGCCCATGCAGGCGCCGGCGGCCAGGTCCTCGCTGGGCAGCACGGTCAGGTCGTGGCAGCCGGTGGTCTTGGAGACGCCCGGGTTGGTGGGCGCACCGGGGTTGCCGCCGCCGTCGGGGCCCTCGCCGGGGAAGAGGACCGGGAAGTCGACGACCTTGGCCTGTTCCGGGGCCTTGCGCGGCACCTTGATGACGGAGATGCCGTCGTGCGGGGGCTGGCAGTCGGGGAAGGCGGCGTTGGGCGAGTACGAGGAGACGTAGATGTACACGTCCTTGCGCTTCGGCACCAGCGTGTGGGTGTGCGAACCGCAGTTGGTCTCGACGGAGGCGACGTACTTCGGGTTGGCGATGTCGCTGATGTCGAAGATCTTCATGCCCTCCCAGGATTCCTTCACCGAGGCCGGCTGCGGAACGCTGGCGCAGGAGTTGTCGCTGCGCGAGGAGTCGGTGGACAGGAAGAGCAGGTTCCCGGAGACGGAGACGTCGTTCTGGGAGCCGGGGCACAGCACCTGGGCGACGGTCCTGGGCGACCGCGGGTCGCTGATGTCGAAGATCCGGAAGCCGTCGTAGTTGCCGGCGAAGGCGTACTTCCCCTGGAAGGCCAGGTCGGAGTTGATGCCCTTCAGGGCGTCCTTCGGGACATTGACGAGGTGTTCGATGTTGGGGCTGTGGACGACCTCGTCCACGCCGGGTATCTCACCGGCGGCGATGGCGGCGCGGGCGTCGGACGCCTGCTCCGCCGAGACGGCTGCCGGGGCCGGGGCGTCGCCGGGGTCGGGGGTGGCGGCCGCGGGTCCGGCGGCGAGCAGGCCGATCAGCAGTCCGGCGGCGGCGGTCGCCACCCCCAGGCCTCTGATCCGTGCACGCGGGGTACTCGTGGTACGCAACGAAGTCACTCCGTCCTCATCTGATGTCGCACAGTTGAACGGTGGTGGGACCCCGGCAGTATCTTCCTTGGTGTGCACATCTCAACAGATGGCAACAGAGACGTAATGGAGAAACACCCGCACCCGCCCCTCGCAGTCGCCGAAGTGCCCGTGGAGGTCGTGTTGTCGAAGCGCCGTGTCCGTGGAGTCGCCGCCGGTGTCCTCGCCGTCGTCGCCGTGTGCGCGCTCGCCGCGTGCGAGTCGGACCCGAAGACCGGGGCGGCCGCGCCCCCGGCGCCCACGTCGGGCGGCCCCCTGGTGGTGGCCCCGGGGAAGCCGGGCGAGCCGGCGAAGAAGCTCACCCCCGAGGAGGCGGCCCGGCTGATGCCCGACGAGCGTCCCAACGGCGCCGACTTCTCGTACGTCCAGATGATGATCGAGCATCACCGGCAGGCGCTCACCATGACGGCACTGGTCCCGCAGCGGGCCGCGTCCGAGAAGGTGCGGAAGGTCGCCGAGCGGATCGGGGCGGCGCAGGGGCCGGAGATCAGCGCCATGGAGGGCTGGCTGAAGAACAACGGCGGCCCCCGGCCGCAGACGGGCCACGACCACCACGCCATGCCGGGCATGGCGACCGAGGCGCAGCTCGCCCAACTGCGCGCCGCCAAGGGGAAGGCGTTCGACGCCCTCTTCATCAAGTTGATGATCACCCACCACGAGGGCGCCGTCAGCATGGCCGGTGAGGTGCTCGGCCAGGGCAACAACGTCCTCGTGGAGGAGATGGCCGACGACGTCATCGCCCAGCAGACGACGGAGATCCACCGGATGCGCTCGCTGTAGAAGGGCCCGGGAGGCCCCGGCGGTGCCATGCTGGAAGCCTCCCGGCAGGAAGGGGCACCCCTCGTGCTGCGCGTCGCCGTCGTCGGCTCGGGACCCAGCGGGGTCTACACCGCCCAGGAGCTGGTCCGGCAGACCGCCGTGCCCGGGATCCGGGTGCACGTCCTGGACCGGCTGCCCTGCCCGTACGGTCTGGTGCGGTACGGGGTGGCGCCCGACCACGAGAAGATCAAGTCCCTCCAGGGCAACCTGCGGACGGTCCTGGAGGACGAGCGCGTCTCCTTCCTCGGCGACGTGGAGGTGGGGGCGCGCGGGCTCACCCCGGCCGGGCTCCTGGAGCTGTACCACGCGGTGGTGTACTGCGTCGGCGCCTCCCGCGACCGCCGGCTCGGGGTGCCGGGCGAGGAGCTGCGGGGCAGCTTCTCCGCCACCGAGTTCGTCTCCTGGTACAGCGCGCACCCGGACGCGGCGCGGGCCGGCTTCGGCCTGGACGGGCCCCGCGCGGTGGTCGTCGGGGCGGGGAACGTGGCGGTGGACGTGGCCCGGCTCCTGGTGCGGCGCGCCACGGAACTCGCGCCGACGGACGTGCCGCAGGGCGCCCTGGAGGCGCTGGCCGCGAGCGGGGTGCGCGAGGTGCACATGGTGGCCCGGCGCGGCCCCGGGCAGGCGAAGTTCACCACCAAGGAGCTGCGCGAACTGGGCGCCCTGCCCGACACCCGGGTCCTGGTCGACCCGGCGGAGCTCGCCCTGGACCCCGCGTACGCCGACCCGTCGGCGCTGCCCGCCGTCAACCGGCGCAACGTGGAGGTCGTACGGGGGTGGGCGGCAGACGGTTCCACCGCCCCGCGCGGCATCCGGCTGCGGTTCTTCCTGCGGCCCGTGGAGATCCTCGGCGCGGACGGCCGGGTCACCGGGGTCCGCTTCGAGCGGACCGAGCCGGACGGGAACGGCGGCGTGCGGGGCACCGGCCGGTACGAGGAGATCGCGGCGGGCCTCGTGCTGCGTGCGGTCGGCTACCGGGGCGCCCCGCTGCCCGGGCTGCCCTTCGACGCGGCGCGGGGCACCGTCCCGCACGCGGCGGGACGGGTGCTGCGCGAGGGGGCGGTCTCGCCCGGGGAGTACGTGGCGGGGTGGATCAAGCGCGGCCCGACGGGCGTGATCGGCACCAACCGGCCCTGCGCCAAGGAGACCGCCGCCTCACTGCTGGCCGACGCCCCGGCCCTGGCCCGCCGCCGGATCGCCGACGACCCGGTGGCGGAGCTGCGGGCCCTGGGGCACGAGCCGGTGCCCTGGACGGGCTGGCTGGCGATCGAGCGGGCCGAGGCGGCCTTGGGCGGGGCGCTGGGCCGCGGGCGCGTGAAGATCCCCGATTGGGCGGGGCTGCGTGCGGCGGCCCGGGGGGCTTGAGCGCCCCGGGCGCACGGCCAAGCCGGCTCAGCACCCCAGGCGACGGCCAGGCGGGCAGCACCCCGGGCGACGGCCAGGCGGGCCCAGCACCCGGCGCCCCAGGAGGCCTGAGCCCCCGGAACGGCCCTACGAGGTGTGCTGCTCGCTCTCTCCGAGGCGGGCGGCCTGGGCGCCGACGGCGTTCAGGACGCTGTCCAGGAGGCCGGGGAAGAGCGCCTCCAGGTCGTCGCGGCGCAGCATGTTGAGTTTGGCGGTGCCCCGGTAGATCTGCTGGACGACGCCGCTCTCGCGCAGCACCCGGAAGTGGTGGGTGCTGGTCGACTTGGTGACCGGCAGCTCGAAGTACGAGCAGCTGAGCTCGGCGCCGGTGTCGGCGAGGGCCATGCAGCGCACGATCCGCAGCCGGACGGCGTCCGACAGGGCGTGCAGCACGGCTTCGAGCCGGATGTCCTCGCGCGCGGGGTGTTCCAGGACCCTGGGGTTGGTCGCGGTCGTCACGGCTGCGGCTCCACTTCTGTCCGGGGGTGCGTGCTGCCGGGCGGCTCTCGGGAATGTGTGCGGTCATTGTACGAGCATCCTCGTAGTTTGACAGGCACCGTACTACGATGCCTATCGTAGTAAGCACCTTCTCCAGGCAGTACCGAGAGACGCCGAAACGGAGTCCGCCATGAGCACCGCCCTCTTCGAGCCCTTCACCCTCAGGTCCCTGACCGTCCCGAACCGGGTGTGGATGGCCCCGATGTGCCAGTACTCGGCGGAGACCACGGGCCCCCTCGCGGGCGTCGCGGGCGACTGGCACTTCGCCCACTACGCGGCCCGCGCCACGGGCGGCACCGGCCTGATCCTGACCGAGGCGACCGCGGTCGCCCCCGAGGGCCGGATCAGCCCCGCCGACCTCGGCATCTGGGACGACGTGCACATCGAGGGACTGCGGCGGATCACCACCTTCCTGAAGGAGCACGGCACCGTTCCGGGCATCCAGATCGCCCACGCCGGGCGCAAGGCCTCGACCAACCGCCCGTGGGAGGGCCGCGGCCCCGTCGACCCCGCCACCGGACTCGGCTGGCAGCCGGTCGGACCGAGCCCGGTCGCCTTCGCCGAGGACCACCCGGTGCCGACCGAGCTCACGCCCGAGCAGATCCACGAGGTCACCGCCCGGTTCGCCGAAGCGGCCCGGCGCGCGCTCGCCGCCGGCTTCCAGGTCCTGGAGGTGCACGGCGCCCACGGCTACCTGATCGGCGAGTTCCTCTCCCCGCACAGCAACCGGCGCACCGACGCCTACGGCGGCTCCTTCGAGAACCGCACCCGCTTCGCCCTGGAGGTCGTCGACGCCGTGCGGGCCGAGTGGCCCGAGGAACTGCCGCTCTTCTTCCGCATCTCCGCCACCGACTGGCTCGACGAGCAGGGCTGGACCGCGGACGAGACCGTGCGCTTCGCCGCGCTGCTGCGCGAGCACGGCGTCGACCTGCTGGACGTGTCCACCGGCGGCAACGGCGGCGCGGCTCGGATCCCCGTGTCCCCCGGCTACCAGGTGCCGTTCGCCGCCCGGGTGAAGGCGGAGACCGGGCTGCCGGTCGCGGCCGTCGGCCTGATCACGGAGAGCGGCCAGGCCGAGAAGATCGTCGCCAACGGGGAGGCGGACGCCGTCCTCATCGGCCGCGAACTGCTCCGCGAGGCCTCCTGGGCCCGGCGGGCCGCCCGCGAGCTGGGCGCCGAGACCCACGCCCCGGCCCCGTACGCCTGGGCGATCTGACCGCCGCGCCTGCACGTCCTCAACACGCCCCTCACCTGGGGCGGAGCCGCCGCCGGGGGCCGTTGTCAGTGGTCGGGTGCAGACTGGTCCGTATCCGCGACAACGGCGTCCTGGAGGTGTCGGCATGACCGACGTGCTACTGACCGTAGGCACCCGCAAGGGTCTGTTCATCGGCCGCTGCCGAGGCGGCCGCTGGGAGTTCGACGAACCCCACTTCAACGCGCAGGCGATCTACTCGATCGGCATCGACACCCGCCGCGAGGTCCCCAGAATCCTCGTGGGCGGGGACAGCGCGCACTGGGGCCCGTCCGTCTTCCACTCCGACGACCTCGGCGGCCACTGGACCGAGCCGACCAGGCCCGCGGTCAAGTTCCCCCAGGACACCGGGGCTTCGCTGGAGCGGGTCTGGCAGCTGCACCCGGCGCCCGCGCACTCCCCCGACGTCGTGTACGCGGGGACCGAGCCCGCCGCGCTCTTCCGGTCCACCGACGGCGGCGAGTCCTTCGAGCTGGTCCGCCCCCTCTGGGAGCACCCGACCCGGGACCGCTGGGTGCCGGGCGGGGGCGGCGAGGCCGTGCACACCGTCGTCACCGATCCGCGGGACCCGGACGCCGTGACGGTCGCCGTGTCGACGGCCGGCGTCTTCCGCTCCCGCGACGGCGGCGCGAGCTGGGCCCCGGCCAACGACGGGGTGTCCGCGGTCTTCCTGCCCGACCCGCACCCGGAGTTCGGCCAGTGCGTGCACAAGATCGCCCAGGACGCGGGCGATCTCGACCGGCTCTACCTCCAGAACCACTGGGGCGTCTTCCGCAGCGACGACGCCGGCGGCCGGTGGACCGACATCGGCTCCGGGCTCCCCTCCGACTTCGGCTTCGCCGTGGCCGCCCATCCGCACCGCCCGGACACCGCCTACGTCTTCCCCATCAACGCCGACTCCGACCGCGTCCCCGCCGACCGCTGCTGCCGCGTCTACCGCACCGGCGACGCCGGCGAGACCTGGGAGCCGCTCACCAAGGGTCTGCCGGACGGCGACCACTACGGCACGGTGCTGCGCGACGCCCTGTGCACGGACGACGGCGACCCGGCGGGCGTCTACTTCGGCAACCGCAACGGCGAGGTGTACGCGAGCGCCGACGACGGGGACAGCTGGCGGCTGCTCGCCGAACATCTGCCGGACGTGCTGTGTGTACGGGCCGCGGTGATCGGCTGACGCCAGGGACGGGGCGGAGGCGGGGCCGCCGAGCGGCGGACCCTGATGTCCGACTGCGCCACTAGAGTGACAGGTGTGGCAGCACGACCGTTGAACGAAATCGTCGAGGCCGGGTGGGCGCAGGCGCTCGCACCGGTGGCCGAACGCATCGCCGGAATGGGCGACTTCCTCCGGCAGGAGGTCGCCGCGGGGCGCACCTACCTGCCCTCCGGGGCCAATGTCCTCAGAGCCTTCCAGCAGCCCTTCGACGAGGTGCGGGTCCTCATCGTCGGCCAGGACCCCTACCCGACACCGGGGCACGCGGTGGGCCTCAGCTTCTCGGTGGCACCGGACGTGCGTCCGGTGCCACCGAGCCTGGACAACATCTTCCGCGAGATGCACACGGACCTCGGGCACCCCCGCCCCTCGAACGGCGACCTGACCCCGTGGACCCGGCAGGGCGTCCTGCTACTCAACAGGGCGCTCACCACGGCCCCGCGCCGGCCCGGCGCCCACCGTGACAAGGGCTGGGAAGCCGTCACCGAGCAGGCCATCCGGGCGCTCGCCGCGCGCGGCAAGCCTCTGGTGTCGGTGCTGTGGGGCCGGGACGCCCGCAATCTGCGCCCGCTCCTCGGCGACCTGCCCGCGATCGAGTCCTCGCACCCGTCGCCGATGTCGGCGGACCGCGGCTTCTTCGACTCGCGCCCCTTCAGCCGCACCAACGAGCTGCTGCTCCGTCAGGGCGCCCAGCCGGTGGACTGGCAGCTGCCGTGACGGACGGGGCGGAGCGCGGGCTGGTCGTCGGCGTCGACTCGGGCGGGTCGGGGCTGCGGGTCGCGCTCGCCCGGGCCGTGGACGGCCGGGTGCTGGAGACGGTCGCGTGCAACGAGCCGGTGCGGACCGGGTCGGGCGGGATCGACGCGGGCCATCTGCTGGCCCAACTGCTGCCCGCCGTAGAGGCGATGACGGCCCGGTCCGCCGGAGCCGCCGACCGGATCGTGGCGGTCGCGGTCGGGGCGGCCGGCATGGCGACCCTCGGCGACGGCCTGCGGGCCGAGCTGCCGGGCGCGTTCGCGCGGGCCTGGGGCGTGCGGCGGCTCGCGCTGGCGGCCGACGCCGTCACCGCGTACGCGGGCGCGCTGGGCCAGCGGCCGGGTGCCGTCGTCGCGGGCGGCACCGGCCTGATCGCCATGGGTACGGATCTGACGGGCTGGCACCGGGCCGACGGCTGGGGCCATCTGCTCGGTGACTGCGGCAGCGGGGCGTGGATCGGGCGCGCCGGGCTCGAAGCGGCCCTGCGGGCGTACGACGGGCGGCGTGGGGGCTCGGCCGCGCTCCTGGCGCGCGCCGAGGAACTCTTCGGTCCGGTGGCGGGGTTGCCGGGCGCGCTCTACCCCCGGAGCGACCGGCCCGCCGTCCTCGCCTCCTTCGCGCCCCGGGTGCGCGACTGCGCCGCCGCCGGGGACCCGGTGGCGGCGGGGATCCTGGAGCGGGCCGCCGGCCACATCGCGGAAGCCGCGGCGGCCGTCTGCCCCTCCGACGCCGACGTCGAAGTGGCCCTGACGGGCGGCCTGTTCAAGATGGGCGAGCCGCTCCTCGGTCCGCTGCGGGCGGAACTGGGCGCGCTGCTCCCGCGGGCCCGTGAGGTGCCGGCCGCGGGAGATCCGCTCGCCGGCGCGGTCACGATCGCCGCCGCGCTCGCCGACGGAACCGTGCGGCTGCCCGGCGATCCGCACCTCCTTGAACTCACCAGGTAATCGGCGGTTCCCGGCGAGTCGGACATACAGGGGCAGAAGTCGCCCAGCCGCACCTCACCGAATTGCGCGACGGGCAAAACCAGTAGCATGCGGCGCCATGAGCTCCCCCACTGGGCCTACTCCCGGCCTGCCTGTACGAATGCCGCGCCCCCGCCAGCCCGGGCGGCACCGGCGCCCTGAACCCGTGGTGGCGCCCGAGGGCGCGCCCGCGCTCGTTCTCGCCGTCCCCGGCGTGCCGTCGCCCGCCATACGCTCGCTGGCCGAAGAGGTCGTGAGCATCGCCCGCTCGGAGCTGCCCGGCCTCGACGCCGTGATCGGCTACCTGGACGGCGACGACGCCACCGAGTACCCGACCCTCGGCGCCGTCCTCGCGCGCGCCGCCGCGCTGCGCACCGAGCGGTACGAGCTGGCCGTCGCGGCCGGCCGTGAGCCGGCCGCGCCCGAGGGCCCGCCCGCGGTCGTGGTCCCGCTGCTCGCGGGCCCGGACAGCGCCCTGCTGCGGCGGATCCGCCAGTCCGTGATGGACAGCGGCAACACCGCGGAGCTGACCGATGTGCTCGGCCCGCACCCGCTGCTCGCCGAGGCCCTGCACGTGCGCCTCTCGGAGGCCGGTCTGGCCCGCGCCGACCGCGCCCGGCTGTTCACGGTCGCCACGGCGGCCGACGGCATCATCCTGGCCACGGTCGGCGGCGAGGAGGCGGTCCAGGCCGCCGGGATCACCGGCATGCTGCTGGCGGCGCGACTGGCCGTGCCGGTGATGGCGGCGGCGCTCGACCAGGAGGGTTCGATCACGGCGATCGCCGACCAGCTGCGCGGCTCGGGCTCGGAGCAGCTGGCGCTCGCCCCGTACCTGATCGGCCCGGAGCTGGCCGAGGGCCTGCTCGACGCGGCCGCCAAGGAGGCGGGCTGCGCGACGGCGGAGGCGCTGGGCGCGTACCCGGCGATCGGCAAGCTGGTGCTCTCGCAGTACGCGTCGACGCTGGGGATCTCCCCGCAGCAGGGCTCGCCCGTCCACTGACGGACCGGGCGCACGCAGGACCGTGACGGGAAGGGCCCGCACCGGACATGACCGGTGCGGGCCCTTCCCGTACGTGCGGGGGCGGCGGTTCAGGCGAGGACGACGCAGGAGGCCGCGGGGGCCGGGACGGAGCCCGTACGGGCCGGCAGGCCGGTCTCCGGGTCGACCGTGAACCAGGTGACGTCGCCGGAGCGCTCGTTCGCGGCGTAGAGGTGCCGCCCGGTGGGGTCGAGGGTCAGGTCGCGGGGCCAGTGGCCGCCGCACGGCACGGAGGCGACCAGCCGGGCCTCCGCGCCGCCCGCGTCGAGGGCGAGGACCGCGAGGGTGTCGTGGCCGCGTACGGCGGCCCACAGGAAGCGCCCGTCGGGGGCGACGACGACCTCGGAGGGGTAGCGGTCCCCGGTGGCGTCCGCGGGGACGACGGGGGTCTCGCCGAGCGGTTCGAGGACGCCCGCTTCGGCGTCCCAGCGACACACGGTGACCGTGGGCTCCAGCTCGTTCAGGACGTAGGCGTGGGCGCCGTCCGGGTGGAACGCGAGGTGGCGGGGCCCGGTGCCGGGGCGCAGCGCGGTCGTCCCGTGCGGGCGCAGGACGCCGGTGCCGGCGTCGAGGGCGCCGATCACGACGGAGTCGGTGCCGAGGTCCACGGCGAGCACCCAGCGGCCGCTCGGATCCGGCAGCACCTGGTGGGCGTGCGGCCCCTCCTGACGCCTCTCGACCGGCCCCGAGCCCTGGTGGCGCACCACGTCGGTGACGGGCTTCAGGCCGCCGTCGGCGGCCACTGGCAGGACGCTGACGCTGCCGGAGCTGTAGTTGGCGGTGAGGAGGTGTCCCGCGGCCACGGCGAGGTGGGTGGGCCCTGAGCCGTCCACGGGCACGGGGGCGCCGAGGAGGCGGGGCTCGGGGCCGGTGACGTCGAGGGCGGCCGCGGCGCCCTCCGCGGTCTCGGAGACCGCGTACAGCACCTCGGCGCCGGTCCCGAGAGCGAGGAAGGACGGGTCGGCGACGGCGTCGCTCACCCCGACGATCTCCAGCGCTCCGCTCCCCGGCTCCACCTCTGCGACGAGCACGCCCCGGCCGCCGGCCGAGGTGAACGATCCGATGTATGCCCGCGTACGGCGTGTGTCGCCCACGGCGCCTCCCCTGTCCGCTGTCCCCAGACCGATCACGGCAGACCGGCCGTCGTCGGGGCCGACGTTAGCAGGCGGTCTAGACCAGGCGGGGGTGGTGGGGCGGGGTTCCGGGCCTGCGGTCAGGCCGCCGGGGCCAAGGGTGATCAGCGGGCCTGAGGCGTACCCCGAACCTGGTCGGACGGTCAGGCCGCCGGGACCAAAGGTGCGCGGGGCGACGTGCGGAGGGGGGCCGCCAGGTCTACCAGGGCGCGTTCCAGGCCGTGGAGGTGGCCGAGGGCCGCTTCGGCGCCCGGGTGGTGGGGCGGCAGGGCGGGCGGCTGGGCGGCGGTGGAGGTGCCTCGGCGGGCCGCTTCGACGGGCGGTACGAGGGCGTGGACGGCGGCCTCGACGCGCCACGCGGCGGCGGCGAGCCGGGCGTCGTGCGAGGCGTCCGGGTCGGCGGCGACGGCCGCGAGCCCGCGGGTCTCCCGGGCGCAGTCGTCGAGCAGCGCGAGGACCCGGCGGGCCCGGGCCTTGCGGGCGCGCAGCGGGCTCAGCGGGTGGACGAGGGGGGCCAGCGAGAGGCGGGCGCGGCCGAGCAGGAGGTCGAGTTCGGCGGCGTGCGGCGCCGGGTCGGCGGCCGGGTCGCCGGCGAGCCGCCGGGCGGCGGCCGTGGTGCAGGCGTGCACGGAGCCCACGGCCCGCTGGATCCAGGCGTTGGTCGCGGCGTGCGTGGTGACCGGCAGCAGCGCGACACCGACGGCCGCGCCGAGGGCGCCGACCGCGGTCTCCTGGAAGCGGAGCAGCAGCAGCCCGGGGTGCAGGACGCCCAGCAGCCCGTAGAGGAGCCCCGCCATGACGGTCACGAAGAACATCATCCAGCTGTACGAGAGCGGCGCCGTGTAGAAGATCCCGAAGACGCACACGGCGACCAGCGCGGCCGTCGGGCCGGCGGCCCCGCCCAGCGGCAGGGCGATCAGCAGGCCCGCGGCGATGCCGGTGACGGTGCCGACGACCCGGCGGAAGCCGCGTACGAGGGTCTCGCCCCGCGAGGCGGTGTTCACGAAGATCCACCAGGCGGTGCCGACGGCCCAGTACCAGCGGTCCGGGGAGACGAGCTGTCCCGCCGCGAGGGCGACGGCGCAGGCGGCGGTGGCCTGGAAGGCCTGCCGGGTGGTGGGCCGGGCGAGCCCGGTGCCGGGCAGCGGGGCGGGCGCGGCGGGCGGCGGGACGCGCCGCTCGATGCACCAGGCGACGAAGCGGACCGCGCCCGCCGCGCCGAGCGCGAGGAGCACGGCGGCGTACAGCTCGGGGAGCTGCCGGGGCACGGCGTGCAGGAACTGCGTCACGAAGAACTGCATGAACGCGAAGATGCCGAGGGCGTGCCCGCGCGGTCCCCAGCGGCGCGCGTACACACCGGCGAAGACGACGAGCAGCCAGGCGGCGTCGCGCAGCAGCGGCAGCCCGTGCAGGGCGGTCGCGAGCGCGAGGACGGGGAAGCCGGCCAGCGGCAGCAGGGCCGTGGTGACGGCCTGGCGGCGCACGGTGGGGTCGCCCACCGTGAAGAGCGCCAGGAGCGCGGCGAGGCCGGCGGTGATCGAGGCGGTCAGGGAGAGCCCCACCAGTTCGGCCGCGGCGACGGCGAGGCCGACGCCGAGCACGGCCCGCGAGGCCACGCGCAGGCGGACCTTGCCCGGGTCGGGCGCCACACACACCAGCCGGAACAGCCGGCTTCCGGCCGTCAGGCCCTTCTTCACGACGGTCGTCCCGCCCCCGCTGCCGTACACACACCCTCTTCGTCGTCGCTGTCGTCTTCGGACATGCAGATGGCGCCGCGGGTCCGGGGCCGGCCACCTTGCCGGTCCGGCGCGTGCGCGGCGCCATCTGTCCAACTCTTCCAAGAGGAAAGCATCCTTCCGCTCAGTGGCTCAACCGACGGGCTGAAGGGTGGGCCATTGGTACAGTCGAAGCGTCGGAGTTTCAGCCAGAGGGAGGCCAACGGACCATGGCGGTGGACGAGCTCGACACCCGCGTCCTGCGGCTGCTCATCGAGCAGCCGCGCACCAGCGTGCGCGAGTACGCCCGGATCCTCGGGGTGGCGCGGGGCACGGTCCAGGCCCGGATCGACCGGCTCGAACGGGACGGGGTGATCACCGCGACGGGCCCGGTGCTCTCCCCCGCGGCTCTCGGGCACCCGGTGCTCGCGTTCGTGCACATCGAGGTGACCCAAGGGCATCTCGACGAGGTCGGGGACGCCCTGGCGACGGTCCCGGAGATCGTGGAGGCCTTCTCGATCACCGGTGGCGGCGACCTGCTGACCCGGGTGGTCGCCCGGGACGCGGGCCACCTGGAAGACGTGATCCAGCGCCTGATCCAGCTGCCGGGGGTGGTCCGCACCCGGACCGAGATCGCGCTGCGCGAACGGGTGCCGCACCGGCTGCTGCCCCTGGTCGAGTCGGTGGGGCGACGCGCCACCTGACCGCGCCACCTGAGGGACCAAGGACCCTCCGATTCCGGCGGCGCCTCTGCCAGGCTGGACCCATGAGCACCCCGCGCTATTCGGTCGTCTTCGATCTCGACGGAACGCTGGTGGACAGCGAGCCGAACTACTTCGAGGCGACCCGCCGGACCCTGGCCGCCCACGGCGTGACGGCCTTCGACTGGGCGCGCCACACGGAGTTCATCGGGATCGGCACCCTGGAGTCGCTGCGGGCCCTGGCCGCCGAGTACGGCGTGACCGCTCCGGTGGAGACGCTCCTCGACGCGACCAACCGGCACTACCTGGAGCTCGCGCGGACGGCGACGCCCGTCTTCCCCGAGATGCGGGCCTTCGTGGAGCGGCTGTACGCGGAGGGGGTGCCCATGGCGGTGGCCTCAGGCTCCTCGCCCGCGGCCATCGGGGCCGTCCTCGCGGGGACCGGCCTCGACGCGTACCTGACGACCACGGTCTCGGCCGAGGAGGTGGCGCACGGCAAGCCGGCGCCGGACGTCTTCCTGGAGGCGGCCCGCCGCCTCGGCGCCGCCCCGGAGGAGTGCGTGGTGCTGGAGGACGCGGCACCGGGGGCAGCCGCCGCGCACGCGGCGGGAATGCGCTGCCTCGCGCTCCCCTACGTACCGGGTACGGCGGACGATCCCGCCTTCGCCACGGTCGATCTGCTCTTCCGCGACGGGCAGCGGGAGTTCACGGCGCGGGCCGCGCTGGACTGGCTGGTCGGGCCGACGTCAAAGGCCACGGGGGCATCGCATATGCGAGCGCGATGACACCACATCCCTTGCAGATGAGATGATCGTCGGCTTAGGGTGCGTACATGCAGACCTACACCATCGGCCAGGCGGCGCGCCTCCTCGGCGTCAGCCCGGACACCGCGCGGCGCTGGGCCGACGCCGGCCGGGTCGCGACCCACCGCGACGAGGGCGGCCGGCGCCTCATCGAAGGGCCCGACCTCGCCGCGTTCTCCATCGAGATCGCCCAGAGCGGCCAGGGCGACGAGGAGGAGACGTACACCTCCGTCCGCAACGCGTTCCCCGGGATCGTCACCGCGGTCAAGCTGGGTGACGTCGCCGCCCAGGTCGAGATCCAGGCGGGCCCGCACCGGCTGGTCTCCCTCCTCACCCGGGAAGCGGTCGAGGAGCTCGGCCTGGAGGTGGGCATGCAGGCCACGGCCCGCGTGAAGTCGACCAGCGTGCACATCGACCGCGCCTGAAATCGCGTGGTCGCAGGCGGAGTTCTGTGACAGGGTTCGGCACGCACCCCCGAGAGACCTGGAGCGTCCATGGCGATCCCGCCCCGCCTCGCCCCCCTGCTCGACCAGTTCGAGTTCGCCCGCGAGCGGCTCGTGAACCGGCTGAACGGGCCGGTGACGGACAGCGGCGACGGGACGGGCGTGCCGGTCGGTCCGATCACCGACGCCGAGTTCCTGTGGGAGCCGGTGGAGGGGTGCTGGTCGGTCCGCCGCCGCGAGGACGGGCCCGGACACCGGGCCACCGTGCTGGCCGGCACCGGCGACTGGGGCCGTGACGCGGCACCGTACCCGCACCCCGAGCCGGCGCCGTTCACCACGATCGCCTGGCGGCTGAGCCATCTCTCCGAGATGTTCACCCTCCGCACCGACCACACCGCCGGCGGCCACCGGCTGACCCGCGACGACTTCCGCAGCCACGGGGACGCCGCCGCGGCCGTCGCGGACTTCGAGCGGGCCGCCGGGGCCTGGCACACCATGCTGCTCTCGCTGGACGACGGCGTGCTGGACAAGATCGGGTACAGCTCGTACCCGCACGGCAGCGACCCGGAGGACCCGCTCCTGGAGGTCATCTGGTGGATGAACCAGGAGCTCCTCCACCACGGCGCGGAGATCGCCCTGCTGAGGGACCTGTACCGGGCCCGGGGCGCCGGCGTCTGAACCCCTCCCCGCGGGGGCGGCGAGTGGGACGATGGAAGGGGTCCCCCCTCCCGAGCAAGGAGGCGACATGTCCAGGATCAACGCCTCCGTCGACATCTCCCGTCGCCCCGAGGACGTCTTCGCCTATGTGACCGACCCCTCCCACCTGCCGGAATGGCAGGAGAGCGCGGTCGCCGTGCGGCGGACCGCCGGCACTCCCGGCACGATCGGGCAGCAGGTCGCCGTCACCCGGCGCATGGGACGCCGGGACTTCGACATGACGATGGAGCTGACCCAGATCGACCCGCCGCGCAGCTGGCACGTCCACGGCGTGGACGGTCCGGTACGCGGTGACGTCCAGGGCACCATCGAGCCGCTCGACGACGGCCGGCGCTCACGGCTGACGCTCTCCGTCGGCTTCGAGGGCCACGGCATCGGCAAGGCGCTCGTCCCCCTGGTCGTCACACCGCGCGCCCGCAAGGAGATGGCGCGGGACGAGCAGAAGCTGAAGGGCATCCTGGAAGGCGCCACGGGCTGACGGCCTTCCACGCGGTCGTACGCCGGTCAGCTCGTCGTCCGGGCGAGCAGCATGGCCACGTCGTCCTGCGCCTGGCCGTCGAGCAGTCCGGCCAGGATGTCGTCGCACAGCGCGTCCAGCGGTCGGCCCGTGTCCCGCAGGGCGTCGGCGAGCTGGGCCATGCCCTGGTCGAGGTCGCGGTCACGGGCCTCGATCAGACCGTCCGTGTACAGGACGAGCAGGCCGCCGGCGGGCAGGGCGACCTCCACGGTGCCGAACTCGTGGGCGCCGGTGCCCAGCGGAGTGCCGGGCGGGCCGTCGAGGAAGGTGATGGCCCCGTCCGGGGTGGCCACGGCCGGCGGCGGGTGGCCCGCGCGGGCGATGGTCCAGATCCGGGTGACCGGGTCGTGGACGGCGTACACACAGGTGGCCATCTCGTCCTCGCCCAGGTCGGCGACGACGGCGTCGAGGGAGCGGAGCATCCGCTCGGGCGGGATGTCGTGCGGGGCCAGGGTGCGTACGGCGGTGCGGAGCTGCCCCATGACGGCGGCCGCGTGGATGCCGTGGCCCATGACGTCGCCGATGACCAGGCCGGTGCGTCCGCCGGGCAGCGCGACCACGTCGAACCAGTCGCCGCCGACGTCGTGCTCGCTCGCGGGGAGGTAGCGGCCGGTGAGCTCCAGGCCCGTCACGTCCGGCAGGGCGTTGTTGGTGAGGCTGCGCTGGAGGGTGAGCGCGGCCTGCCGCTGGGTGGTGTAGAGGCGGGCGTTGTCGATGTTGAGCGCGGCGCGCGCCGCGACCTCGTCGATGAGGACGCGGTCCTCGTCGTCGAAGGGTTCACGGGTCCGCAGCCGGGTCACCGAGACGGTGCCGAGCACCGTGCCGCGGGCGACCAGGGGGATCAGCCGGGCCGAGCCGATGCGGGTGGCGAGATAGCTGCGCAGGGCCTCCATCCGGGGGTCCCTGATCAGGGCCGGGATGTCGGCGACGTACAGGTCCATCGCGCGGGCGTCGGTGATGACCTCCTCGTACACGGAGTCCAGCGGTATCTGGAAGGTGCTCCCGACGCCGAGCAGCGCGGTGGGGGCGTCCGCGTCGGGGAAGGCGGCGGCGAGGCGGCGCAGCACGCCCCGGGTGGCGGCGGTGGACTCGTCGGGCTCCAGGACGGACGCGAGGAGCTGGACGTCGGCGGAGTCGGCCAGCTGCGGGACGAGGAAGGAGACGACCTCCTCCGCGGTCTGCCGCAGGTCGAGCGTGGTGCCGATCCTGGCGCCGGCCTCGGCGAGCAGGGTGAAGCGGTGCCGGGCGCGCTCGACCTCGACGTGGGCCTGCTGGCTGTCGGTGACGTCGATGAGGGAGGCGATGACGCCGAGGGGGCGCCCGGCGTGGTCGAGGAGCGGCGCGTAGGAGCAGGACCAGATGTGGTCGCGGCCGGGGTCGGCGGGGGTGCGGCCGACCCGGCGGGCGTCGACGACGGCGGTGCCGCTGTCGAGCACCTGGGTCATCAGGGCCTCCAGCGCGCCGGCGTTCACCCCGGGGACGACCTCGGTGAGCCGGCGGCCCAGGTGCTCGGCGGGCGGCACGCCGTTCATCCGGGCGAGGGCGTCGTTGACGCGCAGGAAGCGCAGGTCGGGGCCGAGGGTGGCGAGGCCGATGGGCGACTGGGTGAAGAGGGACTCCAGGGCCGCGAGCGAGTCCCGCATCCGCAGGACCTCGGAGGTCTCGACGGCGATCAGCATGGCGCCGGGGCGGCCCTGCGGGTCGGCGGCGGGCACGATCCACATCTCCATGACGACCTGGTGGCCGTCGCGGTGCCGTACGGGCAGGGTGCCGACGACGGTCTCGCCGGCCTGGACCCGCCGGGTCAGCCGGTCGGCGAGCTCGCGGTTGGTGTCGGGGACGAGGAGCGGGGTGGCCAGGCGCCCGATGACGTCCTCGGGACGGTGGCCGAGCAGGTCCTGTGCGGCGAGGGACCATTCGACGATCCGGCCCTGGGCGTCCTCGCGCCAGAGCGCGATGGGCAGCAGGTCGTTGAGCACGCCCGCGTACCCCACGGCCGCCCGTGGCGGCTGCGGAACCCTGCTCGGCGACTGGTGAACGTGCAATGCATCGACCTACGCATCAGCCTGGCCCCGAGGGGCGCAACACCTACCGATTCACCCTATCCGAGACACTCCGCACAGGCGCTGCGCGGTTCCGCCGAGCGACGACGGAGAGCCCTTTCCGGATACCCCCGGGGGGTCACGATTCCGTAGTTCTACGGATGTACGAACCCGTGCCGTTCTGAAAGAGTCTGCGCAAACGCCCACGATGTATGCGCATCCATGGACCGTATGCGCACCCATGGACTCCGAGGAACCCGAGATCGCCCCCCACAAGCCCCACATGTTCCAGGTCGATCTGCGTGGCCTGGTGGATCTGCTCTCCCACCACCTCTACTCCAGTCCCCGGGTCTACCTGCGCGAACTCCTCCAGAACGCCGTGGACGCCCTCACCGCCCGACGCGCCCTCGACCCCCGGGCACCCGCCCGGGTCCAGATCCACGCCGACGGCACCACCCTGCGCATCACCGACACCGGCATCGGCCTCACCGAGACCGACGTCCACACCCTCCTCGCCACCATCGGCCGCAGCTCCAAACGCGACACCACCCACGGCCTCGACACCACCCACGGACTCGAAACCGCCCGCGCCGACTTCCTCGGCCAGTTCGGCATCGGACTCCTCGCCTGCTTCGTCGTCGCCGCCGAGATCCGCGTCGTCTCCCGCTCCGCCCGCACCCCCGACGCACCCCCCGTCGAATGGCGCGCCCACGACGACGGCTCCTACACCGTCACCACCCTCGACCCCACCCAACACCCCGAACCCGGCACCACCGTCCACCTCACCGCCCGCCCCGGCACCACCGACTGGCTCACCCACGACCGCGCCCTCACCCTCGCCCGCCACTACGGCACCCTCCTCCCCCACCCCATCCACGTCGGCGACGAGCCCGTCACCGACACACCGGCCGTCTGGGACCGCGCCTTCGCGAGCGCCGAGGAGCGCGGCACCGCGCTGGCCGGGCACTGCCGCGAGACCCTGGGCTTCACTCCGCTCGACGTCATCGAGCTCGACGTGCCCCTGGCCGGGCTGCGCGGCCTCGCCTACGTGCTGCCGTCGCAGGTCAGCCCGGCCCACCGCGCGGGCCACCGGGTCCACCTCAAGGGCATGCTGCTCACCGAGAAGGCCGACGGGCTGCTGCCCGACTGGGCGTTCTTCGTCCGCTGCGTCCTGGACACCGACACCCTGCGCCCCACCGCGTCGCGCGAGGCCCTGTACGAGGACGAGACGCTGGAAGGCGTGCGCGAGGCCCTCGGCGGGGCCGTCCGCGACTGGCTGGCGGAGCTCGCGGCCAGCGATCCGGAGCGCCTGCGCCGCCTCCTCGCGGTCCACCACCTCGGGGTGAAGTCGCTGGCGCGGCACGACGACGGGATCCTGGCGGCGATGCTGCCGTGGCTGCCGTTCGAGACCACCGACGGCCGCCTCTCCCTCGACGAGTTCGCCCGCCGCCACCCCGTCGTCCACTTCACCCGCACCGTCGAGGAGTTCCGCCAGGTCGCCGCCATCGCCGCCGCCCAGGGCATCGGCGTCGTCAACGGCGGATACACCTACGACAGCGCGCTCGTGGAGCGGCTGCCGTCGGTGCTCCCGGGGACCGTCGTGGCCGAACTCGACGCCGACACCGTCACCGACCGCCTGGACACCGTCGCCCCCGACGCCGAGCGCGCCCTCACCGCTTTCCTCGCCGTCGCCCGGACGACCCTCGACGCGCTCGACTGCGACGTCACCCTGCGCGCCTACCGGCCGCTCACCCTGCCCGCCCTGCTGCTCGACGCCCGCGAGGGACGGCACGAACAGGCGCGGGCGGAGGCGGAGGGCGAGGCCGACGACCTGTGGGCCGGCATCCTCGGCTCCCTGCGCGGCAGCGCACCCCGCGCCCGCCTCGTCCTCAACCACCAGAGCCCCCTCGTCCGCCGCATCGCCGCCCTCGACGAACCCCAGCTCACCGCGACCGCCGTAGAAGCCCTCTACGGACAAGCCCTCCTCATGGCCCAACGCCCCCTCCGCCCCGCCGACAACGCCCTCCTCAACCGCACCTTCCTCGGCCTCCTCGAACGGTCCGTGCGGCCGGGTCCCGGCGGGACGGCCCGTACGGCGGACCCGGCCCCCGACCGCCCCTCCGGAGAACACCGATGAGCCGCCGCTCGCTCGACGAGATCCGCACCGACGTCTACCGCAACAGCGAGGAACCGTACGGCTCCGCCCGCACCGCCCGCGCCGAGCGGCTGGTCGCCGAGGCGGAGGCGACCGGCGACCGCCCGCTGCTCGTGGAGGCCCTCACGGAACTCACCGTCGCGTACACCTCCAGCGCCGAGGGCGACAAGATGTTCGTGCCGTTCGCGCGGCTGCTGCGGATGTGGGACCAGAACCCGGGCGACTTCGACGAGGACGACACCCACGAGCTGTTCTGGATGTTCAAGTGGGTCAGCGGCAACGCGCTCGACCAGCCCGGCATCCCCCTCGACTCCATCGAGCGGTGGCTCACCGAGATGCGGCACCGCTACCGGCTCGCCGGACACTCCGAACGTGGCGTCCACTCCCGGGAGTTCGAGGTCGCCCGGCACCTCGGGGACCTGCCGCGTGCCGAGCGCGCGCTGGCCGCGATGCTCGCCTCCGAACGCGACGAGATGGCCGACTGCCCCGCCTGCGAACTGCACGAACGCGGCCGGTGGGAGACCGAGCGGGGCGAGGACGCCCGCGCCCTCGACGTGTGGCGGCCGGTGCTCGACGGGCGCGCGGGCTGCATGCACGAGCCGCACGCCGTCCTCGCGCTCTCCCTGCTCCCCCTCGTGCGCCTCGGGCGGCTCGACGAGGCCCGCGCCCACCACCTGCGCGGCTACCGCATGGCCCGTGCCGAGGCCGGGCTCACCGGCTCCGTCGCCGCGCACATCGAGTTCTGCGCGCTGACCGGGAACGAGCCGCGCGGCCTGGAGATCCTCGCCGAACAGTCCGCCCGCTGGGGCCTGCGCGGCGACATCGGCCCCTACCTCCAGTGGCTGACCTGCGCGGCCCTGCTCACGGGCCGGCTCGTCGCCCTCGGCCAGGGCGAGCGCCCGGTGCCCGGGCCCGCCGGCACGGAGTGGACGGCGGCCTCGCTCCACGCGTACGCGGCCCAGGAGGCCCTCGCCCAGGCGGCCCGCTTCGACGCCCGCAACGGCAACTCCCTCACGTCCGCGCGGGTACGGGCCCGGATGACGGCGGAACCCCTGCTCGACGCCCTGGCACTGGGGTGGGGCGGGGAGCGGCGGACCGGTGACGGGGTGGTCGAGATCGAGATCGCCGCGTCGCACGACACGGCTGCGGGAGGCGACCGGGAGGACGGGTACGCAGCGGCTGCGGGTGCAGGTGTGGGTGCGGCCGGTTCCGTGGAGAGTTCCGAGGAACTCGTCGTCCGTGCACGGGCGTTGACGGCCGGCGGCCACCCGTCGGCCAGGGCGGCCTGGGACCGCGCCCGGGCCGCCGTCGAGGCCCGCGGCGACACGCTCGCCCCCGCCGACGCCGCCGACGCCCTGGACGCCGAAGCCCTCGACCTCCAGCGCTCCTCCGCGGGCGGCCCCGAAGCGGCGGCGCTGTTCACGCGCGCGGCGGACCTGCACGTACGAGCCCGGCGCGACGGGCGGGCCCTGGTGTCGCGGGCCCGTGCGCTGATCGTCACGCCGGACGCCCCGGCGGACGGGCTCGACGCCTTGTGCGTACGGGCCGGAGCGCTGCACGCGGCCGGGCGGGCCACCGCAGCCGAGACGGTCACGGTGCTCCTGCTGCGCTGCCGTGCGCTGGTGGCGGGGCTGGGGGCCGCGCTCGTACCGGCGGGTGTGGGGGCTCGTATCGAGGCCGGCGTGGGGACTGGCATCGGGGCCGGCGTGGAGGCTGGTGCGGCGGGTTGCGGGGTGACCGAGGGGCTGGTCGAGACGCCGGTCGGGGGCGCGGGGGGCACGAAGCCGGGCTCGGTGGGCGGGGTACCGGGGGGCGGCGCACCGGTGGACGGTGTACCGGTGGACGCTGTACCGGGGGGTGGCGCACCGTCGGTCGGCATACCGGTCGGCGGTCCGGCCGTCCCCGATGTCGCTCGGGCTCGGGAGGAGATCCATCGGCTGCTGGCCTTCGCCGAGGAGGCGCGGGTGGGGCGGGACCGGCGGCAGGACCCGGAGTTACTGAGCCGGATCGCGTCCGCCGTCGAACTGCTCGCGCGGATCACCGCGCCGGAGGATCCTCGGGCCGCCGTGCGGCTCGTGACAGCCGCGGTGACCGACCATCACGAGGCAGGCCGGCCCTGGCTCGCCACGCCCGGCGAACTGCTGCTCGTGAGCCTGCTGTCGGCGGTGGAGGACCACGAGCGGGCGGCGGCCGTGGCGCGCGGTGTCCTCGGCGACAGCGCGCGGGTGGAGCTGCTCGGTCCGGGTGACCGGGCCCGGTTCTGTCTGGCGCTCGCCCAGGCGGTGACCGGTCTGGAGGGTCCCGGGCCCGAGGCGGAGGCGCTGCTCCTGGACGCCGATCTCTTCGCCGGGTCCGCCGGGGAGGGCGCCGGTCTGGGCGCCCTGGTGCGGCTGCGGCTCGGCGGGCACTACTGCGCGCTCGGGCGGTTCCACGAGGCCGCCGCCACCCTGGAGGCGGTGCTGCCGGAGCTGTCCGTCGGGCACGACCCGGCGGATCTGGTCCAGGCCCGGGTGTGGCTGGCGCACGCGGCGACGGGTCTCGGCGAGCCTCGGCAGGCCGCCGAGCAGTACGCGCTGGCCGCCGCGGGGACCCGGGACTGGGCGGACCGGCACCATCACGCGGCCCTCTCGCAGCAGGCGGCCGAGGCGCTGGCGGCGGCCGGTCTGCCCGAGGAGTCGGCCCGCGCCTACGAGCATGCGGCCGACCTGTGGCGGGCGCTCGGGGACCGGATCGGGGCGGTGCGCGCGCTGCGGGGCCGGGCCTGGGAGGCGCTGAAGGTGTGGGGGCCGGCCGAGGGCGAGGTCGTCATGGCGGAGGCGCTGCGGGAGAACGAGCGGGCGCTCGCGCTGGCCGGGACGGGCGAGGAGCGGGCGCGCGGGACGGCGGAACTGGGGCACACGCACCAGCAGTTCGCGCATCTCCTGGTGGAGACGGCGGAGGCGGCGCCGTTCGAGGAGGTCGACTCGGCCGAGCGGTACGCCGAGCTCGCCGCCCTCTTCGAGCGGGCGCTCGGCCAGGCGGAGCGGGCCATCGCGGCCCTGCGGACCTGTGGCGAGCCCGCCCGCTCCGACCTGTGGCTCTGCGAACTCCTCGCCGTACGGCTGGAGTGGGGGCTCGGGCGGGCGGGCGCGGCCAACGGGCGGGCCCGGCGGGTCCACGCCGGGGTGCAGGACCTGCCCGATCCGGACGGCACGCTGTCCGTGGTCGCCGCCGAGTGCGAGGCGCTGCTCGGCACGCCGGACTCCTTCTGACCCGTAGGGCCTGTCGTCACACTCCCGTCGTTGCCCGAAGGGCGGCCCCGCGGCGTCTGGTGCGTGCTCTCGGTGTGCCGGGTGGAAGCCCTCGTACTGGACCGTACTTGGGCTTTCGCCCGGTGCGGCGAGAGCGCGTGCCAGGCGTCGCGGGGCAGACGGGAGTGTGACGACAGGCCCTAGCGGAGCCGTCCCCTGAGCCGCCCCGGCCAGGGTCAGCCCGTCGTCCGGGCCACGAGGGAGGCGAGGCCGGCTCGGGTCACCACGCCGGTCTTGCGGTAGACCCGGGCCACGTGGCTCTCGACCGTGCGGGGGCTGAGGCCGAGGCGGTCGGCGACCGCCTGGTTGGTGAGGCCTTCGGCGACGAGGGCGGAGATCTCGCGCTCGCGCGGGGTGAGGGTGGCGAGGGGACCTTCCGCGTCCGCCGTGGTGCCCGGCCGGGTCGTGCCGGGTGCGGGGGGCTCGGGGCCCAGGGCCGCGGTGCGGGTGCGGTCGGCGAGGTCGGTGAGCAGGCGGGCACCTCCGGCGGTGGCCAGGCTCCGGGCCCGGCGCCACATCGCGGCGGCCTCGGCCGGGTCCCCGGCGGCCCGGGCGACGGGGGCGCCGAGCAGCAGGGTGTGGGCCTCGCGGAGGCCGAGGCCCGCGCGGGCGTACTCGTGCGCCGACCGGGCGAACAGCGCCGCCGCCGCGGCCTGTTCGCCGTTGTGGAGGCGCAGCCGGGCGCGGGCCCGCAGGGCGGCGGCCCGCTGGCCGGGCAGGTCCAGGCGGTCGGCCTCGGTCTCGGCGCGCCGGGCCGCGTGGTGGGCGCCGGGGAGGTCGCCGGTGTGGAGCGAGGCGGTGGCGAGGAGTTCGAGGAAGCCGGGGCGTACGGAGGGCTGGATCCGGGGCAGGGCGGGGCCGTCGCCGGCGGTGAGCAGGACGTCCCGTACCCGGTACGGGTCCGTGGCGACGGGGATCGCGTGGGCGAGCAGGCTGCGGGCGAGGGTGCCCCACCAGCCGCCGGCGGTGCCGACGGTGGCGGCGGCCTCCTCGGCGGCGGCGAGGGCCTCGGGGTCGCCGAGGGGCCTGGCCTGGAGCACGATCGTGGCTCTGATGGCGCGGCTGAAGCCGACGACCTCGGCGCCGCCGAGGGTGTGGGCGAGGGCCAGCGCCTCGTCGGCGAGGCCGAGGGAGGTGTCGACGCGGCCGGTGAGGGACTGCACGTACGCGGCGCACAGGAGCATGTGGGAGAGGGCGAAGGGGCGTCCCGCGCGACGGGCGAGGGCGATGCCCCGGGTGGTGTGGCGTTCGGCTGCGGCGGGGTCGTCGAGGAAGAGTTCGCTCCAGCCGAGCCGGACCAGGGCCTCGCAGCACGGGGTGAGTTCGCCGTCGGTCAGGGCGTCGACGAGCGCGGCGGCCTCGTCCGCGTGGGCGCGGGCGGCGGCCGTCTCCCCCTCATAGGCCTCGCCGAGGGCGCCGAGGGTGAGCGCCCCGAGGGTGCCGGGCTCGTCCCCGCGCGCGCGGGCGTCGGTGAGGACGGCGGCGAGTTCGGCGCGGACCTCGGGGAAGCGGGCCTCGAAGAGGGCGCGGCAGCCCCATTCGACGACGAGCCGGAGGCGGAGCGAGGGGCGGGGGCCGGGGCCGCGCCGCAGTTCGCGGCGGATCAGGGCGTCGGCCTCGCGGTAGCGGCCCAGGTGCCGTTCCATGAAGGCGCACAGGAGCACGGCGGCGCTGCGGGGCTCCTCCTCGCCGGCGGTCGCGGGGCACCGGGCGCCGGTGCGGCGGCCGGCTCCCTCCTCGCGGCACAGGGCGAGGAGCCGGTGCAGCAGGTCCCGGCTCTCCTCGACCCGGCCGGCGTGGCCGAGCGCGCGGGCCCGGCGCAGTTTCAGCTCCACGCGGGCCTGGCGGTGTTCGGGGGCGTCGGGCAGGACGTCGAGGACGGCGGCCAGGCGGCGGGCGGTGAGCGCCGGGTCGGTGGCCTCGGTCAGCTCGGCGGCCCGCACCAGGGCGGCGGCCGCGGCGGGCTCCCAGCGCGTCAGATAGCGCTCGATGTGCGCGGCGCGCGCGGTGGCGGGCGCGCCCGCGCCCGCGAGGCCTTCGGCCGCCCGGCGGTGGTACTCGCGGCGGCGCAGGGGATCCATGGCGCGGCGCACCAGCCGGGCGAGGGCCGGGTGCCGCAGTTCCAGGGTGTGCCCGTCGGGGTGCGGGCGCAGGAGGTCGAGCCGCACCAGTTCCCGTACGGCCTGGACGAGTTCGTCGCGGGTGGCGCCGGTGACGGCGGGCAGGAGGTCGGTGCGGGCCTCGTCGCCGAGGAGGGCGACGGCGTCGACGACGGCGCGTGCCGGGGGGGCGAGCGATGCCAGTTCGTCGAAGAGCACGGCGCGCGCGCCGCCGCTGCCCCGGCCGCCCGCGAGGGCCAGGAAGTAGGCGGGGTTGCCGCCGCTGGCCGCATGCAGTTCGGCGACACGGTCGCGGGGCAGTCCGGGGGCGAGCCGCTCGGCGCACTCCGTCTCGCCGAGGGGGCCGAGCGCGATCCTGGTGAGGATGCCGCTCTCGGCGCCCCGGGCGAGGGCGGCGGCGAGGGCGGGCGGGGTCCGCTGCTCGCGGCGGGCCGTCACGACGAGCACGGGCGCGGCCACGGGGTGGCGCAGCAGGTGGTCGAGGAGGTCGAGCGATTCGGGGTCGGCGCGGTGCACGTCGTCGAGGACGAGGAGCAGGGCGGGCTCGGCGACCTTGGCGAGGGCTTCCGCGGTCCGCCGGAAGAGTCCGTACGGCTCCGGCCAGACCTGCGGCGGCGCGCCGAGCAGATGATGCCCGGACGGGGTGGCCCAGCCCTGCCCGTCGGGGTCGGCCCAGGGCCCGGCGCCCCCGGGCGCCCCCGGTCCCGTCGCGTGCGGGCCGCTGCCCGGCTGCCGGGTGGGTCCGGTGCCGGTGTCCGGCGGGAAGTCGGGAACCGTCCACGGTGCCCGGGTGGCCGGCCGGACCGTGCGGCGCGGCGGCCGGACCGGTGTGCTCCCTGGTGGCGGGAAGCGTCCGGCGCCGCAGGCGACCCGTACCGCGTCCGCCGGGTCGGCGGTGTCGGGGGCGCCGGTGGGGCGGGGCTCCCCGCCGGTCGCTCGGAGGTCCGCGAAGGCGTCGGCGAACACCTCGAAGGGCAGGGGCCGCTCCCGGTCCGATGCCCGGCCGTGCAGGACGGTGACGCCGGCCCGGCGGGCGCGGGCGGCGAGCTCGGTGAGGAGGCGGCTCTTGCCGACGCCGGGCTCGCCCGTGATGTCGACGGCCTTCGGGGCGTCGGCCCCGCGGCGCCCCGGTGACCGCAGCAGCGATTCCAGACGGGCGAGTTCGGCTCGCCGTCCGGCGAAGGGAGCGCGGTCGACGCTCCCCTCCCCTGTGCTTGTGTTCATGACCAGTCCCCCACGGACTTCGTTCCCCGTCACCCGTTGTACGGCACGCCACTGACAACCGTGCCGTCGCCCCCGGGATCAGTGGCCGGGCGACAGCGCCTTGAAGGCCCTCGTCTGCTCGGTGATGGCCCGCTCGGTGGGCAGCCGCTCGACCGAGGAGGCGCCGAAGAAGCCGACGACTCCGGTGGTGTGCGCCAGGACGTAGGCGGCGTCCTCGGGTTCGGCGATGGGGCCGCCGTGGCAGAGCACGAGGACATCGGACCTCACCCGTTTGGCGGCATCGTGCATCTCCTGTACGGCCGCCGCCGCGCCCTCCAGGGTGAGGGCCGTCCCGGCGCCGATGGCGCCCTTCGTGGTGAGGCCCACGTGCGGGACGAGGATGTCGGCCCCGGCCCGGGTCATGTCGGCGGCCTGCTCGGGGTCGAAGACGTACGGCGCGGTGAGCAGGTCGCGTTCGTGGGCAGCGCGGACCATGTCGACCTCCAGGCCGTAGCCCATGCCGGTCTCCTCCAGGTTGACCCGGAAGGTGCCGTCGTAGAGGCCGACGGTGGGGAAGTTCTGGACCCCGGCGAAGCCCATCGCCTTCAGCTCGTCCAGGAAGAGGTCCATGCGGCGGAAGGGGTCCGTGCCGCACACCCCGGCGAGGACGGGGGTGTCACGGACGACGGGCAGGACCTCGCGGGCCATGTCCTTGACGATGGCGTTGGCGTCGCCGTAGGGGAGCAGTCCGGCGAGGGAGCCGCGGCCGGCCATCCGGTAGCGGCCGGAGTTGTAGATGATGAGCAGGTCGACGCCGCCGGCCTCGGCGCACTTGGCGGAGAGTCCGGTGCCCGCGCCCGCGCCGACGATGGGCCGGCCCTGGGCGACCTGGGCGCGGAGCCGGGCGAGTACGTCCTGACGGTTCATGAGGTCCTCCGGGGCGCGGCGGGGGCGGCGGCCATGGCCGGGGCCGGGGCCGGGTGGGCGCCGATGAGCTGGTGCAGCCGGTCGGCCATGGCGACGGCGAACGAGGCGTCGTTGACGTGGGCGTCGAGCTCGTGGATGCGCACGCCGCTGCCGGCGACGGCGCGGCGCAGGGCGTGGAGTCCGGCGGCGTCGGCGTCCGGGTCGGCGAACGGGCCGCCCGCCACGTCGACGGCGGAGACCCCTCGGCGCGGCCAGAACACCTCGGCGGGGCCGCGGGCGGCGGCCAGCTTGCGCCCGATGGCGGAGCCGAGTTCGGCCATCTCGGCGCCGGTGGTCCGCATCAGGGTGACGGTCGCGTTGTGGACGAGGAGCCGGCGTCCGGCGAAGCGCTCGGGGACGCTCGCCTCGGGCCCGAAGTTGACCATGTCGAGGGCGCCGGGGGCGACGACCTGGGGGATTCCGGCGGCGCCGGCGGCGGTCAGGCGGCGCGGTCCGGCGCTGAGCACCCCGCCGACGAGTTCGTCGGCGAGTTCGGTGGTGGTGAGGTCGAGGACGCCGTCGAGCAGGCCGTCGCGGGCCAGTTTCTCGACGGCGCGGCCGCCCGCGCCGGTGGCGTGGAAGACGAGGACCTCGTAGCCGTGTTCGGCGAGCCGGGCGCGGGCGGTGTCCACGGCGGGCGTGGTGACGCCGAACATGGTGGCGGCGACGACCTTCCGGCCGCGTCCCGCGGACCGGTCCTGGTTGCGTTCGTGGCGCCGGGCCATGCCGGCGGCGGCCGCGGCGGCGTTGCCGAGGACCTGCCGGGAGACGGAGTTGAGGCCGGCGATGTCGACGACGCTGTACATCATCGTGAGGTCGCTGCTGTCGACGTACGGCGAGACGTCGCCGCCCGCCATGGTGCTGACCAGGATCTTCGGCACGCCGATGGGCAGGGCGCGCATGGCCTGGGCGGCGATGGAGGAGCCGCCGCTGCCGGCCGCGGCGAGCACGGCGTGGGCGCGGCCGCTCCGGTGCAGGTCGAGGACGACACGGGTGAGGCCGTCGGCCATCGCGGCGACCGCGGCTGCCCGGTCGCCCGCGGCGCGCAGGGCCTCCAGCTCGTGGCCGCCGGCGCGGGCGACGAGCTCGGCGGGGATGTCGGGGACGGGGATGTGGGCGGGCGGCGGCAGCACGCCGGTGTCGACGAGGAGGACGTCGGCCCCGTACTCGCGCAGCCGCTCCCGCAGCCACGCGTACTCCTCCCCCTTGGTGTCGAGTGTCCCGACCAGCACCACCGTGGCCAATGCCCTCACGCTCCCTTTCTGTGGCGGTGTCACCGATCCTCGGTCCGGGGCCCGGTCGCGGCAACGACCACTCGGGACCGATTGGCCTGCGGGGACGCCCGGTGGCCAAGATGGGACGCATGGCCAGAATCCCCTCCACGCGATTGTCCCGACTGCTGACCGGCTGGGCGTCGGAGGGGCCGGGGCCGCTGCCGCGGCGGCTCGCGGACGCGCTGCGGGAGCTCGCGGAGCGGGGGGACGTGCCGGCGGGCACGGTGCTGCCCTCGCAGCGGGAGCTGGCGCTGGTGCTGGGGGTCAGCCGGTCCACGGTGACGGCGGCGTACGGATTCCTGGAGGGCGAGGGGCGGCTGGAGAGCGTGCGGGGCAGCGGTTCGCGGCTGCGCGGCTCCGGGGTGCTCGACCGGCACCCCATGGAGGGGCGGCTCGCCAGTTTCGACGCCCGCGCGGGGACGGCCGATCTGTCGAGCGGGGCGCTGCCGGGGCTCGGTGACGTGGCGGAGGCGGTGGGGGCGCTGACGGCCGGGGACGTGGCGGCGCTCCTCGGGGCCGACGGCTACCACCCGTACGGGCTGCCGGAGCTGCGGGAGGGGGTCGCCGCGTACTACCGGGCGGCGGGCGTGCCGACGGACGCGGAGGAGATCCTGGTGACGGCGGGCTCGCAGCAGGCGGTGTGGCTGGTGGCGCAGGCGCTGGTGGACCCGGGCGACACGGTGGTGGTGGAGGACCCGACGTACCGGGGCGCCCTGGAGGCGCTGCGGGCGCGCGGGGCGCGGCTGGTCCCGGTGTCCGACGACGGAACGGCCGGAACGGCCGGGGCGGACGGTGCGGGCGCGGCGCGGCTGCGGCGGCTGTGCGGGTCGGTGCGGCCGCGGCTCGTCTATCTGCAGCCGACCGCGCACAATCCGACGGGGCGGAGCATGGACGAGGCGGCGCGCCGGGCGTGGCGCGGGGTGCTCGGGGAGCTGGGCCTGTTCACGGTCGAGGACACGGCGTGCGCGGAGCTGTCGCTGGACGGGGACGAGGCGGCGGTGCCGCTGGTGGCGGGGCTGCCGAGCGGGTCGACGGTGACGGTGGGCACCTTGTCGAAGCTGTTCTGGGGCGGGCTGCGGGTGGGCTGGGTTCGGTCCTCGCCGCAGGTGGTGGCCCGGCTCGCGAAGATCAAGACCTCGGTGGACCTGTCGTGCTCGGTGGTGGACCAGCTGGTGGCGGTCCGGCTGCTCGCGGGGCTGCCGGGGGCGCGGGCGCGGCGGCGCGCGCTGCTGCGGGAGCGGCTCGCGGCGGCGGAGGAGCTGCTGCGCGCGCAGGCGCCGGGGTGGGAGTGGACGCGGCCTGCGGGCGGCCCGGCGCTGTGGGTGCGGGTGCCGGGTGCCGACACGGAGGCGATGGCCCAACTGGCGCGGCGGCGTGGTGTGTCGGTGGTGCCGGGTTCGGCGTTCTCGCCGGTGGACGGTTTCCGCGACCGGCTGCGGCTGCCGTACGCGCACGGGGTGGAGGCGCTGGCGGCGGCGCTGCCGACGCTGCTGGACTGCGCGGCCCGGAGCGGGGCGGGCGCGGGCGGCCCCGTGCGCCGAGGCACGGAACCGCCCTGCCCTGGTGGGGTGTGACGGGTCAGGCCTCTGCCCCTGCGGCGCGTGCGGCGGCTTCGGCCCTGGCCGCGCCCTCGGCGCGGCCGCGCTTGGCGGTGCGGATGGTCCACAGGACGAGCAGGCCGAGGGTGCCGTAGACGAGGACCGGGCTGGCGACGAGCATCGCCTCGACGGAGAGGGTGTACGAGAGGCCGACGCGGGCGGCGGCCTCGACGAGGTAGGCGACGCCCCAGACGATCGTCATGCGGCGCATGACGGTGCGGAAGCCCTCGAACTGCCAGAGGCCGTTCCACCAGGCGTGGCTCTCGGCGGTGCCGTCGGTGGAGAAGCGGCGCCCGAAGTAGAACATCAGGGGCTTGGGCGCGAGCAGCGTGACCAGGCACAGCACGCCGAAGAGGCCGGTGACGGCGGAGTCCTTGACGAGCAGGGCCCGTGCCGAGTGGGTGCCGACGAGCGAGACGACGGCGGTGAGGGCGAGGAAGAAGAGGGTGACGACGGCGAACTCGTCCATCTTCCGGTGCCAGACGAGATGGACGACGGTGTCGAGGACCGGCCAGACGCCGCTGACGAGCAGCGCGGCGAAGTCGCTCCAGCCACGGTCCTGGAGCGCCCCGAAGGTGAGGACGGGTGCGACGACGTTGAGTCCGATGGTGAGCGTCCAGCCGATGGCTGTCGCGGCCCCGGAGCGTGCGGGCGCGGCTGGGCGCGCCTCTGCTGCGGACATGGTTCCCCCTGGATGAAATGGCCTGATCAGTGCGGTTACCGCACCGTAGGACGCCACCGAGAGGGCGGACAAGGCAACCGCTCCCCAAATGATCTTCAAGTCTTCGGTGCCGGAGGCGCCGTCCCGGCGGGCTACGGCGTGACGGAGGGCGTCGGGTGCGGCCACTCCTCGGCGGGCGGGCTCCAGGTCGGGCCGGCCGGGGGCGCGAAGGGTCCGGCGCGGTTGGCCATGAGGAGCATCATCACGCCGACGAAGGCGAGGGTGACGAGGATGAGGACGAGTCCGACCGGGTTGCGCGGGTTGTACTCGTAACGCCATCCGTACCGGCTGCGCTTGAACACCGGCTCGTGCTCGTCGTCCATGCCCGTCTCCCCCTTGTCCGGTGCGCGTCAGGCTACCTGTGGCGCGTCCACGCCCCGCGCTGCGCCGTATGTGACCCACGCGACGGCCGCAGGGGGGATCTTGACGGGTTCCTGACGCCCGGCGCCGGGTTCGCTCCATGTCCCTTGCGTACGCTGACTCGGCCGCCGTCCGATCGATGGCCGAAAACCGACCAGTCCTCCGCCCGGACAGCAGGAGCCCCTCGATGCCCACGTCCTCCACCGCCCGTACCGGTCGCCTGCGCGCCTGGATGCTGGAAGGCCTGTCCGACATGGGCAAGGGGCGGACCACCGTCCCGGAACAGCCGGAAAAGGCCGCGCCCGAGTCCGGGCCGGACCACAAGGGGCAGCCCTGGTGGCGGGTCATGTGTCTGACCGGTGTCGACTATTTCTCGACACTCGGCTACCAGCCGGGCATCGCCGCCCTCGCGGCCGGACTGCTCTCCCCCGTCGCCACCGTCGTGCTCGTCGTCGTGACGCTCGTGGGCGCCCTGCCGGTCTACCGGCGGGTGGCCGAGGAGAGCCACCGGGGCGAGGGGTCGATCGCGATGCTGGAACGCCTGCTCTCCTTCTGGAAGGGCAAGCTGTTCGTCCTCACGCTGCTCGGCTTCGCGGCGACCGACTTCCTCATCACCATCACCCTCTCGGCCGCCGACGCCTCGACCCACCTGGTCGAGAACCCGCATCTGTCCGAGGCCCTGCACGACAAGCAGCTGCTGATCACCCTGGTGCTGGTCGCCCTGCTCGGCGCGGTCTTCCTCAAGGGCTTCCTGGAGGCCATCGGCGTCGCGGTCGCGCTCGTCGGGATCTATCTGTCGCTCAACGTGGTGGTCGTCGTGACGGGCCTGTGGCACGTCCTGACCGAGGGCCACGTCGTCACCGACTGGACCACCGCGCTGACCCAGGAACACGGCAACGTCTTCGTGATGATCGGCGTCGCCCTTCTCGTCTTCCCCAAACTGGCGCTGGGTCTCTCCGGCTTCGAGACCGGCGTGGCCGTCATGCCGCACGTCAAGGGCGACCCGGACGACACCGAGGAGAAGCCGGCCGGCCGGATCCGCGACACGAAGAAGCTGCTGACGACCGCCGCGCTCATCATGAGCGTGTTCCTGATCTCGACCAGCTTCATCACCACGGTCCTCATCCCGCAGAAGGAGTTCGAGTCGGGCGGCCAGGCCAACGGCCGCGCGCTCGCCTACCTCGCCCACGAGTACCTGGGCAACACCTTCGGCACCGTCTACGACGTCGCCACGATCGCGATCCTCTGGTTCGCGGGTGCCTCCGCGATGGCCGGACTGCTCAACCTGATGCCCCGCTACCTCCCCCGCTACGGCATGGCCCCGCACTGGGCCCGCGCCGTGCGCCCCATGGTGATCGTCTTCATCCTGGTCGCCTTCCTCGTCACCTGGATCTTCGACGCGGACGTGGACGCGCAGGGCGGCGCGTACGCGACCGGTGTCCTCGTGCTGATCTGCTCGGCGGCCATCGCGGTGACCATCGCGGCCCGCAAGGCGGGCCAGCGCGGCTGGACGATCGGCTTCGGCGTCATCTCGGCCGTCTTCCTCTACACCACCGTCGTGAACGTCATCGAGCGGCCCGACGGCGTGAAGATCGGCGCCTGCTTCATCGCCGGCATCATCCTCATCTCGCTCCTCTCCCGTCTCGGCCGCGCCTTCGAGCTGCGCGTCACCCACGTCGAGCTGGACGACCTGGCCGAGCGCTTCATCCGCGACATCGCCAACCGCACCCCCCGGTTCATCGCCAACGAGCCCGACCGGCGCGACAAGGCCGAGTACCGCGAGAAGATCGAGCAGATCCGCGCGGACAACGACCTCCCCACCACCGAGGACTTCGTCTTCGTCGAGGTCACCATCACCGACCCCTCCGAGTTCGAGTCCGGCCTGACCGTGCGGGGCGAGGTCCTGCACGAGCGCTACCGCGTCCTGACGGTGGAGAGCTCCTCCGTCCCCAACGCGCTCGGCGCGCTGCTCCTGCACGCCCGCGACCTGACCGGCGTCCGCCCGCACATCTACTTCGAGTGGACCGAGGGCAACCCCTTCGCCAACTTCCTGCGCTTCTTCCTCTTCGGCCAGGGCGAGGTCGCCCCGGTCACCCGCGAGGTCCTGCGCGAGGCGGAGCCGGACCGCTCCCGCCGCCCGCGCGTGCACGTGGGCTGAGTCCGCGCGTCCCCACCAGCCCTATACTCAACAAAGCGAATAGCTGCATTCGCGGGTATGGGTGGTGAGTGGCCGGTCGGCGACGGGCGCCCACCCCACGAACGAGAGAAGGCGGTCGGTCGCATGACGGTCCAGGCGGGCCCCCCGTACCTGCGGTACGTCGCCCTAGGGGACAGCCAGACGGAAGGCGTCGGGGACGGAGACGACGACCAGGGACTGCGCGGCTGGGCCGACCGGCTCGCCGGACTGGTCGCGCGGGACAGCCCGGACCTCCACTACGCCAACCTGGCCGTACGGGGCCGCCTCGCCGGCCAGGTACGGGCGGAGCAGCTCGGGCCCGCGCTCGCGCTGCGCCCCGACCTGGCGAGTGTGGTGGCGGGGGTGAACGACCTGCTGCGGCCGCGGTTCGACGCGGACGAGGTCGCCGGGCAGCTGGAGGCGATGTTCGCCGCGCTCACCGCCCAGGGCGCCCGGGTGGTGACCCTGACCTTCCCCGACCTGACCCGGCTGATCCCGGCGGCCCGCCCCGTCGCGCCCCGCATCGCCGCGATGAACGCCCGCATCCGGGAGGCCGCGCGCCCCCACGGCGTCACCGTCGTCGAGACCGGCCACCACCCGGTCGTCACCGACCCGCGCCTGTGGAGCACCGACCGGCTCCACGCGTCGCCGCTCGGCCACGAGCGGATCGCCGCCGCCGTCGCCGAGTCCCTCGGCCTCCCCGGCAGCGACGGCTCCTGGTCCCACCCGCTCCCGACGCCCACCGTCCGCCCGGCCACCGGCCCGCGCGCGGTCTTCGCCGAAGTCGCCTGGGTGGCGTCCTTCCTGACGCCCTGGCTGACCCGTCGGCTGCGCGGCCGTTCGTCCGGCGACGGGCGCACGGCGAAGCGCCCGGCGCTGCTGCCGGTCGGCGGGGGCTGATCACGAGGGGGGTGGGCCCTATCGGCGTCTCAGGGGCGCGCCTCAGGCGTGCGTGTCAGGCGTGCGTGTCAGGCGTGCGTCTCAGGCGTGCGTCTCAGGGGTGCGTCTCAGGGGTGCGTCTCAGGGGTGCGTCTCAGGGACGCTCCAGGGTTCCGGTCCGGGTGATCACCGATGGGCAACGGCGGCCCGCTCCAGCAGAGTCGGCGTTGTCAGAACGTCGAGTCGACACCGCTCCGGAGGAACCGCGATGCGCATCCGCCACGCCGCCACCGCCCTCGCCCTGGCCACCGCCGTCACCGTCGGCGTCACGGCCCTGCCCGCGACCGCCACGCCCGCCCCGGGGGCCCTCGCCCCCGCCGCCGTCCCGGCCACGACGGCTCCCGCGAGACCCACCGTCCAGGACATCGTGAACCGCCTCCCCGACGCCGTCGTGGCGGGTGCGCTGGTCCGGCGGGACGGCGTGGGGATCGCCGCCGGGCCGGTCATCCCCGACGCCTACTTCCGGATCGGCAGCACCACCAAGGTGTTCACGAACACCGTGGTGCTCCAGCTCGCCGCCGAGCACCGCGTCGACCTCGACGCACCGGCGCGGCGGTACGTCCCCGGGCTGTTGCCCGCCGCGTACGACCGCGTCACGGTGCGCCGGCTGCTCGACCACACCAGCGGGCTGCCCAGGCCCGCCGCCACCCCCGGCCCGGACGACGGGCCCGGCTGGTGGCTCCGGTCGGTGACGCCCGAGGAGACCCTGCGCCGGTCCTTCGCGGAGGCCACCGGCACCCCGCCCGCCGCCGGCTCCGTGCAGCAGTACAACGGGCTCAACTCCCTGGTCCTGGGCCTGATCGTCGAGCGGGTCACCGGGCGTTCGTTCGCCCACGAGCTGGAGCGGCGGATCATCCGGCCGCTGGGCCTGCGGCACACGAGCCTGCCCGCGGCCGACGACCCGCGCATCCCCTCGCCGCACGCGCGGGTGTACGTCCGCGGGCAGGACGTCACGGAGCAGAGCCCGTACCCGTGGGCCGAGGGCGGGGTGATCTCCACCGCCGCCGACCTGGACCGCTTCCTCACCGCTCTGTTCCGGGGGCGGCTGCTGCCGCCCGCCCAGCAGCGCCTGGTGTTCGACATACCCGCGGTGCCGAGCGCCGCCGGGAACACCAACTGCCTCGGTACGGAGGCCTGCTTCAGCGTCGGCGGGCTGATGCGCTACGAGCTCCCGAACCACGAGTACGTCTGGGGCAAGACGGGCTCGCGCCCCGGCTGGGACAACGGGTTCTTCGCCACCCGGGACCTCAGGCACCGCGTCGTGTACTCCCTGAACCCGACGGGGCAGGGCTCGCCCCTCCCCCACATCAAGGCGCTCGTCACCGCCGCGCTCACCGACTGACGTGCCCGCGCGCTCCACCGGCCGCTCGGCCCACCGCCCTCAGCCCACCGCCGCCCGGGCGCCCGCGATGCCGGCCGGGTCCCAGCCGCGCCTCGGGACCGAGTCCAGGAGGAGGCGCGTGTAGGGGTGTTCCGGTGCGGTGAGGACGCGGGGGGTCGGGCCGGACTCCACGATGCGGCCCGAGCGGAGCACCACCAGTTCGTCGGTGATGTGGCGGACGACCGCGAGGTCGTGGGTGACGAAGAGGAAGCCGACTCCCGCCTCGCGCCTGATCCTGCCGAGGAGTTCGAGGATCTGGGCCTGGATGGAGACGTCCAGGGCGGCGACCGCCTCGTCGAGGACGAGGACCCTGGGCTCGGCGGCCAGGGCGCGGGCGATGGCCACGCGCTGGCGCTGGCCGCCGGAGAGGCGGCGCGGGAGGGCGTCGGCCTCGCGGGGGCCGAGGCCGACCTGGTCGAGGAGTTCGGCGACCCGGGCCCGCCGGGCCGCCGGGTCCAGCCGGAAGTGCAGCCGCAGCACCTCGTCCACGCAGCCGCCGGCGGTGATCCGGGGGTCGAGGGAGAGGTAGGGGTCCTGGAAGACCATCTGGATCTCGCGGGCGCGGGCCAGCCGTTCGGCCCGGCCGCGGGGGCGGGCGGAGCGGTCGCGGCCGTCGAGGGTGACGGTGCCGGCGTCGGCCCGTTCGAGGCCGACGAGCATGCGGACGGTGGTGGTCTTGCCGCTGCCCGACTCGCCGACGATGCCGAGGGAGGAACCGGGGGCGAGGGTGAAGGACACGTCGTCGACGGCGGTGTGGTCGCCGTACTCCTTGCGGAGCCCCGTGACGACCAGGCCCTCCCCCTTCACGGTGGTGGTCACAGCAGGATCCCTTCGTCGGCGCGGTGACAGGCGGCGAGCCCCTCGCCGTGGGCGGTGAGCGCGGGTGCCTCTTCCTCGCAGCGGGGCAGGGCGTGGGGACATCGGGCGGCGAAGTGGCAGCCCGGCGGCGCCTCGGAGACGGAGACCGGGCGGCCCTCGATGGGGCGGGGGGCCGGTGCGTCGGGCTCGATGCGCGGGGTGCAGGAGAGGAGGCCCGCGGTGTAGGGGTGGCGCGGCCGGTCGAAGAGTTCGCCGGCGGCGCGGGTCTCGACGATGCGGCCGGCGTACATCACGTACACCCGGTCGCAGATGGCGGAGGCCAGTTCGAGGTCGTGGGTGACGAAGAGGAGGCCGGTGCCGCGTTCGGCCTGGAGGCGGGTGAGGATCGCGATGATCTCGGCCTGGGTCGTGACGTCGAGGGCGGTGGTCGGCTCGTCGGCGACGATGAGCGCCGGGTCGCCGGCGAGGGCGGCGGCGATGACGACGCGCTGGAGCATGCCGCCGGAGAACTCGTGCGGGCGGCGGCGCAGGGCGCCGCGCGGGTCGCGGATGCCGACGGCGGCGAGGAGTTCCTCGGCGCGGGCGGTCGCCTTCGCGGCGGGGGTGCCGGCGGCGCGCAGGCCCTCGGTGACGAAGTCGCCGACGCGGCGCAGCGGGTTGACGGAGGCGCGCGGGTCCTGGAAGACCATGGCGACCTCGCGGGTCCGCACGGAGGCGAGCCCGGCCCGGTCCAGGGTGAGGACGTCGCGTCCGCCGACGCGGACCTCGCCGGTGGTGCGGGCGCCGCCGGGCAGCAGGCCGAGGACGCTGCGGCAGGCGACGGACTTGCCGGAGCCGGACTCGCCGACGAGGCCGACGGTCTCGCCGGGGGCGACGGTCAGGGAGACGCCGTCGAGGAGGGGGCGGGCGGCCTGGCCTTCGGGGAGGCGCAGGGTGAGCCGGTCGATCTCCAGGACGGGCCGGGTGTCGTGGGTGCTCATGGGGGTCACCGCTCCCGCTTCGCGATCCGGTCGGCGAAGCCCTCGCCGACGATGCCGAACGCCACGACGGCGAGGACGATGCAGGCGGACGGCGCGAGCGCGGGCAGCATCGCGCCCTGCTGGAGCGCCGACTGGCCCTCGTTGATCATGGCGCCCCAGTCGGCGGTCGGCGGCTGGACGCCGAAGCCGAGGAAGGAGAGGGCGGCCAGGTCCATCAGGGCGTAACCGAAGTTCATCGCCGACTGGGCGAGGAGCGTGGGGGTGATGTTGGGCAGCAGGTGGCGCAGACAGATGGTCCAGCCGGACCAGCCCTGCACGCGGTAGGCCTCGATGTACGGGCGGGCCTTCTCCTGGCGGGCGATGCCGCGGACCAGGCGTCCGACGTACGGGGTGTAGGCGACGGCCATGGCGATGACGGGCCCGGTCATGCCGGAGCCGACGACCGCCACCAGCATGATCGCGAGGAGCAGGCCGGGGATGGCGAAGACGAGGTCCATGGACCGGGAGAGGAAGGCGTCCGCCCAGCCGCCGCGCCAGCCGGCGATGACGCCGAGGACGGTGCCGAGGAGGGTGGAGACGGCGACGACGAGCAGCGGGCCGAGGAGTCCGGTGCGGGCGCCGAACATGAGCCGGGACAGGATGTCGCGGCCGGACTGGTCGGTGCCGAGGAGGTGGTCGCCGCTGGTGCCGACGAGGCTCGACGTCAGGTCCATCGCCTCGGGGTCGTACGGGGCGATGAACGGGGCCAGGGCGGTGACGAGCACGAGGGCGACGAGGAGCAGCACGGCCGCGTTGAACAGCGGGCCCTGGCCGAGTGCCCGCAGCCGGCGCAGGCCGGGCCGGCGGCGCAGCGCGTCCGTGGGGCCGGCCGCCCCGGGGCTTGCGGTGAGGGTCATGAGGTGCCTTCCCCGAGGAGGGTGAGCCGGGGGTCGATGAGGGGGGCGCAGAGGTCGACGACCAGGTTGACGAGGACGAAGGCCGCGACGCTGAGCAGGGTGATGGCCTGGACGACGGCGAAGTCCTTGGCGCTGACGGACTGCACGAGGAGGGAGCCGATGCCGGGCACGTCGAAGGCGGTCTCGACGACGGAGGTGGTGACGAGGAGTCCGGCGAGCATGGTGCCGCCGACGGTCACGACCGGTCCGAGGCTGTTGCGCAGGACGTGCCGGCGGACCACGGTGCGTCCGGCGACGCCGCGGGCGCGGGAGACGTCCACGTGTTCGCGGCCGAGTTCGTCGAGCATCGCCGAGCGGGTGACGCGGGCGAGGAGTCCGGCGAAGGTGGTGGCGAGGGCGAAGGCCGGCAGGGTGAGGTAGTAGAGGCGTTCGCCGAGGCCTTCCGGGGTGCCGCCGGGTCCGGGGAACCAGCCGAGGTTCACGGAGAACAGCGAGACCAGGCCGATGGCGCTGACGAACGAGGGGGTGGCCGTGGCGACGCCGGTGGCGATGAGGACGAGCCGGTCGAGGAAGCCGGGGCGCAGCGCGGCCAGCATGCCCGCCGCCACGCCGCCGACGGCGACGAGGACGGCGGAGTAGGCGACGAGCAGCACGGTGCCGGTGAGCCGGGAGCCGAGCAGGGCCGAGACGTCCTGGTGGTACTGGGCGGAGCGCCCGAAGTCACCGTGGAGCGCGCCGCCGAGCCACTTGGCGTACTGGACGGCGAGCGGGTCGTCGAGGTGGTACTCGGCCCGCAGCGCGGCCACGGTCTCGGGGGTCGCCGGGCGGCCGTGCAGCAGGAAGGAGACGGGGTCGCCGGGTGCGAGGTGGACGCTGGCGAAGACCACGAAGGAGGTGACGAGGAGGACGCCGAGGAGTCCGGCGAACCGGCCGAGGAAGTAGCGGAGCATGCCGTTCATCAGGAGGCGGCACCGATCGTCGCGGCCCAGGGGTAGTAGAGCTGGGAGATGCCGGTGGGGGCGCCGGTGACGTGGCTGCCGAGGAAGACGGAGTACGGGGCCTCGTACAGCGGGATGATGGGCAGCTCGCGCATCGCGATCTTCTGGAGTTCGGCGGTGAGGTCGGAGCGGGCGCCCGGGTCGACGGCGGTGTTGGCGCGGTCGAAGGCGGCGTCGTAGACGGGGTCGGACCAGTTGCCGTAGTTCCCGAAGTCGCCGGTGCGCAGGTACTGGTAGAACTCCAGCGGGTCCGGGGTGTTGTCGTAGCCGTTGGTGATGACCAGGTCGAGTCCCTTGCGGGCGTTCTTGTCGACGAAGATGCTGCTGTACGCCTCGGGCGAGACGGACTTGAGCTGGACGTCGAGGCCGATCTGGCGGCCGGCGGCCTGCACAGCGTTGGCGACGACGCTGATCTCGGGGGCGAGGGTGCTGGTCACCAGGGTGACCTTCTTGCCGGTGGCGCCGGCCTGGTCCACGAGTTCCTTGGCGGCGGCGACGTCGTAGACGGGCTCGGGCAGGTCCTTGAAGTACCCCTCGGTGCGCTCGGGGAGGAGCGACCAGGCGCCGCGGGCGGCGGGGGCCTTGGCGGGGACGCCGATGCCTCCGGCGGCGGCCTTGATGATGTTCTTGCGGTCGAGCGCCATGGACAGCGCCTGGCGGACCTTGAGGTCGCCGAGGGTGCCCTTGAAGTCGAGGACGGCGAGGTTGGCGGCGGCGGTGTTGGGGCCGAAGTACAGCTTGCCCTTGGTGGTCGCGCGCAGTTGGGCGAGGGAGGACGAGGGGACCATGTAGCCGCCGTCGGCGGTGCCGGACAGGAAGGTGTTGGTCCGGGCGGAGGGGTCCTCGACGAAGGTGAAGCGGACCGTGTCGTTCTTCGGCGTGAGCTTCTTGTCCCAGTACGCGGGGTGCTTCTTGAGGGTGATGGACTCGCCCTGCTGCCACTTGTCCAGCGCGTAGGGGCCGGTGCAGTTGACCTTGCCGCCGGGGACGCCGTACTCCTTGCCGGTCTTCGCGAGGAAGGCGGCGCTCTCGATGGTGCCGGGCGAGGCGGCCATGAGCTCGTTGAGGAGGACGTCGGGCCTGGTGAGCCGGAGGGTGACCTGGAGGGGCCCGGTCTTCTCGATCGCCTTGACGTTCTTGAAGGCGGAGCCCCAGGGGGAGCCGGTGGCCGGGTCCATCTGGCGCTTGAGGGAGGCGACGACGTCGTCGGCGGTCATGGTGGTGCCGTCGTGGAACCGTACGCCGGGGCGCAGGGTGTACACCCACGTCGTCGGGTCGGGGTTCTCCCACTTGAGGGCGAGACCGGGCTCGATCTTCAGGTCGGGGGTGACCCGCAGGAGCTGCTCGCAGACGTTGGCGAGGACGGTGTTCGGCGGGTAGTCGAAGGCCTGGGCGTAGTCGAGCGTGTACGGCTCGGCGTACAGGGACCACGTCAGGGAGGACAGCCGGCCCTTCGCCGCGGGGGAGGTCGGCGTGACCGTGTACGTGGCGGAGCCGGCGCCCGGCTTGGTGGCGCCGGCGCAGCCGGTCGCCGCGACGGCGAGGGCGGCGGTACCGGCGAGGGCTGCGAGGAGTCTGGGCGTGCGCAAGGAGACCCACCCCTTTACGGGTGTAGAGACGTGCACTGGGGATGGTGGGGGATGGAGCGAGTATTGATGCGGGAACGTTCCCGCACAAGACTTTGCGGGAACGGTTTTGCAATGGTCACGGAGGTGGCAGCATCGGATCGTGACCACACGTGAACACTCCGCAGGGCATGCCGGGGAGAGGCCCGGCGGACCCGGCGCACGACCGTCCGGACCCCGGGTCCGGCTCGTCGACGTGGCCCGCGAGGCCGGCCTCTCGAAGACGACCGTCTCCGCGGCCCTGAACGGCACCGGACGCCTCTCCCCCGCGGTGCGGGAGAAGGCGCGCGAGACCGCGCGACGCATGGGCTACCGCCCCAACGCCACCGCCCGGCAGCTGCGCGCCGGGCGGGCCCGGCTGATCGGCTACGTCGTGGGGGAGTTCGCCGGACAGCCCTGGACGTACCTGGACTCGCCGTACTTCGCCCAGCTGACGAGCGCGACCGCGGCCGCCGCCCTGAGACACGGCTACGCGATGGTGATGCTGCCCGCGGGGACCCTGCACCGGGAGTGGGCCGATCTGCCCCTGGAGGCGGTGATCGTCGCCGACCCCGTCGAGGACGATCCCCTCGTCGAGGACTTCCTCGCCGCCCGCATCCCGGTCTTCAGCGACGCGTCGGTCGCGGACCGGACCGGCGCGTACTGGGTCGACATCGACACGGAGGCCGCGGTACGGGACTCCCTGGACCACCTGCGGGAGCGGGGGGCCCGGCGGACCGCGCTCGTCCTGCCCGACAGCACGACCCGCTTCCACCGGAACGTCCACGCCGCCTACCGCGACTGGTGCGCCCGGCACGGCGCCGAGGAGCTGGTCGCCCTGGTGCCCGCCCCGGGCAACGGGGCGGTGATCCGGTCCGTCGAGGAGGTCCTGGGCGCCGAGCCCCGGCCCGACGGGCTGTTCGTCGTGGCCGAGGCCAGCCCGCCGCTGGTCCTGGACGCGGCGCGGCGGCTCGGCCTCGCGGTGCCGGGGGACGTGCGGGTGGTGTGCGTCAGCGAGGACAGCTCCGCCGCCCACGCCGACCCGCCGGTCACCACGCTGAGCCTGCGCCCGGCCGATGTCGCCGAGGCGGGTCTGACGCTGCTCGTCTCCGCCCTGGAGGGCGGAGGCAGCACCCCCCCGGGCGTGCTGCTCCCCGCCCGGCTCAGGGTGCGGGCCTCGTCGTGACGGCGGCCGGGCCACGGCCCGGCCGCCGGGAGGTGTCGTGACGGTCGCCCGGGGCGTGCGGCACCCCGCGACCCCGCGCGGCGCCGCTCGTCGTTCCCGTCCGACCGCCACGACGCCCCCCTAGCCCGCGTACACGCGGGTGCCGCCGACGAAGGTCTGCTCCACGCGGGCCTCGGCGATCTCCTCGGCCGGTCCGGTGAGGATGTCGCGGTCGAGGACGACGAGGTCCGCGAGGTATCCGGCGCGCAGGCTGCCGGCCTCGTCGTGACCGCCCACGTGCGCGGAGCCGGCCGTGTAGGCGGCGAGCGCGGTGGTGAGGTCGAGGCGCTGCTCGGGCAGGAAGACCCGGCCGTCGGTGGCGCCGGGCTCGGCCCGGTTGACGGCCACGTGCAGACCGGCGAGCGGGTCGGGGCTGCTCACCGGCCAGTCGCTGCCGGCCACCAGGGTGGCGCCGGCCCGGACCAGGTCGCCGAACGGGTACTGCCAGGCGGCGCGCTCGGGGCCGAGGAACGGGATCGTCAGCTCGTCCATCTGCGGCTCGTGCGCCGCCCACAGGGGCTGGATGTTGGCGAGCGCGCCGAGCCGGGCGAAGCGGGCGACGTCCTCGGGGTGCACGACCTGGAGGTGGGCCAGGTGGTGACGGTTGCCGCGGCGCCCGTTGGCCTCGATCGCGGCCTCGACCGCGTTCAGGGCCTCGCGGACGGCACGGTCGCCGAGCGCGTGGAAGTGCACCTGGAAGTCGAGGGCGTCGAGCTCGGTGACGTAGCCGCGCAGCGCCTCGGGGTCGACGAAGCTCAGCCCCGTGTTCGCCGTCGCGCAGCCGCAGGCGTCGAGGTACGGGCTGGTCATGGCGGCGGTGAAGTTCTCGGCGACGCCGTCCTGCATGATCTTCACCGAGCCGGCCCGGAAGCGCCCGTGGCTCGACTTCGCGCGCCGCTCGACGAGTTCGGGGATCTGCTCGGCGCCGCGGGCCCGGTCCCACCACAGCGCGCCGCTGACCCGCGCGGTGAGGGAGCCGTCCCGGGCGGCGGCGAGATACGCGTCGGAGGGGTCGGTGATCCCGCTGAAGGAGCCGAGGAGGGCGTCCTGCCAGCCGGTGATGCCGAGCGAGTGCAGCATCGCCTGGGCGCGCAGCAGTCCTTCGGTCCGGTCGGCCTCGGTGCTGGCCGGGACGAGCCGCTGGACGAGGGCGACCGCGCCCTCCTGGAGGACGCCGCTCGGGGTGCCGTCGGCCTCGCGCTCGATGCGGCCGTCGGCCGGGTCCGGCGTCTCGGCGGTGATCCCGGCGAGCTCCAGGGCGCGGGAGTTGGCCCAGGCTCCGTGGTGGTCGCGGTTGGACAGGAGCACGGGCCGGTCGGGGACGAGCTGGTCGAGCAGCTGCCGGGAGGGCAGTCCGCCCTCGAAGCTCTCCATCGACCAGCCGCCGCCGGTGATCCAGGGGCGGTCGGGGTGGGCGGCCGCGTAGGTGCCGATGATCCGCAGGTAGTCGTCGACGCCCGTGGTGCCGGTGAGGTCGCACTCGGCCATCTCCATCCCGCCGGAGACGGCGTGGATGTGGGCGTCCTGGAAGCCCGGGATCAGCAGCTTGCCGGCCAGGTCGACGACTTCGGTCCGCGGGCCGATCAGCTCGCGGACCTCGTCGTGGCCGACGGCGATGATCCGCTCGCCGACGACGGCGAGGGAGGTGGCCCGGGTCCGGGCGGGGTCGCCCGTGAAGACGGGGCCACCGGTGAAGACCAGGTCGGCCGTGCTCATGTGCGTACTCCAGGGAGGGTGAGGGGCCGGGGCGGTTGCCGTCCCGGGCCACCGGACGGGCCCCGAGGCGGGGCCGGTGCGAGGGGCGTCATGCAACCGCTGTGACGGTTCACACGTCAAGGGCGTTGTCATAAGGTCGGCGGCATGGCCGAACGAGTGGTGCCGGAGAACCGGCGACAGCGCAGGCGTCCCACCAAGCAGGGCACCGTCCTTTCCGAGCGGATCATCATCGACACCGCGCTGCGGCTGGTCGCCCAGCACGGCGCCGAGGCGCTGTCGGTGCGGCGGCTCGGCGCCGCGCTGGGCGCCGACCCGAGCGCGCTGTACCGCTATTTCCGCAACACCGACGACCTGCTCCTGGCCCTCGCCGACGAGATGATCGGCGTGGCGCAGCGGGGCTGGCGGGCCACCGGCGACTGGCGGGCCGACCTGCGGGACATCGCCCTGCGCATCCATGCCGCCTATCTGGCCAATCCGCAGGCGGCGGCGCTCGCGGCGCACCGCACGACGGGGCGCGAGCACGAGACCCGGGCGGTGGAGGCGATCCTGTCGGTGCTGCGCGGGGTGGGCTTCCCGGACGCGGAGGCCGTGCGGATCTACCACGCGTTCGTGGACCAGGCGCTCGCCTTCGCGGCCCTGGACGCCGCCGCCCTCGCCCTGCCGGAGCCCGCCAGGGAGGCCGACGAGCAGGTGTGGCACGCGGCCTACGGGAAGCTGTCGGCCGCCACCCACCCGCATGTCGCCGCGACGTATCCGCTGCTCGCGGCGGACATGAGCGAGAGCGGGCATCCGTTCGCGCTGGAGCTGATGCTGGACGCGGTCGGCGCCCGGCTCGCGGCGCACCGCGCGGGGTGAGCGGGGCGGAGCCGGCCACCGGCGTCTTACGTCAACACCATTGACGCAAATTCGCCCGGCCGGTTCTCATGGCGGCACTTCGGAGGCCCGTACCTCCGCGATCCGAAGGAGCCCCGCCCCATGGACCCCGTGCACTCGCTCCGCGACGCCTCGCCCACCCCGTTCTGGCTGGACCACCCGAGCAGGCCGCAGGTCTCCCCGGCCCTCGTCGGCCCCACCGACTGCGACCTGCTGGTCGTCGGCGGCGGCTACACCGGGCTGTGGACCGCGCTCATCGCCAAGGAGCGCGACCCGTCCGCCGACGTGGTCGTCATCGAGGCGGACCAGGTCGGCGGCGCCGCCTCCGGCCGCAACGGCGGCTTCTGCGAGGCGAGCCTCACCCACGGCCTCGGCAACGGCATCGCGCGCTGGCCGGACGAGATCGGGCGCCTGGAGCGCCTCGGCCGGGAGAACCTGCGGGCCATGCAGGACACGATCGAGCGCTACAAGATCGACTGCGACTGGGAGCGCACCGGCTCCCTCGCCGTGGCGACCGAGCCGTACCAGCTCGACGGCCTGGTGGAGGAGGCCGAGGCCGCCCAGCGGTACGGCGGGGAGCTGACGCTGCTCGACGAGGCCGCCGTCCGCGCCGAGATCGACTCCCCGACCTTCCTCGGCGGACTGTGGAACAAGGACGACGTGGCGATGGTCGACCCCGCCAAGCTGGCCTGGGGCCTGAAGCGGGCCTGCCAGGAGCTGGACGTCCGCGTCTACGAGCACACCCCGGGAACGGGGCTCTCCGAGGACGGCGCCCGGGTCGCCGTCACCACCCCGTACGGCCGGGTGCGCGCCCGCCGGGTCGCGCTGGCCACCAACGCGTACCCCTCACTGCTGCGCCGGCACCGCCCGTACACCGTCCCGGTCTACGACTACGCGCTGATGACCGAACCCCTGACGGAGGCTCAACTCGCCTCCGTGGGCTGGAAGAACCGGCAGGGCTGGGCCGACTGCGCCAACAGCTTCCACTATGTGCGGCTCTCCGCCGACAACCGGATCCTGTGGGGCGGCTACGACGCCGTCCACCGCCGTGCCGTGCGGGCCGAGCACGATCAGCGGCCCGAGTCCTTCGTCACCCTCGCCCAGCACTTCTTCACGACCTTCCCGCAGCTCGCCGGGGTGCGCTTCAGCCACGCCTGGGGCGGTGCCATCGACACCAGCACGCGCTTCTGCGTCTTCTTCGACACCAGCCACCGCGGCAAGGTCGCCTACGCGGCCGGCTACACGGGCCTGGGCGTCGGCGCCACCCGCTTCGGCGCGGAGGTCATGCTCGACCTGCTGGCCGGGGAGCGCACCGAGCGCACCTCCCTGGAGCTGGTCCGCCGCAAGCCGCTGCCGTTCCCGCCCGAGCCGATGCGCTCGGTGGGCATCGGGATCACCCAGTGGGCCCTCGCCCGCGCCGACGCCCACGAGGGGCGCCGCAACCTGTGGCTGCGGACCCTGGACCGCGCCGGACTCGGCTTCGGCAGCTGACGTCGGCACGGTCGCCCACCGACAGCAATCCGCGCACCACCCGCACCGCAAGCACCACCCGCACGGCAAGCAACACTCGCACCGCAAGCACCACCCGCTCGGGATCGGCACCCCGATCGGCTCGGCGGTCGGCATCACCGGCGCCGCGCTCTTCGTCCCCGACTCGCTCACGACGGGCTACCTCGTCATGGGCGCCGTCATCGCGGGCGCGGCCGTCCTCTTCACGCTCGGCTACGACGGACTGTACGTCGTGGCGGCCCTGCTCACGCTGCTCGGAGCGGCCTCGGTCGCGGGGATCAAGGGCGTGCGCTGACAGAGGCGTTCAGCGAAGCGGGCGGGGGGCGGGACCCGGTGGTGTGCACCGGATCCCGCCCCCGCTTCCGTACTCCTGGCGCGGCCCCCGGGTGTCAGACCCCCGGGATGGCGCGGGCCTTGAAGGCGGCGCGGACGGCGTTCGCCGCGTCCGGGCCGTACATCCGCTGGGCCGTCGCGATCGTCTTCGTCGCCGCGTCCGAGAAGGAGGTGTCGGGCGCGAAGCCGAACTGCGCGTTCACGATGATCCGGTCGGCGGTCCGGGCGCCGAGCGCGCCGCGGATGTCCCACAGGGCGCGGGACCAGATCTCGCCGTCCGCGTGCACCTCGCCGACCCGGTCCGCGTACGTCTTGTCCCCGTCGACGCGGCGCAGGCAGTGCGGGGCCGTGCTGTACGGGACGGAGTCCCAGTCGCCGACGCAGGCGAGGTCCGTCTTCACCGGCCAGCCGTAGCGGGTGGCGGCGTGGCTGCCGACCTCGACGGCCAGGTAGTCGCCGAAGGCCTCGCCGATGGCGCCGCCCTCGGGGGAGCTGCCGAAGCCGGGAACCTGGGCCTCGTGCACGGCGTGCCCGTACTCGTGCACGATCACCTCGGCGTCCTCGGCGTCGTCGACGCCGCCCTTGCCGAAGCGGATCTCGTCCTTCTTGTCGGTGAAGAAGGAGTTGTCCGAGCCCCACTGGTTGAGCCGCACGGCCTGCGGGCGGTCGTTGGCGCCGGGCAGTTCGCTGCCGAAGCCGAGGCCCTGGAGGTACTCCTGGGCCTCGTTGACCCAGAAGTAGGCCATGACCTGCTCGAACCGGTCGTCGTCCCGGTTGTACGCGCCGGCGTCGGCGGTCTTCGCGGGGGCGCCCGTCTCGGACCTGATGTACGCCCAGCGCCCGGAGAGCCCGCCGCTGCCGTCGAGGTTGCGCAGCGCGGCGGTGGTGTACGCCGAGGCGGGCACCGCGTCGGCGGCGTCCTTGGCGTCGGTGAGCGTCTGGTCACCCGAGGACTGCACCGGGTTGACCATGAAGATCCGTGCCTGCGGGCCGCTCGCGGCGGGCGCGGCCGTGGCCGTCGTGAGCGGGGCGGTCAGTGCCACGGTGGCGGTGGCCGCGGCGATCAGGCCGCGGGTTGTGCGGCGTGCCATCAACGTCCTCCCGTTGGGGGATGTGAGGGGGGGTGGCGTGGTGCGGGCGCGATCATCGCGCAAGGGCGGGGTCCGCGTCGAGAGTCAGGGCGGGCCGGGCCTCGCGGGCGAGACCGTGGGCGAACTCCGGCCACCAGGCGCCGGCGGGCGGGTCGACCACTCCGTACGCGGGATCGACGGTGCCGCCGGTGCCCCGGGTGCAGCTGCCGTCGGACTCGCCGATCGTCTTCACGTACAGATACGCGTCGGCCAGCGGGACGCCGGTGTCGGCGGTCGGGCGCGGGCCCATGCCCCGGCCGGGCGGGTTGCACCAGGTCTCCGGGTCGGCGTACGTGCCGGGGGCGGGGGCCCAGGGGCCGCGCCCGTTGCGGCTGGTGTCGACGACGAAGTGCAGGAGCTCGGTGGTGGCGGGGCTGCCGGTGGCCTGGTCGTACCAGGCGTCGGTCCAGTGCCAGGTGGTGGGGTCGGCCGCCGAGACCGCGTTGCCGGGCGCGCCGTCGTTGGGGGCGGCGCCGGAGTAGTACTGGCTCGCGCACCAGTCGGTGTGGCCGCGGGCCCAGTCGGGGCCCCGGGTGGCGAACCAGACACACTTCGAGACCCAGGTGCCGTAGCGGGTCAGCTGCTCGGTGGGCTGGAAGTTGGAGACGTTCAGGGAGAAGCCGTCGGCCTTGGCCACCCCGGCGTCGATCAGCCGCCGGGCGATGTCGCCGACCGCCTTCCACTGGCTGTTGCCCGCGTCGAGGTAGACGGCGGTGCCGGGGCGCCGCTTGAGCGTCGTGACGGCGAAGTCGAGGTCGGCGAGGCGGGCGGCGGTGAGCGCGCCGGTCGGGTCGGCGTTCCCCGCGCAGTCCTTGGGCAGGGCGGCCAGGGCGTCGGGTTCCAGGATCACCAGCGCGGGGCCTTCGCCGACGCCGTCGGAGAGGGCGCCGATCCAGTCGCGGTAGGCGGCCGAGGAGGGGGCGCCGCCGCTGGAGTAGAGCCCGCAGTCGCGGCCGGGGATGTTGTACGCGACGAGCACGGGGACCTGGTGCGCGGCGCGCGCCCGCGCCATGAGGGCGCCCGCTCCGGCGCGCACGCCCTCGGGAGTGCCGCCGGTGAACCAGGCGGCCTGGGGCAGTGCGGCGAGCCGGCGCATGTTCGCGGCATCGACCGCGCTCTCCGCGCCCCCCGCCGCCTCGTCGGCGACCGCCTGGCGTGCGGCGCCGCTGTCGGGGTCGACGTAGAAGCGGGTGGCGGACGTGAGCGGCCCCCCGGGCCCCGCTCCCCCGCCCGGTGTCTCGGCCGACGCCGCCGGGGCGACGGCGGTCCAGGCCGCGCAGGCGGCGAGCGCCACCGCCAGTGCGGCGGAACGCCGTCCGGATATCCGGAACTTCATGAAGGGCCCCTCCCATGGTGCGATCCCTCGCAGCGTAGGCGGCGGTGATCATCCGGCGGGCCGGAACCTTTCGTTCGGTCCCGGACGCAGGCCGGACGCAGGCCCGGACCCAGGCCCGGACCCAGGCCGAACGCAGGCCGCACCCAGGCCGGACGCAGTCCCGAACACAGCCCGGAACACGGCCCGGACGCAGCCCGCCGCAGCCCCGAAAGCAGCCCCGACCCCAGCCCGGACGACGGCACGGGCGTCACCCCTGGCGGCTGCTCTCGTCCCTGAGCCAGGTGTCGAAGTCCCGCGCCCTGATGGCCTTGCGCGCGCCCCTGCGCGCCGCGAGCGCCGCCGAGAGGAAGACGACGACGGCGGGCAGCAGCGTGGGGTCGGCGCGCACCAGGGCCCGCAGGTCGGCGACGCCGGTACGGGCCGAGGGCGGCGCGGTGGGCTCCGGCGCCGCCTGGCGGTCCTCGGGCGCCGACCGGGCCCGATGGTCCTCGCGCGCCGACCGGGCCTGGTGGTCCTCCAGTTGGGCCGTGGAAGTGGCCGCCCGGACCCGGCGGCGGATCAGGTCCCGCCAGGTGCGCGGCGGCCGGACGACGACGCGGGCGGTGCGGACCACGCTGCGTTCGGCGGGGCCGAAGGCGAGCGAGGCGGCCAGGTCGTCGGCCATCAGGGGCGGCAGCGCGGCGATCCGGGCGTGGCCCGCGCCGGACATGGCGATGACGCCCCGCCCGAAGAGCCCGTCGCGGACGGCGGGCAGCCGCTGCCAGACCCGGTAGTACGCGCGCACCCGCCAGGAGCAGCCGGTCATCGGCAGCTCCCGCTCGGGCGCGGCGGCGAGGACCTCGCCGGGTCCGGCGAGCGCGGCGGTCAGGGCGCGGACGTCCCCGGCGCCGAGCACCACGTCGGCGTCCACGTAGATCCGGGGGAAGCCGCGGGCGTGCGTGTCGCCGAGGCGCAGGGCCTCGTGTTTGGAGGGCACGGGGGTCTCGACGACCCGGACGCGCGGGCCGTGCCCCGCGGCGACGCGGGCGGTGGCGTCCGTACAGCCGTTGCACACGACGACGATGTCGAACTCCTCGTCGCGGGCGCCGTCCAGGAGGGCGTCCAGGAGGCGGCCGAGGGTGCGTTCCTCGTTGTGGGCGGGGATCACGATGCTGGGCACGGGGACAGTATGACCAAGGAGTCCCACTCTTACAGTTCCTTCAAGTATCGGTAGGAGTTTCACACAACTCCTGGATGGCCTGCCCCAGTTGGTCTAGATTGAGCGCTGCCGGATCCGCTGGGGCACGAACACGACTCGTCCCGGGCGGATTCAGCGTCCTGTGCGGACACCGGCCGTGGCTGGGGAGACTTGCGACCGCGGTCCGCACCGTTCAGTCAGGCGGAAGACCCGCGCACCCTCGTCGCACCACCGCTGTCTTTCCCGTGCCCGCGAGCCGCTCGCGCCGGCAGTCCCTCGGGAACGGCACAGGTGGTCCAACGGGGTGCGTGCGAAGCGCCCTTGGGGGGAATGGATGACCGTCCTGCCGGTCACGCATGAGCGGCATCGAGTCGAATCCACACATTTCGACGTCCACCGCCTGTGGTGGCGGAGGAGACACCAGACAGTCCTGCTGGCCGCGGACACGATGGCGGCCGCCGTCGCCGCGGTGAGCGTCCTCGGCACGGTGGGCCACTGGCCCGTCGTCCTCGGCCTGCCGCCGGCCTGGGTCGCCCTGATGTACGCCCACCGGGCCTATGAGCGCGGCGCGTTGGGCACCGGCGGCGCGATCTATCGCCGGGTACTGCGCGGCGCCCTGGTGCTGCCGGCCCTGGCGGCGGTCCTCGGCTGGGGTCTGGCCGGGGATCTCGACCTGCTGCACGAGATGATCCTGGCCGCTCCGGCCGTGGCCGTCCTCACGCTGGCCGCCCGCTTCCTGCTCCGGCGCTGGCTGCGCCGCGGCTGGGCGCAGGGCCGGAACCGGACCACGGCGATCCTGGTGGGGCCCTCGGCGGGCGTCTCCGCGCTCCTGTCGGCGCTGTGGAACGGCGGCTCCGACCGCGCGCCCGGCCGGGCCGGGCTCCAGGGCATGGACATCGCCGGCGTGTGCCTGACCGATCCCGGCCACGACCGGGGCCGCGCGGTGCTCGACAAGCTGGGCGTGCCGGTGCTCGGCGGGGTGGACGAAGTCCCGGGCGCGATACGCGGGTTCGGCGGCTCCACCACCGTGGTGGTGCTGCCCTCGCCGGAGATCGACGCGACCATGCTGCGGGCGCTCTCCTGGAGCACGGCCGCCGCGGGCGGCGACTTCCTGCTGGCGCCGGGCTTCGGTGACGTGGCCGCCTCACGCCTGGAGATCCGTCCGGTCGGCGGGGTCCCGCTGATCCATCTGCGGGCCCCCCGGCTGTCCCGCTGGGCCCGGCTGCCGAAGGAGCTCGCCGAGCGCCTGTTCGCCGCGGTGCTGCTGCTCGCGCTCGCCCCGCTGATGTGCGCCGTCGCGCTGGCGGTACGGCTCGGCAGCCGCGGCCCGGCCCTGTTCCGGCAGGTCCGGGTGGGCCTGCACGGCAAGCAGTTCACCATGTTCAAGTTCCGGACGATGCGGCCCGACGCCGAGGCGGTCAGGGACGAGCTCGCGGACGCCAACCACAACAGCGACGGCCTGCTGTTCAAGGTCCGCGACGACCCCCGCGTCACCCGGGTGGGCGCCACGCTGCGCCGCTACTCGATCGACGAACTGCCCCAGCTCCTCAACGTGCTGAACGGGCGGATGTCGCTCATCGGGCCGCGCCCGCCGCTGCCCGAGGAAGTCGCCGGATACAGCCACGAGGTCCGGCGCCGGCTGCTCGTCAAACCGGGCCTCACCGGCCTGTGGCAGGTGAGCGGCCGCTCCGACCTGCCGTGGGACGAGGCCGTACGCCTCGACCTGGCGTACGTGGACAACTGGTCGCTCGGCCTGGACGCGCTGATCCTGCTGCGCACCGGCCCCGCCGTGCTGCGCGGAACAGGGGCCTACTGACGATGAAGGGGAACGACGTGAGCGACGTGAACGACGCCGGCCGGCCGGACGAGCGGCTCGGAGTCGCCGTCATAGGCGCCGGCTACTGGGGCCCGAACCTGGTGCGCAACTTCCAGGCCAGCGACCGCTTCCGGCTGCGCTGGCTGTGCGACCTCGACGTCACGCGCGCCCAGCGGGTCCTCGGCGGGTACTCCACCGTCCAGGCCACCGACGACTACGCGGCGGTCCTCGCCGACCCGGCGGTGCACGCCGTCGCCGTCGCCACCCCGGCCGGCACCCACCTGGACGTGGCGCTCGCGGCGCTGCGCGCGGGCAAGCACGTCCTGGTCGAGAAGCCGCTGGCCACCACGTACGCCGACGGGGCGCGGCTGGTCGCGGAGGCCGAGGAGCGCGGCCTGACCCTGATGTGCGACCACACCTACTGCTACACCCCGGCGGTGGCGAAGATCCGCGAGCTGGTGCGCGAGGGCGCGCTCGGCGACATCCACTACGTGGACTCGGTGCGGATCAACCTGGGTCTGGTCCAGAAGGACATCGACGTGCTGTGGGACCTCGCCCCGCACGACCTGTCCATCCTGGACTTCATCCTGCCCGAGCACGTGGAGCCGGTCGCGGTCGCCGCGCACGGGGCGGACCCGATCGGCGCGGGCCAGGACTGCATCACGTACCTGACGCTCCAGCTGAACACCGGGGCCATCGCCCACGTGCACGTCAACTGGCTCTCCCCGACCAAGGTCCGCACCACCATGGTCGGCGGCTCCAAGCGCACCCTGGTCTGGGACGACCTCAACCCCGCCCAGCGCGTCGCGCTGTTCGACCGCGGGGTGGACCTGGCGACGCCGCAGGAGCTGGGCGCGGACGAGCGCCGCGAAGCCCTCATCTCGTACCGCAGCGGCGACATGGTCGCCCCGGCGATCGGCGAGAAGGAGGCGCTGCGCAGCATGGTCGACGAGTTCGCGGCGGCGATCACGGAGGGCAGGCCGCCGCTGACCGACGGCCGGGCGGGCCTGCGCGTGCTGGACATCCTGGAGGCGGCGTCGCGGAGCCTGCAGTTCCGCGGCGCGGTCGTCGGGCTGCGGACCGGCTCCGACCGGTCCCTCAAGAACGGTGACGAAGTGCGGGGAGAACAGCGTTGAGCGATATCGCGGGCAAGCGGGTCCTGGTCACCGGCGGTGCCGGCACCATCGGCTCCCATGTGACGGACCTCCTGGTGGAGGGGGGTGCGAGCCAGGTCGTCGTGCTGGACAACTTCGTGCGCGGGCGGCGGGCCAACCTCGCCAAGGCCCTGGCGAGCGGCCGGGTCGAGCTCGTCGAGGGCGACATCCGCGACGCGGCGACCGTCCACCGGGTGACGGAGGGCGCCGACCTCGTCTACCACCTGGCGGCGATCCGCATCACGCAGTGCGCGGAGGAGCCCCGGCTCGCCAACGAGGTCATGGTGAACGGCACGTTCAACGTCCTGGAGGCCGCCGCGGCCGCCGGGGTGGGGAAGGTGATCGCCTCCTCGTCGGCCTCCGTGTACGGCCTGGCGGAGTCGTTCCCGACCACCGAGCGGCATCACCCGTACAACAACGACACGTTCTACGGCGCGGCCAAGGCCTTCAACGAGGGCATGCTGCGCAGCTTCCACGCCATGTACGGCCTGGACTACGTGGCGCTGCGCTATTTCAACGTGTACGGGCCGCGGATGGACATCCACGGCCTCTACACCGAGGTGCTGATCCGCTGGATGGAGCGGATCGAGGCGGGCGAGCCGCCGCTGATCCTCGGCGACGGCACCCAGACGATGGACTTCGTCGACGTCCGTGACATCGCCCGCGCCAACATCCTGGCGGCGCGCGAGGGGCTCACCGACGAGGTGTTCAACGTGGCCAGCGCCACCGAGACCTCGCTGCGCGAGCTCGCCGACGGCCTCCTCGGCGTGATGGGCTCCGGCCTGGAGCCCGTGCACGGCCCGGCCCGCGCGGTCAACGGGGTGACCCGGCGGCTCGCGGACACCACGCGCGCCGAGGAGCGGCTCGGCTTCAAGGCCGAGATCGACCTGCGGACCGGTCTGCGGGACCTGGTCGACTGGTGGCGGGCGGAGAAGGGCGCGACGGCGACAGACTCCGACGTAGCTGCCGTAGCTGCTGTGGCCGCCGAGGCCGCCGTCGGGAAGGCGCCCGTACGGATCCCCGTGATGGTGCCGTGGCTCGGCGAGGAGGAGGCGAAGGCGGCCTCCGACACCGTGCTCTCCGGCTGGGTCGCGCAGGGCCCGAAGGTCGCCGCGTTCGAGCAGGCCTTCGCGGAGCGGGTCGGCGCCCGGCACGGGATCGCGGTCAGCTCCTGCACGACCGCGCTCCACCTGGCCCTGGTCGCCCTCGGAATCGGCCCCGGGGACCAGGTCGTGGTCCCCTCGCTCTCCTTCATCGCCACCGCCAACGCCGTACGGTACGTGGGCGCCGAACCGGTCTTCGCCGACGTCGACCTCGCCACCGGCAACCTCACCGCCGCCACCGTGGACGCGGTCCGCACCCCGGACACCAAGGCCGTCCTCCTGGTCCACCAGGGCGGGGTGCCCGCGGACGTGACCGCGCTGCGGGCCGCCTGCGTGGGCTGGGGGCTGCCGCTGGTCGAGGACGCGGCCTGCGCGATCGGCTCCACCGTCGACGGCGCGTCCGTCGGGCGGGGCGCGCTGCTCGCCGCCTGGTCGTTCCACCCGCGCAAGCTGCTCACCACCGGCGAGGGCGGGATGGTCACCACCGACGACGACGCGTGGGCGGCGCGGCTGCGCCGGCTGCGCGAGCACGGGATGAACGTCTCGGCCGCCGAGCGGCACGCGAGCGGCAAGCCGGTCCTGGAGAGCTACCTGGAGACCGGGTTCAACTACCGGATGACCGACATCCAGGCCGCGGTCGGCCTCGCCCAACTGGCCAAGCTGGACGCGATGGTGGCCCGCCGCCGCGAGCTGGCCGCCCGTTACGGGGAGCTGCTGCGGAACGTGCCCGGCCTGGAGCCGGTGCGGGACCCGGCGCACGGGGAGGGCAACTTCCAGTCGTACTGGGTGCTGCTCGCCGAGGACTTCCCGGTCGGCCGCGACGAGCTGCTCGCCGTGCTCGCCGAGGCCGGGGTGTCGGCCCGCCGGGGCATCATGGCCGGCCACCTCGAACCGGCCTACACGGGGCACCCCGCCGGGCCGCTGCCGGCCACCGAGCGGATCGCCCGCGACTCGCTGATCCTGCCGCTGTTCCACACCCTGAGCGAGGAGCAGCAGGACCGCGTGGTCGCCGTCCTGCGGGAAGCGGCGGCGCGTCCGTGACCGAGCTCGTCATCATCGGCGCCGGCGGCTTCGCGCGGGAGACCGCGCAGGCCGCCCGCGCCGCCGGCCTGCCCCTGGCGGGCCATCTCGACGACGACCCGGCGCTGCACGGCGTCGAGGTCGACGGCGTGCCGGTGCTCGGCGGCAGCGCGCTGGTGCGGGAGCTGCCCGGCGCGTCCTTCGTGGTGTGCGTCGGCAGCCCGCGCGACTACGCGTCCCGGGCCCGGGTCGTCGAGCGGCTCGGGCTGCCGGAGGAGCGGTACGCCACCGTGGTGCACCCGACCGCGGTGGTCTCCGCGAGTTCGGCGCTCGGCCCCGGCACGGTGCTCCTCGCGCACGCGGTCCTGACGGCCGCGGTGCGGGTGGGCCGGCATGTCGCGGTGATGCCGCACACCGTCCTCACCCACGACGACGAGGTGGCGGACTTCGCCACCCTCGCCTCCGGGGTGCGGCTCGGCGGCGGCGCCCGGATCGGCCGGGGCGCCTACCTCGGCGCGGGCGCGCTGGTCCGCGAGGGCACGGCGGTCGGCGCGTGGTCGCTCGTCGGCATGGGCAGTACGGTCCTGGCCGACGTCCCCGCCGGCGAGGTGTGGGCCGGGTCGCCGGCCCGCCGGCTGCGCGCGGCGGCGCCCCCGGCCCTCGCACAGCTCACGGCGGACGGCCGCGGCCCCGCCGACGGCACCGTCCCCGAGCCGGGACGGCCGGTCCCGCACGTCCCGTACGTCCCGCCCGTCCCGGCAAGAGGAGTGAACGGCACATGAACCAGATCCCCCTGGTGGACCTGAAGGCGGCGCACGCCGAGGTCGCCGAGGAGATACGCGCCGGCTTCGACCGGGTCCTGGCCGGGACCGCCTTCATCGGCGGTGCGGAGGTCCGGGAGTTCGAGCGGGAGTACGCCGAGTTCGGCGGCGTCGCGCAGGTCGTGGGCGTCGCCAACGGCACCGACGCCCTGGAGCTGGCGCTGCGGGCGAGCGGGGTCGGCTCCGGCGACGAGGTGGTCGTCCCCGCGAACACCTTCATCGCCACGGCCGGCGCGGTCGCCCGGGCCGGGGCCCGGCCGGTCCTGGTCGACTGCGACCCGGAGACCCTGCTGATCGACCCCGCGGCCGCCGTGGCCGCGGTCGGGCCGGGCACCCGGGCCGTGGTGCCGGTCCACCTGTACGGGCAGAGCGCGGACGTGGCCGCGCTCGCCGCCGCGCTGCCGGAGCGCGTACGGATCGTCGAGGACGCCGCCCAGAGCCAGGGCGCGAGCCGGGACGGACGGACGCCGGGGAGCGGGGGCATCGCCGCCACCAGCTTCTACCCGGGCAAGAACCTCGGCGCCTACGGCGACGCGGGGGCGGTGCTCACCGACGACCCCGAGGCGGCCGCCCTGGTGCGGGCGATCGCCAACCACGGCGGGGTCGAGAAGTACCGGCACGACGTGCCCGGCTTCAACAGCCGGCTCGACGGGCTGCAGGCCGTGGTGCTCCGGGCCAAGCTGCGCCGGCTCGCCGCCGGCAACGCGGCCCGGCGGGCGGCGGCGGCCCGCTACGACGAGCTGCTCGCCCCGCTCGCCGCGTCCGGGCGGCTGGTGCTCCCGGCCACCGCCGAGGGCAACGAGCACGTCTGGCACCTGTACGTGGTGCGGGTGCCCGGGGCCGACCGCGACGCCGTGGTGGGCAAGCTCAACGCGGGCGGCATCGGCGCCGGGGTGCACTACCCGGACCCGGTGCACCTGACGCCCGCCTACGCCCACCTCGGGTACCGCCGAGGGGACTTCCCGCACGCCGAGCGGGCCGCCGGCGAGATCCTCTCGCTCCCGCTCTTCCCGCAGATCACCCCCGACCAGCAACAGCAGGTCGGGGACGCGCTGGTCAACGCCCTGAACTAGGGCCCGCTCCCCCACCCCGGCCGGTAGGCCTGGACCTGTACTGCCGTGAAAGGTACAGCGATGCAAAACCGATTCCGTCGAGCCAGAGGCGCCCTGTTCGCCCTGGCGGCGGCGCTGACCGCGATCTTCCTGCCACCGGCCGGAGAGGCGAGCGCGCTCGCCGACCCCTGCGGAACGGGCGGCAATCCCATCGTCTGCGAGAACTCCAAGCCGGGCACGCCCCTGTCCGACTGGTTCGCGGGCAGCTCCTGGGGCGACATCGCGGGATTCCCCACCAAGATGAGCCTCCAGGCCGGGGAGACCCTCCAGTTCAAGGTGCAGTCCCCGTCCGCCTACCGGGTCCGGATCTACCGGCTCGGCTGGTACGGCGGTGACGGCGCCCGGCTGGTCTCCACCCAGGCCCAGGCCGACCAGACCTACCCCGCCACCTACTTCTCCCAGCGTCCCAGCTGCCTGAAGGACCAGCCGACGGGGCTGATGGACTGCGGCAACTGGCCGACGACCGTGAACTGGACCGTGCCGGGCGACGCGGTCTCCGGCCTGTACGTGGCCAACTTCGACCAGGCCGACGGCAACGGCCTCATGCCGTACCCGTTCGTGGTGCGCAACGACGCCAGCCGCTCCGACATCGTCGTACAGACCTCGGACCAGACCTGGCAGGCGTACAACGACTGGGGCGGCACGAACCTGTACGACGGTCAGGGTCCGGCACCCGACGGGCGGGCGTACAAGGTCAGTTACAACCGCCCGATGGACATCGGCGGCGAGAACGGCATCTACGGCTCCGAGTTCGAGATGATCTCGTGGCTGGAGCGCAACGGCTACGACCTCAGCTACGTCTCCGGACTGGACACGGCCACCCGGGGCTCCGCGCTGCTCGCCAACCACAAGATGTTCATGTCGCAGGGGCACGACGAGTACTGGACGCAGGAGCAGTTCACCAACGTGCTCAACGCGCGGAAGGCGGGCCAGCACCAGACCTACTTCTCCGGCAACGAGATCTTCTGGAAGACCCGCCTGGAGCCGAGCATCGACGGTAGCGGTACCGCGAACCGCACCCTGGTCTCCTACAAGGAGACCAAGCTCAAGTTCCCCACGCCGAACGGCGTGCCCGACCCCAGCAACGTGTGGACGGGCACCTGGATGGATCCTGACAGCACCAAGGAGGGCGAGCCCTACCGGCCGCAGAACATCCTCACCGGTTCGCTGTTCCAGGTGAACGGCCCCCGCAACGACGCCATCACGGTGCCCGCCGCGTTCGCGAAGATGCGCCTGTGGCGCAACACCTCGGTCGCCGGCCTGACCGGCAACCAGGTGGCCACCTTCCCGCAGGGCACCCTCGGCTACGAGTGGGACAGCGACATCGAGAACGCCTCCCGGCCGGCCGGCCAGATCAGGCTCTCCTCCACCGTCGTCGACGTCAACGACGGCAACTACCTGCTCGACTGGGGCAATTACTACGGCAACGGGACCGCTACCCACAGCCTCGTCGCCTTCCGCGACCAGACCTCCCACGCCCTGGTGTTCGGCACCGGCACCGTGCAGTGGTCCTGGGGTCTGACCAACGTCCCGACGGCGGATCCGGACGGCGGGGTGGTCACCGAGGACAAGCGGATGCAGCAGGCCACCGTGAACATCCTGGCCGACATGGGCTTCCAGCCGAAGTCCCTCCAGGACGGCCTGGTCCCGGCCGAGGCGTCCAAGGACCTCACCGGCCCCACGGTCACCGTGACCAGCCCGGCCCCGAACGCCTCGGTGCCCGCGCTGCGGCAGATCACCGTCACCGGCACGGCGGCCGACTCGGGCGGCGTGGTCGCCCGGGTGGAGGTCTCCACCGACGGCGGCACCACCTGGAAGGCCGCCGAGGGCACGGGCTCCTGGAGCTACAAGTGGACCCCGCTCACGGAGGGCCCGGCGCAGCTCAAGGTCCGCGCCGTCGACGACAGCGTCAACCTCGGCAACGTCACCACCGTCCCGCTGACCGTGACGCAGCAGCAGTGCCCGTGCGCGGTGTGGCCGGCCACCGCCACACCCTCCAAGCCGAACAGCGGCGACGGCAGCTCCGTCGAGCTCGGGGTGAAGGTGCGTAGCTCGGTGCCCGGCGCGATCACCGGTGTCCGCTTCTACAAGTCGAGCGCCAACGTCGGCACCCACAAGGGCAGCCTGTGGTCCGCCACCGGCCAGCTCCTCGCGACCGGCACGTTCACCAACGAGACCGCCTCCGGCTGGCAGGAGCTGAAGTTCGCGAACCCGGTCCCGGTGAAGGCCAACACCACGTACATCGCCTCGTACTTCGCGCCGAGCGGCGGATACTCCTACGACGCCCACTACTTCACCGACAAGAACGCCGGTCTCGCCCCGCTGACGGCCCTTCAGTCCGGTACCGACGGCGGCAACGGCGTCTACCGGTACGGCACCACCAGCGGCTTCCCGAACCAGGCGTCCGCGGGCAGCAACTACTGGGTGGACGCGATCCTGGAGACCGGCACGGCGAGCACCGTGCCGCCGACCGTCACCGGCCGCACCCCGAGTCCCGGGGCGACCGGGGTGTCGATCACGGCCCCCCTGTCGGCCACCTTCAACCAGAGCATCGACAGCGGCACCCTGCTGTTCACCGTGCAGGGCCCCGGCGGCGGCTCCGTCCCGGGCCGGGCCACGCTCGACGGCGACGGGAAGACCGCGGCGTTCACGCTCAACAGCCAGCTGGCGCTCGGCACCACGTACACGGTCTCCGTGCAGGCCGCCGACCTGTGGGGCAACGCGATGCCCGACCCGGTCACCTGGACCTTCACGACGAGCGCGACCCCGCCGCCGGCCGCCTGCCCCTGCACCCTGTGGGGCACGCAGACGGTGCCGTCGAGGACCGCGGAGACCGGTGACGGCAACTCCCTCGAACTGGGCACCCGTTTCCAGTCCTCGCTGAACGGCAAGGTCACGGGCATCACGTTCTACAAGGGAGCGACCAACACCGGCAGCCACACCGGAAGTCTGTGGGCCGCCGACGGCACCCAGCTGGCCACCGGCACCTTCGGCGGCGAGACCGCCACCGGCTGGCAGACACTGACGTTCGCCACCCCGGTCGCCATCACCGCGGGCACCACCTACGTGGCCTCGTACCACGCGCCGAACGGCAACTACGCCTCGGATCCCGGGTTCTTCACGGGCGCCCACCTCAACTACCCGCTGTCGGCGCCCGCCGACGCGAGTGGCGGCGCCAACGGGCTCTACCGGTACGGCGCCACGAGCGCCTTCCCGAACAACTCCTACAACGCGACGAACTACTGGGTCGGCCCGGTCTTCACGACCGGCTGACCGGCCGACCGCACCCACCGAAATCGGGGAACGCACCACATGAGCTCAGTCAGCGTCGTCATCCCCTGCTACAAGTACGGCCACTTCCTGGCCGACTGCGTACGCAGCGTGCTCGACGAACAGCCCGGCCTCGACGTGCGGGTGCTCATCATCGACGACGCGTCCCCCGACGACTCGGCGGAGGCGGCCCGGAAACTGGCCGCCTCCGACCCGCGGATCGAGGTACGGGTCCACGAGACGAACAAGGGGCACATCGCCACCTACAACGAGGGCCTGCTCGAATGGGCGGACGGCGACTACGTCGTGCTCCTGTCCGCCGACGACCGGCTGGTCCCCGGGGCGCTCGTGCGGGCCGTGGCCCTGCTCGACGCCCACCCGGAGGCGGGCTTCGCCTACGGCAGGCCGCTGCGCTTCCAGCACGGCGGACCGCTCCCGGCGGCCCGCACCCGCTCCACCGGCTCCGTGGTCTACCCCGGCCACTGGTGGCTGGAGCGGCGCTTCCGCGAGGGCACCGGGTGCATCACCTCGCCGGAGGTGGTGGTCCGCACCAGCCTCCAGCGGAAGGTGGGCGGCTACGACCCCGAGCTGCCGCACGCCGGGGACATCGAGATGTGGATGCGGCTGGCCGCCCACGCGGACGTCGGCTACGTCGCGGGGGCGGACCAGGCCTACTACCGGGTCCACGGGAACAACATGTCCACCACCGACTTCGGCGGGCAGCTCGACGACCTGCGGCAGCGCCGCGCCGCGTTCACGGCGGTCCTGGAGAAGTGCGCCGACCGGCTCCCCCAGGCCGACCGCCTGGCGGCCCTGGTCGACACCCGGCTGGCCCGGCAGGCGCTGCGGCGGGCCTACCGGGCCTACGACCGGGGGCGCACCGGCGTCGTACCGGTCGAGGAGCTGGTGGACCTCGCCCGGCAGTGGCGGCCGGACGCCGAGGCGCTGCCGGAGTTCCGGGCGCTGCGGCTGCGGCGCCGGATCGGGGCGCGGGTCATGCCGTACCTCCAGCCGCTGGTGCTCTCGGCGGTGGTCGACCGGGGCCGCGAGTGGCTCTGGTGGCGGTCGTGGAAGCGCCGCGGCATCTAGGGCCCGTCTCAGGGATCTGAGCCCGGCATGATCCGAACGCAGGCCCTCGTTCCCCTCCCAGCGAAAGAAAGGCTCATCCGTGAACTACCGCGTCCAGCCCACCGCCCAGGTCGACGAGAAGGCCGTCGTCGGCGCGGGCAGCAGTGTGTGGGAGCTCGCCCAGATCCGCGAGGACGCCCGGCTCGGCGAGAACTGCGTGGTGGGGCGGGGCGCGTACGTCGGCCCCGGGGTGACCATCGGCGACAACTGCAAGCTGCAGAACTACGCCCTGGTGTACGAGCCGGCCGTGCTCGGCGACGGCGTCTTCATCGGCCCGTCCGTGGTCCTGACCAACGACCACAACCCGCGGGCGGTGGACCCCGACGGGCGGCTGAAGCGGGGCGGCGACTGGGAGCCGGTCGCGGTCCGGATCGGAGACGGCGCGGCCGTCGGCGCCCGCTCGGTGTGCGTGGCCCCGGTGACCATCGGGCGCTGGGCGCTGGTCGCGGCCGGTTCGGTGGTCACCGCGGACGTTCCCGACTTCGCCCTGGTGATGGGGGTCCCGGCCCGGCGGGCGGGCTGGGTCGGCAAGGCCGGCGTCCGGCTGGCCGAGGAGGCCGGCACGCCCGGTGTGTGGCGCTGCCCGGAGACCGGTGAGCGGTACGAGGAGCGCGACGGGCGGCTCACGGAGTACGGTGCGGCGCGCTGAGCCGCCGTCCGCGCCGCGCCGCCGCGATCCGCTCGGTCCACAGCGCCGCCATCACCCCGGCGAGGGTGCCCAGCGCGCCCGCGCCGGCCACGGCGCGGGTGCGGTTGGGGGGCAGGGCGACGGTGCCGGGGCGGTTCACCAGGTCGACGGTGAGCAGGGTCGCGGACGGCACGTGCTGCGCGGCCTGGAGGGCGTTCAGGTGCTTGCCGTACACCCCGATGATCAACTGGACCTGGCGGTCCGCCTCTTCGGGCCGGGTCTGCTCCGACTCGACCTGGAGGGTGGGGATCGAGTAGTACGGGGTGGCGCTGGTGCCGCTGTTGCGGGGCGTGATCCGGTAGGTGCCGCGTACGCCGGCGGCCCGCAGCTCGGCGTGTCCGGCGGGCGACTGGAGCTGCTGGACGACGGCGTACGACACGAGGGCCAGCGAGGGCTGGAGGTTGGTCAGCTGGTTGGGCTGGTTGCCGGTGCGCGGGGGCTTCACCACGAGCACCGCCGAGCTCAGGCAGCGCGGCGCGGGCCGCAGCGCCGGGTAACAGGCGGCGCCGGTGAGGAGCATGGCGAGGACCAGGACGTACCAGCGGCGCAGCAGCACGCGGGCCAGTCCTTCGGGAGTCAGCACGTCTCTTTCCATCAGCGTCGATACTGGCAGCACGAAGAGGAACCGGGGGAGGGTTCGTGAGCATCGCCGAGATCTTCCGCGTCCTGGCGGGGCGTTGGTACGTGATGGTGCCGCTGACCCTGCTGAGTCTGCTGGCGGGCGGCTACCTGTACACGACCGTGCCGGTGACGTACGAGTCGCAGAGCCAGCTCGCCCTGCTGAACTCCAGCAAGGTGGCGAAGCCGGCTCCCAGTTACGGCAACACCCTGGCGTACGCGAGCGGTTCGCTGATCGGCACGGCCGATGTGCTGATCCGCGCGCTCCAGTCGCCCGAGACGGCCCGTTTACTCCAAGGCCGTGGGATCACCGACGAGTACGGCGTGGACTTCGCCGCCCAGGCGGAGGGGCCGCTGCTCACCCTGACGGTCAAGGGCGAGGACAAGGCCAAGGTCCTGGAGGAGACCCGGAAGATCACGGACTACGCCTCCGAGCAGCTCCAGGTGCTCCAGGAGCAGGCCCGGGTGCCGGAGGGCTACTACGTCAGGTCGGCGCGGATCGTGCCGCCGCAGAAGCCGGTCTCGCAGCCCAAGTCGCGGTACCAGAAGGTGGCCGCCGTCGTCGTCTTCGGCGTCACGGGTGCCTTTCTGCTGTCCTTCGTGATCGAGACCTGGGCGGTGGCCCGCCGCCGCACCCGCGGTCTGCCCGAGCTGCCCGTCCCCCCGGCGCCCCGGCCCGGCGCGGGGCGGCTGCGCACCCTGCTGACCCGGCCGCTGGACGCCACGGCCGTCCTCACCGGCTATCTGGCGCTCGCCCTGTTCCTCCCGTCGAACCTGGCGCTGCCGGCCCTCGGCGGCGCCGGGACCCCGGCGAACGTCTTCGCGCTGCTCGGCCTGTTCTGGTACCTGGCGACCTGGTGCCGCGGGCGGATCGCCCCCGCGCCGGGGACCCGCACCATGCGCACGGTGATGCTGCTGCTCGCGGTCGGCGTGCTCCTGTCGTACGTCGCCAACCAGGACCGGATCAGCTCGCAGAAGGAGATCCTCGCCGCGGACCGGGGGCTGATCGTGCTCCTGGTGTGGGTGTCCCTGGTGGTGCTGACCACGGCCGGGATCCAGGACCGGGGGCGGCTCGACGTGCTGATGCGGCGGCTCGTGGTGATGGGCTCGATCGTCGCCCTGCTCGGCCTGTACGACTTCTTCACCGGCACCAACATCGCCGACTCGCTGCGCGTCCCGGGCCTGAACTCCAGCGTGGCGAACGTGGCGGTGCTCGACCGGGGTTCGTTCACCCGGCCGCGCTCGCTGACCGCGCACCCGCTGGAGTTCAGCGGGATGCTCGCCATCCTGCTGCCGTTCGCCATCGCGCAGGCCTTCGACCCGGTGCGGGCGCATCTGCCCGGGTGGAAGCGCTGGGCGCCGGTGGTGCTGCTCGGCGGCGGGCTGCCGCTGACGGTGTCGCGGACCTCGATCATCGGTCTGCTGGTGGTCGTCCTGATCATGGTGCCCCGGTGGAAGCCGCAGCGGCGGTGGACGGCGATCGGCATCCTGTTCGGCGCGGTGGCGGTGTTCAAGGTGCTGGTGCCGGGGCTCATCGGCACCATCACCACCCTCTTCTCGGGCAGCCTCAACAACGCGGACAGCAGCACCCAGGCCCGCACGATCAAGTACCCGAAGATCGCCGAGTACTTCGCGCAGGACCCGGTCCTCGGCCGGGGCTTCGGCACCTTCACGCCCGAGCGCTACTTCTTCACCGACAACCAGTACCTGCTGACGCTGGCGGAGCTGGGCGCGCTCGGCGTCCTCGTCCTGCTCGTCCTGGGACTCACCGGGGTGCACAACGGCGGCGCGATCCGGCGGCTGGCCCGGGACGAGGCGGACCGGGAGCTCGGCCAGGCCTTCTTCGCCTCCGCGCTGGTCGCCCTGGTGATCAGCGCCACCTTCGACACCCTGAGCTTCCCCATGTTCGCCGGCGTCTTCTTCCTGCTCCTCGGCGCGGGAGGCAGCTGCCTCGGATTCGTACGGCGCGAGGCGGAAGCGGCCCGGCGGGCCGAGCGGGCCCCCCGCCGGCGCGCGCCCGACTCGACGCACCTCGTGGAGATCTGATGCACGATCAGCAGCAGGACACGGCACCGGTCGCCGTCCTCGTCGTGACCTGGAACAGCGCCGAGGTGCTGCCCGGCTTCCTGGAGTCGCTGCCGGCCGGGATGGGGGGCCTGGACTGGCGTCTCGTCGTCGCCGACAACGCCTCGTCGGACGACACGGTCGCCGTGGTCCGCAAGCACGCCCCCGAGGCCACCGTCGTCGAGACGGGCCGCAACGGCGGCTACTCCTTCGGGATCAACGCGGCCCTGCGCGCCGCGGCCTCCTGGGAGGGCGGCTTCGGCCCGGTGCTGATCTGCAACCCGGACGTCCGGATGGACGAGGGCTGCGCGGCGACCCTGATCGGGGCGCTGGGTGAGCCGCTGCCGGACGGCACCCGGGTGGGCGTCAGCGTGCCGCTGCTGCACGAGGAGGACGGGTCGCTCATCCACTCGCTGCGCCGCGAGTCCAGCGTGACCCGGGCGCTCGGCGAGGCCGTGCTGGGCAATCGCAGGGCCGGGCGTTTCCCCCGCTGGAGCGAGCTGGTCACGGCGCCGTCCGCGTACACCGGGCGGACCTCGGCGGACTGGGCGACGGGGGCGCTGCTCGCGCTGTCCCGGGAGTGCGTGGCGGCCTGCGGGCCGTGGGACGAGTCGTTCTTCCTGTACTCGGAGGAGACGGAGTACTGCCTGCGCGCCCGGGACCTCGGGCTGCGCACCCGCCTGGAGCCGCGGGCGCGGGCGACGCACCTGGGCGGCGACTCCCGGGTCTCGCCCCGGCTGTGGTCGCTGCTGGTGGTGAACCGGGTGCGCCTGTTCCGGCGCCGTCACGGCCTGCCGGCGACGGCGGCGTTCCGCTCGGCGGTGCTGCTGCGGGAGGCGTCCCGGGCGGCGCTCGGCCGGGAGCCGGCGCGGGCGGCGGTGCGCGCCCTGCTCGGCGCGCCCCGCTCGCCTCACCAGGACGTGTAGAAGCTGCCGGGGTTGACCAGGTAGCGCACGGTGGGCCGGTCGAGGTGCGCCACCCGGCGGCCTCGGCTGTAGCGGCGGATCAGCTCCCAGTCCTCCCGGGGCAGCACCTGGGGGGTGCGCCGCAGCCGGCTGAAGCGCAGGGCGGGGACACGCCGGGCGACGAAGGCGTTGGTGTCGAGGAAGGCCTCGTGGGCGGCCCTGCGCCGGTCGAACGGCACCGACAGGACGTCCATGTCGCTGCCGTCCGGCCGTACCCTGCGCAGCGCCGTGTACACGCCGTCGGGCCCGCCGGGGGCGGTCAGGGCGCCGAGCGCCTCCTGGAGGTGCTCGGGTTCCCAGAGGTTGTCGTCGTCGAGGAAGGCGACGTACCGCGAGGCGGTGAGCCGGATGCCGACGTTGCGCACCACCCCGGCCACGCCGGTGTTGCGGCTGAGCGAGACGGCGAACAGGCGGGGGTCCGCTGGGAGTTCGGGCAGGCCGGCGCCGTCGTCCACCACGATGACGACCTGGTCGCGGACGGACTGCTCCAGGGCCGAGCGGACGGCCCGCAGCAGTGCCTCGGGCCGTCGGTGGGTGGCGATGACCGTGGCGACCTCGGCCGTGGGGCGCCGGCCGAGGACCCGGGCGAGCCGGGCGGTCTCGGCGTCCTCGAAGCGGCGCAGCCGGACGGCGCCCGGCGCGAGGAGGACCTTGTTGCGGAGCTCGTACAGGACCAGCCACCCGAAGCGCCGTTTCAGCAGCTCCCACGGCCCTCTGAGGACCCGGCGCATCAGACCCGGGTACGGACGGCCGTCAGCGACTTCGTGAGTCCGGCCACCCGCTCGCTGAGGATCACGGAGCGGGGGAAGAGGTAGCTCATCTCGGCGCGGGTGAGCAGTTCGATGTTGATGACCGCGTCCATGCCCTCCTCGGGCGTGGCGGGGCGGCTGTGGGTGAGCGGCCAGTGCCGGACCAGCTTGGCCTGGGCGGCCAGCGGCAGGAACTGGAAGCCGGGGGCGAGGAAGTGCGGCTCCACCGGGAAGTACCGGTAGGGGGTCTGCACCCAGTGCAGCGGGGCGAGTTGTTCGATGGCGGCGACGAAGCGGCGGCGCTGGCTGGGGCCGCCGACGTGCTCGATGGTGGAGTTGGAGACCACCAGGTCGAACTCCCCCAGTCGGGCGGGGATCTCGGGGTCGGTGACGTCGGCGGTCTCGGCGGTGATCCAGTCGGGCAGCTCGGTGGGGTGCGCCTCCAGGTTCACCAGGTGGACCTGGAGGGGGCGGTGCGGGGAGCGCTGCCAGTTCTCCGCGGTGCCGCCGAGGTCCACCACCCGCATCTTCTCGATCTGCGGGAAGCACCTGCGGAATCGCTCCCAGCGGGCCGCACGGAATCGTTCGCCGAGGGAGTCGGGCGCGTCGACGAATCGGTTGCGGAGGGCACGGGTGCGCGACATCGCATCAACCACCTGGAGTGAGTTCGGAGTTCGGGCCCGCTCAGAGGAGTCGGGGACGTGATCAACCGTAGTGGGGGATGGGGTGATTTATCAGGTGGATGCCCGGAACGCGGCCTCGCACTTTCGGTGGGTCTCAGGACGGGTCGGCGGGGACGACGGGGGTGCCGTCGGCCATCCGGTTGCCGCGCCAGACGTTGCCCTTCCCGGCGGCGTTCCAGTAGGCGACGGCGCCGTACCGGCCGCCCGCCGGGTAGATCTCGGGCGAGAAGACGTTGTCGGTGACCTCGATGGAGCTGGAGTCCTTGCCGCCCGCGTAGAGCGTGTAGGCGCCGCCGGCGAGCCAGTTGGCGTCGACGACGGTGTGGGTGACGGGGGCGGCGTCGGCGAACAGGCCGATGGCGGCCGAGGCGCCCTGCTCGACCGGGGTCGCGTTGATCAGGGTGTTGTGCCGGATGATCAGCTTGCCCTTGCCGCCGCCGTTGCTGATGACGGCGTTGGTGTGCTGCCACTGCCCGTCGAGGTTCTTGTACGGGACGATGCCGTGCACGTAGTTGTCGTGCAGGTTGCCCTGGCCCATGGAGAGGGCGTCACCGAAGCCGGTGATGTCGCAGTGGCCGACCTCGACCGAACTGGTGCTCATGTTGGAGACGGCGTAGTCCGAGCCGCCGTTGTTGGGGCCCTTGCCGGGGACGGCGGTGATCGTGGTGTGCAGGATCCGCAGCCCGGAGAAGCCGGGGCGCAGGTTGATCCCCCACCAGTTGGTGGAGGTGACGCGGCTGTCGATCACGGTCACGTCGTTGGCGTAGATGTCGAGCGAGCCGGTGATGTCCCAGCCGCTGATGACGGTGCCGTCGGTGCGGATGCTCGCGTTGCCGGTGCTCTGCGGGGTCAGCGTGGCGACCCGCGGCCCGGTGCTGCTCGCGTCGGGGAAGCCGCAGGCCCGGGGGCTGGCGCAGCCTTTCGGGGCGCGCGGTTTGGCGTCGGAGGGGCCGGCGGACCGGGCCGGGCCGCCGGCGCTCTCACCGGGGGCGGTGATGGCGCGGGAGTCGCACAGCGCCGCGCCGCCGAGGCAGACGGCCTTGGCTCCGAGTCCGGTGAAGGTGATCAGGGAGAAGAGCAGGACGGCACAGAGCAGCACCGCTCCGAGGAGCTTGCGGCGGCCGGTTCGGGCCAGGGGACTCACCTCATCGTTCACGTGCCGGGGTGGCCGGCTGCCTCGGCGCCGGTACGGCGGGGTCGGCGCTCTCCCCCTGCCCGGCCGGGCCCCGGCCGAACCGCGCGAGCGCGCCGCGCACCAGTCTGCGGCCGGGCAGGACGCACAGCGCGTAGCACACGAGTCCGATGACACACGTGGCGGACAGGGCCCAGACGCCCTCCCCCAGTTCCCGGCGCAGCAGCACCAGGACGCCCGCCATCAGGGCGCCGCCGAGGACCGGCCGGACGCAGACCCGGACGACGGCCCGGGTGGCGATCCCGCCGCGGCGCAGCGCCAGCAGGAAGGCCGGCAGCACGACGACGCCCGCGACCAGGACATGGCCGGCGGCGACCGTCTCGATGCCCCCGGCGCGGGCGGCCAGCACCAGCACGGGGACCAGGACGACCAGCCAGAGCCCCTGGATGACCAGGAGCGAGCGGCGCCGGCCGATGGCTACCAGACAGTCGTACGTGAGTTCCGCGGCGATCCGGGCGAGGCCGAGGGCCATCAGCCAGGGCAGCGCCTGGGCGGCGGGCAGCCATTTGGCCCCGTAGACGAGTTCGACGGCGGGTCCGGCGAGCGCGCCGAGCAGGACGCAGGCCGGGACCGTGGCGCCCATCAGGATGCCCAGCGCGTTGCCGAAGCCCTGGGAGAGGGCCTTGGGGTCGTCGGCGAGCCGGGAGAAACCGGCGAAGGAGACCCGGCGGGCGGTCTCCGAGATGACCCGCACCGGCCAGCCCGCCATGTTGAAGGCGAGCATGTAGAAGCCGAGCGAGATGTTGCCGAGGACCGCGCCGACGATCATGGCGTCCGCGTTGACGACGGCCAGCGCGAGCATGCTGGCGCCCGCGAGCGGCAGGCCGAAGCGGAGCAGCGCCCGGGCCTGTGCCGGGTCCCAGCCGAAGCGGAGCATGCCGGGGGCGGCGAGCGCGCAGCCGGCGAGGGCGACGACGTTGCCCGCGACGGCGCCGCAGGCGAAGCTCATGGCGCCCCAGCCGTGGAGGGCGAGGGCCAGGGTCACCGAGGTGCTGACGACGAAGTTGAGCGCGTCGATGATCATCCGGCGGCCCTGGGCGAACTCGCGGGTGAGGACGCCCGCGGGGACCTGGGAGAGCCCGTCGAGCACGAGGCAGACGCACATCACCCGCAGGACCGCGGTGGCCTCGGTGGAGCCGAGCAGGCCGGCGACGGCGGGCGCGGCGGCGAACAGGCCGAGGTAGAGCAGGCCGCTGGAGACCGCGCTGAGGGTGAGGACGGTCGGCGCGAACCGGCGGACGTCCCCCTCCCAGCGCACGATGGCCAGCGAGACGCCGAGTTCGTTGGCGGAGAGCAGGACCATCAGGACGGTCTGTGCGACGCCGTACACGCCCCAGGCGGCCGGGTCGAGGACGTAGCGGACGAGCACGATGCCGGTGGCGAAGTTGCCGAGCCGCATGACCATCGTGTTGATGAGGCTCCACCGGGTCGCCGAGCGGACCTTGGTCCCCAGGGTCGCCTGGTCGCCGGGGGCGGCGGGCGCGGCGGGCGCGGTTTCCATCGGGAGGGGGCTCCTCGTCACTTCACCCAGGACGGCGGGCGTTTGGCGGGGCGGTGCTCGGCGGCGGACTGGACGGGCAGCTGCATGGTGGGCTGGTCGAGGGGCTGGGCGGCGGGCCGCCCGGCCGAGACCTCGGGGTCGACGAGCGGTCCGGGCCCGGCGGACTCCTCGGGCGCCGAGGGTCCCGACAGCCCAGACGGCCCCGACTGCCCTGACGACCCAGCGGGCCCGGTCGGCTCCGTGGACCGCGGGGTCTCCGCGGCCTCGGTCTGGCGGTGCTTCGCCGGGGCGCCGTGGCGGCGGCGGGCCTCCACGAAGAAGGTGGCGACGAGGCTGAGGACGAAGCCGAGTCCGGCGGCCATGATCAGGTACTGGACCTTGGACTTCAGCTGGGCCTGGGGGTCCTGCGGCGGCACGATGGTGGTCAGCCGGATCATGGAGTCCGGCTCGACTTTCTGGTCGGCCTGCAGCTCCTTCAGCCGCTGCGCGGTGTACGCCATGAGCGTCTTGTTGGCCGTCAGGACGGAGTCGGGGTCGTCACCGGTCACGGTGAGCCAGAGCAGCGGGCCCTGCGCGTTGTCCGCGATCTTCGCCTCGTACTTCTCGGTGAGCCCCTTGCCCTTCAGTTCGCTGACCGAGACGTCGGAGTTCACGTTGCGGGCGAGGCTGTCGGCCATGCCCGTCAGCGAGGGCTCCATGCTCAGGAAGGGGTTGCCGTCGGCCGCGGCCCCCTTGCGGGAGTTGAGCAGCGCGACGGTGCTCTGCGACTCGTACGAGGTGGGGACGGAGAACCACGCCCCCACGGTCAGGCCGGCCGTGAGCAGCAGCCCGGGCACGAGGACGTACCACCGCCGGCACATGACCCGGAAGATCTCTGCGAGGTCCATGGCGTTCCCCCCTGCGCCCCCGATGTGGCGGCTGCTCAACTGCCGTACCGCTCATGAGGATAGGTGGGATCGCGACAGGTTGTGAGCCCTTCGCGATCACCACGTCTGCGCTCAACGGAGGTCGGTGGGCCGCGGGCGGACGCCCGCGGTCCCCCCTTCCAGCAGGACCCGGGCGATCCGCTCCCCGGCGTGCCCGTCCCACAGGGCCGGGCGGCGCGGCGGCGGCGGGTCGTCCAGGAGGCGTACGGCGGTGGCCAGAATCCGCTGTGGATCGCGGCCGGCGAGGACGTTGGTGCCCTCGTCGACGGTGATCGGGCGCTCGGTGTTGTCCCGCAGGGTCACACAGGGCACGCCGAGCGCGGTGGTCTCCTCCTGGACGCCGCCGGAGTCGGTGAGGACGATCCGGGCGCCGGCCTGGAGGGCGATGAAGTCGAGGTATCCGGCCGGCGGGACGAGCCGGATGCCACCGGGCACACCGAGCGCGTTCAGCCGCTCGGCCGCCCTGGGGTGCACGGGCAGCACGAGCGGACAGTGCGCGGCGACCTCGCCGAGTCCCTTGAGGAGCCCGGCGAGCACCTCGGGGTCGTCCACGTTGGCCGGCCGGTGCAGGGTGACCAGTCCGTACGCGCCGGGGGTGACACCGTGGCGGGCGAGGGCGTCGGTGGCGAGGGCGCGCTCGCGGTTGGCGAACAGCGTGTCGATCATGACGTTGCCGACGACGTGGATCTGGTCGTCGTGGTAGCCCTCGGTGCGCAGGTTCTCGGCCGCGTCGTGCGAGGGGGCGAGGAGGTAGTCGCTGATCCGGTCGGTGGCGAGCCGGTTGACCTCCTCGGGCATCGACCAGTCGCGGCTGCGCAGCCCGGCCTCCACGTGGGCGAGGAGCGGGCCGGCCTTGGCGGTGACCAGGGCGCAGGCCAGCGTGGAGTTGACGTCGCCGACCACCACGACGAGGTCCGGGGCGAGTTCGGTGACGAGCGGTTCGAACGCGGCCATGACCCGCCCCGTCTGCACGGCGTGGCTTCCGGAGCCGACGCCGAGGAAGCGGTCCGGCGGGCGCAGACCGAGGTCGCGGAAGAAGACGTCGTTCATGGCCGGGTCGTAGTGCTGTCCGGTGTGGACGAGGAGGACCTCGGCCCCCTTGGCCTCCAGGGCGTCCATCACCGGCTTGATCTTCATGTAGTTGGGGCGCGCGCCGGCGACGCAGACGACCCTCTTGACGTGCGTGCCGTGCATTCCCCGCGTTCCGTCCGTGGTGTTCGTGATGCTCGTCGTGATGTTCGTGATGTTCGTGTCGGCCATGCGGTTCAGAGCACCTCGATCCTGGATCCGCTCAGCCGGCTCCGGCAGTCGAGCACGTACTCGGCGTGGGCCTCGACGAGCTCGTAGTCGAAGGCGTCGTGGTCGGTGAGGAGCACGACGGCGTCGGCGGCCGCCAGTTCCTCCTTGGTGAGCTCGACCCGGACGAGCCGGTTGTCGACCCGGTGGCCCTCCACGACGTGCGGGTCGGCGGCGCGGACCTCGGCGCCCATGTCGAGCAGGAGCTGGGAGATGCGCAGCGCGGGCGACTCGCGGGCGTCGCCGGTGTTCTTCTTGTAGGCGAGGCCGAGCAGCAGGATGCGCGAGCCGTTGACCGCCCGCTTGCGCGTGTTGAAGGCGTTGACCAGGCGCCGGGTCACGTAGTCCGGCATGTGGTTGTTGATGTCGTTGGCGAGTTCGACGAAGCGGAAGCTGGTGCCGAGTTCGCGCTGCACGTGCCAGGAGAGGTACGAGGGGTCGATGGGCAGGCAGTGGCCGCCGACGCCGGGTCCGGGGGTGAAGCGCATGAAGCCGAAGGGCTTGCTGGAGGCGGCGTCGATGGCCTGCCACACGTCGATGTCGAGGTGCCGGGCGAACATGGCTATCTCGTTGACCAGCGCGATGTTCACGTGCCGGAAGGTGTTCTCCAGCAGCTTGGCGAGTTCGGCCTCCTTGGGCGAGCTCACCGGTACCGTGGTCTCGACGAGTCCGTCGTAGAACTTCCGGACGGCCTTGAGTGAGGCCTTGTCCACTCCGGAGACCACCTTGGGGGTCTGCTCGAAGCCCCAGACCGGGTTGCCCGGGTCGATGCGCTCCGGGCTGTAGCCCAGGTGGAAGTCGGCCCCGGCGACGAGCCCGGAGCCCTCTTCGAGGAGCGGGCCGAACAGCTCCTGGGTGGTGCCGGGGTAGGTGGTCGACTCCAGGATGACGGTGGCGCCGGGGCGCAGGTAGCGGGCGAGGTCCCGGCCCGACTCCTCGATGTAGCGGAGGTCGGGGGTGCCCTCGTGGAGCGGGGTCGGGACGGTGACGACGGCGACGTCGAAGCCGCCGCAGTCGCGCACGGCGTCGCTCGCCCGGTAGGTGCCGGCCTCCAGGGCCGCCTTGAGGCGCTCGGAGGTGACGTCCTCGACGTACGACTCGCCCGCGGCGAGGCTCTTGACCCGCTCGGGGTCCACGTCGTAGCCGATCACCTCGTGACCGGTCTCGGCGGCACGGATGGCGAGCGGCAGGCCGACATAGCCCTGTCCAACCACGACGACGCGCATCATGACTCCCTGCTGGCGGTGGTGACCGGGGTGACCTGGGTGATCGAGGGGCGGCGGCGGAGCAGCTCCCGGCCCGTCATCAGGGCGAAGGAGATGTTGGTGGTGAGGTAGCGGCGGCCCAGCCTGCGCGGCTCCTGGAGCGCGCGGTAGAGCCATTCGAAGCCGAGCCTCTGCCAGCGTTCGGGGGCGCGGCGGGTGACTCCGGCGAGGACGTCGAAGGAGCCGCCGACGCCGTGCACGAGCGCCACCTTGCTGCGCTCGCCGTAACCGGCGGTGAAGATCTCCTTCTTGGGAGAGGTCATGCCGAGGAACAGCATGTGGGCGCCGCTCTCGGCGATCGCGTCGGCGATGGCGGGCTGGTCGGCGTCGCCGAAGTAGCCGTGCCGGCTGCCGGCCACGCGCAGGCCGGGGAAGCGGGCGGCGACCCGGCGGACCATCTCGTCCAGGACCGGCTGCTTGGCGCCGAGGAAGTAGACGGAGAGTCCGGCGGCCTCGGCCTCGCCGAGCAGCCGGGTGAACAGGTCGATGCCGGCGACGCGTTCGGGCAGCGGGCGGCGCAGCAGGCGCCCGGCCCAGACGACGGCCTGCCCGTCGGCGAGCACGAGGTCGCAGCCGGAGACGGCCCGGGCGAGGGCGGGATCGCGCCGCATGTTGACCAGTTTGGCGGCGTTCACCACACCGATCTCCAGGCGCTCGCCGGCCCGTACGGCGGTGAGGCAGTGGTCGACGGTCTCGTCCATGGTGAGCGCGTCGAGCCGTACGCCGAACAGTGTCTGACGCTTCGTCACTCTCTTGGGCTGGGGCTCCGAGGTCATCTCCCGATCCCTCCCAGCCAGGCGAAGAGCATCCAGCCGAACTCGTACGGGCGGCACTCGCGGTCCACCGCGGTGGGCCGGAACACCCCGTCGAGCGGGGCGAGCCTCAGGCCGGGGGCGACGCGGGTGGTCAGCCCGCGGGCGGCGCGGACGGCCTTCTTCGGGTCGCCGCGGTACACCTTGCGCCAGGTGACGCCGAGTTCGTCCAGGATCATCGGCTCGGCGGCGCCGGCCGCGGCGAGTTCGGGCACGTCGGTCATCCAGCGCAGGCCCTTGCGGATCGGCTCACTGAAGTCGGTGCCGCCGGCCTCGGCCAGGTCGAGGAGGGCGGTCGGGGCCATGGCGTGCTGGTGCACGCTGTAGACCGGGTAGCCCTCGACGACGGTGCCGCGGCGGGCGTCGTAGTGCCACCACCACTGGCCGCCGTCGCCCTGGAGGGCGCAGATGCGGGTGGCGCAGGCGTCGGCGGCGGCCAGCGCCTCCGGGTCGTCGCCGCTCGCGTGGGCGCGGGCCAGCGCCTGCAGCGGGTAGGTCTGGTCGGCGAAGCAGCCGATGTGCGCGCGGTACCAGGGGTTGAGGCCGGGTCCGGTGGCGTGCGGGAAGAGCGGGCTGGTGCCGGTCCGGGCGCGCAGCAGCCGGTCGCGGGCGCTCTTCAGCCGGTCCTCGACGTCGAGGGTGCCGCGGGCGGCGGCGAGCGCGGACAGCACCCAGGCGGCCTCGACGGTGTACTGGGGGCGGCCGGGCTCGTCCAGGGCGGTGACCCGGTCGAGGGCGTCGGACAGCTTGGGGTGGCCGGTCTCGGCGGCGGCCCAGGCGATCAGGGCCGCGTCGCCGAGGTTGCGCACCCCGGGCAGCCGCTCGATCAGTTCGCCGGCGAACTCCTCGGCGGTGTGGCCGCCGAGGACGACGCGCTGCCGGTCGGGCGGCAGGAAGCGGGCGCCGAGCACGGTGATGGCGGCGTAGCGGATGCTGGTGCCGCGCTGTTCGAGACGGACGGAGCCGTCGTCGGCGCGCCGGCCGGCCCGGGTGAAGACGAAGCCGGTCCCCTCCGGCAGGAGCATGGCGGGGAGTCCCCGCTCGGCCACCGCGAGCAGGCGGGTGGCGAGGTCATGGAGCGGCCGGTCCGCTCTCGCGAGCTCCGTCATCCGTGAACTGCGTGGACTGTCGGGTGTGTTGGCAGGACGATCGGACACACCCACCCCCCTCGGGTCGGTTCGGATCAGGGCGCTGATCCGGATCGGCTGGCTTGTGGCGCGCTTGCGGAGTTACGGCGGTGCGCTCGGTGGTGGCGTGGGCGGACCGGCGCTCGCGCACGACGGACGCGCGGCACCCTGGAGGGATGCCGCAGCTGCGCGTCGGCGCACATGACCTCTAGTCGGCGGCTCCCCAGCCGCGACGGACATGACGATGAGAACAGTCGGCCTCGAAGCGACGGAGCTTCGGCCTCCTGCCGGTGGAACCCCCCACGGACACCCCCAGCGCACAGCGCGAACGTTGTGCTCAACTCGCAGCGTACAACGGGAAGATAGGCCTACAACACGGTGTCGATGAGGCCTTTCGAGGAATTGGTCGCAAGCAGTCGCTAAGCCGCACCGATCCCGCCTAACTCCCGGGCGGGCAGCGGTTACAGTGGGCGCGCGATCACCCGCTCACGCCGGTTGGGGTCCTTCACCGTGTATCTGGCCGACCGTTCCACGCCGCAGGGGGCGACCTCCGCGCAGGACCGCCTGCGCGGCACGGCCCGGGCGGTCTCCCCGACCGTGCTGGCGCTCGGCACGGTCAGCCTGGTCACCGACGTCTCCACCGAGATGGTCACGGCGGTGCTGCCGCTGTACCTCGTCATGGGGCTCGGGCTCAGCCCGCTCGGCTTCGGCATGCTCGACGGGGTCCAGAACGGGGTGAGCGCGCTGGTCCAACTCACCGGCGGCCATCTGGCCGACCGGGTGCGCGACCACAAGCTGATCGCAGGCCTCGGTTACGGCCTGTCGGCGCTGGTGAAGCCGCTGCTCCTGGTCCACCATCTCGGCGCGCTCGGCGTCGCCCTGGCCCTGGACCGCACCGGGAAGGGCCTGCGCACGGCGCCGCGCGACGCGCTGATCTCGCTCTCGGTGCCGCCGGAGCGGCAGGGGCGGGCCTTCGGACTGCACCGGGCGATGGACACCACGGGGGCGCTGCTCGGGCCGATCGCCGCGTTCCTGATCCTGGGCGTGGCGGCGGGCGGTTACGACGCGGTCTTCGCGGTCAGCGGCTGCGTGGCGGCGCTCGGGGTGCTGATCCTGCTTCTTTTCGTACCGAGCGGAAAGAACTCCGCCGCGGCCGGAAAGGCCCCCGCGGAAGCCGGGGCCTCGCCCGCGGAAGCCGGGGCAGCTCCCGAGGAAGCCGGGGCCCCGCCCGAGGAACGGCCGGATCTGCGGGCCGCGTTCGGTCTGCTGCGGGGCCGCCGGCTGCGGACCCTGTTCGGCTGTGCCGTGCTGCTCGGCCTGACCACGGTGAGCGACGCGTTCCTCTATCTGCTGCTGCAACGCCGTACAGGAGTGGCGGAGCAGTTGTTCCCGCTGCTCCCGCTCGGCACGGCCGCGGTCTTCCTGCTGCTCGCCGTGCCCGCCGGTCGGCTGGCGGACCGGATCGGGCGGCGGACGGTGTTCCTCGCCGGGCACGCCGGACTGCTCCTCGGCTACGCGCTGCTGCTGTGGGCGCCAGCCGTCCCCGCCCTGCCGTACCTGGTGCTCGCGCTGCACGGCACGTTCTACGCCGCCACCGACGGGGTGCTGCCCGCGGCCGTCGCCGCGGTGGTGCCGGAGCGGCTGCGGGCCAGTGGCATCGCCCTGGTCGGCACCGGTCAGGCGCTGGCCCGCTTCTGCTGCTCCCTGGCCTTCGGCGCCGTGTGGGCCGCGTGGGGCGACGGCCCCGCGCTCGCCTCGGCCGCCGTCGGCCTCGCCTGCTGCGCGACGGGCGCCGGTGTCGCGCTGCGCCCGACGGGAGATCCACGATCGACGGGAGTTCCGCGATGACCCTCACCCCGCTGCGCCGTCTGCTGATCCTCGCCACCGGGGTGCTGGTCCTCGTCGGCGTCGGCGCCTGGTCGGTGCTGTCGGCCGCCGACCGGGCGGCCGAGGAGAACAAGCCCCGGGCGGGCGGGCCGGTGTTCGCGGACGGGAAGGTGAGCCTGACGGAGCCGGACCGGCTGGTCTTCCGCAACATGGCCAGAGGCCCCCGGCGCGACCGGCTCGTCTCCGTCCCGGCCGGCACCGCAGCCGGGGCGACCCGTACCGCCTCGGACGTCTCCTGCCTGCGCTTCCACGCGTCCGCCGGCACCGGTGTCTGCCTCCAGGCCACCACCGCCCTGGGTCGGCCCGCCTACCGGGCGCAGATCCTCGACTCCGGCCTGCGCACCCTGCGGAGCTACCCGCTCGCGGGCATCCCGAGCCGCGCCCGGATCTCGCCCAGCGGCCGGCTCGCCGCCTGGACGGTGTTCGTGAAGGGCGAGTCGTACGGCACCGCGTTCTTCTCCACCCGGACCTCGATCCTGGACACGCGGGGCTGGAAACTGTCGGCGAACCTGGAGGAGTTCGCGATCACCCTGAACGGCGGCCCGTACCGCGACAGCGACGTCAACTTCTGGGGCGTCACCTTCGCCGGCGACGACGACACCTTCTACGCCACCCTGAGCACCCGCGAGAAGACGTACCTCGTACGCGGCTCGCTCGCCGCCCGCAGCGTCACCAGCCTGGCCGAGAACGTCGAGTGCCCCTCGCTCTCCCCGGACGGGACCCGGGTGGCGTACAAGAAGCGGGTGCTCGGCACGGCGGCCCTGTGGCGCGAGCACGTCCTGGACCTGCGGACCCTGAAGTCCACCGCGCTCGCGGAGCGCCGCAGCGTCGACGACCAGGCCGTCTGGCTCGACGACCGCACGGTCGCCTACGCGCTGCCGGCCGAGGGCCGCACGGGCGTTGACGACGTGTGGACGGTACCGGCGGACGGCACGGGCACCCCACGGGTCCTGCTGTCGGACGCGCAGGCACCGCCGCGCGCGACGGAGTGAGCGCGGGGCGCAATGAGCCGGGGGCGGGCTGAGCGGGGCGGAGTGAGCGGGGCGGGGTGAGGCACCCCGTCGTCCGCTACGGATACGTCCGCACGTCGTCGTTGTACTCGCGCGCCCGCTCTCGCACGAGCTCGGGCAGCGTCCCCCGGACCAGGTCGGCGAGGGTCGTGCCCTCCAGGACCTGACGCAGGCTCGCCCGTACCGCCCGCCACACGTCCGGCATGGGAGCGGCGGCGCCCTGGTACTCCAGACCCGTCAGCTTCAGGTCGCGGACGCTGACGAGGGGCCCGTCCATGGCCCGGATGACGTCGGCGACGGTGATCTCCTCGGGCGGGCGGGTCAGCGTGTAGCCGCCGTCGGGGCCGCGCACGCTGGAGACCAGCCGGGCCTGGCGCAGGTCGCTGAGCACGACGAAGAGAAAGCGGACGGGGATGTCCTGGCGTCCGGCGATGTCCTCGGCCTTGAGCGGCCGGTCCTGGTCGCCGGCCAGCTCCGCCATGGCACGGATGGCGTAGTCCGTTCGTGCTGAGATCCTCACGCACTCAATGTCTCACGCCCGGCGGGAGGGTGGCCGCCGACCGGGCGCGGGACCGGCCGACGGCCGGCGGACGACGGCCGGAGCGTCTCAACGAAGCCCCCACTGGGCCTGGTTGTCCGGAAGCAGCGTTGCGACTCCACTTTGTTCATCGACATAGTGAACTTCATCCGCGCAGTGTCCGCCCGACCCGGAGGTGTCCGAAGTGTCCGTGGTGTCCGCTCCCTCACCGGAGCCCCCCGTGCCCACCGCGTCCGGGCGTCCGCGCCCCACCGTCGCGGTCGTCGGCGCGGGCGCGGCCGGCGCGCTCGTCGCCGTCCAGCTGTGCGAGGCGGCGGCCCGACGGCGCACCCCGCTCGACCTGGTCCTGATCGACCCGGCGGCGGAGGCGGGGCGGGGCGTCGCGTACTCCACGGAGGTCCCCGAGCACCGCCTCAACGTGCCGGTCGGCGGCATGAGCTGCTACCCGGACGACCCCGGCCACTTCCGCCGCTGGCTCTGCCGGCACGGCGAAACCACCGTCACCGCCGCCGACTTCGCCTCCCGCTACCGCTACGGCTCGTACCTGGCCGACACCCTGGGCCGGGCGATCATCACGGCGCACGGCACCGTCTCCGTGCGGCGCCTGCGCACCCGCGCCACCGGCTGCGCCGACCTCCCCGGCGGGCGGGTCGAGCTGCGGCTCGCGGACGGCGGGACGGTGACGGCGGACAGCGTGGTCCTCGCCACCGGCCCGGCGGCGGGCCACTCGGAGTGGGCACCGGAGGAGCTGCGCGGCTCCGACCGCTTCATCGCCCGCCCCTGGGTGCCCGGCGCGCTGGACGCCGTGGGCGCCTCTGACGACGTGCTCCTCGTCGGCACCGGGCTCACCGCCGTCGACCTCGCCCTCGTCCTCGACCGGCCCGGCCGCACCGTGCACGCCGTCTCCCGCACCGGCCTCCTGCCGCAGCCGCACGCGCTCACCCCGCTCCAGGCCGTGCTGCCGCCCCGGGACCTCGCCGTGCTCCCCTTCGCCCGGCTCCGCCGGGAGGTCCTGCGGTACGTCGCCGAGACCCGCCGCACGCACGGCGACTGGCGGCCCGCGTTCGACGGCCTCCGGCCCTGGATCGCACAGCTCTGGCAGGGGCTCACCGACGACGAGCGGGCGGAGTTCCTCGGCCGCGACGCCACCCCGTGGAACGTGCACCGGCACCGCATGGCCCCGTCCACCGCCGAGACCGTCGCCCGGGCGCGCGCCGCCCGCAGGCTGCGGATCCACGCCGGCCGGATCGCCTCCGCCGCGCCCCGCGAGGACGGTGGCCTCACCGTCTCCCTCGCCGACGGCGGCACGCTGCCGGTGGCCTGGGTGGTGGACTGTACGGGGCCCGGGCTGCGGGCCGACGCGGGCGGCGACCCGCTGTGGAGCGGGCTGCTCGGCGACGGCCTCGCCGTGCCCGGGCCGCTGGGCATCGGGGTGGCCACCGACGCGGGCCGTCTCCTCGACGCGGCGGGGCGCGCGGAGCGCCCGCTGTTCACGCTGGGCGCGCCCCGGCGCGGCGAGTTGTGGGAGACGACCGCGATCCCGGAGATCCGCGCGCAGGCCAAGGAGATCGCCGAGGCGGTCCTCGCCCCGCTCGCCGGTGCCCCGCGCCCGGTCCGGCGCAGGCCCACCGACCAGTTCGGGCTGCCGCTGTCCACGCACGCCGCCGCCGCGGCCTCGTTCCGGGGCGGGCTCGGCCGGGTGATCACCGTACGGGCGAAGGCGGCGGAGGCGTTCGCGCGCGCCACCGAGCTGGACCCCGGGTTCGCCCTCGGGCACGCGGCGCTGGCCCTGCTCGGGCACGAGTGCGGCGCCGAGGTCGACGTGGCCCGGGAACTCGCGGACGCCCAGCGCAGTGTGCGGGAGCGGGGGGACGAACGGGAGCGCTCGTTCGTGGAGATGGTCACCCGCCGGATCGAGACGCACGCGTCGGCGGACGGCCCGGACGCCGGCGACCAGGCCCTGATCACCCACCTGGACCGCTTCCCCGGCGACGCGTTCGCGCTGGCCGTCGCCGTGCCCACCATCGCCTTCTCCGGCATCGGGGACATCGACGGCTCGCTGGCCCGGCGCCTGGTGGAGGGCACCGCGGGGGCGTACGACGGGCACTGGTTCCACACCTCGCTGCTGTCCTTCGTCCGGCAGGAACAGGGCCGGATCGACGAGGCGGGCGAGCTCGCGCGGGCCGCCCTCGCGGCGGAGCCCGCCTCGGGCCACGCCGTGCACGCCCTCGCCCATGTCCACTACGAGTCGGGCGACCACGCGGCCGGCCGGGACTGGCTCGACGGCTGGATCGGCGCCCAGGGGCGCGGCGCCGTGCACCGGGCGCACTTCTCCTGGCACGTGGGCCTGCACGAACTGGCCCTCGACGACGCCGCGGCGGTACGCCGCCGCTGGTACACGCAGCTCGCCCCGGGCCAGGTGAACGGCGTACGGGCGCTCGTCGACTCCGGCTCGCTCCTGTGGCGGGCCCGGATGGCGCGGAACTGGAGCGGCCGGGTGCCGGTCGACGGCGTGCTCGACGCGGTCGCCCGCGAGCTGGTCGAGCGCCCCTCGACCGCGTTCACCGCCCTGCACGGCGCCTTCGCCCTCACCGCCGCCGGCGACCTGCCCGCGCTCCGCCGGCTGCGGACGCACGCGGCGGGCGCGGACCCGGTGCAGCGCGAGGTCGTCGTCCCGCTGTGCAGCGCGCTGGAGGCCGTCCTGGAAGAGGAGTGGAACACGGCGGCACGGGGGCTGCGCGCGCTGCTGCCCTCGCTGCGCCGGGTGGGCGGCAGCGCGGCGCAGCGCGAGGTCGTCGAGGAGACGCTGCTGTACGCCCTGGTGGAGGCGGGGCACCGGGACACCGCCCGTGACCTCCTGGAGCAGCGCCTCGACCGGCGCGCGTCGCCGCTCGACCGGCGCAGGCTGGCCGGCCTGGGCGCCTGACGCCCGGTCAGCCGCCGTCCGCCGCGCCTATGATCAAGTCCTCCGCCGGACCGGGTGAGGAAGTCGAAGAGACCGACGACACCGGCGGAGGGACGGAGGACGACGACCATGGCGGACCAGCGGGTGTACCTGGTGACCGGCGGCGGGACGGGCATCGGCGCCGCCACCGCGCGGCTGCTGCGCGAGGCGGGTCACCACGTGGTGGTCTCCGGTCGCCGCCCCGAGCCCCTGCGGCTCGTGGCGGCGGAGTCGGGGGCGCTGCCCGTGCCGTCCGACATCACCGACCCGGAGGACGTCCGCACCCTCGTCGAGACGGCCGTCGGCACGTACGGGCGTCTCGACGGGCTGGTACTCAACGCCGGTATCGGGCGCGGCGGAAGCGTGGGCTCGGTGACGCTGGAGGACTGGGAGGCGGTCATGCTGACCAACCTCACCGGCCCCTTCCACTTGCTGCGGGCGGCCCTCCCGCACCTGCTCGACGCGCGCGGCTCGGTCGTCGCGGTCGCCTCGGTCTCCGCCCTGCGCAACGGCGTCGGCAACGCCGCCTACGCCACGTCCAAGGCGGCGCTCCTCCAGCTCTGCCGCTCGCTCGCGGTCGACTACGCGGCCGCCGGCCTGCGCGCCAACACGGTGTGCCCGAGCTGGGTGCGCACCGACATGGCGGACCGGCGCATGAGCCGCTTCGCGGAGGAGGCGCGGCTCGGGGCGGGCGGCACCGAGGCGGCGTACGAGGAGGTCACCCGCCCGCTGCCCGCCGGACGCCCGGCCGAACCGCGCGAGATCGCCGAGGCCGTCGCCTGGCTCCTCTCCCCCGCCGCCTCCTTCGTGAACGGCGCGACCCTCACCGTCGACGGCGGCACGACCGCCCTGGACCCGGGCACCCTGGCGTTCGACTTCCGCATCGAGCCGAGGGAGGGCGGGGAGCCGAGCGCCTGACGCGCTCCCCCGAGCCTCCGCGCGCCGCCCACCCTGCCCGATCTCACCATGCGTGGCCGATAGGCTCCGCTGTGTGATGCTCGCGCGTGTGCCGGCGTTCGTTCAGCGGCGCCTGTTGGGACTGATGCTGGGCTGCTACGTGCTGGCGGCGGTGTGCCCGGGCCCCGGGGAGGCGTTGCGCGGGCTGGGTGTGCCCCTCCCCGGCGGGTCCTCGCGGATCACCCTGCCGATGGCGCTGCTCGCCCTGATGGTGTTCCACGCGGGGCTCGGCGTGCGGCTCTCCGACCTGCGGGCCGTGGTGCGGCACCCGTTGCGGCCCGCGCTCGGCGTCGCCGGCAACGCCCTGCTGCCGCTGGCCGTCCTGCCGGTCGCCGCCCTCGTCCTGACGCTGTGGCCCGACGCCTCGGAGGCGGAGGGGCTGCTCGTCGGGCTGATGCTGGTGCTGGCCATGCCGATCGCCGGCGGGGCCGCGTCCTGGGCCCAGAACGCGGGCGGCAACCTGCCGTTGGCCGTCGCGACGGTCATCGGCTCGACCCTGCTCAGCCCGCTCACCGTCCCCGCCACCCTCTACGTGGCCGGGCGGGTCGTGGGCCCCGCCGGTATCGGCGCGCTCGACGACACGGCCACCCTCGACGGCATCGCGCGCACCGGCGCCGGACCCTTCGCGGTCGTCGCCGTGGTCCTGCCGTGCCTGGCCGGGATGGGCGCCCGCGTCGTGCTCGGCGAGCGCGTCGTGGCCCGCGCGCTGCCCGCCGTCAAGGCGCTGAACCTACTGAACACCCTGCTGCTCTGCTACGTCAACGCGACCGGCGCGCTCGGCCGGGCCCTCGCCCACCCCGACCCCGACCTCCTCGTCGTGGCGCCCTGCGCCGCCGCCGCGGTGTGCTTCCTCGCTTTCCGCTGCGGCCGGTGGGCCGCGGCCCGGGCCCACTGCGACCGGCCGGACTCGATCTCCCTCACCCTGGCCACCGGCATGAACAACAGCAGCGCCGCCGCAGCGCTCGCCGCCACCTGCTTCGCCCCGCGCCCCCAGGTGCTGCTGCCGATCCTCGCGTACAGCCTGTTCCAGAAGATCGCGGCCCAGACGGCGTCCCGTCGGCGGCGCCCGTAGGAGCCACGGAAGGGCTCGTGCGCCCTTCGCGTCGATTCCGCGTCGTAAGGTGAAGGCATGCCCGACACGGCTCACGGGATCACGACGGGCGCCGTCGCGCGGCGCCTGGGCGTCTCCCCCACGACGGTGCGTTCCTGGGACCAGCGGTACGGCATCGGTCCCGCCGTGCGCGCGGACGGACGGCACCGCAGGTGGAGCCCGGCGGACGTCGCGATGCTGGAGGAGATGTGCCGCCTCACGGCCTCGGGCGTCCCGCCCGCCGAGGCCGCGCGGGCCGCCCAGCGGGTACGGCGGGCACGGCCCGCGGCGGAGCCGCCGGTGGCGCCCGGGGAGACAGCCCGCCGCGCGGGGCCCGGCAGCGGGCTGCCGCTGGGCGACGTACGCCAGGAGTGCCGGGGGCTCGCCCGCGCCGCCGTGCGCCTCGACGGTCCGGGCATGGAGCGGCTGCTCCAGGAGGTGCTGGCCGAGCACGGTCTGGTCACCGCCTGGGAGGAGATCATGGTCCCGACGCTGCACGCGGTGGGCCGCAAGTGGGAATCGTCCGGGGACCGTTACGTCGAGGTGGAGCACCTGCTGTCCTGGCACATCTCCACCGCGCTGCGGCGGGGCGGCACCGTCGCCGGACCGGCCCCCGCCCCCTCAGCCGCCCCCGTCCTCCTGGCCTGCGTCCCCGCCGAACAGCACACGCTGCCGCTGGAGGCGCTCACCGCGGCACTCGCCGAACAGGGCCTGCCGACCAGGATGTTCGGCGCCGCCGTACCCGCCGAGGCCGTCGACGCGGCGGTACGGCGCTCGGGCCCGGCCGCCGTCGTCCTCTGGTCGCAGGCGCGCTCCACCGCGCACCACGCCCTGGCCCGGCACGTCGCGCGCACGGAGTTCGGGGTACGGGGAGCGCGCACGGCCCCCCTGGTCCTCCTCGCGGGCCCCGGCTGGCGCGGCCGGACACCCGCCCCCGGCACGGTGCGCCCCACCGGGCTGCGCGAGGCGATCGGACTGATCTCCGGCCTGTACGGGGAGCCCCGCGAGGGCGTCGAAGGCTGACCGGGCCCGGGCCTCCTCAGGCCCGGCGGCCGGCGGCCGTGGCGGGCGCGAGGCCGTGGCGCATGCGGAGAAGGCCTCGGCGGGCGTGGCTCTTCACCGTCCCCAGGGGGAGGCCGGTGCGGTCGGCGATCTGCGCCTGGGTCAGGTCGGCGAAGTAGGCGAGGGCCAGGACGTCGCGCTGGACCCGGGGCAGCCTGGCCAGCTCCTCGGTGACCACGATCCGGTCGAGGACCCGCTCCGGCTCCGCCTCCGGACGGTCCTCGTGCTCCAGGGCGGCGCCGAGGACCGCCGCGAGCTCGGTGCGGCGGGTGCGGGCGGACAGCGCGTCGGCGATCTTCCGGCGGGCGATCCCGGTGAGCCAGGCGGGCAGCGTGCCCCGCTCGGGCCGGAAACCGGCCCGTCCGCGCCAGGCCGCGACGAACACCTGCTGGGTGATGTCCTCCGCCTCGCGCGGGTCGCCCAGCGCCCGCGCCGCGAGGGCCTGCACCAGGCGGCCCCAGCGGTGGTAGGCCGCGGCCAGGCAGGCCTCGTCGCCGAGGACCAGACCGCGGGCGATCCGGTCGTCGGTGATCCGGGTGCCGGTGGTCCGGTCGTCGGTGGTCCGGGTGGCGGTGGTCTGGGTGGCGGCGATCCGGTCGTCCGTGAACCGGGCGTCGGCGGTCCGGGTGGCGGTCATGACGGTTCCTCCGGCGGGAGTGGCGTCGGGACCTCACCGGTCCCGTGCACCCTCACGTTCCGGCCATCGCCCCCGCCCGTCCAACTCGCATCGTTTTCGCGTCGAAACCGCTCAACCCCTCTCCCGGTCCGCCCGGAAGCGCGCCAGGGCGTCGGAGAGCTCGACCAGCGGTTCCGGGTAGTCCAAGGCGGCGCGTTCGAGTCCGACGAGCCGCCAGGGCTCGTGGACGGCCGGCCCTTCGAGCCCGGCGAGCTCCGGGACCCAGTGCCGTACGTAGCCGCCGTCCGGGTCGTACCGCCGGCCCTGCCGCACCGGGTTGAGGACACGGTTCGGCCGGGTGTCGGTGCCGGTGCCCGCCGCCCACTGCCAGTTGAGCTGGTTGTTGGCGATGTCGCCGTCGACCAGCAGGCCGAGGAAGTGGCGCGCCCCCTCCCGCCAGTCGATGCGGAGCGACTTCGTCAGGAAGGAGGCCGTGAGCAGCCGGCCCCGGTTGTGCATCCACCCCTCGTGGGCGAGCTGCCGCATGGCGGCGTCGACCACGGGATAGCCGGTCCGACCCTCCCGCCAGGCGGCGAAGTCGGCCTCGGCGTCGGCGCCGCGCCGCCAACGGTCCTGACGGGGCCGGTAGTCCTCGGCCGCCGCCTCGGGGCGCGCGGCCAGGACCTGGTGGTGGAAGTCCCTCCAGCACAGCTGCCGTACGAACGCGGCGGCACCCGCCCCGCCCCGTTCACGCGCCCGGTGCACCGCCTCGGTCGCGGAGACGGAGCCGAAGTGGAGGTGGGGCGAGAGGCGGGAGGTGAGGTCGCCCGCCAGGTCGTCGTGGCCCTCCTCGTACGCGTCGACATGGGCGGTCAGCCAGGAGCCGAGCCGCTTGCGCCCCTCGCTCTCGCCCCCGGCGGCGAGCCCGGGCGACACGTCCGGGACCGCGGACCGGCGGGGCAGCGGCGCGGACCGCACCGCCGAGGGCACCCGGACCGCCGTGGGGACGGGCAGGGGCGTCCGGATCGGTTCGGCGGCCCAGCGCCGGTGGTACGGCGTGAACACGGCGAAGTGGTCCGATCCGTGCGGAAGGACGTCACCGGGCGGTACGACGGTGACGACGCCGTCGTGCACGTACAGCCGGCGCCCGTCGCCCTCCAGCGCCTCGCGCAGCCGTGTCTCCCTCGCCCTGGCGAAGGCGGTCACCCCAGCCGCCATGTGCACCTCGTCGGCCTCGGTCTGCCGCACCAGCGCCAGCACCTCGGCCACGGTGTCGCCCTCCCGCACCACGAGGCGGCCACCGCGCCGCGCGAGCCCCCGGTCCAGATCGGCGAGGCAGTCGGCGAGGAACGCCAGCCGGTTGGGCGCGGCGAAGCCCGCCCGGTCCACGGCCGGGTCGCGGACGAACACCGGAACCACCTCCCGCGCCCCCTCGACCGCGGCCCTGAGCGGCGGATGGTCGTGGACCCTGAGGTCGGAGGTGTACAGAACGACGGAGACGGTCATCGCGCTCTCCCTGCCGGGCCGCCGTCCGCGAGCCCGCGAGCCCGCGAGCCCGCACCGGCGGCGTACTGATGTCACACCCGTTGTCACACCCGGGCACTCGCGGTTCCCGTTCGACACGCGTTCCGGATGCACCCGGCACGGAAACGGCCGAAGACAGCGGTCGCCGGTTCCCCTGGCCCCAGAATGCGGGGCATGGAGAGTTGGCAGCCGCCGGAGAGCGGGCCGTTCGTCGGACGGGGAGAGGCCGTCGGGGACCTGGGCTCCCTGCTGTCCACGCGGCCGCTTGTGACGCTGGTGGGCATGGGCGGCATCGGCAAGTCCCGGCTCGCCGCGCGGGTGGCGGAGGAGTTCGGACCGGGCGCCCCGGGCCCCGCCGGACCGGGACCCGCCGGACCGGGGCCCGCCGGACCGTGCCCCGCCCGCGACGGCCTCCGGCCGCACCCGCTCCGGCCGGGCGCACCCCGACCGGACGCACCCCGACCGGACGCGTTCGCCGCCGTCCACTGGACCCCCCTCTGGTCCCTGACCAGCCCCTCCCTCGTCACCTCGCTGGTCGCCGACGCCTGCGGTCTGTCGGACCACTCGGCGGGCGATCCGGTGGACACCGTGGCCGACTGGATCGGCGCCCGCCGGGTCCTGCTGGTCCTGGACTCCTGTGAGCACGTGCTCGACGCGTGCGCCGCGCTCGTCCGCGTACTCCTCGCGCGATGCCCCGCGCTCGTGGTGCTCGCGACCAGCCGTGAGCCGCTGGGGGTGGCCGGTGAGACGCGGTTCCCCGTCGGCCCGCTGGAGCCCGACTCCGAGGCGATGGAGCTGTTCGCCGCGCGTGCGGAGGCCATGGGCGTCCGGTGGACCCGGCCCGAGGAGTACGTCGCCGCCGCCGACGTGTGCCGCTGGCTGGAGGGGGTGCCGCTGGCGCTGGAGCTCGCCGCCGGGATGCTGCGGGAGCGGCCGGTGTCCGCGATGGCCCGGCTGCTGCGCGGCCGGCTCGCGCTCGCCCGGGGCCCGGAGAGCCGGGTCCAGCCGGCCCGTCACCGGGCGCTGCGGACGACGATCGGGTGGAGCCACGAGCTGTGCGATCCCCATGAACGCCTGCTATGGGCACGCCTTTCGGTCTTCCGTTCGGGTGCCACGGTGGAGGACGTGACGCGGGTCTGCCGCGGCGGACCGCTGACCGACAGCGTGCTGGCCCGGGCGCTCGAAGGGCTGGTCCGCAAGAGCGTCGTCACGCGCTCCGACGACCGGGTGCACCTGTACGACACGGTGCGCGAGTACGGGGCGCTGTGGCTGGCGGAGCTCGGCGAGACGCGTGCGACGGGCACCCGGCACGCCCGGCGTTTCCACGAACTGGCCCTGGCCGCCGAGGAGTCCTGGTGGGGGCCGGGGCAGGCGGAGACGAACGCGCGGCTGACCGCCTCCTACGGCGACCTGTGCGCGGCGCTGGAACACCTGCTGGCGACCGACCCTCAGCGGGCCGCCGAACTGGCCGGTGCCGTCGGCTTCTTCTGGGCGTGTTCCGGGCATCTGCACGAGGCCTCGCACTATCTGGAGGAGTGCCTGCGGCTGGTCGCCGGGCCCTCGGCCGTGCGGGCCAGGCTGTGCTGGGCGCTGGGGGTGGTGCGGTGCCTGCGGGGCGAGTACGACACGGCGGCGCGGCTGGCGGGCGGGGCCGATGAGGAGGCGGTACGGGCGGGGGACGCGACGCTGCTCGCGGACGCGGCGTATCTGCGCGGCCTGGTGATGCTGCTCCGGGGCGAGCCCCGGAACGCGCTCGCCGTCGCCGACCGCGCGCTGGCCGGGCCGGCGTCCGGCCCGGCCGCGACGGCCCGGTGCCGGCTGGTGCGCGTCTTCGCGCTGACGGCCTCCGGCGCCCTGCGCAGGGCCCGGGCGGCGGCCGAGGCGTTGCGGGACGACTCCGTCGCGGTGGGAGAGCACTGGACGCGCTCCTATACGGAGTACCAGCTGGCGGTGATAGCCCTGTTCGAGGAGCGCGCGTCCGACGCCGCCGCGCACGCCCGGGCGATGCTCCGCGACAAGCGCCTCATCGGCGACGCCTTCGGTCTCGGCCTGGGCCTCGACCTGTTGGCGGTCGCCCTCGCGGCGCTGGAGCGGGGCGAGGAGGCGGCGGTCGCGTACGGGGCGGGCCAGGTGTTCTGGGAGATGGTCGGGCATCCGCAGCGGGGCACCCCCGAGTTGAGGCCGTTGCGGCAGCGGGCCGAGCGGGCGGCCCGCCTCCAGATAGGCGACGCCGCGTACGACACCGCGTACGAACTGGCCCGGATCGCGGACCCGTTCAGGACGCTGGAGACGATGCTGGCGGGCTGACTCGAAGGACGGCGGAGGCGTGCGGACGGAGGTCATGCGGCAGCGGACCGCCGAGTCCTGGCGGCGACACGTCCTCGCCATGGCCCTGGGCTACCTGGCGAGTCGGCGGGTCTCGGGCCTCCGCCTCGGCGCCCTCCCGGAGTTCGTCCCTGCCTGTCCCCGTGGTCCGAGCCGTCGCGGGATCCCACGCCCGCCTACCGCCGGTCCGGAACGCCGGTCCCTCCGGCCGTGCTGCGCCCGCTCTCGGTCTCGGCGGTCCGGGCGATGTTCCGGGCCATGCCGCCGAAGACCACGGCGTGGAACGGGGCCACGCTCCACCAGTACGCGTGCCCCGCGAGGCCCCGGGGGTGGAAGAGCGCCCGCTGCCGGTACGAGGTGCGGCCCCGCTCGTCGCGGTCGACGCGCATTTCCAGCCAGGCGAGGCCGGGCAGGCGCATCTCGGCCCGCAGGCGCAGCAGGCGGCCGCGGTCGATCTCCTCCACGCGCCAGAAGTCCAGCGCGTCACCGGCCCGGAGCCGCTCGGCGTCCCGGCGCCCCCGGCGCAGTCCCACACCCCCGACGAGCCGGTCGGCCCAGCCGCGTACGGCCCAGGCCAGCGGGAACGAGTACCAGCCGTTCTCGCCGCCGACACCCTCGATGACCCGCCACAGCGCCTCCGGGCTCGCGTCGACGGCCCGCGAGCGTTCGTCGGTGTAGAGGCTGCCGCCCGCCCAGTCGGGATCGGTCGGCAGCGGGTCGCTCGGCACGCCCGGCGTGCCGGCGGAGGACCAGCGGGTGGTGACCCGGGCCTCCCGGACGCGGCGGAGGGCGAGCCGCAGCGACTCGTCGAAGGTGAGCGGCTCCCCCGGGCCGTCCGGGACGTACCGTGTGATGTCGTCCTCGGTGCGGACCACCTCGTGCCGGAGCGATTCCGCGAGGGGCTTCGCCAGGGCGGCGGGGACCGGGGTGACGAGCCCGATCCAGTGGCTGGAGAGCCGGGGCGTGAGCATGGGCACGGAGACGATGAGGCGCTTGGGCAGCCCGGCGACCTCCGCGTACCGCACCATCATCTCCCGGTACGTGAGGACGTCCGGGCCGGCGATGTCGAAGGTCCTGCTGACGTCCGGGGGCAGGGCGGCGGCGCCCACGAGGTACCGGAGCACGTCGCGGACCGCGATGGGCTGGACCCGGCTGCCGACCCAGCTCGGCGTGACCATGACGGGCAGCCGCTCGGTCAGGTACCGCAGCATCTCGAAGGAGGCCGACCCGGAGCCGATGACGACGGCGGCCCGCAGGACGGCGGTGGGGACGCCCGAGCCGAGCAGGATGCGCCCGACCTCGGTACGGGACCGCATGTGCGGCGAGAGCTCCGCGTCCGGCACGCCGCTCGGGGCGAGACCGCCCAGGTAGACGAGGCGCCGCAGACCGGCGGCCCGGGCCTCGGCGGCGAAGGTGCGGGCGGCGAGCCGGTCGGCGTCCTCGAAGTGCGCCGTCGAGGCCATCGAGTGGACGAGGTAGTAGGCGACCTCGACCCCGTCGAACGCCTCCCGGAGGCTCGCGGCGTCGGTGACGTCCCCCCGCACGGTCTCCACCCGCCCGGCCCAGGGGAAGTCCCGCAGCTTGTCCGGATGCCGGGCGACACACCGCACCCGGTACCCCTTGTCGAGCAGCTCCGGCACGAGCCGCCCCCCGATGTACCCGCTGGCACCGGTGACGAGGCAGAGGGCGCCCTCGGAGGGGCTGGGAGTGTCCATGCGCTGATCCGTTCCACCGAGGTCCGTGACGTGTCCGGGCCGTGGCCGCGGCGTGCCGTGGCGCACACGCCCCTGTGTCGATTCTTCGCCAGGACGGGGGTCTTTGGATGCGGTCTGGGGCCGGGACCGCCCTTCCGGCTCAACCGAGGCTCAGCCTGTGCTCGACCCGGGCTCGCCCCGCCCTCGGCCCGCGCTCAGCCCAGGGAGCTCGGCCGCACCTGCCGGACGGGGTTGTCCTTGTTGGTGTCCGCCGACCTCTGCTGAGACAACCCCGATGTCATTCCCACGCGCGTGGGTTCCCGTGGCGAGGGGGTACCGGGGCATGGCCTGCCGTGCCACGCCGGCGTCCCGCTCCGGCCTGACCACGGTCTGAGTTCTCGCCCTCGATGGTCGCCGGTGTCCCGCCCTGACCGGTGAGCTGCTGCACGTCCTCGAACACCGTCTTCAGCGCGGCGCGCAAACCAAGCTGTTGACCTTCTCGATACGCCTGGGCGTACTCCGTCTCTCCTAGTGCCTGGCGGGCATGGTCCAGGCCGCGTGCACGGTGGGCGGCCATAGCGGCGAAACCGAAGAGCCGAGGAACGCCGGACGGGTGCCAGACGCGATCCGCGGCACCCAGCACCAGGGCCGCTGAGCGGGCACCACCGCAGGAGGCAAGTACCCAAGCCACTGTCTCGCTCAGCGCCGCCTCTCCCATGTGTTCGTCGATCTCCCAGGCGTGCCGGAGCGCCCGGCGGAGCAGACGGAGAGCCTCCTTCGCTCGCCCTTTCTCTCCGTGTTCGATCGCGAGGGCCCACAACAGATAGCAGCGGTGCCACGTGTCGCCCGTCGCTTCGGACATGTCCAAGGCCTCTTGGAGCAGCGTGGTGGAGCGAGCGTGGTCACCTTGGATGACGGCGGAGAAGCCGAGCTGGGCGATGCACTGCGGTTGCGTCAACAGCATCGCGGAACAGTGTCCCGTCTCCAGGGCTGACAGCGCGTAGCGTGCGCAGCTCTCCGCGTCCTCGGCCATCAGCGCCACGAGGCTCCGCAGTTGCAGAAACGCCGCGGTGAGTTCAGCGGCCCCGGCCACCTCGTGCGCCGTGACGTCCACGGCGGTCCTGACCGCCAAAGCCTGTTCACCGCGCCCGATCATCTCGAGGGTGCTTGTGCGGTCCCCGCGAAGGATCAGCAGAAAGCCGGCAACCCATACAGCCCGACACCACGTGAAGGTGGTCTCCGGACGGGGTGGAAGCGGGTGCCGCTCGATGATCCTTCGCATCCAATGAACGCCCTCTCCCACATGGCCCGAGGTCAAGCAGTGCAGCCAAAAGCCGAGGGACGCATTCAGCAGCGTCTCCGCAGGCTCACCGGCCGGCTGGGGTGACGTCACGATCTGCCGCAGATTCGCATGCTCAGAGCGCAGGCGCCGCAGCCAGTCGGCCTGTTCGGGGGTTCCGTAAGCGGCCCCGGCCTGGGCGGCGAGGCCGAGGTACCAGGCGCGGTGACGACGCAGTGCGCCCTGCGCCCGGCCGCTCTCCGCCAGGCGCTCCTGCCCGTAGGCCCGGACGGTCTCGAGCATGTACAGGCGGCTCCGGCCCCCTGTCTCCACCCTCGTGAGCAAGGACTTGTCCACGAGCCCGGCCAGGGACTCGAAAACGTCCTCAGGGGCGGCGATGTCCTGCGCTTCGTCTGTCGCGGTGCGCCCGCAGAGTTGCTCGGCATCAGCGAGCAGGACTCCGCCGGAGCACAGGGACAGCTGCTGCCAGGCGGCTCGCTCGGCATCGGTGCACAGCTCGTAGCTCCAGTCGAAGAGCGCGCGCAATGCACGGTGACGAGGGTGCGCCGTACGGTCACGTCCGCCAGGTCCGAGGAGAGCGAACCGGTGATCCAGCCGTTCCAGGAGCTCGTCGAGAGTCAGCGTGCGTAGCCGACGTGCGGCGATCTCCAGCGCGAGGGGTAGCCCGTCCAGCGATCGGCATACTTGGTCGAGAACGGTTCGATTCGCCCTCGTCACCCGGAAGCCTGGGGAGGCGGCTCTTGCTCGGTCGACGAAAAGGGTGACCGCCGGAGAGGTCGGGCGAAACTCGGCCTCTTCACAGGTTTCGCCTGGATGGCCGCTCCCCCGGGTGGGCAAGGCCAACGGGTTCACCTGCAGCACGTACTCTTCCCCGATATCGAGGGGTTGCCGACTGGTGGCGAGGATACGGAGCTCCGGCAAGGACGTGAGCAGGGCGCGGACGATGTGAGCGCTCGCGTCCAGAACGTGCTCACAGTTGTCGAGCAGGAGGAGCACGCTACGCCCCTGTAACGCTCGGGTGAGTCCATCCAGCGGTTCCCGCTCGGTGGCAGTCTGTACGCCGATTGCCGCGGCGACCGCTGCCGCGACGGAATCACCGCCGTTGACATCGGCCAGTTCCACCCGGTAACTGCCATCCTTGAAGCGGCCGGCCACGTGCCGGACGAGTCGTCCGGCCAACCGCGTCTTGCCCACACCGCCGACTCCGGCCAATGTGACCAGTCGGCAGCGCTCGATCATTTCGCTGCCTACCGCGAGTTCGCCCTCCCGGCCCACAAAACTGGTTGCTTCCTCCAAGCCTACTTCGTGTGGCTCGAATGGCACGGATGTCCGTTCCTTCTCCTGGCCGAACGTGCCGTGCCGCACTCGCTCCCAGCACTCTTCCCACGGATCCGGATCCCCACCGCAGGCGCGCACGTAGGCCCGCAGCACCGGCCGGGTGGGTAGTCGATGCCCAGCAGCAGCCTGGGAGAGGGTACTAGCCGAGAAATGAGCCATGCCTGCCATCTCCATGTAGGTCAGGCCGGCCCTTTCGCGCAGGTCGCGCAAACCCAGCGCGAACCGTTCCAGTGGGCCGGCCTGCGGATCGAGCGGTTGCTCCCGACGTCCCGGCCTTCCTGCCAACTCGGTTCACCTCTCGGGATGTTCGGATTGATGATTCGTTGATTATGACCCTCGCACAGCGTGGTGATCATCTCGATCGCCCCCGATGCTCGGGGTTGACCGGGCGCCCGGCAGCGGACCGGAGTGGACCGGAGCCGATACACCAACGGAATGAGGATTCATCATGTGGAACAAGTGCCAACGCTGCGATGGCAGGGGAAAGTGCAACACGTGCGACGGAACGGGATACCGCGGCGTGTGGAAGTGCGACAGCTGCCGCGGCAGTGGCGACTGCAAGGCATGCGACGGCCGTGGCTGACCACACGAACGGGCGAGTTCGGCCCGACCCTCCAGTGAGGACTTGCGCCTCGCAGCACGAACTCCCACCGCCTCGGACAGGGGGCTGAAATGTGGAAGCGCGTGCTTTGTGGGGCCTTGGTGTGTCTGTCGACGCTGGTTGCCCTGGGACTCGTCTCCTGGGCACTTCTGGGAGACCTGGACGAGGCTGATCAGGTAGCGGGTGTCTGCGGAGCGATCGCGGGCGTCATCGCGGCTGTCGTGCCGCTGGTGATCCTTTTGAGGACTCCGAGCACCCCAGCCGCGGTTGTCACCATGCGCGCCGGACGCGGTTCGCTCCTTGCCCAGGGAAGCATCGAGCGGTCACACGCCCGTGTGCCCCGTGACGGCTCGTCGCAGGTCGACGCCGGTAAGGATGTGCACATGGCTGCTGGAGACGGTTCCGTCATCTCCGGTGCCGCCCTTCGAGACGTAGTAGCGGGAGAGGACGCCATCCCCTCATGACTGGTGCCCAAGACGCCGACGTTCCGCTCGACGCGACACGGCCGTCCGTACCACCTCCTCCCGCTCATCCCCCCTCCACCCGGTTCACTGCGGGTGACGGGGCGCTGCTGGCAGGCCACAACATCACGAACCCGAACGCCGGCCCGTCCATCGGTCGGGACAACCGGGGCACCGTCGCCGGCCGGGACATCAACAACACGACCAAGAAGGGAGGGCGCTGGTGGATCCCTCTCGTGGTCCTGCTCCTGGCCGGAACGGGCGGGGGCGTCTACTGGGCCACGCAGGAATCCGGAAACTCCGTCCGCGATGTCGGAGCTCAGCCGGGCGAAGCCGGTGTGCGCGACACATGGACCAGCACCTCCGAAGCAGTACGGAGAGGAGACGGGGAGACCGTGTGCGCCCTCATGACGGTGGACTATCGCAAGAAGCTGGAAGACACGACCCCGGACACCTGTGCCAAGGCTGTGGGGGAGCTCTTCGCCAGCTCGGAGGCCTCAACGCTGGACGAGGCGGCAGCCGGCAGTCTGCGAGAGGTGGCGGTCCAGGGGGAATGGGCCGAGGTCGTCCAGGTGCGGCCAGGCGATCCGGAGCCGTCGTACAGCTACATGGAGCGCTTCGGCGACAGATGGCGCTGGTCGCATCGGGTCCTCTTCGCCGAGTTCCACCCCGAAAAGTGTCCACAGCCCACCTGGAACGATTCCGGATCGCAGGATCCCATGTGCCGCGTGGAATCGCTGTTCCCGCCTGACACATCCGGGCACTGACTTCCCGGACGAAGTCCCCAAGGATGTCGACACGCCCCTCCGAACCTGCGGTAAGGCAGTTCGGAGGAGGCCGCCGAGGCCTGGGACGCGGGCAGCAGGCCACACCCACCACCAGGGGAGGCGGCCCCGCCGGTGCGGCGCACCCGGACGACGTCTGGTCAAGCTGACGCTGAACCACCCGGCAGCCTCCGGTTCGGAGGGCGGATGCCCGGCGGGGGCATGCTCCAGACTTTTCCTCGGTGCCGCCGCAGACCCCGCCGACTTTCATGCAGCAGAGAGCCGCTACCCGAGAAACGACAATCGCACCTGCCGCTCCGGGTTGTCCTTGTTGGTGTCGACCAGGCAGATCGACTGCCAGGTCCCGAGTTCCAGGCGTCCGCCGAGCACCGGCACCGTGGCGTGCGGCGGGACCAGGGCGGGGAGGACGTGGTCGCGGCCGTGGCCCGGGGAGCCGTGGCGGTGCTGCCAGCGGTCGTCGGCGGGGAGCAGGTGGTGGAGGGCGGTGAGGAGGTCGTCGTCGCTGCCGGAGCCGGTCTCCAGGATGGCGAGGCCGGCGGTGGCGTGGGGGACGAAGAGGTTGAGGAGGCCGTCGGCGCCCTGCGCGGTGCGGGTGAGGAAGTCCTCGCAGTGGCGGGTGAGGTCGGTGACGGTCTCCGTGGAGCCGGTGGTGAGGCTGAGGATCGTGGTGCTGAAGGGCATGGGGCCATCCTGCCGTTCACGGGCCGGGATCGCGCGTCCACGCTCCGAGACACCGTTGACCGGGCGCGGAACGGCTCGCTACGTTCGCGGCATGTTGCGTTCAGCCCTGCTCACCACGCGCGGTCACATCGACCTGCTGCGGGTGGCTTCCGCCGCGTGTCGTCGCGGCCGCTGACGTCTGCCCCTCCTCTCCCCACTTCCGGGCCTCCCGCTTCCGGGCCTCCCTGTTCCGGGCTCCTGTTCCAGGCCTCCTGGGGCTTCCTGACTTCCTGACGCGGTGACAGCCCCGAGCGCGTGCGCGGTCTCGCGTACGTGTCCGTGGGCGCTGACGCGTACCCCCCGGGCTCTCCCTCGCCTCGTCGCGTACGGCCTCCTCGCCGAGGCGGCCGTGGGCGTACTCCCGAAAGGCTGCCGCCGTGATGGCGACCGAACTCCACCGGGCCGTGACCGTCCGCGGTCTGACCCGCTCCTTCGACGGACGCGCTGTCGTCGACGGGCTCGATCTGAGCCTGGTGGCCGGGCAGTTCACGGCCCTGCTGGGGTCGGGCGGCTCCGGCAGGTCGACGCTGCTGCGGGTGCTCGCCGGGCTCGACCGCGAGGTCAGCGGCACCGTGCTGGTGCCTCGCCGCCGGGCCCTCGTGGCCCGGGTGCCGCGCCTGGCGCCGTGGAGGCGGGTGTGGCGCGGTGCGCCGCCCGGCCCGCCCGGCCAACGGGTGACGCTCGCACAGGCGTTGGCGCGTGATCCCGATCTCCTGCTGCTCGACGATCCGTTCGGGTCCCTGGACGCGCGGGCCGCGTCGGCGGCCCGGGGTCGGGTGCGGGAGTGGTGGGAGCGGGGCGGCCGCACCGTGCTCCTGGTCACCGACGACGTCGACGAGGCGCTGCTGCTCGCCGACCGGGTGCTCGTCCTGCGGGGCGGGGGCATCGCGTACGACACGCCGGTCGCGCTCGACCGGCCGCGCTCCCCCGCCGATCCGGCCTTCGCCGCGCGGCGCGTCCGTCTGCTCGCCGAGCTCGGGGCCGTGGCGGACTCGCCCGTTCCGCGGGCCGCCTGAACCGTCCACCCCACGCACGTCCCGCTCCGTCGGCCACCCCGGCGCGCGGCTACCGAAAGGGCAGCTCCCGATGACCGTCCATCTCCACTGGTTCCTGCCGACCGGCGGCGACGGCCGCACCCTCGTCGACCGGCATGTGTACGGCGACGGCGGCATCGGCCGCACGAGCGGGGTGCGGGCCCCGGACATCGCGTATCTGGCGCAGATCGCCAAGGCGGCCGAGCGGCTGGGGTTCGAGGCGGTCCTCACACCGACCGGGACCTGGTGCGAGGACTCCTGGCTGACCACCGTCGCGCTCGCCCAGCACACCGAACGGCTTAAGTTCCTGGTGGCGTTCCGGCCGGGGGTCGTCTCCCCCGTGCTCGCGGCCCAGATGGCGGCGACGTACCAGCGGATCACCGGTGGCCGGCTGCTGCTCAACGTGGTGACCGGCGGCGACGCGGCCGAGCAGCGGCGCTACGGCGACTTCCTCGGCCACGATCAGCGCTATGAGCGGACCGCCGAGTTCCTGCGGGTGGTGCGCGGGGTGTGGAGCGGGCAGCCGTACGACTTCGAGGGCGTCCACTACCAGGTGGAGGGCGGGCTGACCGCGCTGCCGCCGGACCCGCTGCCGGAGATCTTCTTCGGGGGTTCCTCGGCGGCGGCCGGTCCGGTCGCCGCCGAGCACGCGGACGTGTATCTGACCTGGGGCGAGCCGCCGTGGCAGGTGAAGGAGAAGATCGACTGGATCCGGCGGCTCGCGGAGGAGCGGGGCCGCGAGGTCCGTTTCGGCATCCGGCTGCACAGCATCTCCCGTGACTCCGCGCGCGAGGCGTGGGCGACGGCCGACCGGCTGCTCGCCGATCTCGACGCGGAGACGGTGGCCACGGCCCAGGCGGCGCTGGGCCGCAGCGAGTCGGTGGGCCAGCAGCGGATGCTGGCGCTGCACGGCGGCGGCACGCTCGACCGGGACCGGCTGGAGATCGCGCCGAACCTGTGGGCGGGCGTGGGGCTGGTACGCGGCGGGGCCGGGACGGCGCTCGTCGGCAGCCACAGGGACGTGGCCGACCGGATCGAGGAGTACCACGACCTGGGCGTCGAGCACTTCGTGCTGTCGGGCTATCCGCATCTGGAGGAGGCGTACTGGTTCGGGGAGGGCGTGACGCCGGAGCTGGCGGCGCGCGGCCTGCTGCCGGCCGTCCCCCCGTCGCCGCTCCTGGGGGTCCCGGCGGCGAACGGCCGTCCGGCCTCCGCGCCGGGCGGGGCTCCGCTCCTGGTGTCCGGCGGCGGGCGGTAGCCGGCCGGCGTCCCCGCGCGTGGCGTCGTGGGCGGGGCCGGGAAGATCCCCGCCCCGCCCACGGTTAGTGGAACCGTGAACGATTTCGGGGTACACGCGGTGGACGTGGTGGTCGTCGGCGCCGGGCAGGCGGGCCTCTCCGCCGCCTACCACCTGCGGCGCACGGGCTTCGAGCCCGACCGGGACTTCGTGGTCCTCGACCACGCCCCGCGACCGGGCGGCGCCTGGCAGTTCCGGTGGCCCTCGCTCACGTACGGCAAGGTCCACGGCATGCACGCGCTGCCCGGCAAGGAACTGACCGGAGCGGACCCCGCCCGGCCCTCCTCCGAGGTGATCGGCGGCTACTTCGCCGACTACGAGGAGACCTTCGGGCTGCGGGTGCACCGCCCGGTGGAGGTGTCGGCGGTCCGTGAGGGCGAGGACGGGCGGCTGCGCGTCGAGACCTCCGAGGGCGTGTACGTCACCCGCGCGCTGATCAACGCGACCGGCACCTGGGACCGCCCCTTCTGGCCCCGCTACCAGGGCCAGGAGACCTTCCTGGGCCGCCAGCTGCACACCGCCCGGTACCCCGGGCCCGAGTCCTTCGCCGGGCAGCGGGTGATCGTGGTCGGCGGCGGCGCCTCCGGCACCCAGCACCTGATGGAGATCGCCGAGGTCGCCGCGGAGACGACCTGGGTCACCCGCCGCGAGCCCGTCTACCGCGAGGGCCCGTTCGGCGAGGTCGAGGGCCGGGCGGCGGTCGCCCTCGTCGAGGACCGGGTGCGGCGCGGACTGCCCCCGCAGAGCGTCGTGTCGGTCACCGGCCTCCCCCTGAACGACGCCATCCGCTCCGCCCGCGCGCGCGGCGTCCTGGACCGCCTGCCCATGTTCGACCGGATCACCCCGCCCGGGGTGGCCTGGGACGACGGGCGGACGGTCGAGGCGGACGTGATCCTGTGGGCGACCGGCTTCCGCGCCGCGATCGACCATCTGGCGCCGCTGCGGCTGCGCGAGCCGGGCGGCGGCATCCGGATCGAGGGCACCAGGGCGGTGCGCGACGAGCGCGTCCACCTGGTCGGCTACGGCCCCTCGGCCTCGACCATCGGCGCCAACCGCGCCGGGCGGGCGGCGGTGGACGAGATCCGCCGGCTCCTCAGGGGCGCCCCGCAGCCCGTCGCCGCTCGTTGAACTCGGCCACGTTGGCCTGGTGTTCGGCGTAGCTCGCGGTGAAGCGGGTGTCGCCCGGCTTCACGGTCACGAAGTAGAGCCAGTCGCCGTCGGCCGGGGCGATCGCCGCCGCCATCGCCGCGTCGCCCGGGTTCCCGATGGGCGACGGGGGCAGGCCCCGGCGCTCGTAGGTGTTGTACGGGCTGTCGATGCGGGTGTCCTGGTGGCTGGTGTCCACGGTGTCTCGCCCCAGGGCGTAGTTGATCGTGGAGTCCATCTGGAGCGCCATGCCCTGGCCGAGCCGGTTGTAGACGACCCGCGCCACCTTCGCCATGTCCCCGGCGCTGTCGGCCTCGGCCTGCACGATGCTCGCGATGATCACGGTCTGGTGGACGCTCATCCCGTGCCGCCGGGCGCCTTCGGTGACGTGCTCGCCGCCGAAGCGCCGGCCCGCCGTGTCGACCATGTAGCGGAGCAGGCCCTGCGGGGTCGTGGCCTTCACCACCGGGTAGGTGGCGGGGAACAGATAGCCCTCCGGGTTGCCCCCGGCCGCGGGCGGCAGGGCCAGACCGGCGGCCGGCGCCTGGGCGGTCCTGCGGGTCGTGCCCTGCGGCAGGCCGAGCGAGCGGTCGACGGCCGCGTACACCTCTCCGGCCCGCCAGCCCTCCGGGATGAGCAGGGTGCGCTGCTTCTCGGGCACGGGCCGCTCCTCCCCGCCGAGCAGCAGCGGCACCGTGACCGCCGCGGCGACGGTGACGGCGATGACGGCGCCCAGGAGGAGCGCGCGGCGCCCGCGCCGGGTCAGGCGGGTGCGGCGGCGACGGCGCTCGGGCTGCCAGGACCGGTACGTCATGGGCGCACGCTAACCCGGTGCGCCCGCGAATCCGGGGAGCGCCGGACACGCGGCGGCGCCGCCGGTCCCCTGGGACGGGAGGCCGACGGCGCCGCTTTCCTGCCGGGCGTGAGGGTCAGACGAGCCAGCCCAGGAAGTGGAGGACGCCGGCGAGCAGGTTGGTGATGATGTTCATGGTGGTGCTTCTCCTCGTACAGAGCTTTCTGTGGGACTGCGCGGTCGCGGTCTGCAGCCCGTCGTTCGCGCTCGGTAATCATCCGACGCCGTACGGGAGTTGAGCAACGAAAACCGGCACGATCACACGTTCTGGGGAACAACCGCTCCCACGTTCGTGTGTTCGTCCCTGCGCACCAGTGCCGCGTACCGCCCGTCCCGGGCGAGGAGTTCCTCGTGGGTGCCGCGCTCGGCGATCCGTCCGGCCTCCAGCACGACGATCTGGTCGGCGTCGCGGACGGTGGAGAGCCGGTGCGCGATGGTGATCGTGGTGCGGCCGGCCGAGAGGGAGTCGATGGCCTGCTGGACCGCGTGCTCGGTGCGGGTGTCGAGGGCGCTGGTCGCCTCGTCGAGGATGAGCACGGGCGGGTCGCGCAGGATGGTGCGGGCGATGGCGAGGCGCTGCTTCTCGCCGCCGGAGAAGCGGTAGCCGCGCTCGCCGACGAGGGTGTCGTAGCCGTCGGGCAGCGAGGCGATGTGGTCGTGGATCTGGGCGGCGCGCGCGGCGGCCTCGATCTCCTCGTCGGTGGCGTCGGGCTTGGCGAAGCGCAGGTTGTCCGCGACGGAGGCGTGGAAGAGGTAGGTCTCCTGGGAGACCACGCCGACGGCCCGGGCGAGGGTGTCGAAGCCGAGGTCGCGCACGTCGGTGCCGTCGAGGGTGACGCGGCCCTCGGTGACGTCGTAGAGCCGGGGCACCAGATAGCTGAGGGTGGACTTGCCGGAGCCGGTCGGGCCGACGACGGCGAGGCTGCCGCCGGCGGGGACCGTGAGGTCGATGCCGTCGAGGGTGGGGCGGCCCTCGCCCTCGGGGTCGTAGCGGAAGCCGACCTTCTCGAAGACGACCTCGCCACGGACGTGGGCCCGGGCGGACGGGCTCGGCGGGCTCGGTGATCTCGACGGGCAGGTCGAGGTACTCGAAGATCCGCTGGAAGAGGGCGAGCGAGGTCTGCATCTGCACGCCGGTCGACAGCAGGCTCACGGCGGGCCGGAACAGGCCCTGCTGGAGGGAGACGAAGGCGACGAGCGTGCCGAGGGAGACGGCGGGGCCGCCGGCCTGGAGGGCGAGGCCCGCGGCCCAGTAGATCAGCGCCGGCATGGCGGCCATCACGATGCCGATGGTGGACATGCGCCACCGCCCGGCCATGGAGGAGCGCACTTCCAGGTCGACGAGGCGCTCGGACTCCTCGGCGAAGGAGCGGGTGAGGGAGTCGGCGCGGCCCATGGTGCGGCCGAGCAGGATGCCGCTGACCGAGAGGGACTCGGTGACGGTCGCCGCCATCGCGGCCATCTGCTTCTGCCGGTGCGTGGTGATGCGCTTGCGCTCGCGCCCGACCCGGCGGCTGATCCAGACGAAGACCGGCAGCAGGAGCAGGGAGACGAGGGTGAGCCGCCAGTCGAGCGCCAGCATGGCGACGACGGTGGCGACGACGGCGGTGAGGTTGGAGACGAGGGAGGTGGCGGTCGAGGTGACCGTCGCCTGCATGCCGCCGATGTCGTTGGCGATCCGGGACTGGACCTCGCCGGTGCGGGTGCGCGTGAAGAAGGCCAGCGGCATCCGCTGGAGCTGGGCGTAGACCGCGGTGCGCAGGTCGTGCATGACGCGCTGGCCGACGGTGGTGGAGATCAGGGTCTGGAGCACGCCGAAGACCCCGGAGACCACGGCGGTCACGATCATGCCGAGGGCGAGCAGGCTGAGCAGCCCGGTGCGCCCCTGGGGGATCGCGGTGTCCAGGATCTCCTTCAGGAGGAAGGGCGAGGCGATGGAGACCAGGGACGACGCGCCGACCAGCAGGCCGACGACGGCGAGGCGGCCCCGGTAGGGGCGGAAGAGCCGCAGGATGCGCCGCAGCTGCGCGGGCTCCTCGGGGCGGCCGGATTCACGGGAGGGAGGCGTCCAGGTGGACTCGTCGTGCGGATGCATGGGCTCCTACGAGGGTTCGATGACGATGAGGGAAGGCGCCAGGGAGGTGCCAGGCAACTCCATCGGAGCATAGCTCATTGTTACCTATACTCACAATGAACATGGTCCTGATAGTATTCCCCGCATGAGCACCTCCGATCGCACCCCCGATCGCGCCCCCGACCCCGACGGCCTCCTCGCCGAGCAGCTGCTCCGCCTGACCCGCCGGCTTCAGCGCGCGCACAAGGGGTACATGGAGCCGGTCGGCATCACCCCCGCCCAGTTCCGGCTGCTGCGGACGGTCGCGCACTACGAGGAGCCGCCGCGGATGGCGGATCTCGCGGCCCGGCTCGAAGTGGTCCCCCGGGCCGTGACCAGCCTCGTCGACGGCCTGGAGGCGTCCGGCCGGGTGCGCAGGGTGCCCGACCCGAGCAATCGCCGGGTCGTGCGGATCGAGCTCACCGACGCCGGACGCGACACGCTGAGGGAGCTGCGCAGCGCGCGCCGTGCCGCCGCAGAGGAGATGCTGGCCCCACTGACCGTCGAACAGCGCGAGGTGCTCGGAGGTCTGCTGTCCGCTCTGGTCGACCGCGGTCCGGGGCGCGCCTGCTGAGACCGGGGCACGGCCTCGCCGGAGGGGAGCCCTGGCCATGCCCGTACTGGAGCCGAACCCGCAGACCCTGCGAGCCGGTACGCCGCGACGGGCGGCGCCCGACCGGGTGCCGGACCTCCAGGCCCGTGGCACCCCCAAGCACCTGCGGGAGGAGCTGACCGCCGTCCTCGGCCCGGGCAAGGTGCTGTCCACCGTCTCGGACCTGGTGCGGTACGCCTCCGACGCGAGCCCCTACCGGTTCGTCCCGCAGGTCGTGGTGGTGGCCGAGGACATCGACGACGTGTCCGCCGTCCTCTCGTACGCGCACGGCAAGGGCCGCGAGGTGGTGTTCCGGGCGGCCGGGACCAGCCTCAACGGGCAGGCGCAGGGCGAGGACATCCTGGTCGACGTGCGCCGCCACTGGGCGGGCGTCGAGGTCCTGGACGGCGGCGCCCGGGCCCGGATCCGGCCCGGCACGACGGTCGTCCGGGCCAACGCGGCGCTGGCGCCGTACGGCAGGGTGCTCGGCCCCGACCCGGCCAGCGCGATCGCCTGCACGATCGGCGGCGTGGTCGCCAACAACGCCTCCGGGATGACCGCGGGGACGACCCGGAACTCGTACCGGACGCTCGCCTCGCTCACCTTCGTGCTGCCGAGCGGCACCGTCGTCGACACCGCCGACCCGGCCGCCGACGCGGAGCTGGCCCGGGCGGAGCCGCGGCTCTGCGCGGGGCTGCTCGCCCTGAAGGCGGACATCGAGGCGGACCCGGAGCTCACCGCGCGGATCCGCGCCAAGTACGCGATCAAGAACACCAACGGCTACCGGCTCGACGCCTTCCTCGACGCGGACACCCCGGTCGGGATCCTGCGCGGTCTGATGGTGGGCTCCGAGGGCACCTTCGGGTTCATCTCCGAGGTCGTCTTCGACACCCTGCCGCTGGACCGGAAGGTCAGCACGGCGCTGCTCTTCTTCCCGTCCCTGCCGGCCGCCGCGGCGGCCGTGCCCCTCTTCAACGACGCGGGCGCCCTGGCCGTCGAGCTGATGGACGGCAACACCCTGCGCGCCTCGGTGAAGGTGCCCGGGGTGCCGGCCGACTGGGCGGAGCTGCCCAAGGAGACGGCCGCGCTCCTGGTGGAGTTCCGCGCGCCGGACGAGGCCGGGCAGGAGGCGTACGAGGAGGCGGCTGCCCGGGTCATGGGCCGGCTCGACCTGGTCGCCCCGGTCGGCTCCGTGACCAACGCCTTCACCCGGGACGCCGGCACGATCTCCGGCTACTGGAAGGCCCGCAAGGCGTTCGTGACGGCGGTCGGCGGTGCGCGCCCCTCGGGCACGACGCTGATCACGGAGGACTTCGCGGTGCCGCCCGCCCGGCTCGCCGAGGCCTGCGCCGAACTCCTCGAACTCCAGGGCAGGCACGGCTTCGACGCCGCCGTCGCCGGTCACGCCGCCCACGGCAACCTGCACTTCCTGCTCGCCTTCGACGCCGGCGACCCCGCCGACGTCGAGCGGTACGCGGGCTTCATGGACGACTTCTGCAAGCTGACCGTGGAGCGCTTCGACGGCTCCCTGAAGGCCGAGCACGCCACCGGCCGCAACATCGCGCCCTTCCTGGAGCTGGAGTGGGGGCCCAAGGCGACGGAACTGATGTGGCGGACCAAGGAGGTCATCGACCCCGACGGGGTCCTCGCCCCCCGGATCGTCCTGGACCGCGACCCGCAGGCCCATCTGCGCGGCCTGAAGACCATTCCTACGGTGGAGCCGATCGCCGACCCGTGCATCGAGTGCGGCTTCTGCGAACCCACCTGCCCCAGCCACGACCTGACGACCACCCCGCGCCAACGGATCGTGCTGCGGCGGGAGATGATGCGCCAGGCGGACGGCTCCCCGGTCGAGACCAGCCTTCTGGCGTCGTACGGGTACGACGCCGTCGACACCTGCGCGGGCGACTCCACCTGCAAGCTGGCCTGCCCGGTCGGGATCGACACGGGCGCCCTGATGAAGGAGTTCCGGCACGAGCGGCACTCCGCGCGCGAGGAGCGGATCGCCGCGCTCGCCGCGTCGGACTTCCGCGCCGTGGAGGCCGCGGCCCGGCTGGCGGTGCGGGCCGCCGAGCGGATCGGGGACCGGCTGCTCGGCACCGTGACGGGGCTCGCGCGCAAGGCGGTGCGGCCCGATCTCGTACCGGAGTGGCTGCCCGAGATCCCGGGCGCCGCCCCCCGCCGGCTCCCCCGCACCCACCGGCCGGCCGCCGTCGCCGTCTACTACCCGGCGTGTGTGAACCGGATCTTCGGCAACCCCGAGGGGCACCGGGGCCCGTCGCTGCCCGAGGCGGTGGTGGCGCTCTCGGCCCGGGCCGGGCGGCCGGTGTGGATCCCCGACGACGTCGCGGGCACGTGCTGCGCGACGATCTGGCACTCCAAGGGCTACGAGCGCGGCAACGAGGTGATGGCCAACCGGATCGTCGAGGCGGCCTGGGGCTGGACGGCCGGCGGGCGCCTTCCGCTGGTCGTGGACGCCTCGTCGTGCACGCTCGGCATCGCGCACGAGGTGGTGCCGTATCTCACCGACGACAACCGGGAGTTGCACGCCGAGCTGACCGTGCTCGACTCGCTGGTGTGGGCGGCGGACGAGCTGCTGCCACGGCTCGACGTGCGCCACCGCGTCGGCTCCGCCGTCGTGCATCCGACCTGCTCCATGCGCCACCTGGGTGACGAGGACCGGCTGACGGCGCTCGCCGGGGCGTGCGCGGAGGAGGTCGTCGTCCCCCAGGACGCGGGCTGCTGCGCCTTCGCGGGCGACCGGGGCATGCTGCATCCGGAGCTGACCGCGTCGGCGACGGCGAAGGAGGCGGCGGAGGTGACGGCCCGGCCGTTCGACGCGCATCTGTCGGCGAACCGGATGTGCGAGATCGGCATGGACCGGGCCACCGGTCGCAGCTACCACTCCGCCCTGCTGGAGCTGGAACGCGCCACCCGGCCGTGACCGGGACGCCGTGCGCCGCAGGGGCGGGGGGTGCCCGTCCCTGCGGCGAGAGGCTCCGCGTCAGCGGCTACCGCGGCGGGGTGCCGTCGTCACGGCCCAGTTGGTCCTTCAGCTTGTCCTGGGCCGTGTCGACCTGACCGCTGTACTTCCCCTGGGTCTTCTCGTCGACGAAGTCACCGGCCTTGTCGACACCCTGGCCGGCCTTGTCCTCGTGACCCTTCAGCATCTGCTTGAGCTTGTCCATCACGCTCATCCGAGCCTCCTTGGCGGGCTGTGCTCCTGTCCAGCATCACCGCTCACCGCCAGGACCGCATCCGCTCAGCAGCGCCGCAGGTCCTCCACCAGGGTCCCCTGCACGGTCTTCAGGGAGCGGTCGTAGCAGCCCCCCGAGCCGTACAGGCGGTAGCGCTCGGCGCTGGTGCCGACCGCGTGCCGCTGCTCGCGCGGGACGCCGAGGGTGAAGGCGGCGTCGCCGGTGTACGTGTCGTCGAGCCGGGACCAGGACAGGCGCCGGCCGTCGCGGACGACGTCGACGGAGGAACGGTCGCCGACGGTGAGGACGGTCCGCAGGCGGTTGTCGGTGCCCACGGTGATCTCGCCGTCCATGGTGTACGCGCGGTGGGTGCGGGTCGCGGTCCGGCCGACGGTCACCGTCTCGTCGTCGGTCCAGGAGGCGGTGAGCGCGTCCGGGTTCTCGTCGGCGCCCCAGCGGTGCGTGGAGCGGTGGTCGACGGTGCGGGTGACGGTGGTGGAGACCCGGCCGTGCGAGGTGTTCAGGTGCCCGGCGACGGTGAGCGTGTGTCCGCCGGTGGTGTCCAGGCGGTCCGGCGAACCGGGCGTGTGGACGGAGGAGTTGCGCGGGGTGCCGGACTCGTGCCGGTCGAGGGCGCCGGTGACGACCGTGCTGCCCTCATCCTGCCAGAGGAGCACGTTGGCGGGGACGCTCCAGCCGGACTGGCCGGCCGGGACACCGGCCACGCCGACCTCGACGCGGTGGGCGCGCCCGTCGTTGAGGACGGCCGCGAAGGGGGTGAGGTCGTAGACGACCGGCTGCACGTCGAAGGCGCGCGGCGCGGGGGTCACGTACCAGAGGAAGGGGTTGGACCAGCCGCCGGTCCAGACGTGCGGGAAGGGGGCCGCGATGCCGGCGAGGCGCCCGTCGACGGAGATCTGCACCTCGCGGTACGGCCCGTCGGTGGCCTTGCAGGAGTAGGGCGCGGCGTCGGGGACGGTGAGGTACCAGAACTCCTCGCAGCCGCCGCCCGAGCCGGTGGCGTACACCTCGGCCAGGATCCGCTCGGTGTTGCGCGGGGTGGTGAGCGTGGCGCCGGTGAGCGGCAGGACCCGGTCGGGGGTGCCGGCGGCGGGCCTCACCTTGCCCTGGGCGGTGTGGAAGGTGAGCGTGACGCGGACGTCGATGACGCCGGTGTAGGTGTCGTTGACGACGTTGCCGATGAGCATCTCGACCGGCTGGGGGCGGCTGAGGGTGTCGCGGTAGCGGGTGACGTCCTTCTCGACCGCCCAGGTGATGCCGTCGGGCGAGGGCTCGGGGGTGGAGGTGCGGAGGATCTCGACGCCGCCGACGGACAGGTGCCCGAGCCGGTCGTACTGGCGCCCCTTCACCTTGCCTTCGAGACGCAGGACCACCTTGTTCCAGCGGGTGCCGCACTCCTTGGGCGGGGTGTAACTCCCCTGGTACGGGGTGAAGTCGCGGAACTGGGCCTCGGCGAGGGTCACTTCGCAGCTGCGGGTGCCGGGGGTGGCGACCGGCGGCGCGGCGGTGAGCGGGTCGTGCCAGTCCGTGGTGAACTCGGCCGGCGGGGTCGGGGCCTGGTCCGCGTGCGCCGTGGGGGCGGCGAGCAGCAGTCCGGCGGCCAGGGTGAGGCCGCCGATCATGCTCATGATCTTCCGTTGTCTCATGGGTCGTGAGTGAAGCGTGTGCTTCCGGACGGGGTCCAGAGGGCGTGGGCCCGGCTTGGCCGGATCTGTGTCCGGTTGCCAGAAAATCGATTGCCGGGAGAGGCCCCGCCGAGTGAGCCTGGATCGGTTCGAGACATCACGGGACCGGTCCGGTCGACTGGTCGAAAGCCCTGGGACATCATGCAGATTCGCGATCTACCGTACGCCGACCCAGGGGTCCCGGACATCCGCTCAGGCGGCAGGTTCCTCCTCTGGCTCGGCCGCAGACAGCTCGGCGCGCAGGTGAAATGCCTGCTGTGGGGGCTGCTGTTCCAGCTCGGCATCGCCGGTCTGCCGATCGGCGTGGGCGTCGCCGTGCAGGCGGTCGTGGACCGCGACGGCGGCCGACTGGCGCTGGGTGTGGGGCTCCTCGTCCTACTCGGCGTGGCGATCGCCGCCGGTGACACGATGGCCCACCGGGTCGCCGTCACCAACTGGATCACCGCCGCCGCCCGCGTCCAGCAGCTGCTCTCCCGCAAGACCGCCGAGCTCGGCGCCGTGCTCACCCGGCGGGTCGCGGCCGGCGAGGTCGTGGCCGTGTCCACCGGCGACGTCGAGAAGATCGGCTGGTTCGTCGAGGCCGCCTCCCGCTTCGCGGCCGCCGCCGTCACGCTGGTCGTGGTCTGCGTCGGGCTCGTGCTCTACCAGCCGGACCTCGGCGCGGTCGTGGCCCTGGGCATCCCCGTCCTCGCGCTCGCCGCGCTGCCGCTGCTCCCCCGCGCCACCCGCCGGGCGGACGCGCAGCGCGAGAAGGCGGGCCGGGCCACCGAGCTGGCCTCCGACACCGTCGCCGGACTGCGGGTGCTGCGCGGCATCGGCGGCGAGGAGCTGTTCCTCGGCCGCTACCGGGCCGCCTCCCAGGAGGTGCGCGAGGCCGCCGTGCACAGCGCCCGGATGTGGGCGCTGATCGCCGCCGTCCAGGTGCTGCTGCCCGGACTGCTGCTGCTCACCGTCGTGGTGTACGGCGCGCGGCTGGCGCTCGACGGGCGCGTCTCGGTGGGCGAACTGGTCACCGTCTACGGCGCGGTGGCGCTCACCCACCATCCGTTGCGCAACTTCGAGGAGATCGCGATGGCGTACTCCTTCTCCCGCCCCTCCGCCAAGCGCGCCGCCCGGGTGCTCTCCCTCGCCCGCACGACGCCCGGCCGCCCCGAGGCCGACGGCGCCGAACCCGGCCGGGAGCTGCCCGCCGGCGACCTGTACGACCCGGTCACCGGGGTGCTCGCCCCCACCGGCCGGTTCACGGCCGTGGTGTGCGGCGACCCGGACGCGGCCGGACGGCTCGCGGACCGGCTCGGCGGACACCCGCCGGAGCCGGGCGAGGACCACGCCTCGGTGCTGCTCGGCGGCGTCGCCCTGGACGAGCTGACGCTCGACGCCGCCCGTACGGCCGTCCTCGTCCAGGACAAGGACCCGGTGCTGCTGTCGGGCACCCTGCGGGAGCTGCTCGACGTGCCGTCCTCCGGGGCGGTCGCGGCGCGGGCGGCGCTGGACGCGGCCCAGTGCGGGGACGTCCTCGACGCCCTCGCCCAGGCCTCCGTCGACACCGGGGGCGACCCGATGCGCACCCGGATCACCGAGCGCGGCCGGTCGCTCTCCGGCGGCCAGCGCCAGCGGCTGGCCCTGGCCCGCTCCCTGGTCACCGACCCGGAGGTGCTGGTCCTGGACGAGCCGACCTCGGCGGTGGACTCCCACACCGAGTCCCGGGTGGCCGCCGGGATCAAGCGGCTGCGCACGGGCCGTACGACGGTGGTGCTGGCCTCCTCGCCGCTGCTGCTCGACCTCGCCGACCGGGTGGTCCTGGTCCACGAGGGCGCGGCGGTCGCGGTCGGCACCCACCGTGAGCTGCTCGCGACCGAGCCCCGCTACCGGGCCGTCGTCACACGCGAACCCGACGAACCCGCCGGGCACGCCGGGCAGGCCGGGCGCGACGGGGACGACGAGCCGGGCCCGCTCGCCAAGCTGGACGAAGAGCTGCAAGAAGAGCTGCGAGATGAGCTGGAAGGAGAGTCGGCATGATCGGCCTGGCTCCCCCGGAGTACGACCCGGCGGCACCCCGCTCGGCGACGACGCTGCCGGTGGGCGGCGGCGCGACGGTGCGGGCGTACGTCCGGGACCTGCTGCGCCGCCACCGCGGGGCCTTCGCCCTGCTCGTCGGTGTGAACACGGTCGCGGTGCTCGCCTCGATGGCCGGTCCCTATCTGCTCGGCTCGGTCGTCGAGCGGCTGACGGACGGCGCCCGTGAGCTGCATCTGGAGCGTACGGCGGCCCTGTTCGCCGTCGCGTTGCTGATCCAGACGGTGTTCACCCGGCTGGTGCGGCTGCGCGGGGCGATGCTCGGCGAGGAGATGCTGGCCGATCTGCGCGAGGACTTCCTGGTGCGTTCGGTCGCTCTGCCGCCGGGCGTCCTGGAGCGGGCCGGGACGGGCGATCTGCTCTCCCGGATCACCACCGACGTCGACCGGCTCGCCAACGCGATGCGCGAGGCGGTGCCGCAGCTCGTCGTCGGCGTGGTGTGGGCGGGGCTGCTGATCGGCGGCCTCGCGGTGACCGCCCCGCCGCTGGCGCTCGCGCTGGTGTGCGCGGCGCCGCTGCTGATCGTGGGCTGCCGCTGGTACTTCCGCCGGGCCCCCGCGGCGTACCGCTCGGAGGCCGCCGGGTACGCGGCGGTGGCCGCGGCGCTCGCGGAGACCGTGGACGCGGGCCGCACGGTCGAGGCGCACCGGCTCGGCGGGCGCCGGATCGAGCTGTCGGACCGGCGGATCGGCGCATGGACCCGATGGGAGCGGTACACCCTTTATCTGCGCTCGGTGCTCTTCCCGGTCGTCGACCTGACGCACACCGTGGTGATCGCCGCCGTGCTGCTGATCGGCGGGGTGTGCGTCCTCCAGGGCTGGATGGACGTGGGCCAACTGACGACCGGGGCGCTGCTCGCGCAGATGCTGGTCGACCCGATCGGGATCATCCTGCGCTGGTACGACGAGCTCCAGGTCGCCCAGGTGTCGCTGGGCCGGCTCGTGGGCGTCCGGGAGATCGAGCCGGAGGCGGGCGACGGGTCGGTGCGCCCCGAGGGGCGGACGGTCCGCGCCGACGAGGTGCGGTTCGGCTATCGCGAGGGTGTGGACGTGCTGCACCAGGTGTCGATGGACGTCGCCCCGGGCACCCGGCTCGCCCTGGTCGGGCCGTCGGGGGCGGGCAAGTCGACGCTCGGGCGGCTGCTCGCGGGTATCTACGCCCCGCGGTCCGGCTCGGTCACCCTCGGCTCGGCCGAGCTGGCCCGGATGCCCGCCGAGCGGGTCCGCGAGCATGTGGCCCTGGTCAACCAGGAGCACCACGTCTTCGTCGGCTCGCTCCGCGACAACCTGCTGCTCGCGCGGGCGGGCGCCGGGGACGCCGAGCTGTGGGAGGCGCTCGGCGCGGTGGACGCCGACGGCTGGGCGCGGGCCCTCGACGCGGGCCTCGACACCGAGGTCGGCTCGGGCGGTCTGGCCCTCACCCCGTCCCAGGCCCAGCAGGTGGCGCTGGCCCGGCTCGTCCTCGCCGACCCGCACACGCTGGTCCTGGACGAGGCGACCTCGCTGCTCGACCCGCGGGCGGCTCGCCACCTGGAGCGCTCGCTGGCCAAGGTCCTGGAGGGCCGAACGGTCGTCGCCATCGCGCACCGGCTGCACACGGCGCACGACGCCGACCTGATCGCGGTGGTCGAGGGCGGCCGGATCAGCGAGCTGGGCAGCCATGACGAGCTGGTGGCGGCGGACGGGGCGTACGCGGCCCTGTGGCGCTCCTGGCACGGGTAGGCGGTCACGCGGATACGAGGAAGGGGCCGCCCCGGTCGGACCGGGGCGGCCCCTTCCTCGTACGACACCGGTCCGGGGAACGGCCGGCGGAACGGCTCCGGCAAGCGGAACGGCCGGCGAACGGCTCCAGCGAGCGGAACGGCTACAGGAAGCCGAGCGCCGAGGCCCCGCCGACGCCACCGAGCACCATGAAGGCCGGCATGAGGACCTTCAGCTCGACCCAGCTGCCCGCGCGGAAGCGCAGGGCCTTCGGCGGGCCGATGGGGTACCAGCGCTTGCGGCCCACCGGGATCGGCCACAGGATCGGGCAGCCGGAGACGGTCAGGGCGTCGCCGATGTCGTGGACGAGGGCGCCGAGGACGATCGGCAGGCCGAGCCACAGGTACTCCTGGCCGGGCTCGGTGAACAGCCAGCCGGCACCGTTCCCGGGCTGGTCGAGGACGCCGGCGAGGATCCAGGCGCTGGTGGCGCCGAGCAGCCACACCAGGATGTCGCTGGACATCCGGGCGGCCCGCCACAGCAGGCCCTCGACCGCGAGCACCAGGTGCACGAAGAGGATCGCCAGGACCGCCCAGCGGCCGCCGGTGACCGCGGCCACGGAGCAGCCCGCCCCTATCAGGACCGCCCACAGCCAGGTGTGGGTGAGGGTGCGGTGGCCGCCGGACCTGCGCGGGTCGGCGGTGGAGCGGGTGGCCTTGTAGACGGCGTACGACAGCTTGTCGACGATCTCGCAGAGGCCCCGGGAGACGGGGCCGAAGGCGCGCGAGATGGTGGCCGACTTGTGGTCCAGGTCGGGGGCGAGGGCCGCGCCCGCGCAGATGAGCGCGCCGACGACGAGAACAGGCCACGGCATCGGGTGGCCGAACGCCGCCGCGGCCGCCCCGACCCCCAGCCAGGCCGCTGCTCCGGACAGCGAGTGCGCCGGTCCCATCATGGTCGTACCCGCCCCGTTTCCGCGTACGCCGGCGCCCAGTTGACGCACGGTCGGACGACCGGTCGCGCGACCGGTCGACGGGCCAGCCTATCCTCCGTGATCTTCGTACCGGTGGCCGGTTCCCTCATCCGGGCGGAATCCAGGCAAGATGGGGGCGTGACCCTTATCGATCAGCTCCCGCCGACCGCCGACCCCGACGCCCTTTTCGAGGCTTTCTCCTCATGGGCGGAGGGCCAGGGCATCACGCTCTACCCGGCTCAGGAGGAGGCGCTGATCGAGGTGGTCTCCGGGGCGAACGTGATCCTCTCCACCCCGACCGGCTCGGGAAAGTCGCTGGTCGCGGCGGGTGCGCACTTCACGGCCCTCGCCAATGACCAGGTGACGTTCTACACGGCGCCGATCAAGGCGCTGGTGTCGGAGAAGTTCTTCGACCTGTGCAAGATCTTCGGCACCGAGAACGTCGGCATGCTGACCGGCGACGCCTCCGTGAACGCCGACGCCCCCGTCATCTGCTGCACGGCCGAGGTGCTCGCCTCGATCGCGCTGCGCGACGGCAAGGACGCGGACATCGGCCAGGTCGTGATGGACGAGTTCCACTTCTACGCCGAGCAGGACCGCGGCTGGGCCTGGCAGATCCCGATCCTCGAACTGCCGCAGGCCCAGTTCATCCTGATGTCCGCGACCCTCGGCGACATGTCGATGTTCGAGAAGGACCTGACCCGGCGGACCGGGCGGCCGACCTCGGTGGTCCGCTCGGCGACGCGGCCCGTGCCGCTGTCGTACGAGTACCGGCTGACCCCCATCACCGACACGATCACCGAGCTCCTGGAGACCAGGCAGGCGCCCGTCTACATCGTGCACTTCACCCAGGCGCAGGCGGTGGAGCGGGCGCAGTCGCTGATGAGCATCAACATGTGCTCGCGCGAGGAGAAGGACAAGATCGCCGAGCTGATCGGCAACTTCCGCTTCACCACCAAGTTCGGCCAGAACCTCTCGCGCTACGTGCGGCACGGCATCGGCGTGCACCACGCGGGCATGCTGCCCAAGTACCGGCGGCTGGTCGAGAAGCTGGCGCAGGCCGGTCTGCTGAAGGTGATCTGCGGGACGGACACCCTCGGCGTGGGCGTCAACGTGCCCATCCGCACGGTGCTGTTCACGGCGCTGACGAAGTACGACGGCAACCGGGTGCGGACGCTGCGCGCGCGGGAGTTCCACCAGATCGCGGGCCGGGCCGGGCGGGCGGGCTTCGACACGGCGGGCTTCGTGGTCGCGCAGGCGCCCGAGCACGTCATCGAGAACGAGAAGGCGCTCGCCAAGGCGGGCGACGACCCGAAGAAGCGCCGCAAGGTGGTCCGCAAGAAGGCCCCCGAGGGCTTCGTCGCCTGGAGCGACACCACCTTCGAGAAGCTGATCGACTCCGAGCCGGAGCCGCTGACCTCCCGGTTCAAGGTCACCAACATCATGCTGCTGTCCGTGATCGCCCGGCCGGGCGACGCCTTCCAGGCGATGCGCAAGCTGCTGGAGGACAACCACGAGCCGCGCCGCAACCAGCTGCGGCACATCCGCCGGGCCATCGCGATCTACCGCTCGCTGCTCGACGGCGGCGTGGTGGAGCAGCTGGACACCCCGGACGCCGAGGGCCGCCGGATCCGGCTCACGGTCGACCTCCAGCAGGACTTCGCGCTGAACCAGCCGCTGTCGACCTTCGCGCTGGCCGCGTTCGACCTGCTGGACCCGGAATCCCCCTCGTACGCCCTGGACATGGTCTCGGTGGTCGAGTCGACCCTCGACGACCCGCGCCAGATCCTCGCCGCCATGCAGAACAAGGCGCGCGGCGAGGCGGTCGGGCAGATGAAGGCGGACGGCGTCGAGTACGAGGAGCGCATGGAGCGGCTCCAGGACATCTCGTACCCGAAGCCGCTGGAGGAGCTGCTCTGGCACGCGTACGACGTCTACCGGAAGTCGCACCCGTGGGTCGGCGACCACCCGGTCTCGCCGAAGTCCGTCATCCGTGACATGTACGAACGGGCGATGTCCTTCACCGAGTTCACCTCCTGGTACGAGTTGGCGCGGACCGAGGGCATCGTGCTGCGCTACCTCGCGAGCGCGTACAAGGCCCTGGACCACACGATCCCGGACGACCTGAAGACCGAGGACCTCCAGGACCTGATCGAGTGGCTCGGCGAGATGGTGCGCCAGGTGGACTCCTCGCTCCTCGACGAGTGGGAGCAGCTGGCCAACCCGGAGGTCGAGACCGCCGAGCAGGCGCAGGAGAAGGCCGACCAGGTCAAGCCGGTCACGGCGAACGCCCGCGCCTTCCGGGTCCTGGTGCGCAACGCGATGTTCCGCCGGGTGGAGCTGGCGGCCCTGGACAACGTGAACGCGCTCGGCGAGCTGGACGGCGAGTCCGGCTGGGACGCCGACGCGTGGGGCGAGGCGATGGACGGGTACTGGGACGAGTACGAGGACCTGGGCACCGGCCCGGACGCGCGCGGCCCGAAGCTGCTCGCCATCGAGGAGGACGCGGAGCACGGCCTGTGGCGCGTCCGCCAGACCTTCGCCGACCCGAACGGCGACCATGACTGGGGCATCAGCGCGGAGGTGGACCTGGCGGCCTCGGACGAGGAGGGCCGGGCGGTCGTGCGGGTGACCTCGGTCGGACAGCTGTAGACACTCCCGAAGGAGCATGAGGTGACCAACCCCGCCGAGAGGCTCGTGGACCTGCTCGACCTGGAGCAGATCGAGGTGAACATCTTCCGCGGCCGCAGCCCGCAGGAGTCGCTGCAGCGGGTCTTCGGCGGGCAGGTCGCCGGCCAGGCCCTGGTGGCGGCCGGGCGCACCACGGACGGCGAGCGGCCGGTGCACTCGCTGCACGCGTACTTCCTGCGGCCGGGCCGGCCGGGCGTGCCGATCGTCTACCAGGTGGAGCGGGTGCGGGACGGGCGCTCCTTCACCACCCGGCGCGTCACGGCCGTCCAGGAGGGCCGGACGATCTTCAACCTCACGGCCTCCTTCCACCGGCCGGAGGAGTCCTCCTTCGAACACCAGCTGCCGCCCCGGCACCTGGGCGACCCGGAGAGCCTGCCGAACCTCGCCGACGAGATCCGCGACCACCTGGGGACGCTGCCGGAGGCGCTGGAGCGGATGGCCCGCCGCCAGCCCTTCGACATCCGGTACGTGGACCGGCTGCGCTGGTCGAAGGAAGAGGTCCAGGGCGCCGATCCGCGCAGTGCGGTGTGGATGCGGGCGGTGGGGCCGCTCGGCGACGACCCGCTCGTGCACACCTGCGCGCTGACCTACGCCTCGGACATGACGCTGCTCGACGCGGTGCGCATCCCGGTCGAGCCGCTGTGGGGCCCACGCGGCTTCGACATGGCCTCGCTCGACCACGCGATGTGGTTCCACCGCCCGTTCCGGGCCGACGAGTGGTTCCTGTACGACCAGGAGTCGCCGATCGCGCACGGCGGGCGGGGGCTGGCCCGGGGCCGGATCTACGACCGCGAGGGCCGACTCCTCGTGTCGGTGGTGCAGGAGGGCCTGTTCCGCAAGCTGTGAGCGCGGGGGCGGCCCGGGCGGCGACCGTCCGGGCCGCCGGTCCTGTGACACGTACTCACAGGACCAACGCCTGACTGGTCGGCCTTCGGCGGGCGGACCAGGGTGAGCGGGCCGGCACCGACGTGCCGGGCACGCATGAGCCTCGCCCGAAAGGCAGACCCGCCGCCATGGACAGTCCTCCCGCCCCGACCGCCTCGCCCGCCGCGCCCGCCGCCCCGACCTCAGCCCCGGCCCGCTTCCGGTGGGGCCCCTACGCCTCCGTGTTCGGCCTGCTCTTCCTCTTCGGCACCGAGACCTTCCTGGTGTCGCCACTGCTCCCGACGATCGCCACGGACCTGCGGATCGCGGAGTCGGCGGCGGCGTACGGCGTCACGGCGTACGTGCTCGTGTACGCGGTCTGCGCGCCGTTCCTCGGTCTGGTGAGCGACCACGTCGGCCGCCGCCGCACCCTGCTGGCCGGTTCGGTCCTCTTCCTGCTCTCGAACGTGGCCGCCGCGCTCTCCGACGGCCTCACCCTGCTCGTGGTGTCGCGTGCGCTGGCCGGCCTCGCGGCCGCGGCGGCCGGTCCGGCGATCTGGGCGCACCTCGCGGAGACCACCGAGGACACGGTGCGCGGCCGGGCCCTGGGCCTCGGCATGGCGTTCTTCTCCTGCGGCCAGGTGCTCGGCGTGCCGCTGGGCGGCTTCCTGGCGGGCGCGGCGGGCTGGCGGGCGGCGTTCTGGGCCATGGCCGTCGGCACGCTGGTCGTCGTCCCGATGCTGCTCGCGCGGATTCCGGCGGCCAAGGCGGCCCGGCCCGCCGTCGGCATGGGCGCCCGTGCGGTGTTCGCGGCCTGGGGCCACGGCGCGCTGCGCCGGTCGCTGCTGGTCAACACCGCGTTCAACGCGGCGAACCTCGGTGCCTACACCTTCATGGGCGTGGTGCTCGCGGACCATTTCGACCTGTCCGTGACGGCGCTCGGCCTGATCGGCGTCCTCGTCGGCGCCGGCAGCATCGTCGGCTCGACCCTGGGCGGCCGGCTGGGCGACAGGGCCCGCGCCCAGGGACGTACGGACCAGCCCCTGCTGGCCGTGTGGGGGCTGCTGCTCGCCGTGGGCATCGCGCTGACGGTGTGGGGCCCGGGTCCGGTCCTGGCGCTGCTCGGCGTCGGCGTCTGGTTCGTGGCCAGCGGCGGCTTCGTCACCGACCAGCAGACCCTCGCGGGCACGGCAGCTCCCGAGCTGCGTGCCACGTCCAGCGCGTGGCTCACCTCGACGATGTACGCCGGTACGGGCCTCGGCGCCTGGGCGGTGGGCCTCTTCGCCGATCTGACGCTGGGCACGGCGGTGATCGGGGTGGGGCTCGCGGTGGTCGCGGCGCTCGGTGGCCTGCTGGTCAGCGCGCGGCTGCGCCGGGGCGCGGAGCCGGCCGGTGCGGTGGGCGCGGCGGAGAGCGCCTGAGCTGGGGCGGGGCCAGGGCACGACGGCCCGGTTGCCGTTCCCCTCGGTCGCGTCTTCAGCCCGCTTTCCACGCCGGAGAGCCGACACGACGCAGCGGGCGGTCGACGAGATCGGCGACCGCCGTGCCGTCCTGTCGGCTCTTCGGCGTGAACAGCACGATCAGCGAGCCGGGGGCGTCGACCGGCCGCAGCGACGACAGGGACAGCCGGATGGGGGCGCCGCCCGCGGGGGTGGCGGTGACGACCCGGGTGGTGAGCCCGCCCACGGAGTGGCAGTTCCACCAGTGGCTCAGCTCGGGCACGTCGGCGGCGAGCCGGCGGTACAGCTCGTCGACGCGCTCGTCGGCCGGTCCGGCGCCGGCCTGGGCGCGGAAGTGCCGGAAGACGCTCATGGCGAGGGGCTCCCAGTCGCTGTCCCCCAGCACGGCGCGCAGCCGCTCGTCGGCCGCGACGAGCCACATCAGGTTGCGCCGGCCGGCCGGGAGGGCCGTGGGTTCGCCCCAGAGCGCCGCCCAGGCCGCGTTCCAGGCGACTATGTCGAAGGCGCGGTCGAGCAGGACGGCGGGGCTGGTGGGCCAGGAGTCGAGCACGGGCTGGAGGGATGCGCCCCACTGCTCGGGGGCGCGGGCGGTCTCGGGCTCGTGGTAGCCGCCGAGGCGCAGCGCGTGGCGCAGTTCCCCCTCGTCGAGCCGCAGCACCCGGGCGACGGACTCCAGCACCTGCCGAGAGGCGGCGACACGGCCCTGCTCCAGCCACGTGTACCAGGCGATGCTCACGCCGGAGAGGGAGGCGACCTCCTCGCGGCGCAGCCCGGGGGTCCGGCGGCGGGACGTCGCGGGCAGGCCGACGTCCTCGGGCTTCAGCAGGGCGCGGTGGGCCCGCAGGAACGCCCCGAGTCCACGGCCGGCGACGGGAGTTGGCATGGTGTGACTCCTTCACGCGGGCCCGGCGGGACCCGGACATGGTAGTCGCACGAGCGCGGCCCACGAGCTGCCGGCGGCGGGACGCGGCCTAGATCCCGGGCAGGGTGTCCTGGTCGACCTCGTGGCGGCGGGTGCGGATGTCCGGGCCCGGCGGGTGCAGCTTGGCGTCGCAGGCGGGGCCGAGACCGGTGCGGCGGGATTCGGCGCCGGTCAGCGGGCGCCCGCACAGGCGGCACCACACCCGGCCCGGCGCCGGCCGGTCCTCGGCGGAATCGATCTCGATTGCCAGTGGTTCGTCTCCCATGCTGAGATCAAACCTCATTTACCGGAGGAGCTGTCCATGAGCCTGTACGAGATTCCGCTGAAGACCCTCGCCGGGGACCCGCTCTCCCTGGCCGACTTCCGCGACCGGGCCGTTCTGGTCGTCAACGTGGCCTCCCAGTGCGGCCTGACCCCGCAGTACGCCGGGCTGGAGCGGCTGCAGAAGGAGTACGGGGACCGCGGCTTCACCGTGGTCGGTGTGCCCTGCAACCAGTTCGCGGGCCAGGAGCCGGGCAGCGCCGAGGAGATCGGCACCTTCTGCTCGGCGACGTACGGCGTGACCTTCCCGCTCCTGGAGAAGACCGACGTCAACGGCGCCGGACGGCACCCGCTGTACGCGGAGCTGACCAAGGTCGCGGACGCCGAGGGCGAGGCCGGGGACGTGCAGTGGAACTTCGAGAAGTTCCTGATCGGCCGCGACGGGGCGGTCACCCGCTTCCGCCCGCGCACCGAGCCGGAGGCCCCGGAGGTCGTCGCGGCGATCGAGGCGCAGCTTGTCTGAGGCCGGGGTGGTGGAGCGGCTGCGGGCCGCGGGCTGCGTCTTCGCCGAGGAGGAGGCGGAGCTGCTGACCGCGGCCGCGGCCGGTCCGGCCGAGCTCGACGCGATGGTCGAGCGGCGGGCCGCGGGCCTGCCGCTGGAGCACGTGGTGGGCTGGGCCGAGTTCGGGGGGCTGCGGATCGAGGTCGATCCGGGCGTGTTCGTGCCGCGCCGGCGTACGGAGTTCCTCGTCGGACGGGCCGTGTCGCTCGCCCGGCCGGGCGCCGTCTGCGTCGACCTGTGCTGCGGCTCGGGCGCGGCGGGCGCGGTGCTGCTCGCCTCCGTGCCGGGCGCCGAGGTGTACGCCTCCGACATCGAGCCGGCGGCGGTGCGCTGCGCCCGGCGGAACGTGGAGCCGCGCGGCGGCCGGGTGTACGAGGGCGACCTCTTCGAGCCGCTGCCCGAGGCCTTGCGCGGCCGGATCGAGGTCCTCGTCGCCAATGTGCCGTACGTGCCGAGCGAGGACGTGGCCCTGCTGCCGCCCGAGGCCCGCGACCACGAGCCGCTCGTGGCGCTGGACGGTGGCGCGGACGGCCTGGAGGTGCTGCGCCGGGTCGCGGCCGGGGCGGCCGGGTGGCTGGCCCCGGGCGGACATCTGCTGGTGGAGACGAGCGAGCGCCAGGCCGACCGGGCCGTGGCGGCGGTCACCGCGCACGGCCTGTCGGCCCGGATCCTGGAGGACGAGGAGCTGTACGCCACAGTGCTGCTGGCGACGCGCCCCTAGACGCCCTCGCGCACCTCGCCCCCGGCTCCCCGGCCGTCCTGTGCTCGGGTACGGGGCTTCAGGCGGCAGCGGGCCGGGCCGAGGGCCTGGAGGGTGATCGCGGAGGCGAGCGGCACCTGGGTGTCGATCGCCTCCAGCTCGTACTCCCGGAGGATCATCGCCAGGGCGATCACCGACTCCAGCATCGAGAAGTGCTGCCCGATGCAGGCGCGCGGGCCGCCGCCGAAGGGGAACCAGGCGTAGCGGGGCCGCTCGGCCTCCCGCTCCGGGGTGAAGCGCTCGGGGTCGAAGCGCTCCGGGTCCTCCCAGTAGCCCGGGTGGCGGTGGGTGACCCAGGGCGAGACGATCACGTCGGCCCCGGCGGGGATCGCGTACCCGCCGATCTCGGTGGCCTCGACGGCCCGCCGCCCGATGGCCGGGGCGGCCGGGAAAAGCCGCATCGTCTCCTTCAGGACACGGGTGAGGTACGGCAGGGCGTCGAGGTCGTCCGCGCCGGGGGCGCGCCCGCCGAGCACCGTGTCGATCTCCTCGTGGGCCCGGCGCTGCTCCTCGGGGTGGCGGGCGAGCAGGTGGAGGGCGAAGCCGAGCGAGGTGGCGGTGGTCTCGTGCCCGGCGAGCAGGAACACCAGGACCTGTTCGCGCAGTTCGGTCGCGTCGAAGCCGCCGTCCTCGTCGCTGCTCGCCTCGACGAGCCGGCTCAGCAGGTCCTCCCCCGCGCCGCCGGTGCCGGCCGCCCGCCGCTCGGCGATGATCCGGTCGCAGACGGCGTACAGCTCCTCGTGGGCCGTGGTCGCGCGCCGGTTGCCGGGCGTGGGCCAGGAGCGCGGCACCTTGCGGGGCGAGTAGCCGCGCCGCGAGACGTACGCCCCGAGCACGGGGAAGCAGCGCTCGACGATGCCGACGGCGGCCTCGACGTCGGTGCCGAACAGGATGCGGGCGACGGCGCGCAGGGCGAGCCCGGTCATCTCGTGGACGACGTCCACGGAGTCGTGCCCCTCGGCGCGCCAGCCGTCGGTGAGCCGGGTGACCTCGGTGGCGACGGCGGAGGCGTAGCCGTCGACGCTGCGCCGGGTGAAGAGCGGCTGGACGAGGCGGCGCTGGCGCAGGTAGTCGGTGTCCTGGCTGGTGAGCAGGCCGTTGCCGAAGGACTCGCGGATCTCCTGGTAGAAGGCGTTGTCCTTGCGGAAGTTGGCGGCGTCGGTGGCGAGGACGCGCTGGGCGCCCTCGGCGGAGAAGACGCAGTGGACGGTGGCCCGGGCGCCGGGTGGTCCCGCCGTGATCCGGACGACGTCGCCGTGGTCGCGGCGGGCCTTGAGGAAGGTGCCGAGCGAGTCGTTCTTGAGGTCGAGCAGTGAGCCGAGCAGCGGGACTCCCGTGAGTTCGGGAATCTCCTGTGCGGTGGTGGTCGTCGCCATCGTGCGTCCCCCCGTGTGACGTTCCGTCTGACGTCCCGTGCTGTTCGCCGGTTCGTTCGATTCTGCCGTACGGGAGGGGTCTCCGGCAGCCTCCACCGCGGGTCGCTGTCAGTGGCGTCTGGGACGCTTCCGGCATGGATACGACGGAGATGACCCTGCAGCTCACGATCGACTGCGCCGACCCCCGGCGGCTCGTGGTCTTCTGGGCGGAGGCCCTGCGCTACGTGCCGGAACCGCCGCCGGAGGGCCACCCGAGCTGGCAGGCGTACTGGCGGGCGATCGGCGTCCCGGAGGACGAGCTGACGGACGGCGCGGGCGAGCTGCCCGAGTCGATCGTGGACCCGAAGGGCGTCGGCCCGCGCGTCTGGTTCCAGGCGGTCCCCGAGCCGAAGACCGCCAAGAACCGCCTCCACCTGGACCTGAAGGTCGGCGGCGGCCGCACGGTCCCGCTCGCCCGGCGCCGCGAGCGCGTGGACGCCGAGGTCGCCCGGCTGACCGCTCTGGGCGCCTCGATCCTGTACACGATGGACGAGCCGGACGGCATGGCGTACTACGCGGTGGTGCTCCGGGACCCGGAGGGGAACGAGTTCTGCGTGGTGTGACGCCCCCCGTACGGCGCCGGCCGGCGCCGTCCGCCCCTCCGGGCCGCGGTGCGGCGTCAGCGGATCGGCATCCCCGACAGGGTGCGGGCGATGACCAGGCGCTGGATCTCGCTGGTGCCCTCGAAGATCGTGTAGATGGCCGCGTCGCGGTGCATCCGCTCGACCGGGTACTCGCGGGTGTAGCCGTTGCCGCCGAGGATCTGGATGGCCTGGGCGGTGACCTTCTTGGCGACCTCGCTCGCGTAGAGCTTGGACATCGAGCCCTCGGCGGAGGTGAAGGGCTTGCCCGCGGTCGCCATCCAGGAGGCGCGCCAGACGAGCAGGCGGGCCGCGTCGATCTGGGTGCGCATGTCGGCGAGCTGGAAGGCGACGCCCTGGTTGTCGATGATGGGGCGGCCGAACTGCTCGCGGGTCTTCGCGTAGTCGAGGGCGACCTCGTACGCGGCGCGGGCGGTGCCGACGGCCATGGCGCCGACGGCGGGGCGGGAGGCCTCGAAGGTGGCCATCGCGGCGTTCTTCACGCGCTCGCCGCCGCCCGACTTCGCCTTCTCCCGGGCGCGGGCGAGGCGCTCGTCCAGCTTCTCCTTGCCGCCGAGCAGGCAGCTGCCGGGGACCCGGACGTCCTCCAGGACGACCTCGGCGGTGTGCGAGGCGCGGATGCCGTGCTTCTGGAACTTCTGGCCCTGTGAGAGGCCGGGGGTGTTCGGCGGCACGATGAACGAGGCGTGGCCCTTGGAGCCGAGCTCGGGGTCGACGGCGGCGACGACGACGTGGACGTTGGCGATGCCGCCGTTGGTCGCCCAGGTCTTCGTGCCGTTGATCACCCACTCGTCCTTGGCCTCGTCGTAGACGGCGCGGGTGCGCAGGGAGGCCACGTCGGAGCCGGCGTCGGGCTCGGAGGAGCAGAAGGCGGCGACCTTCACGTCGGCGGCGTCGCCGTACATCTGCGGGATCCAGGTGCCGATCTGCTCCTCGGTGCCGTTGGCCATCACGCCCACGGCGGCGAGGCCGGTGCCGACGATGGAGAGCGCGATGCCGGCGTCGCCCCAGAAGAGCTCCTCCATGGCCATCGGGATGCCGAGGCCGGTGGGGTCGAAGAACTGCTGGGCGTAGAAGTCGAGGGAATAGATGCCGATCTTGGCCGCTTCCTGGATGATCGGCCAGGGCGTCTCCTCACGCTCGTCCCACTCGGCGGCCGCCGGGCGCATCACATCGGCGGCGAACCCGTGCAACCAGTCGCGCACCTGCTTCTGGTCCTCGTTGAGTTCGAGCGTGAACTCTGCCATGGTCCCTCCCAGCGGTATGTTACTTGCGGTAACAGCAGTGTGTTACCGACGGGTAGGGGCTGTCAACCAGCAACGGAGCAATTCCGCCCGATCGGCACCGAGTGCCGTCCGGGTGTTACGTTGCGACAGCCTCAGGAATTCGTACGGGCGGGGAGACACGCTTATGGACACCACACACCGGACCACCACCGACCAGCAGAAGCCGGCCGACCAACGGCGGCGGGAACTGCTGGAGGCGGCGGACCGCGTGGTGCTCCGGGACGGCCCCAAGGCCTCCATGAACGCGATCGCCGCCGAGGCGGGGATCACCAAGCCGATCCTCTACCGCCACTTCGGCGACAAGGGCGGCCTCTACCGCGCCCTCGCCACCCGGCACACCGACGCCCTGTTGTCGGCGCTCCGCGCCGCGCTGGACGCGCCCGCCGACCGCCGCCGCCGGGTCGAGTCCACCCTGGACACGTATCTCGCCTCCATCGAGGCGATGCCCCAGGTCTACCGCTTCCTCATGCACCCCGCCGAGGAGTCCCAGCAGGCCGAGCAGGGCTTCGACGTGGGCCGCCACTCGGCGCCGCTGCTGCGGCGCATGGGCGAGGAGCTGGGCCAGGTCATCGCGGAGCGGGTCGACCTCGGCCCCGGCAGCGAGGCGCTGGCCCGCATCTGGGGCCACGGCATCGTCGGCATGATGCACGCCGCGGGCGACTGGTGGCTCGGGGAACGCCCGTGCCCCCGCGAGGAGTTGGTACGCAGCCTCGCGGACCTGCTGTGGGGCCGGCTGGCCGCGGCCGGCAACCGCCCGGACGGGCCGGGGTTCTGAGTCCCCGACCGCACCCCGCCCCCCGCCGGCTACAGCGCCGCCGCCCCGCTCCCCCACGGCTCCTTCCGGATCTGGCGGAGCAGTCTGCCCCGCCGCCACCCGGTCACGTGGTCCGCGTAGACGCCGCCCTCCAGGTGGTCGGCCTCGTGCTGGAGGCAGCGGGCGAAGAAACCCGTACCCTCGACGCGGACCGGGGCGCCGTCCACCCGGACGCCCTCGACCACGGCACGGTCGAAACGGGGCGTCGGGGCCTCCAGGCCCGGCAGGGACAGACAGCCCTCGGGGCCGCGGATCACGTCGCCGTCGGCCTCGACCAGGCGCGGGTTGACCAGATGTCCCAGGTGCCGGACGTCCTCGTCGTCGGGGCAGTCGTAGACGAAGACCCGCAGCCCCACGCCGACCTGGTTGGCGGCGAGGCCCACGCCGTTCGCCGCGTACATGGTCGCGAACATGTCCTCGACGAGCCGGGAGAGCTCCGGTCCGAAGTCGGTGACGGGTTCGCAGGGCGTGTGCAGCACCGGGTCGCCGAGCAGGGTCAGCGCTCGGACGTGGCCGGAACTGCCGGGGATCAAGCGGTTTCGCATGGGCGCAAGGGTACGTTCAGGGGGCAGCCACCCGCGCCACGGAGCCGCGGTTCGGGCTGGTGGCCGGATCTCGATAGGCTGAGGCCGGACCGACGCAAGGAGGAACAAGGACGATGTCAGGCAGCAACTCGGAGCCGCTGTCGCCGCGCGCGAAGCTGGCCGTGACGGCGGGCAAGGCCGCCGCCGCGGTGTCGCGGGCAGCAGGACGCGGCAGCGGATCGGTGATCGGCGGCCGGGTCGCGCTCAAGCTGGACCCGGATCTGCTGGGCCGGCTCGCGCAGCACCTGGACGTCGTCCTCGTGTCGGCGACCAACGGAAAGACCACCACGACGCGACTGATCGCCGAGGCGCTGCGCGCCAGCGGCCCGGTCGTCTCGAACGCCCTGGGCGCCAACATGCCCGCGGGCATCACCTCGGCCCTGGCCGGCGGCTCGGACGCCAAGTACGGCGTGATCGAGGTCGACGAGAAGTACCTGGCGGGCGTCGCACGGGACACCACCCCGAAGGCGATCGCCCTGCTGAACCTCTCGCGCGACCAGCTCGACCGCGCCGCGGAGACCCGCATGCTGGCCGAGAAGTGGCGCGAGGGCCTCAACGGCACCAAGGCCGTCGTCATCGCCAACGCCGACGACCCGCTGATCGTCTGGGCCGCCTCCTCCTCCCCCAACGTGGTCTGGGTGGCCGCGGGCCAGGAGTGGAAGGACGACGCCTGGTCCTGCCCCGCCTGCGGCGGTGTGATGCAGCGCCCCGGCGACGACTGGTTCTGCGGCGAGTGCGGCTTCCGCCGCCCCGCGCCGAGCTGGGCGCTCAGCGGCGACCACGTGCTGGACCCGCACGGTTCGGCCTGGCCGATCCACCTCCAGCTGCCCGGCCGCGCGAACAAGGCCAACGCCGCCACCTCCGCCGCGGTCGCCGCGGTCTTCGGGGTGCCGCCGCAGGTCGCCCTGGAGCGCATGTACCAGGTGCAGGCCGTCGCCGGCCGCTACGACGTGGTCTCCTTCCAGGGCCGCGAGCTGCGCCTCCTGCTGGCCAAGAACCCGGCCGGCTGGCTCGAGACGTTCTCCCTGATCGACCCGCCGCCGACCCCGGTGATCCTCGCCGTCAACGCCCGCGGCGCCGACGGCACGGACACCTCCTGGCTGTGGGACGTGGACTACGGCCGCCTGGCCGGCCACCCGATCATGGTGATCGGCGACCGCAAGCTGGACCTCGCGGTCCGCCTGGAGGTCGCGGGCGTGGACTTCCGCGTGTGCGAGACGATCGACGAGGCCGTGACGGTGGCACCGCCCGGCCAGATCGAGCTGATCGGCAACTACACCGCGTTCCAGGACGTCCGCCGCCGTGTCGGCAACTGACCCGGCTCGACCCCGCAGAAGGACAAGCAGCATGACTGACAGCAGCCTGCGTCTGGTCTGGGTCTACCCGGACCTGCTCAGCACCTACGGCGACCAGGGCAACGTCCTGGTCGTCGAGCGCCGCGCCCGCCAGCGCGGCCTCAGCGTCGAGCGCGTCGACGTGCGCAGCGACCAGCCGGTCCCGACCTCCGGTGACATCTACCTCATCGGCGGCGGCGAGGACCGGCCGCAGCGGCTCGCGGCCGAGCGGCTGCTCCGCGACGGCGGTCTCAGCCGGGCGGCGGCCAACGGCGCGATCATCTTCTCGGTCTGCGCCGGCTACCAGATCCTGGGCCACGAGTTCGTCAACGACGTCGGCGAGCGCCAGGCCGGCCTCGGCCTGCTCGACGTGACGACGGTCCGCGGCGAGGGCGCCCGGTGCGTCGGCGACGTGCTCGGGGACATCGACCCGCACCTGGGCCTGCCCCAGCTCACCGGGTTCGAGAACCACCAGGGCGTCACCCACCTCGGCCCGACCGCCCGCGCGTTCGCCCGGACCGTGTTCGGCAACGGCAACGGCACCGGCGACGGCACCGAGGGCGCGTACAACGACACCGTCTTCGGCACGTACATGCACGGCCCCGTCATGGCGCGGAACCCGCAGATCGCGGACCTGCTCCTGAAGCTGGCGCTGGACGTGAACGCGCTGCCGCCGACGGACGACCGCTGGTACGAGGCGCTGCGCGCCGAGCGCATCGCGGCGGCCACGCAGCCCGCCTGACGGTCCGTATCACCCCGGTCCGTACATGTCTCGTACGAAAGTACGTTGTCCACTGTGCGGACATCCGGTTCGGCCCCGCCACCCTGCACCGATAGGGTGGCGGGGATCCAGCCGGACGACGTGGTCCGGGAGTCTGCCCACGTTGCAAAGGTTTTTGGGCTATGCGCATTGGTGTGCTCACTTCCGGCGGAGACTGCCCCGGTCTGAACGCCGTCATCCGGTCCGTCGTGCACCGCGCCGTCGTCGACCACGGTGACGAGGTCATCGGCTTCCACGACGGGTGGCGGGGCCTCCTGGAGTGCGACTACCGCAAGCTGGACCTGGACTCGGTGGCGGGCATACTCGCCCGCGGCGGCACCATGCTGGGTTCCTCGCGGGTGCAGCCCGCGCACCTGGTCGGCGGCGTCGAACGCGCCAAGGGCCATGTCGCGGACCTCGGCATCGACGCGATCATCCCGATCGGCGGCGAGGGCACGCTGAAGGCCGCGAACCTGCTCTCCGAGGCCGGACTGCCGATCGTCGGCGTACCCAAGACCATCGACAACGACATCGCCTCGACCGATGTCACCTTCGGCTTCGACACCGCCGTCACCGTGGCGACCGAGGCCCTGGACCGGCTGAAGACCACCGCCGAGTCCCACCAGCGCGTGCTGATCGTCGAGGTCATGGGCCGCCACACCGGCTGGATCGCCCTGCACTCCGGCATGGCGGCCGGCGCGCACGCGATCGTCGTGCCCGAGCGCCCCTTCGACATCGACGAGCTGACCGCCCGGGTCGGCGCCCGCTTCGAGGACGGCAAGCGCTTCGCGATCGTCGTGGTCGCCGAGGGCGCCAAGCCCCGCGAGGGCTCGATGGACTTCAAGACCGCCGGCACCGACATCTACGGCCACGAGCGCTTCACCGGCGTGGCCAACCAGCTCTCCGCCGAGCTGGAGCGGCGCCTCGGCAAGGAGGCCCGCCCGGTCATCCTCGGCCACGTCCAGCGCGGCGGCACCCCGACCGCGTACGACCGCGTCCTCGCGACCCGCTTCGGCTGGCACGCGGTGGAGGCGGCGCACCGCGGCGACTTCGGCATGCTGACGGCGCTGCGCGGCACGGACATCGAGCTGGTGCCGCTCGCGCAGGCCGTGGAGACCCTGAAGACGGTCCCGGCGGACCGCTACGCCGAGGCCGAGTGCGTGCTCTGACGCCCGCCGCCACACCAGAACCGCCCCCGGTCGCAGTCGCGGCCGGGGGCGGTTCTAGTCTGGTGCGGACAACAAGCGCGAATCGGGCTCCAGGAGTACATCGATGGATCACAGCGGGCACGGCATGACCATGGATCTGCCGCCGTTCACGCTGGGGCGGGCCCTGGAGTTCTCCCCCGACCTGTTCTTCCTGATCGGCTGTGTCGCCGGGCTCGGTCTGTACGGCTGGGGTGTGGCGCGGCTGCGGAAGCGCGGGGACGCGTGGCCGTTGAGCCGGACGGTGTTCTTCACGGTGGGTGTGCTGACCATCGCCCTGGTGATGTGCACCAAGCTGAACGACTACGGCATGGTCATGTTCAGCGTGCACATGGTGCAGCACATGGTGATCTCCATGCTGTCGCCGATCCTGCTGCTGCTCGGCGCGCCGGTGACGCTGGCGCTGCGGGCGCTGCCGGTGGCGGCCCGGGGCTCGCTCGGCCCGCGCGAGCTGCTGCTGAAGCTGCTGCACAGCCGGTACATGCGGATCATCACGCACCCGGCGTTCACGATCTCGATGTTCATCGCGAGCCTGTACGCGCTGTACTTCACCTCGCTGTTCGACACGCTCATGAGCTCCAAGGCGGGCCACGTCGGGATGATGGTCCACTTCCTCATGGTGGGCGTGGTGTTCTTCTGGCCGATCATGGGCGTCGACCCGGGCCCGCACCGGCCCGGCTATGTGATGCGGATGCTGGAGCTCTTCGCGGGCATGCCGTTCCACGCGTTCTTCGGCATCGCGATGATGATGGCGACCGAGCCGCTGGTCGAGGTGTACAAGAACCCGCCGGCCTCGCTCGGGATCGACGCGCTGGCCGACCAGAACGCGGCGGGCGGCATCGCCTGGGCGTTCAGCGAGATCCCGTCCGTGCTGGTGCTGATCGCGCTGGTCTACCAGTGGTACCACTCCGAGCAGCGGCAGGCGGTACGCAAGGACCGGGCGGCGGACCGGGACGGCGACAAGGAGCTGGAGGCGTACAACGCGTACCTGGCCTCGCTCCAGGGTCGCGCCTCGCAGTAGCACGGTTTCCCCGCTCTCGCAGGGCTGGCGCCCGACCCGTCCCAGGAGTCACGATGGCTTCGAGGAGGGCTGAGCGATGATGTCCGGTCCCACGAAGACGATGGCGGCGGTCACCGCCGCCGCCCTGGTGCTGACCACCGCGTACACGGTGGCGCTCGGCAGCAGCGGCTGGCTCTGGTTCGGCTGGGTGATACTCGGCGTGGTCACGATCGGGATGGCCGCCGCGGACAGCGGCGAGTCCCAGGCCGGGCGGCCACGTCCGCGTCCGAAGCCGCAGCCCTGACGGGTCCGCGCAAGGCTTGTCCGACGTCCGACGGGGGTATCGGTGATCTATCACGTCCTCAAGCACCTGCTCTTCGGTCCGATCCTGAAGCTGCTGTTCCGGCCCCGTGTGGAGGGCCTGGAGCACGTGCCGGAGGAGGGCGCGGCGATCGTCGCCGGCAATCACCTGTCCTTCTCGGACCACTTCCTGATGCCGGTGATGCTGGACCGCAGGATCACCTTCCTGGCCAAACAGGAGTACTTCACGGGCCCGGGCCTCAAGGGCCGGCTGACGGCGGCGTTCTTCCGCGGCGTCGGGCAGATCCCGGTGGACCGCTCCGGCAAGGAGGCGGGCCGGGCCGCGATCCGGGAGGGGCTCGGGGTGCTGGACCGCGGCGAGCTGCTCGGCATCTACCCCGAGGGGACCCGCTCGCCCGACGGGCGGCTCTACAAGGGCAAGGTCGGGGTGGCCGTGATGGCGCTGACCGCCGGGGTGAAGGTGGTCCCCTGCGCGATGGTGGGGACCTTCGAGATCCAGCCGCCCGGGCGGGTCCTGCCGAGGATCCGGCGGGTCACCATCCGCTTCGGGGAGCCGCTGGACTTCTCCCGCCACGCGGGGATGGCGGGGCAGCGGGAGGTGGTCCGGGCGGTCACGGACGAGATCATGTCCGCGATCCTCGCGCTGTCCGGGCAGGAGTACGTGGACGCCTACGCGGCCGACGTGAAGGCGGCGGGCGACGCGGCCGAGGAGCCCGGGAAGTTCCCGCCGGCGTGACGCCCACAGCGGATCCGCGCACGGCGAAATGGCCTGGGCGGCGTGACCCGCGACACGTAGCGTCCCCCGCATGACCAAGGGAAACGCGTTCGTGCTGGGAGCGACAGGACAGATCGGACGGGCGGCCGTGCGGGCGCTCGTCGAGGACGGCTGGGAGGTGACGGCCGGCTCGCGCCGCGGCGGCCGGGACGAGAAGTGGCCGGCGGAGGTCCGGTCGGCGGTCGTGGACCGCACCGAGGAAGGGGCGCTGGCGGCGGCGCTCGGCGAGGGCACCGACGTCCTGGTGGACGTCGTGGCCTACGACGCCTCGCACGGGCGGCAGCTGACGGGGCTCGCGGACCGGATCGGTTCGGCGGTGGTGATCTCCAGCGCCGCGGTCTACCAGGACGCGCAGGGCCGCAACTTCGACACGCAGGACGAGCCGGACGGCTTCCCCGACTATCCGCTGCCGATCCCGGAGACGCTGGGGACGGTAGCGCCGGGCGAGAGTTCGTACGGCACCCGGAAGGTGGCGCTGGAGCGGGAGCTGCTCGCGGCGGGCGGGACGCTGCCGACCACCCTGCTGCGGGCGGCGGCCGTGCACGGCCCGTACAGTCCGGGGCCGCGCGAGCTGTGGTTCGTGAAGCGGGCCCTGGACGGGCGCCCGGTGCGGATCCTCGCCGAGGGCGGACGGTCCGTCTTCCACCCGGTGCACGTGGACAACCTGGCGGAGCTGGTCCGGCTGGCCGCCGCGAAGCCGGGGACCCGGGTGCTCAACGGCGCCGACCCCGAGGCGCCGACGGTGGCCGAGATCGGCGCGGCGGTCGACGCGGCGATGGGCGTGACCAGCGAGACGGTCCTGTTCGAGGGAGCGCCGGCGAAGGACATGGTGGGCTACACCCCGTGGACCACGCCCCGTCCGATGATCTGCGACATGGCGGCGGCGGAGCGGGAGCTGGGCTACCGGCCGGTGGTGGGGTACGCGGAGTCGCTGCCCGGCACGATCGAGTTCCTGGCCGCGGCGGTGGCGGAGCGGGACTGGCGGGAGGCGTTCCCCGGTCTGGCGAAGTACGGGGTGGACTTCTTCGACTACGCGGCGGAGGACGCCTGGCTGGCCGCGCGCTGAGCCGCGGAGGGGCGGCCGCCGTACGGCGACCGCCCCTCTACTGTGCTGCGGGTGTTACGGCTGGGGCGTGGCGTGCGGGTCGCACGTCACGTCCTGGCTGTCCACCTTGCCGGTGAGCAGGTACGTCTCGACCCGCGGGTTGATGCAGGAGTTCACCAGGCCGGTGACGCCGTGCGAGCCCGCGTTCTTCTCGGTGATGAGGCGCGAGCCCTTGAAGCGCTTGTGCAGCTCGACCGCGCCGGCGTACGGCGTCGCCGCGTCACGCTCGGACTGGACGATGAGCACCGGCGGCAGGCCCTTGCCCGTCTTGACCTGGGTCGGCTTCTGCTGCGGCGCGGACCAGGTGGCGCACGGCAGGTTCATCCAGGCGTTCGCCCAGGTCATGAACGGGTACTGCTCGTGGAGGCGGGAGTTGTCCCGGTCCCACCTGTTCCAGCTGGTCGGCCACGCGGCGTCGGCACACTCGACGGCGGTGTAGACGGCGTTCCCGTTCTCCGACGCGATGTTGCCGGCGGTGTCCGTGAGGTCCGCCGCGGCGCCGTCGATCAGCGGCTGCGGGTCACCCGCGGCGTAGGCGCTCCAGGCCTCCGCGACCGGGACCCACGAGGAGTCGTAGTACGGCGCGCTCTGGAAGAAGCCGATGAGCTCGGCCGGGCCGACCTTGCCGCCGAGGGGGTTCTTCTTGGCGGCGGCGCGCAGGGTCACCCACTGCTGCTGGACCTCGGCGTAGGTCTTGCCGAGGTGGTAGGTGTCGTCGTGCTGGGCGACCCAGGTCATCCAGTCCTTGAGACGCCCCTCGAAGGCGATGTCCTGTTCCAGGTTGGCCTGGTACCAGATGTTGCTCTTCGCCGGGTTGACCACGCTGTCGACGATCATGCGGCGCACGTGGTTCGGGTAGAGCGTGCCGTAGACGGCGCCCAGGTAGGTGCCGTAGGAGACGCCGATGAAGTTGAGCTTCTTCTCACCGAGCGCGGCCCGGATGACATCGAGGTCACGGGCGGTGTTGCGCGTCGTCATGTAGGGCAGCATGTCGCCGCTCTTCTCGGCGCAGCCCTTGGCGTACTCGGCGGCCAGCTTGCGCTGGGCCAGCTTGTCCGCCTCGCTGTCCGGGACCGGGTCCGCCTTGGGGCCCTTGACGAACTCGGTCGGGTCGACGCAGGAGATGGGCGCCGAGTGGCCGACACCACGCGGGTCGAAGCCCACGAAGTCGTACGCCTTCGCGGTGTTCACCCAGAGCGGGCTCTTGGTGGTGACCCGCCTCGGGAAGCGAAGGCCGGAACCGCCGGGGCCGCCCGGGTTGTAGAGCAGCGCGCCCTGGCGCTCGGCGGCGGTGCCGGTGGACACGGCGCGGTCCACGGCGAGCTTGATCTTCTTGCCGTTGGGCTTGGCGTAGTCGACCGGGACGGTGACCCAGCCGCACTGGATGGGCTTGGCGAAGCCCCAGTCGGCCGGGCAGTCCTGCCAGTCGATGCCGGCCTTCGCGGCCTGGGCGGCGGCGATGGTCGCGCCGCGCGCCTCGTCATCACGGTCGTGGCCGGTGACGGCACCGGCCGTGGGTGCCGCGAGCGCGGTCGCCATGAGCGTGCCCGCTATCAGAGTGCCGGCGGAGCCGAGCACTGCTGTCCGTCTCAAGTGGTTCCTCCCCCTAGGTGGGCGCCGCCCCCGTGGCAGCGCCGTGGTGGGCCATCCGGGGGATCCTTTCGTCCTTGGGGCCTCCGACAAAAGGGCGTACACATGTTTCTTTGCCGAACCAATAACCGGAGAGCGGTGTACCGCTGAGCGGAGTTCACTTCGAGGTGAGCAGCGCGAGCCCTTCGTCCAGGGCCCGGCGGAGTGCGAGGGCATCCGGGGCGACGGCGGTGACGAGGGCCGCGGGACCGGCGAGGGGGACGAGGACGGCGTGCTCACCGAGCAGTCGCGCTTCGGGTGGTTTGTTCCCCTTGCCCGCTTCCGTCACGAAGTCCGGGTCGACGACGAGGAGTTGCCCGGTGGCGCGGTGCCCGCCGAGGACGGCGGGGCCGTCCCAGCCGCCGGGGGCGCCGGGGCCGTACGCCAGCTCCTGGTCGAGCAGCGGGCGCCCGGCGCGGCGCACGGTGAGCCGGGTGGTGAGGGTGCCGGGCTCCTCGCCGTGCCGCCCGAGGATCTGCTCCTCGCGGAGCACCAGCCGTGCGTCGGCGGCGAGTTCGACCGTGGTCCGCATGCGGAGCTCGGAGCCCGCGGCCGAGACCAGCTGCTCCGGCAGCCAGCGCAGCTCCGCGCCCGCGCCGACGGTGAGCGCGAGATCGTACGTGGCGGGGGCACCGTCCGCGCCGGGCAGGGCGACGGTCGCGGCGGCGGAGTCGACCAGGAGCCGCGCCCCGTCCCGCACCTCGGTCTCCAGGAGGAGCCGGTCGCCGCCGAGCGGGGCGCTCATGGCGCCGACGACGGTGACGCGGGTGTACGGGCCGGGCGCGCGGGTGCGGCGCAGGGCGAGCGGCCCGTCGCTCTCCAGGACGGGGAGCGAGCCGTCCGCCTCGGCGGCGATCCGGGCGGTGGCGCGCAGGCTCATGCGGTCCATGCGGTGAGGCGGGCGCGGACCCAGTCGGCGACCGGGGCGACGCCCTCGGCGGAGCGGAGCGAGGTGAAGGCGACGGGCAGTTCGCCGCGTTGGGCGGCGGCGTCGCTCGCCATCCGGTCCAGGTCGGAGCCGACGTAGGGGGCGAGGTCGGTCTTGTTGACGACGAGGAGGTCGGCGGTGGTGACGCCGGGGCCGCCCTTGCGCGGGATGTCGTCGCCGCCGGCGACGTCGATGACGAAGATCTGCGCGTCGACGAGGCCCTTGGAGAAGGTGGCGGTGAGGTTGTCGCCGCCCGACTCGACGAGGACGAGGTCGAGCGGGCCGACCGAGTCCTCCAGGTCCTCGACGGCTTCGAGGTTGGCGGAGATGTCGTCGCGGATCGCGGTGTGCGGGCAGGCGCCGGTCTCGACGGCCTGGATCCGCTCGGGCGGCAGCACGGCCTCGCGGAGCAGGAACTCGGCGTCCTCGCGGGTGTAGATGTCGTTGGTGACGACGGCGAGGGAGAGGGTGTCGCGCAGCTCGCGGCAGAGGGCGGCGACGGTGGCGGTCTTGCCGGAGCCGACGGGGCCGCCGAGGCCGATGCGCAGGGCGCGGCGGGTGCCGTCGGGGCGGTGGGCGTCGGCGGAGACCGCCTGGCCGTGGTCGTGGCCGTGGTCGAGGTGCATGGGGGCTCCAGGGTTCTCGGTTGCTCGGGGTGGCGGCTCAGGAGGCGAACAGGCGGACCGGCCAGGTCGCGTGCTGTTCGGCGGCGAGGTCGAGCAGCGGGGCCGAGGCGGCGGGCAGGGCGTGGACGTCGCCCTCGCGGGCCGCGGCGGCGGCGCGGGTGGCGATCTCGTCCAGGTCGGGGGCGAGCCGGGCGAGGACGGCGGTGGCCTGGAAGGGGTCCAGGCCGAGCAGGCGGACGACGGCGGTGGCGGGCCCGCTGACGGTCTCGTAGCCGACGCAGTGGGCCGCGTCCTCGGGGCCGAGTCGGGCGGCGCGCGCCGCCGTGCCGAGGACGACCGGCTGGTGGGCGCCGCGCGGGAACGCGGCGGCCAGCCGGTCGAGTTCGGGGCTCGGCCAGGCCGCGCGGGCGGCCCGCATCATCTGCCGGCCCAGCTTGCGGGCGGTGGCCCGCAGGGCCGGCGAGGGGGTGCGGGCGTCGGCGGCGGCGTCGAGTTCGTGCGGGTCGGCGCCGAGGGCCGCCGCGGCCGCGAGCGCGGCCGAGGTGAGCCCGGTGGTGTGCAGCCGGCCGCGGCAGAACGCCTCCAGGCCGGCGGCGTCCTTGAGGCGGCCGGCCTTGACCGCGGCCTCGGCGCCGCCCGAGTGGGCGTGCCCACCGGCGGGGAAACGCCCGTCGGCGAGCACGAGCAGTGCGGATCTCATGGTGGTGCGGGGCCCGTCAGAAGAGGAAGTAGCGCTGGGCCATGGGCAGTTCGACGGCGGGGGCCGGTACGACCGGTTCGCCGTCGATGGTCACCGTGAAGGTGTCGGCGTCGACCTCGACCCGGGGCAGGGCGTCGTTCTCCCGCATGTCGGCCTTGGTGACCCGCCGGGTGGAGCCGATCGCGGTGAACTCCTTGTGCAGACCGAGCCGTTGCGGCAGGTCGTCCTCGATCGCCGCCTCGGCGACGAAGTTGACCGAGCCGGCCGCCGCCGCCCGCCCGAGCGCTCCGAACATCGGCCGGGGCAGCACCGGTTGGGGGGTCGGGATGGAGGCGTTGGCGTCGCCCATCTGCGCGTAGGCGATCTGTCCGCCCTTGATCACGACGAGCGGCTTGACGCCGAAGAAGGCGGGCTCCCAGAGCACCAGGTCGGCCAGCTTGCCGGGTTCGACGGAGCCGATGAGGTGCCCCATGCCCTGGGCGACGGCCGGGTTGATCGTGTACTTGGCGACATAGCGCCGGGCCCGGTGGTTGTCGGCGGCCCCGTCGCCGGGGAGCGCACCGCGCCGCTTCTTCATCACGTGCGCGGTCTGCCAGGTGCGCATGATCACCTCGCCGATCCGGCCCATGGCCTGGGAGTCGGAGGAGATGATCGAGATGGCCCCGAGGTCGTGCAGGACGTCCTCGGCCGCGATGGTCGAGGGCCGGATCCGGGACTCGGCGAAGGCGAGGTCCTCGGGGACGGCCGGGTTGAGGTGGTGGCAGACCATCAGCATGTCGAGGTGTTCCTCGATGGTGTTGACGGTGTGCGGCCGGGTCGGGTTGGTCGAGCTGGGCAGCACGTGCGGCTCGGAGACCACGGTGATGATGTCGGGGGCGTGCCCGCCGCCCGCGCCCTCGGTGTGGTACGCGTGGATGGTGCGCCCGCCGATGGCGGCGAGGGTGTCGCCGACGAAACCGGCCTCGTTGAGGGTGTCGGTGTGGATGGCCAGCTGGGCGCCGGTCTCCTCGCAGACGCCCAGACAGGCGTCGATGACGGCCGGGGTGGCGCCCCAGTCCTCGTGGATCTTGAAGCCGAGGGCGCCGCCGCGCAGCTGGGAGTGCATGGCCTCCCGGGACATCGTGTTGCCCTTGCCGAGCAGACCGATGTTGACGGGGAAGGTGTCCAGGGCCTCGAACATCCGGGCCATGTGCCAGGGGCCGGGGGTGATCGTGGTGGCCTTGGTGCCCTCGGCCGGGCCGGTGCCGCCGCCGACGAGGGTGGTCACGCCCGTGGCGAGGGCCTGTTCGACGACGGTCGGCGAGATGAAGTGGACATGGGTGTCGACGGCGCCGGCGGTGACGATCCGCCCGTTGCCGACGATGACCTCGGTCTCGGGGCCGATGACCAGCTCGGGGTGGACCCCGTCCATGGTGTCGGGGTTGCCGGCCTTGCCGAGGGCGGTGATCCGGCCGTCGCGGATGCCGATGTCGGCCTTGACGATGCCCCAGTGGTCGATGACCACGACACCGGTGATCACCGTGTCGGGGGCGCCTTCGGCGCGGGTGGTGCGGGACTGGCCCATGGACTCGCGGATGACCTTGCCACCGCCGAACACGGCCTCCTCGCCGGCGCGGCCCGGGCCGCCGGAGCGGTCCTCCTCGATCTCGACGAGCAGGTCGGTGTCGGCGAGCCGGATCCGGTCGCCGGTGGTGGGGCCGAACAGGTCGGCGTAGACGGCGCGGTGCAGCTCAGGCACGGTCGCCTCCGTTCGGCTCGGTGCTGTCGAGGAGTCCGGCGGTCTCGCCGCGCAGTCCGGGGACGATCCGGCGGCCGGCTATCGGCACCAGTTCGACCTCGACGGGGATGCCGGGCTCGAAGCGCACGGCGGTGCCGGCGGCGATGTTCAGCCGCAGTCCGCGCGCGGCGGTGCGGTCGAAGTCGAGACCCGGGTTGGCCTCGGCGAAGTGGTAGTGGGAGCCGACCTGGACGGGCCGGTCGGCGGCGTTCAGGACGGTGAGGCGGCTGACGGGGCGGCCCTCGTTGAGGACCACGGGCCCGTCCGCGTACAGGATCTCTCCGGGGATCATCGCCGTCCCCCGTCAGATGATCGGCTCGTGGACGGTCACCAGTTTGGTGCCGTCGGGGAAGGTCGCCTCGACCTGGACGTCGTGGATCATCTCGGCGATGCCGTCCATGACCTGCTCGCGGCCGAGGACCTTGCGCCCGGAGGCCATCAGCTCGGCGACGGTGCGCCCGTCCCGGGCGCCTTCGAGGACGTGGGAGGTGATGAGGGCGACGGCCTCGGGGTGGTTGAGGAGCACACCGCGCGCCCGGCGCTTCTCTGCCACGTCCGCCGCGACATGAATGAGCAGTCGTTCCTGCTCATGGGGGCTGAGTTGCACGCTTCCACCTCACTGTCGTCCACCGGGCATGACTCCCGGACGCAGGGGACCCTAACGATCCTCAACACTCTGTTGACGACGTGAGAAGGGCCGCCGCGTCAGACATTGCACGTTAGGGCGGAAGTTTTTCCTGCTCGTTAACTCGGGCTTTGCGACGCCATGGAGATCAGCCCGCGGGAGCGCCCGGGTCGCGGTGGTGGGCGGCGATACCGAAGCGGCGCTGTTCACCCGGAGCGGACGCGAGCGAGCTGACGCCGGAGACCGAGCTGACCGCCCGCTCCTCGATCGGCTGTTCGGCCGCTTCGAGGAGTTCCAGGTCAGCGGCGGACACCAGGGCGACGAGCGGCTTGCCGTGGCGGGTGACGACCACGCGCTCGTTGCCGTAGACGACGCGGTTGATCAGATCGGCGAGCTCTGCCCGCGCTTGCGTCACCGGAATCTCATAGGCCATGCTCCTCATCTTACGGCCTGTACGTCCTGTACATTTTTTACAGACAGAGGAGTACGCCATGCCCCACGCCCGCCATGTCCTTCCCGAGTTCACCGAGCGCACCTCCTACGGCAGCCGCACGCTCGACCCCTACTCGAAGCTGCTGGAGGGCCGGATCGTCTTCCTCGGCACGCCGGTCGACGAGACCTCGGCCAACGACGTCATCGCCCAGTTCCTGCACCTCGACTACGCGGCCCCCGGCCAGGCGGTCTCCCTCTACATCAACTCCCCCGGCGGCTCGGTCAGCGCCATGACCGCGATCCACGACACGATGCGGACGCTCTCCTGCGAGGTGGGGACCACCTGCCTCGGCCAGGCCGTCGGCCCCGCCGCCGTCCTGCTCGCCGCCGGCGCCCCGGGACGCCGGCTGGCGCTGCCGGGGGCCCGGATCGTCCTCCAGCAGCCCGCCCTGGACGAACCGTTGCGCGGACAGCCCAGCGATCTGGACCTCCACGCGCGGGAATTGCTGCGCCAGCGCGACCTGGTCGTCGCCCTCCTCGCCGAGAACACCGGACAGAGCCGCGAGCGGACCACCGCCGACCTCGACCGGACCACCGTGCTCGACGCGCCGGCCGCCCGCGCCTACGGCCTGGTGGACCACGTGGTGCAGAGCCGGGGCCACTCCGCCGGCGCCGGGGAGCGGTGAGCCCGCCATGGTCCCGGAGCTGCCGCCGCTCCCCGCCCTGACGCGCGCCGAGGGCGACCTCGTCGACACCTATCTGGAGGTCGTCGACCTCCTCGGCAGGATCAATCCATCCAGATCCACGCATACCTATGGGGCACTTCGCGCGGCTCAGGCGCTGGTGGGGCGCGCGACGGCCCTCCGTGACGCCCTGACACTCATGCATATGCGGGGCGAGAGCGAGGTCCACGCCGACACATTGGCGCGCGCGTTACGGGTGTTGGACGGGGAGCGACGGGCCGGCCGGGTCACCGTCCCCGAGGAGCCAGCGAGTTGACACTCCCGCGTGTCGTGTCGAGGGCCGCCCGGGGCACGGGAACCGCAGAAACCCTCCTCCGTTCGGCGTAGTCGCCGCATCGATATGTAGCTCAGGCAAGTTGCGCAACAGGAGTACACATCTGGCCGAATCGGGCGTTCCGTCGCAGGTGCGGGGCTCATCGGCCACCCTCCCGACGATCGAGAAACCTGACTGTCCACCCGTATGGATCAGTCGTGAGGAGCCTCACATATCGCCGTTTCAGCTCGGATTTCGCCCTGGATGTGGGTCAAGATCCTCGACGACGACAAGCCCCCGCCACCCACGGCGGGGCGGTCCGGGCGGACGCCGAGTCCTGCCGCTGTCCCGGACGTCTGGTCGACAGGAGTGGATCGGCAGGAGTGGAGGACCCGAGCAGTACGGGGCGTTCGCGCAGTGTGCGGACGTTCCTTGGGGTGAAGCCGCAGCCGCGGCCGGGCATCTTCGCCTGCCCGAACCCGACAGGTCATCCTTCACAGGCGGCTGACGAAGGGTTGCGCATGACTGCGCAGATGCATGTCCCGTCCCTGCTGTCCCGGGCCGGAGCCGTCTCGGCTCTCACCCTCGCCGCCGTCGGCGGCACGCTGCTCGCCCCAGGAGCGGCGCCGGAGGCCCAGGCAGCGACGTCCTACGCCGACAAGGCCTTGAACGTCGCCGCCTCGAAGAAGGGATCGCCGTACAGGTACGGAGCCTCGGGACCCGGCCGTTTCGACTGCTCGGGCCTCACGCTCTACTCGTACAAGAAGGCGGGCAAGACGCTGCCCCGCACCGCGCAGCAGCAGTACAACAAGACCCGGCACATCTCGGCGGCCGGCCGGCAGAAGGGGGACCTGGTCTTCTTCCATTCCGGCGGAAGGGTGTACCACGTCGGAATCTACGCGGGTAACAACAAGATCTGGCACTCGCCGAAGACCGGCTCATGGGTGAAGCTGGACAAGATCTGGAGCTCCAAGGTCCTCTACGGCCGCGTCCGCTGACGGGCGGACCCCGCCGTACCCGCGCATCGGTCTGATCAGCCGACGCGCCGCACGCGGTGCGTGACCCCGTACGAGGAACGCGCCGCGAGCATGCGCGTGGACCGCGTACACGCGGAACGCGCCGCACGACGGTGCGGGAGGAGCGCCCGGTGGCGCCGCCGGCCCCTCCTCCCGCCCGGCACTCTCCCTACGCGGCGTGCGCCGCCGGCCAGGGCAGCCTGATCCAGACCGTCTTGCCGCCCTCCCGCGTGGGTGTCACCGTGAGCCGCCCGCCCGCCTCGGCGGCCAGATAGCGGATGATCACCATGCCGCGCCCGTTGTCCTGCTGCACCGCGGCGGGCAGCCGCCGCGGCCAGCGCGGATGACTGTCGGTCACCCCGATGCGCAACTGCTCGTCGCGCTCCAGGCGGACGTCGACCGTGAAGGTCGGCGACTGGCCGAAGGTGTGCTGCACGGCGTTGGTCGCCAGCTCGGAGACGATCAGCCGCACCGTGTCCGCGATGTCGTCCGCGTCGTCGAGCCCCCAGGACCCGAGGACCTCGGCGACGTACCGCCGGGCGGCCGACACCGACGCGGGATCACTCGGCAGCGTGACGGTTGCTTCCTGCTGATCTGCCATGGCGACGCTGTCCCTTTCCCACCGGGCCCGGCCCCGGATTGCGCTGCGCGCCACACTGCCACCGATCGTGCCGCGCTGGGTGGCGATCGACCAAGATATGCGGATATCTGTCGCTCGATGCGGTGAACGCCGCGACGGGCGACCGGACAGGCGTGCGTGACCCGCGGTCAGACCGCGTCCCGCCCCGCGTCCACCGCCCCGGCCGGTGCCGTCCGCAGGATCGTCCCGACGGCCCGCTCGATCTGCCCGTCCGTGAGGTCCGCGCGCGCGGTCAGCCGCAGCCGCGAGATGCCGTCCGGAACCGACGGCGGCCGGAAGCAGCCCACCCCGAGACCCAGTTCCCGGCAGTCCGCGGCCCACCGCAGCGCCTCCTGCGGCCCCGGGGCACGCACCGACACCACGGCCGCGTCCGGGCGGGCCGCGGTCAGCCCCGCCCCGGTGAGCAGCGTGTACAGGCTCGTCGCCACGCCGCGGGCGCGGGCGGCGAGCCCCGGCTCGGCGGCGATCAGCCGCAGGCTCGCGAGGGCGCCGCCCGCGGCGGCCGGGGCGAGCCCGGTGTCGAAGATGAAGGTACGGGCCGCGTTGACCAGGTGCTCGATGACCCGGGCCGGTCCGAGGACCGCGCCGCCCTGGCTGCCGAGGGACTTGGAGAGGGTGAGGGTGGCGACGACGTCCGGGTCGCCCGCGAGCCCCGCCTCGTGGAGCGCGCCGCGCCCGCCCTCGCCCAGGACGCCGAAGCCGTGGGCGTCGTCGACGACCAGGCCCGCGCCGTGCGCCCGGCAGGCCGCGGCCAGCTCGGCGAGCGGCGCCCGGTCGCCGTCCACGGAGAAGACGGAGTCGCTGACGGCGAGCGCCGGGCGCCCCGGGTGGGCGCCCAGGGTCTTGGCGACGGCCTCGGGGTCGGCGTGCGGGACCACGGCCGTCTCGGCGCGCGCCAGGCGGCAGCCGTCCACGATCGACGCGTGGTTGCCGGCGTCGGAGACGATCAGCCCGTCCCGGACGGAGAGCGCGGTCAGCGCGGCCAGGTTCGCGGTGTAGCCGGAGGAGAAGACGAGGGCGGCCTCGAAGCCGCTGAACTCGGCGAGTTCGCGCTCCAGGCGCGCGTGCAGCCGGGTGGAGCCGGTGACGAGGCGTGAGCCGGTGGCGCCCGCGCCCCAGCGGCGGGCCGCGTCGGCCGCCGCCTCGGTGATCTCCGGCCGCCGGGTCAGCCCCAGGTAGTCGTTGCCCGCCAGGTCGAGCAGTTCGGACTCGGCGGCCCGGGGGCGCAGCGTACGGACCAGCCCCGCCCGCTCCCGCTGCCGTGCCGCGGTGTCCGTCCAGGCGAAGGCGGCCGTGCGCGGGTCCCGTCCCGCGCTCGGGTCCTGCGGGTCCTCGGCGTACGACGGCATGGCGGATCCTTTTGTAGGCAGCGCACAGACCCTAACGGTCGCGGGCCGAGGTCAGGGTGTGGCCATACACACACCTCAAACGGGGTCGTTTGTTCAGTTCCTCCTTGGCCGAGGGGCGTGCGGTACGCCAGGATCAGCGCTTATGGACCTGCTGAACACGCTGGTGGACAAGGGGCTGCGGCGCGAGTCGCCGAGCCGTGAAGAAGCGCTCGCCGTACTGGCGACCTCCGACGACGACCTGCTGGATGTGGTGGCCGCCGCGGGCAAGGTGCGCCGACAGTGGTTCGGGCGGCGGGTGAAGCTCAACTATCTGGTCAATCTGAAGTCCGGCCTGTGCCCCGAGGACTGCTCGTACTGTTCGCAGCGGCTCGGCTCCACGGCGGGGATCCTCAAGTACACGTGGCTGAAGCCCGACGAGGCCTCCGCGGCGGCCGCCGCCGGAGTCGCGGGCGGCGCGAAGCGGGTCTGCCTGGTGGCGAGCGGACGCGGCCCGACGGACCGTGACGTCGAGCGGGTCGGCAGGACCATCGAGGCCATCAAGGAGGAAAACGAGGGCGTGGAGGTCTGCGCCTGCCTCGGACTGCTCTCGGACGGCCAGGCGGAGCGGCTGCGGGAGGCCGGCGCCGACGCGTACAACCACAACCTGAACACGTCCGAGGCGACGTACGGGGAGATCACCTCCACCCACACCTACGCGGACCGCGTGGACACCGTGCAGAAGGCGCACGCGGCGGGCCTGTCCGCCTGCTCGGGCCTCATCGCGGGCATGGGCGAGAGCGACGAGGACCTGGTCGACGTGGTGTTCGCGCTGCGCGAGCTCGACTCGGACTCGGTGCCGGTCAACTTCCTCATCCCCTTCGAGGGCACCCCGCTCGCCAAGGAGTGGAACCTCACCCCGCAGCGCTGCCTGCGCATCCTCGCGATGGTCCGGTTCGTCTGCCCGGACGTCGAGGTACGGATCGCGGGCGGCCGCGAGGTCCATCTGCGCTCGATGCAGCCGCTGGCGCTGAACATCGCCAACTCGATCTTCCTCGGCGACTACCTGACCAGCGAGGGCCAGGCCGGCCAGGCCGACCTCGACATGATCGCGGACGCCGGCTTCGAGGTGGAGGGCGCGGGCACGACGACGCTCCCCGCGCACCGCGCGGACGCGGTGGCGGCCGCTGCCGCCGCGGCGGGCGGCGGATGCGGGTCGCACGCGGAGGCGGCCGGCGGCGGCTGCGGGTCGCACGGCTCGGCCGGTGGCGGCTGCGGTCCGTGCGGCGGCGCGGCGGCCGAGGAGGCGGCCCCGGCCGTCTCCGAGGCCAGGACCGACCTGGTGGCGGTGCGCCGCCGGGGTGCCGGTACGGACCTCGCGCCGAATGCGTAACGACGAACTGCTGGCCCTGGACCGGGCGCACGTCTGGCACCCGTACGGCCCCATGCCGGGCCGCGCGGAGCCGCTGGTCGTGGACTCCGCGTCCGGGGTACGGCTCCGGCTCGCCGAACCGGCCGAGGGCCAGGACGAGTTGATCGACGGCATGTCGTCCTGGTGGTCGGCCATCCACGGCTACAACCACCCCGTCCTGAACGAGGCGGTGCGCGGCCAGCTCGACCGGATGAGCCACGTCATGTTCGGCGGGCTCACCCACGAGCCCGCCGTCCGGCTCGCCGCACGCCTCGTGGAGATCACGCCCGAGCCCCTGCGGCACGTCTTCCTCAGCGACTCCGGCTCGGTCTCCGTCGAGGTCGCGGCCAAGATGTGCCTCCAGTACTGGCGCTCCGTCGGCCGCCCCGGCAAGCAGCGGCTGCTCACCTGGCGCGGCGGCTACCACGGCGACACCTGGCAGCCCATGTCGGTGTGCGACCCGCAGGGCGGGATGCACGAGCTGTGGTCCGGCGTCCTGCAGCGGCAGGTGTTCGTCGACGCGCCGCCGGCCACGTACGAGGAGTCGTACGCGGATCTCCTCCGCGAGGCGATCGGGCGGCACGCGGACGAACTGGCCGCGGTGATCGTGGAGCCGGTGGTGCAGGGTGCGGGCGGCATGCGCTTCCACTCCCCCGCGTACCTGCGGGTGCTGCGGGAGGCCTGCGACGAGCACGGTGTCCTCCTCGTCCTCGACGAGATCGCGACCGGGTTCGGGCGGACGGGGGCCTTGTTCGCCGCCGACCACGCCGGGGTCTCGCCGGACGTCATGTGCGTCGGCAAGGCGCTGACCGGCGGCTATCTGTCGATGGCCGCGACGCTCTGCACGAGCCGGGTCGCCGAGGGCATCTCGCGCGGCGAGGTCCCCGTGCTGGCCCACGGCCCCACCTTCATGGGCAACCCGCTGGCCTCGGCCGTCGCCCTCGCCTCGATCGACCTGCTCCTCTCCCAGGACTGGCAGGTCGAGGTGAAACGCGTCGAGGCGGGCCTCCGCGCGGGCCTCGCGGACGCGGCCGGCATCCCGGGCGTACGGGACGTCCGCGTCCTCGGCGCGATCGGCGTCGTCCAGCTCGACCACGAGGTCGACATGGCGGCGGCGACGCGGGCGGCGGTCCGGGCGGGCGTGTGGCTCCGGCCCTTCCGCGACCTGATCTACACGATGCCGCCGTTCGTGACGAGCGACGAGGACGTGTCCCGCATCGCGCACGCGGTACGCGAAGCGGCGCGAGCGGGCTGACCAGCCCGAGCCCCCGCATCCGGACCACCCCCGAAAGGACCCCCATGACCGTCATCGTCGTCACCGGCACCGGCACCGAGATCGGCAAGACCATCGTCACCGCCGCCCTCGCCGCCACCGCTCATGCCTCCGGCCGCTCCGTCGCCGTGCTGAAGCCCGCTCAGACGGGCGTCGGGAAGGGCGAGGCGGGGGACGTGGACGAAGTGGGCCGGTTGGCGGGGGCGGTGGTGGGGGCGGAACTCGCGCGCTTCCCCGAGCCGTTGGCGCCGAACACGGCGGCGCGCCGCGCGGGGATGGCGCCGGTCACCCCGGCGGAGGTCGCGGAGGCGGCCAGGAAGCTGGCGGAGGAGCACGACCTGGTCCTGGTGGAGGGCGCCGGCGGTCTCCTCGTCCGCTTCGACGAGCAGGGCGGGACGCTCGCCGACGCGGCCCGCCTGCTCGACGCGCCGGTGCTCGTCGTCGCCCCGGCGGGGCTCGGCACCCTCAACTCCGTGGCGCTGACCGGGGAGGCGCTCCGGGCGCGCGGGATCGAGCAGTTGGGCGTGGTGGTCGGCAGCTGGCCCGAGGCGCCGGACCTGGCGGCGCGGTGCAATCTGGCGGACCTGCCGCGGGTGGCGGACGCGCCGCTGCTCGGCGCGGTTCCCGCGGGCGCCGGCGCCCTCGACGCGGCGGAGTTCCGGGCGGCGGCGCCCGGTTGGCTGGCCGCCGCGCTGGGCGGGCGCTGGGACGCGGAGGGGTTCACCGCGCGGTTCGCCGAGCCGTTCACGGCGGCGCCGGAGGCCTGAGCTCCGTACGCTGGCCCGCATGCGTGCTCATGTTCAGGAGATCGTGTTCGACTGTGCCGACCCGGCCGCTCTCGCCCGGTTCTGGTCGGCCCTCCTCGGCGGGGCTCCGGTGGACCGGAGCCCGGACTGGTCGTACGTCGATCCGCCGGGGTTCGTGCGGATCGCGTTCCAGCGGGTGCCGGAGGGCAAGGCGGTGAAGAACCGCCTGCACCTGGACGTGGAGGTGGCCGACCCGGTGGCGGCGGCCGACGAGGTGCTGCCGTGGGGCGCGCGCCGCTCGGGCGGTCCGGTGACGGACGAGCAGGGCACGTTCCAGGTGATGCGCGACCCGGAGGGGAACGAGTTCTGCTTCGTGACGGGCTGAGGCACGGCTGAGGACGGGGCCGGGCTGAGGACGGGCCGGGGCTGAGGACGGGCCGGGGCTGAGCCCGGCCCGAGCCCGGCGTCAGGCGTCCGCGCGGAAGGTGCGCCGGTACGCCGCCGGTGTGGTGCGCAGCGCCTCGTGGAAGCGGCGCCGCAGGTTGACCGCCGAGGAGAGGCCGACCCGGTGCGCGATGGTCTCGACCGGCAGGTCGGTCTCCTCCAGGAGCGCGCGGGTGGCCGCGAGCCGCCGGTCGAGCAGCCAGCGGCCGGGGCTGATGCCCAGTTGCTCGGTGAAGCGGCGGGTCAGTGTGCGGGCGGAGAGCTGCGCGTACGCGGCCATCTCGGCCACGCTGGTCGGCCGGTCGAGCCGCCCGGCGAGCCATTCGAGGAGCGGGGCCAGCGAGTCGGCGACCGGCCCGGAGGTGGGGAGTTCGGCGTACTGGAGCTGGCAGCCCTCCCGGTGCGGCGGCATGACCATCTGCCGGGCGATCCGCATGGCGTACGCGGCGCCGTGGTCGCTGCGTACGAGGTGCAGGCAGAGGTCCACGCCGGCCGCGGATCCCGCGCTGGTGGCGACGTCGCCGTGGTCGACGTACAGCACCCCGGGGTCGACCCGGACGCGGGGGAACCGGGCCGCGAGGGCGGTGGCCCGGGCCCAGTGGGTGGCGGCCCGCCGGTCGTCGAGGAGCCCGGCGGCGGCGAGCACGAAGGCGCCGGAGCAGAGCCCGACGATCCGCGCGCCGCGCCGGTGCGCCCGGCGGACCGCCGCGATCACGGCGGGCGGCACCTCGGCGTCGTCCGCGTGCTCGCGGCCGGGCACGAGCACCGTGTCGGCGTGTTCCAGCGCCTCCAGGCCCTGGGTGACCAGCAGGTCGTAGCCGGTCTGGGTGGGCACGGGGCCGGGGCGTTCGGCGCACACCTCGAAGGTGTAACGGGCGGGGATCGCCGGGCCGTGGTCGCCGAACACCTCGGCGGCGCAGGAGAGAGGGAAGGCCGACTGCCGGGGCTGCAGCAGGGCCACCACCCGGTGCGGCGCGCGGGACTTGGGTGACGGGCGGGACGGCGTCATGGCGCGAAAGTACCCCTTCATGTCGGTCAGGACACTGGGAACGGAGAATTGGTCCAGACCATGATCCCTGCTGTGACCACCACGCAGACCCGGGACCACCCGTGCCCCTCGCCCGTACCGCCCGCCCGACTCCCCTTGTGGGACCGGCGCTTCACCCTCTACTTCGCCGCCCGTACCGTCTCGCTGTTCGGTGACGCGATGATGCCGGTGGCCGCCGCGCTCGCGGTCGGCGCGCTCTACGGGATCTCCGGGGCCGGTCTCGTCCTCGGCACCTGGACCGGCACGTTCGTCGTCCTGGTCCTGTTCGGCGGCGTGTTCGCCGACCGCTTCGGCGCCCGCCGGATGATGATCGGCGCGGACCTCGCCCGGGTGCTCACCCAGGGCGTGCTCGCGGTCGCGTTCTTCGCCGGGCGGCCGCCGTTCTGGCTGCTGGTCGCCATGGCGGCGCTGGCGGGCGCGGCGGTCGCGATGTTCCTGCCGGGGGTGAACGGGATGGTCCCGCTGGTCGCCGCCGAACCGCAGCGGGCCAACGCCACCCTCAAGGTGGCCGACGCCCTCGCCCACCTGCTCGGCCCGGCCCTCGCGGGGCTCCTCATCACCCTGACCGGCGCCGGGACCGTGTACGCGATCGACGCGGGCACCTTCCTGCTCAGCGCCCTGTGCCTGGCGCTGATCCGGTTCGCCCCGGCCGGCCCGGCGCCCGAGGAGTCCGCGGCCCCCGCGCGTTCGCTCCGCCGCGATCTGCGGCAGGGCTGGCACGAGTTCCGCTCCCGCACCTGGATGTGGGCGGTGATCCTGATCTGGGTGGTGTACGGCGTCCTCATCTTCGGCCCGCTGGTGCCGCTGAGTTCGGCGCTGGTCGGCGCCCGGCTCGGCCCCAACGCGTACGGTCTGGCGGTCTCCTTCCTGGGCGTCGGCACGGTGCTCGGCGGGCTGCTCGCGCTGCGGCTGCGTCCGGCCCGGCCGCTGGCCGCCGGCGCGGGGGCGATGGCGCTGTACACCGCGCTGCCGCTCTGCGTGGCCCTGGACGCCGGACTGCCGCTGCTGTTCGCGGGCCACGCCGTCGGCGGTGGCGCCCTGGCGTTCTGGTCGGTGATGTGGGCGACCAGCGTGCAGACCCACACGCCGCCCGCGGTGCTCAACCGGGTCAGCGCGTACGAGCTGGCCGGATCGGTGTCGGGGATCGCGCTCGGCCAGATCCTCGCGGGTCCCGCCACCGCGCTGGCCTCCCCCGGGCGGCTGCTGCTGGTCTCGGCGGGCACCTGCCTGGCGGGCTGCGCGGCGCTGCTCGCGATCCCGGCGATCCGCGGCCTGCGCCGCGCCGATCCCCCGCGGAACATGGCAGGCTGAGAGCCCGTCACCTTGCCCACCGCCCGCCGCCCCTCGTCGACCTGGAGGTACCGCCGTGGTCCCGCCCTTCCGCTTCGCCGTCAACATGCTCACGCCCGGCACGGGGGCCGAGTGGCGGGCGCGCTGCCGCCGGGCCGAGGAGCTGGGGTACGACCTGATCCTGGTCGCGGACCACCTCGGCATGCCCGCCCCGTTCCCCTCCCTGGTGGCGGCGGCCGAGGCGACGACCCGGCCCCGGCTCGGCACCTTCGTGCTCAACACGGGTTTCTGGAACCCGGCGTTGCTCGCCCGCGAGGTCGCGACGACGGCGGCGCTCACCGACGGGCGGCTCGAACTCGGCCTGGGCACCGGCTATGTGCGGGCCGAGCACGAGCAGGCCGGCATCCCGTTCCTGCCGCCGGGCGAGCGGGTCGACCATCTCGCCCGTACCGTCGAGGAGTTGGCCGGGACCCTGAAGGGAGAGGAGGGGAACCCGCGCACCCCGCTGCTCATCGGCGGCAACGGGAACCGGGTGCTGCGGCTCGCCGCCCGGCACGCCGACGTGACGGCCTTCAGCGGGGGCCGCTTCACCGGCGACGCGGTGACGGTGCTCACCGCGTCGGAGGTCGCCGCGCGGGTGGAGGCGTACCGGGGCTTCGAGCGGGAGGCGGGCCGCGAGACGCCCGCCGAGCTCAACCTGCTGATCCAGCGGGTGATCGTGACGGAGGACCGGGCCGCCGCGGCGGCCGAGTTCCTGCCGCGGGCGCCGTACCTCACCGAGGAGCAGGTCCTCGACCTGCCGATCCTCCTGATCGGCACGGTGCGGGAGATCGCCGACCGGGTGCGCGCGCTCCGGGAGCGATTCGGCTTCTCGTACCTGACGGTGCTCGACCACGCGATGGAGGCGTTCGGCCCGGTGATCACGCTGCTGCGGGAGTCTCCCTCCGCCTGACCCCGTACGGCCGCGCACGACCCACCCCGGGCTCCCGCACGACCGCGCCGTGGCCCCCTGCCCGCCCCGGCAACCCGCGGCGCCCCGCCCACCCCGCCTTGCCCCACCCTGCCCGTCCTGACCCGTGAAACACGGTCGACGGGCGGGCCGGGCCGGTGGTGGGATGCGGGCATGGATGATCTTCGGATACGGGCCGCCGTGGCGGCCGACCTCGACGCCGTGCTCGCCTTCTGGAAGGCCGCCGCGGAGGGCACGAGCATCAGCGACGACCGCGCGGGCGTGGAGCGGCTCGTCGAGCGGGACCCCGAGGCGCTGCTGCTCGCCGAGCGGGACGGGGAGCTGGCCGGGACGGTGATCGCCGGTTTCGACGGGTGGCGGTGTCATCTCTACCGGCTCGCCGTCCACCCGGACCAGCGGCGCCGGGGCATCGGCGGCGCGCTGCTCGCCGCGGCCGAGGAGCGTTTCGTACGGCTCGGCGGCCGGCGCGCGGACGCGATGGTGCTGGACCGGAACGAGCGGGGGCAGGCCGCGTGGCGGGCCGCGGAGTACGGACCCCAGGAGCAGTGGACCCGCTGGGTGAAGCCGCTCACGACCGCCTCCGGCGACTGATCGCACCCGCTTTGCCCATCCTTTACCATGGGTGGTCAGAATTCGGTCATCCGATCAGCCACAGCGCTGCCCCGCACTATCGAAAGGTGTGAGCGTCCGCCCATGGGCGAGCCTCCCAGTAGCCGTTCCCGAAGCCGACATCGCGCGGTCCTCCCTCCCCTGACTGATCATGGGACTCGTCGAGGGACGGAGGTGAACCGATGACCGAGGTACTGCTCCTCTTCGTGGCTCTGCTGCTCGCGCTGGCCTGTGGTGCCTTCGTGGCGGCGGAGTTCTCGCTGACGACCGTCGAGCGCGGCGAGCTCGAAGCAGCCGTCGAGCGCGGCGAGCGGGGCGCCGCCGGCGCCCTCAAGGCCGTGAAGTCGCTGACCTTCCAGCTCTCCGGCGCGCAGCTAGGCATCACCGTGACCAACCTGGTCGTCGGCATGCTCTCCGAGCCGTCGATCGCCAAGCTGCTCCAAGGCCCGGTCGAAGCCCTCGGCCTCTCCCCCTCGGTCGCCTCCTCGGTGGCCCTGGTCCTCGGCACCGCCCTGTCGACCGTCGTCCTGATGGTCGTCGGCGAGCTGGTCCCCAAGAACTGGGCGATCTCCTCGCCGCTCGCGGTCGCCAAGGTGGTGGCCACCCCGCAGCGGATCTTCACCGCCGCGTTCAAGCCGCTGATCAGCCATCTCAACAACACCGCCAACCGCATTCTGCGCCGGCTCGGCATGGAGCCGACCGAGGAGCTGGCCTCCGCCCGCTCCCCGCAGGAGCTGGTGGCCCTGGCGCGCCACTCCGCCAAGGAGGGCGCCCTGGAGGCGGACACCGCGGAGCTGTTCGTCCGCACCCTCAACCTGGCCGAGCTGACCGCGGAGAACGTCATGACCCCGCGCGTCCAGGTCACCGCCCTGGACGTGCAGGCCACGGCCGAGGACGTCGCCAACGCGACCCGCGCGACCGGTCTCAGCCGCTTCCCCGTCTACCGGGGCAGCCTCGACTCGGTCGTCGGCATCGCGCACATCAAGGACGTCCTGGCGATACCGGCCGCCGAGCGCCCGCGCCGCCGCATCGGCGACATGCTGCGCGAGCCGCTCCTGGTGCCCGAGAGCCTGACCGTGGACCGGCTGCTCGACCGTCTCTCCGGCAAGCAGACGATGGCCGTCGTCATCGACGAGTACGGCGGCACGGCCGGCGTCGCGACCCTGGAGGACATCGTCGAGGAGGTCGTCGGCGAGGTGCGCGACGAGCACGATCCGCACGAGACCTCCGACCTGGCACCGGCGGGCGAGGACGCCGACGGCCGCGCGCTGTGGTCCGCGGACGGCGCGGCCCGCACCGACCAGCTGGAGGCCATCGGCCTGAAGGCGCCGGAGGGTCCGTACGAGACCCTGGCCGGCGTCCTGGCCACCGAGCTCGGCCGCATCCCGGCCGTCGGGGACACCGTGGAGCTCGCCGGCTGGCGGCTCGACGTGGTGGACGCCTCCGGGCGGCGGGCGGCCCGCGTGCTCCTGCACGCCCCGCTCCCCGGCACCGGTGAGGACACGTACGAGGAGGCGGGCCGATGATCGCGATCCAGTTGCTGATCGGCTTCGCGACCCTGGTCGTCAACGCCTTCTTCGTCGGCGCCGAGTTCGCCCTGATCTCCGTGCGCCGCAGTCAGATCGAACCGCTCGCGGAGGCCGGGGACCGCCGGGCCCGCAGCGTCATGTGGGGCCTGGAGCACGTCTCCGCGCTGCTCGCGGCGGCCCAGCTCGGCATCACGCTGTGCACCCTGGTGCTCGGCATCGTGGCCGAACCGGCCATCGCCCACCTCCTGGAGCCGGTCTTCGACGCCGTCGGCGTCCCGCACGGCCTCGTGCACCCGATCTCGTTCGTGATCGCGCTCTCGGTCGCCACCTACCTGCACATGCTGCTGGGCGAGATGGTCCCGAAGAACATCGCGCTGGCCGAACCGACCCGCACCGCGCTGGTCCTCGGCCCGCCGCTGGTCACCCTGGCGCGGGCGCTGCGCCCGGTGATCTTCGCGATCAACGCCTTCGCCAACGCGATCCTGAAGCTGCTGCGGGTGGAGACGAAGAACGAGGTCTCGGCCACGTTCTCCGACGACGAGCTGGCCCGGATGGTCACCGACGCCGGTGACGCCGGCCTGCTCGACGACCGCGCCGCCGAGCGCCTGCACGACGCCCTCGAACTGGGCCGGCGCCCGGTCCAGGACGTCGTGATGCCGGTGGAGAAGGTCGTGTACGCGCAGGTGGGCACCACCCCGGAGGAGCTGGAGGCACTGTCGGCGCGGTCCGGGTACTCCCGCTTCCCGGTGGTCGACCCGGACCGCCGGATCCTGGGCTACCTGCACGTGAAGGACGCCCTGGACATCACCCCGCGCGACCTGCCCTTCCCGGTGACGGCGCTGCGCCCGATCGCCCGGGTGCGGGCGGCGACGCCGCTGGACGACGTCCTGACGGCGATGCGGCGCAGCCGCACCCACCTGGCGGCGGTCGTCGACGAGGACGGCCGGCCGGCCGGTCTGGTGACGATGGAGGACGTGCTGCGCGAACTGGTGGGACGCCCTTCGGGGGCGTGACGCACCTCCGCGCGGAGCACATGTGGAGCACAGGAGGAAGGGCCCGGGACGCACGCCGTCCCGGGCCCTTCCGGCGTCCACGCCCGCGGGAGCGATCAGAGCGAGGTCGCCGCGATCCAGGCGTCGAGGAGGGTGGGGTCGCCGGAGCGGGTGAAGCGGGTGTCGTCGGCCGCGTACCGCCCGTGGAGGAGGAGCAGGAGGTCGGCGGCGGTGCCCTCGACGCCCGCGGTGGGTTCGCCCTCGGCGCGGCGCCGCCAGGCGAAGCCGCCGCCGCCGAGGGTGACCGTCCAGGCGGCGCCGGTGTCGGTGGCGGTCAGCCGCAGGCGCGCGCCGTCCCGGTCGAGCTGGGCGACGGGCTCGGCGACCCAGGAGAAGTACGGCAGGTTCTCCAGGAACTCCTCGATGCCGTCGGCGGCCGTCGCCGGATCGGCCGGCGCGGGCTCCCGGCCGAGGGCCAGTTCGGCGTCGGCGCGATGGACGACGGCCTCGAAGAGCAGCCGGCGCGGGAAGAACCGTACGTGCGGGTCGCCGCCGTGCGTCCACACCGGGGCCTCCGGCTCGGCCTCCCGCAGCACCCGCAGGGCGCTCTCGGCGCTCGCGGCGAGCCAGTCCGGGTAGCCGGCCGGGTCCGCCGGCAGGTCGAGCGGCACGTCCCGGGACCGGACCCGGGCGGTCGCCCGGGTGCGCACCAGGTGCTCCGCCCAGCGATGGGTGGTGCCGTGGTGCCGCACGAGATCGGCGAGGCTCCAGCCGGGGCAGCTCGGCACGGGCGTGGCGGGGTCGGCGTCGCGGACGAGCGTGACGAAGCTCTCGACGTACGAGGCGACGAGATCGCAGCGGACGGCGTGCGCGTCGCCCGGGAGGCCGAGGCCCGCCGGGACCTTCAGGAGCCGCTCGCGGCGCGGTCCGGGCGGCTGCCGCAGGGCGGCGTCGCGGAACAGGCGGTCCAGGGTCCGCCGGTCGGCGGCGGGAAGCGCGTCCAGGAGCCGCGCGGTGCCCGCGAGCCCCTGCCCGCCCGCGTCGGGGTCGTTCGCCGTGGCCAGGTCGGCCACGGCCTCGGCCAGCGCGCTCAGCAGCGCCTCACTCATTGGGGTTTCCCCTCCCAGCTCCTCCGGGCCACCGCGGCCATACCGCGCGGTACGATCGCTGGGCCATGGAGATCAATGCCACGTACACCAGTCTTGTCGCCGTGGGCGACAGCTTCACCGAGGGTATGTCGGACCGGACGCCCGACGGTTCCTACCGCGGCTGGGCCGACGTCCTGGCCGGCCGGCTGGCCGCCCGCACGCCCGGCTTCCGCTACGCGAACCTGGCCGTGCGCGGCAAGCTGATCGGTCAGATCGTCGACGAGCAGGTCGCCACGGCGGCCGCGATGAAGGCCGACGTCGTCACCCTCGTCGGCGGGCTCAACGACACCCTGCGGCCCAAGTGCGACATGGGCCGGGTGCGCGGCCTGCTCGGCGAGGCCGTGGAGCGGCTGGCCCCGTCCTGCGGACAGCTGGTCCTGATGCGCAGCCCCGGCCGCAACGGCCCGGTCATGGAGCGCTTCCGCCCGCGCATGGAGGAGCTCTTCGGGTACGTGGACGAGCTCGCCGCCCGGCACGGCGCCCTGGTGGTCGACCTCTACGGCGCCCCGGCCCTGGGCGACCCCCGGATGTGGGACGTGGACCGGCTCCACCTCACGGCCGACGGGCACCGCCGGGTCGCCGAGGCGGTCTGGCAGACCCTGGGCCTGGCGCCCGAGGAGGACTGGCGGGCCCCGCTCCCGGCGGCCGTCCCGCCCGGCTGGGCCGCCCGCCGGATCGCCGACGCCCGCTTCGCCCGGCAGCACCTGGCCCCGTGGATCGGGCGCCGCCTCACCGGCCGCTCCTCCGGCGACGGGCGCGCGCCCAAGCGCCCCGAGCTGCTGCCGTACGACGTGACGCCCGTCTCGTAGCAAGCTCCAGCCCGGACCGTGGCGCTGGCCTGCAGAAACCGCCAGTAGAATCGGTCCACGTGACAGCTGTGACTGCGAAGCCCCGCATCCCCAACGTCCTGGCCGGCCGCTACGCCTCCGCGGAGCTCGCCGTCCTCTGGTCCCCCGAGCAGAAGGTGAAGCTGGAGCGCCAGCTGTGGCTGGCCGTGCTGCGTGCCCAGAAGGACCTCGGGATCGAGGTTCCGGACGCGGCGCTCACCGACTACGAGCGCGTCCTCGACCAGGTCGACCTCGCCTCCATCGCCGAGCGCGAGAAGGTCACCCGGCACGACGTGAAGGCCCGCATCGAGGAGTTCAACGCCCTCGCCGGCCACGAGCACGTCCACAAGGGCATGACCTCCCGTGACCTCACGGAGAACGTCGAGCAGCTCCAGATCCGGCTCTCCCTGGAGCTGATGCGCGACCGCACCGTGGCCGTCCTCGCCCGCCTCGGCAAGCTGTCCGCCGAGTACGCGGAGCTGGTCATGGCGGGCCGCTCGCACAACGTCGCCGCCCAGGCCACCACCCTCGGCAAGCGTTTCGCGACCGCCGCCGACGAGCTGCTCGCGGCCTACGCGCGCCTGGAGGACCTCCTCGGCCGCTACCCGCTGCGCGGCATCAAGGGCCCGGTCGGCACCGCCCAGGACATGCTCGACCTGCTCGGCGGCGACGCCTCGAAGCTGGCCGACCTGGAGCAGCGGATCGCCGGTCACCTCGGCTTCGCGCACGCCTTCACCTCGGTCGGCCAGGTCTACCCGCGCTCGCTCGACTACGACGTGGTCACCACCCTGGTGCAGCTGGCCGCCGCCCCGTCCTCGATCGCCAAGACGATCCGGCTGATGGCGGGCCACGAGCTCGTGACGGAGGGCTTCAAGCCCGGCCAGGTCGGCTCCTCGGCGATGCCGCACAAGATGAACACCCGCTCCTGCGAGCGCGTCAACGGCCTGATGGTCATCCTGCGCGGCTACGCGTCGATGACCGGCGAGCTGGCGGGCGACCAGTGGAACGAGGGCGACGTCTCCTGCTCGGTGGTGCGCCGGGTGGCCCTGCCGGACGCGTTCTTCGCCTTCGACGGCCTCCTGGAGACCTTCCTCACCGTCCTGGACGAGTTCGGCGCCTTCCCCGCGGTCGTCGCCCGCGAGCTGGACCGCTACCTCCCGTTCCTGGCCACCACCAAGGTCCTCATGGGCGCCGTCCGCGCCGGCGTGGGCCGCGAGGTCGCCCACGAGGCCATCAAGGAGAACGCCGTCGCCTCCGCCCTCGCCATGCGCGAGCAGGGCGCCGAGCGCAACGAGCTCCTGGACAAGCTCGCCGCCGACGACCGGATCCCGCTGGACCGGGCGCAGCTCGACGCGCTGATGGCCGACAAGCTGTCCTTCACCGGTGCCGCCGCCGACCAGGTCGCCGTCGTCGTCTCCCGGATCGAGGAGATCGCCAAGCAGTACCCGGAGGCCGCCGCCTACACCCCCGGGTCGATCCTCTGACCCGAACCCCCCGGTTCTCCGCCGAGGAGCTCCAGGCCGCCCGTGACCGCGTCGTCCCCGACGTGGCCGCGGGCGGCCTTTCGGTCCTCCTGTGCGGGATCAACCCGGGGCTGATGACCGCCGCGACGGGCCACCACTTCGCCCGCCCGGGCAACCGCTTCTGGCCGGTGCTGCACCTGTCCGGCCTCACGCCACGGCAGCTCGCGCCCGCGCAGCAGGACGAACTCCTCGCGTACGGCCTGGGCATCACCAACGTGGTGGCGCGGGCGACCGCGCGGGCGGACGAGCTGAGCGCCGAGGAGTACCGGGAGGGCGGCCGGATCCTGACCGAGAAGGTGGAGCGGCTCGCGCCGCGCTGGCTGGCGGTCGTCGGGGTGACCGCGTACCGCACGGCCTTCGGCGAGAAGAAGGCGGCGGTCGGTCCGCAGGAGCGGACGATCGGCACGACCCGGATCTGGGTGCTGCCCAATCCGAGCGGCCTGAACGCGCACTGGACGGCGCAGTCGATGGCGGAGGAGTTCGCCCGCCTGCGCGAGGCGGCCGGGCTGCCGGACCGGCGCGAGGGCTGATCCGGGGGGGACGGGGTGAGCGCGGCGGCCACGTGGGTCGGCCGGCTCATGGCGGGTCGACCTCGGTCACGCACACGAGCAGCCGGTGCGTGTCCTCGGCGGCGCCCAGCAGGCCGAGCGCGATCCACCGCCCCTCCGCACGCCAGAGCTCGACGTCGGGCACGGAGCAGCTCAGCAGGGACCAGGGCTCCGGTATCCGCTCCCCGCGCTCGGCGCGCAGGAGGAGGGAGCCGAGCCCGTAGCGGTCGGGCGGGCCCCAGCGGGCGGTGAGCAGCCCGGCGAGCGCGGTCCGCTCCGCCTCCGTCTGCCCCGCCGCGGCGGGGTCCGCGGGGGCTAACTCGGCCAGGTGGTGGGCGCGCTCGCCGAAGGGGCGGGCGCGCAGCAGGTCGAGGGCGGCGAGGTGCCGTTCCAGGGTCATGGGTCCAGTAAAGCGGCAGGCACCGACAGCTGGCGGCCCGTCAGCCGGCCGGCCGCTCCGGTTCCGCACCGGGCGGCACTCGCCCCACCTGCGCCCATTGAGTAACATCCGGGCAAAGAGGCGCACAAGCTGGGAGGCACACGGTGGGGCGGCTGACCGGCGGGGATCCGTCGCTGCTGCGGCGGATCAATTCCGCGGTGGTACTCCATGCGCTGCGGGGCTCCGACGCGCTCACACTCACGGACCTGACCCGGGTCACCGGCCTTTCGCGGCCGACGGTCGAGGGGGTGACCGAAGGGCTCATCGAGGGCGGTCTGGTCGTCGAGTCGGCGCCCGAGGAGGGCGAGGCCCGACGGCAGGGCCGGCCGGCCCGGAGGTTCCGCTTCCGGGCGGAGGCGGGGCACCTGCTCGGCATCGAGATCGGCCCGCACCGCGTGGCGGCCCTGATCTCCGGACTGGACGGGCGGATCATCGGCGCGGGTTCCCGCGAGGTGGCCGAGACGGCCCCCGAGGACGAGCGCCTGGACCGCGTACGGACGGTGGTGGCCGACGTGCTGCGCAGGACCGGGGTGCCCCGGTCGAATCTGCGGGCCGTCGGGGTGGGCACGCCGGGGATCGTGGAAGCCGACGGCACCGTCCGTCTCGGCACCGCGCTGCCCGGCTGGACCGGCCTCGCGCTCGGCGAGCGGCTGCGGCGCTCCTTCCGCTGCCCGGTCATCGTGGAGAACGACGCCAACGCGGCGGCGGTCGCCGAGCATTGGAAGGGTGCCGCGTCAGACTCCGACGACATCGTCTTCGTCCTCGCCGGACTGAGCCCCGGCGCCGGTTCGCTGATCGGCGGCCGGCTGCACCGCGGCTACGGCGGGGCGGCCGGCGAGATCGGGGCGCTGCACCTGTTGGGCCGGGGCGTCACCCCCGAGCATCTGCTGTCGACCACGGACGAGCCGCTGCACCCGCTGGACGAGCAGGCAGTGGCCGAGGTGTTCGCGCTGGCCCGCCAGGGCGACGCGCGGGCCGGGGCGGCCGTGGAGCGGTTCATCCAGCGCCTGGTGCACGACGTGGCGGCGCTGGTGCTCGCGCTGGACCCCGAGCTGGTGGTGATCGGCGGCTGGGCGGCCGGTCTCGACGGGGTGCTGCAGCCGCTCCGCGACGAGCTCGCGCGCTTCTGCCTGCGGCCGCCTCGGGTGGTCCTGTCGCTGCTGGGCGAGGCGGCGGTGGGCACGGGCGCGCTGCGGCTGGCGCTCGACCATGTCGAGGAGCAGCTGTTCGCGGTGGACGGCACGGTGTCGGCCCGCCGCTGAGGCGCCCGCGCCCGCGCGCGGGGGGCCGTGGGATGCCCCCGAGGCCACACTCGCCCCTTCACCCGCGCGCGCGGGTGAAGGGCCGCGCGACAGACCGGGCCCGTGGTCCGGGCGCCGTACCGACGGCGTCCGGACCACGGGCCCGGTCTGTCGCGCGAGGAGGTCAGGAGGCCATGACCAGGTCTCCGGAGTCGCCGAAGGTGAGCTTGCAGGTGTCGGCCCGGTACGTGGCCACCGACACGGCCGCGGTGCCGCCCTCGGAGAGGTAGCGGGTGGTGACGACGAGGACGGGCGCGCCCGGCAGGCGGTCCAGTTCGCGGGCGTCGTCGGCGCGCGCGGAGCCGAGCTCGACGGAGCGGTCCTGCCCGTCGAGGACGAGGCGCTGGAGCTCGCGCAGCACGGAGCGGGCGTGGTCGACGCCGCCGGGGACGTCGACGGCACCGAGGCCGGGGACGGAGCCGGCGGGTACATAGAGCAGTTCGGCGGCGACCGGCTGGCCCTCGGTGACGCGCAGGCGGCGCACCACGTGCACGGGCTCGTCGGGGGTGATCTCCAGGACGCGGGCGACGGCGGCGGGCGCCGTGCCGGAGGCGGAGTCCACGGACTGCCAGGTGTCCTCGCCGACGCCGGGCCAGGTGTGCTGGGTGGTGGAGACGTCCACGCCGACCCGGGGCGGGGCGACGGTGGTGCCGACGCCGCGGCGGCGCTGCAGGCGGCCCTCCAGCTCCAGCTGCTCCAGGGCCTGCCGGAGCGTGGCGCGCGCGACGCCGAAACGAGCGGCCAGTTCACGCTCGTTGGGCAGGATCTCCCCGACCGCGAAGTCCGAGTCGAGGGCTTCGCCGATCACGGTCTTGAGGTGCCAGTACTTCGGCTCCGGCACTGATTCCAGCTGCGTGGTCCCCACCCTGATCCTCCGCACATTCGCCGTGTCCCGCGGCGGTTTTCCGCGCCCTTGTTTATTAAAGGTTCCTGCACTAACTCTGCGACCATAAGGCGCGGCACACCCTTGGTCAAGACCAATCCTCCGCCGAACGCCCCCGAATGTGACCCTCTGACCTAGATCGTTCACAGGACGTTCGCGTCCTGGAGAACCCCGCGCAGCAAAAGACCCCGCCCGGACCGCGATCGGGTCCTGGGCGGGGCGGCCGGGGCGGCCGTGAGCTCAGTCGAGGGCGAGGCCGCGCAGCTTGTCGGGGTTGCGCAGGATGTAGACGCAGGCGATCCGTCCGTCGCGGATGTCGATCTGGAAGACGGAGTCGACCGTGCCGTCGACCAGGGCGACCAGCGCCGGACCGCCGTTGACCTCGGCGTAGCGGATCCCGAACGTCTCCGCCGTGCCCTGGGAGACGGCGACGAGGAAGCGTCCGATCTTGTCGGCGCTCTCCATGATCCGCAGCGGGGCCTTGGACTTGCCGCCGCTGTCGCCGACGAGCCGGACGTCGGGGGCGAGGAGGGCGAGCAGCCCTTCGAGGTCGCCGCTCGCGGCGGCGGTGAGGAACCGCTCGGTGAGGTCGCGCCGTTGGGCCGGGTCGACGTCGTAGCGCGGCCGGCCCTCGTCGACGTGGCGGCGGGCTCGTCCGGCGAGTTGGCGGACGGCGGCCTCGCCGCGGTCGAGGGCGGTGGCGATCTCGGCGTAGGGGAAGCCGAAGGCCTCGCGCAGGACGAAGACGGCGCGTTCGAGCGGGGAGAGGGACTCCAGGACGACGAGGAGCGCGAGGGAGACGGAGTCGGCGAGCAGCGCGCGCTCGGCGGTGTCGGGCACGGACGGCCCGAAGTCGGTGATGATCGGCTCGGGCAGCCAGGGGCCGACGTAGGACTCGCGGCGGGACTGGACCTGGCGGAGCCGGTCGATGGCGAGCCGGGTGGTGATGCGGACGAGGAAGGCGCGGGGCTCGCGGACCTCGGAGCGGTCGTCGGCGGCCCAGCGCAGCCAGGCCTCCTGCACCACGTCCTCGGCGTCGGCGGCGCGGCCGAGCATCCGGTAGGCGACGCCGATGAGCATCGGGCGGTGCGCTTCGAACAGGTCGGTGGGGTCGGTCAGGGTGTCGGTCGGCACGGTTCCATCCCAGCTCACGCCGCGGTCCCTGTCCAGTTTCGGGCCTTGGTCTTGAACTCGACTCTACTCACCGGTAATTGTTGCTGACAGGGTGTCTAAGGGGTTTCCCACGACAGGAGCAGCCGATGTCCGCACAGATCTCGTTCCCGGTGGAGTCCCCCGGCGGGCCGCGCACGGTGACCGTCGCGTACGAGCGCAGGGGCCGGGGCGAACCGCTGCTGCTCCTCCACGGGATCGGCCACCACTGGCAGGCCTGGGAGCCGGTGCTCGACGTCCTCGCGACCGAGCGGGACGTCATCGCGGTCGACCTGCCCGGCTTCGGCTCCTCCCCCGCCCTGCCCGAGGGGTACGGGTACGACCTCGGCACGGTGGTGCCGGTGCTCGGCGCCTTCTGCGCGGCGCTCGGCGTCGAGCGGCCGCACGTGGCGGGCAACTCGCTCGGCGGGCTGCTCGCCCTGGAGCTCGGCCGCGAGAAGCTGGTGCGTTCGGTGACGGCGCTCTCTCCCGCCGGGTTCTGGTCGGAGGCCGAACGGCGCTACGCGTTCACGACCCTGCGCGCCATGCGGGGCGCGGCGCTCGCGCTGCCCGTCCCGCTGATCGAGCGGCTCTCCCGCAGCGCGGCCGGCCGCACCGCGCTCACCAGCACCATCTACGCGCGCCCCGGGCGCCGTTCACCCGAGGCGGCCGTCGCCGAGACGCTCGCCCTGCGGGAGGCGACCGGCTTCCACCAGACCCTGGCGACCGGCGGGAGCGTGCTCTTCACCGACGACGTCCCCGCCGTGCCGGTCACCGTCGCCTGGGGCACCCGCGACCGGCTCCTCCTGCGTCGCCAGGGCGTCCGCGCCAAGCGGGTCATCCCCGGCGCGCGCCTGGTCCGGCTGCCGGGCTGCGGCCACGTCCCCATGAACGACGACCCGGCCCTCGTCTCCCGGGTGATCCTCGACGGCAGCCGCGCCGTCGCCTGATCGCGTACGGGAGAAGAGGCCCGTGCCCAGGGCCGCCCCGGCCCCCACGAGGAGGCTTCCGGTGGCCTGCGGCAGGCCGAAGGAGCCGTGCGCGACGGCGGCGGCCGTCAGTGCGGCGGCCACCGGGATGGCGCCGGTATAGAGAGTGGCCCTCTCCATGCCGATGCGCTGGACGCCCATGTAGAAGAGGACGAAGCCGACGACCGTCGCCAGCGCCGCCTGCCACACCAGGGCGCCGGTCTCGACCGCCGTCGGCAGCCGCAGGGCGTCGCCGCCGTCGACGGCCAGGCCGATCAGCGCCGACTCCACCGCCGCCACCGCGCACACCACCGCCGTCAGCAGCTTCGGCCCCAGCGGGCGCAGCACCGGCACCGCCAGGACCGTGAAGCCGACCTCGCCCGCGAGGGCCGCCACCGACCAGCCGAGGCCCGCGAGGTCGGTGCGGCCCCAGCCCTGGACGGTGAAGGCGCCGGCGGCGACGAGCAGGGCGCCGTACAGTACCGGCCGGGCGGGCCTGCGGCCCTCCGTCAGCGGGACCAGGACGGCGACCACGACCGGTGCGCAGCCGACCAGGACGCCGGGCACGGCGGGCTCGGCGGTCCGCTCGGCGGCGAGCACGGCGAGGTTGAAGCCGACCATGCCGACGGCCGCGACCAGGGCCACGCGCAGCCACTGCCGCGCGGTGAGGGCCCGCAGCGGGCCGAGGGCGCCGCGGCCGAGGAGGGGCAGCAGGAGCAGACAGGCGGCGGCGTAGCGCAGCGCCTGCCCGCCCGCGTACGGGTAGGCGCCGAGCAGGCTGTTGGCGGTGAAGGACGCCCCGACGAGGGCGTAGGCGACGGTCACCAGGAGGGCGCCGCGCAGGGAGTTCGCGTTCATGGTCCCGACGCTAGGAAGCGGCGCTCTCCGCATTAAGGTCCACTTCCATGACGTCATCGGGGACCACTTGGGGCGCGGGCCGGGGGGAGGCCTCCGGGACCGCCCCCTCCGCGGGTGTCGCGCAGCCCGCCTGGGAGTTGCTGCTCCCGGCGGCGGGCGCTCCCGCGCGGGGGCGCGGGCGGGCGCTCCAGGAGGCGCTGCGGGAGGCGGTGCGCGCGGGCCGGCTCGGCCCGGGCACCCGGCTGCCGTCGAGCCGGGCCCTCGCCGCCGACCTCGGCGTCTCGCGGGGCCTGGTGACCGAGGTGTACGAGCAGCTCACGGCGGAGGGCTATCTGCGCAGCGACCGGGGGTCGGGCACCTGGGTGGGCGGGGCGGCGCGTTCTGCCGCGCCGGGGGTACGGGACCTGGCGCCGCGCGCGCCGGGTGTGCGGGTGGACTTCCGTTCCGGCACGCCCGACCTGGCGCTCTTCCCGCGCGCCGCGTGGGGCGCCGCCCAGCGGGCGGTCCTGTCCCGGCTCGCCCACCGGCAGCTCGGCTACCCCGATCCGCGCGGGCTGCCGGAGCTGCGCGCCGCGCTCGCCGCGCTCCTCGCGCGCAGGCGCGGGGTGGTGGCCGATCCCGAGCGCCTGGTGGTGTGCTCGGGGGTGGCGCAGGCCGCGACGCTGCTGGGCTTCGTCCTGCGGGCGCGCGGGCTGCGCACGGTGGGGGTGGAGGATCCGGGGAGCCCGGAGCACGCCCGCCTGTTCGCCGCGACGGGCGTGGACACGGTGTGGCTGCCGGTCGACGAGGAGGGCCTGGAACCGGGGCCGCTGGCCGCGTCCGGGGTGCGGGCGGTGGTGGTGACGCCCTCGCACCAGTTCCCGTCCGGGATCTCCTACTCGGCGCGGCGGCGGGCCGAACTCCTCGACTGGGCGCGGTCGGTGGACGGCTTCGTCCTGGAGGACGACTACGACGGCGACTTCCGCTACGACCGGGCCCCCGTCGGTGCGCTCCAGGGGCTCGATCCGGAGCGGGTGGCGTACGCGGGCTCGGTGAGCAAGTCGCTCGCGCCGGGGCTGCGCCTGGGCTGGATGCTGGTGCCGGAGTCCCTGCTCGACGAGGTGGTCGAGCGCAAGCGCACCATGGACCTGGGCAATCCGGCCGTCGACCAGGCCGTCCTCGCCCGCTTCGTGACGAGCGGCGGCTACGACCGTCAGCTGCGCCGCTGCCAGCGCGCCTACCGCGAGCGCAGGGACGCCCTGGTGGCCGCGCTGGACCGGCACTTCCCGGGCAGCACCGTGAGCGGCATCGCGGCGGGCCTCCACGTCATCGCCCGCCTCCCGCCGGAACACGGCCCGACACCACGCCTCCTGGACCATGCCCGGGCGGTGGGCGTGGCCCTGCGCCCCTTGGAGGAGTACGGCACGACCCGGCCGACGGACGGGGCGGTCCGTCTGGTCCTCGGGTACGCGCATCTGACGCCGGGGGAGATCGCGCTGGGGGTGGGGTTGCTGGCGGGGCGGGGCCAGGGGTGAAGCCCTCCGGGCGACGGACGCCGCTCGCCCCGCCCCGTTGTTCACGCGGGGTTCGGCTTCGCGCCTCCCCCGGGCGCTAGGCATGGGGGCGGCCCATCCCGCCCAGTCCCCGGAGGCGCTTCGATGTCCCACCGCACGCCCGCTTCGTCCCCCGCCCGCCGCACGGTCCTGCGCGGCTCGCTCGCCGCTTCGGCCGCCGCCCTCAGCGTCGGCGGCGGCGCGTTCGCGAGCCCGGCGCTCGCGCTCTCCGGGCGCCCCTCGGCCGCGTGGGGCGTGCAGACCGGTGACGTGACCGCGCACTCCGGCCTGGTGTGGGTCCGTTCGGACCGGCCGGCCCGCATGATCGTCGAGACCTCGTCCGGTGCGTCGTTCCGCCGCGTCCACCGCCACTACGGGCCGCTCCTGGGCCCCGGCACCGACTTCACCGGCACCACCGCGCTGCGCGGGCTCCCGGCGGGCGAGCAGATCCACTACCGGGTCACCCTGGCGGACCCGGACGACCCGCGCCGTACGGGCGAGCCCGTCACCGGCACCTTCCGCACGGCGCCCGAACGGCGCCGCGACGGGGTGCGGTTCCTCTGGTCGGGCGACATCGCGGGGCAGGGCTGGGGCATCAACCCGGACATCGGCGGCTTCCGCGCGTACGAGGAGATGCGCCGGCTCAACCCGGACTTCTTCCTGTGCAGCGGCGACACCATCTACGCGGACGGCGTCATCCAGCCCAGCGTCACGCTGCCCGACGGACGCGTCTGGCGGAACGTCACCACGCCCGAGAAGTCGAAGGTCGCCGAGACCCTGGACGAGTACCGCGGCAACTTCCGCTACAACCTCCTCGACCACAACGTGCGCGCCTTCAACGCGCAGGTGCCGTCCATCGTGCAGTGGGACGACCACGAGGTCCGCAACAACTGGTACCCGGGTCAGATCCTGGACGACCCGCGCTACACGGAGAAGAATGTCGACGTCCTCGCGGCCCGCGCCTCGCGCGCGTTCGGCGAGTACTTCCCCGTCTCCACGCTCCACGCGCGCGGCGCCGAGCGCCGGATGAACCGGGTGGTGCGGTACGGACCGCTGCTCGACGTGTTCGTGCTCGACATGCGCTCGTACCGCAACGCCAACTCGCCGGGCCGGCAGGCCGACGACACCACCGGCATCCTCGGCGCGGAGCAACTGGAGTGGCTGAAGCGGGAGCTGAGCCGCTCGCGCGCGGTGTGGAAGGTGCTCGCCGCGGACATGCCGCTGGGGCTCGTGGTCACGGACGGCGCCACCGACTTCGAGGCGGTGGCCCAGGGTGACCCGGGCGCGCCGCTCGGCCGCGAGCTGCAGATCGCCGAGCTGCTCCGGTTCATCAAGCACCGGCGGATCACCGGCACGCTGTGGCTCACGGCGGACGTCCACTACACCTCGGCGCAGCACTACGCGCCGGAGCGCGCCGCCTTCCAGGACTTCGCGCCCTTCTGGGAGTTCGTGTCCGGACCGCTGGCGGCGGGCGGCTTCCCGGCCAACAAGCTGGACGCCACCTTCGGCCCCGACCGGGTCTTCGTACGGGCGCCGGAGCGGGCCAACCTGTCACCGATGGAGACCCCGCAGTACTTCGGCGAGGTCGACATCGACGGCGACAGCGGGGAACTGACGGTGCGCCTGCGCGCCGAGGGCGGCACGGTGCTGTTCAGCAAGGTGCTCCAGCCGGGCCGCGTCGGGCAGTAACCCCGAAGCGGACAGCAGGTCGGGGCGGCCCCGGAGCAGGGCCGGGGCCGCCCCGGGCAGTGACCAGGGCGGCCTCGAAGTGCCTGGCCAGGGGCGGTCCCGGCCGATTGTCAGTGCCGGGTCCTACGGTCGTTCTCATGACGCGATCCGTACAGGCGCTCGCCTACGCACGCCCTTCTGCCCTGGAGTCCCTGGGCTCCGGCCGGCTGCTCGGACTGGAGACCTCGGGGGGCCTCACGCCGCGCGGCGCCGAGGCCCGTCCCCGGTTCTTCGCGGGCTTCCTCAGCTCGCCGCAGATCGCCGCGCGCGGACTGCTCGCGGTCGCCGACGTGGCCGCGGCCCGCTACTACCAGCGGATGCGGCCGGCGTCGCTGGACCCGGTGGTGACCGGCAACGGCGACCGGCTGCGCTTCGAGTCCTTCTCGGGCTGCGGCGGGGTGTACGCACGCCTGGACGTGCTGAGCGCGGGCCTGGACGGGGCGGAGACCAGCCACGGCACGACGAACGTGGACGTGAACAACCCGCTGCGCGAGGCCCTTTCGCGGCTCACCGGCGACGACCCGCTGCATCTGCGGGTCGGCCCGGACGAGTTGGCGGTCACCACGCTCGACGGCCCGGTCGTCGAGAAGAAGGTGCCGCTGCCGGACCGCTGGCTGCGCGGCTTCGCCGAGGCGCAGGTCGCCTCCGCCGGCTTCGACCTGCGCGCGGAGCTGTCGGGCGCCGAGGCGGTGCGCTTCCTGCGCTCGCTGCCGCGCTCGCGGGCCCGGGGCGCCGCCCCGCTGTGGGTGGTGCCGTCCGGCCGGACGCTGCGGCCCACCACGCGGCCCGTCCCGGGCGCGGTCTGCCTGGCCGGACCCGACCGGCTGATCGCCCTGGAGCGGGTGCTGCGGCACGCGACGGCGCTGCGGGTGTACGGGCCGGTGCCGGACGGCGGGCCCGCGCCGAGCGCCTGGGAGGTCGAGCTGCCCGGGATGCGGCTCACCCTGACCCTGTCCCCGGACTCGGCGCGCGGCTTCTCGGGCGAGGGCGGTGTCCTGGAGGCGCTGGCCACCGACGAGGCGGCCGGGGACGCGGAGCTGGTCTCGGTGCTGCTCGCCTGGGAGCCGCGGATCGACCCGGCCGACCTGGCCGAGCAGGCGGGCCTCTCCGTGGACCGGGTCCGGGCCGCGCTGACCCGGCTCGGCACGGCGGGGCGCGTGGGGTACGACGTGGCCGACGCGGCCTACTTCCACCGGGAGCTGCCGTACGACGCCGACCGCGCCGAGCGGCACAACCCGCGTCTCGTCGACGCGCGCGCCCTCCTCGCCCACGGCGCCGTCACCCTCGACGGCGAGCTGGCCACGGTGGCCTCGGCCGAGCGGCGCTACCAGGTACGGGAGTCGGCCGGCGGGCGGCTGAACTGCACCTGCGCCTGGTGGGCGGAGTACCGGGGTCGGCGCGGCCCGTGCAAGCACGCGCTCGCCGTGCGGATGGCCCGGCGGGGCGCGCCCGTCGGCACGACGGGCGACACCGAGGCCGCCGGTACGACGGTCTCCACCACGGGAGGTGCGCGATGACGCAGACCGGTACGGGCATCGGAACGGATAGGGGTACCGACCTGACCACGGACCTCCCGGCCGAGGTCGAGCAGCTGCTCGACGCGGTGCGGCAGGGTCGGCACGGCGATGTGCCGGGGCTGCTCACTCCGCTGGACGCGGCCGGGCGCAAGGCGGCGGTTCCCGAGCTGAAGCGGCTCCGCAAGGAGGTCCGCGGCTGGGACTGGGGGCGGTGGCGGGAGCAGCGGCGGGTGCGGAGCGCGTTGCGGCTCGCGGGTGCCGGCTGCATCACGGGGGCGGCCGCCGCCGCGGAGTGGATCGGCGGGCGCGAGTTCCTGGAGTGGGGGAACGAGGGTGCCGCGGTGCTCGGTGTGCTCGCGCACCGCGACCACGGGTGGCTCACAGAGTTGACCCGGCGGCTGGCGGAGCGGCCGGCCCTGGCGGAGGAGGAGTACGGTCTCGTGCACGGGCTGGTCCTGCTGACGGGCTGCCCCGCGCCCGCCACCGACGCCTACGTCCGGGGCTGGACCGCGGACATGGACCGCCGGAACCTCGTCGCGAGTCTGCGGCAGGACCCGCAGACGCCGGTTCTCGTCCCCCGCCTCCTCGACATGACCGAGACCCCGGACGCGGTCGCCTGGCAGACCGCCGCCGGTTCCGACGACCAGCGCTCCCACTGGCCCAGCGCGCTCGCGGCCCTCGCGGGCGAGGGGCTGCTCGACCGGGCGGAGCTGGTCGACACCTGTGCGGCCCGGCTGCTGCGGGGCGGCCGGCCGCGCGATCTGCGGCTGCCGCTCGCCCTGCTCCAGGCCGTCGGGACCACGGACGAGGAGCGACGGGCGCGGGTCCCGGACTGGCTCGCCATGGTGGCCGACGGCCCCTCGCCGGTGGCCGCGTACGCGCAGGAGGTGCTCGCGGGGCTCGCCCTCGCCGGTGCGCTGCCGGTGCGGGAGCTGGCGGAGATGTCCGGCTCGGTGCTGTTCCGCACCGAGAAGAAGCTGGTGCGGGCGCAGTTGACGCTGCTGGCCAAGGTGCTGCGTCGGGAGCCGGGGGCGGCGGCCGAGCTGCTGCCGGTGGTGACGGACGCGTTCGGGCACGAGGACACGGCGATCCAGGAGCGGGCCCTGAAGCTGGTGGGCCGCCATCTGGCCGCTGTGGACGGGCGGGTGCGCGAGGAGCTGGCCGGTGCGGCGGTGCTGCTGAGCCCGGTGCACCGGGCGGCGGCGGTCGAGCTGTTCGGGGCGGCGGCGGCCGGCGACGTCCTCCCCTACGAGGAGGTGCTGCCGCCGGTGCCGGAGCCGCGCCCGGTGGCGCCGACGGCCGGGAGTGTCGCCGAGCTGATCGAGGACCTGGTCACCGTCGTGCGACGGCCCGGCGAGCCGGCGGAGTTCGAACGGGCCCTGGACGGTCTCGTACGGCACGCGCACGGGGACCGGGCGGCGCTGACGGCGGCGGTGCGGGAGACGTTCGGCGACGTGTACGGGGTGAACGGCGGGAACCCCTTCGCGTACGGGCCGCAGGGGATCACGGTGGTGATGGCCGCGCTGACGGGCGCGGTGCGCCTGTCGCGGATCACCCACGGGCGGCGGGGCGGTACGGCGTCGTGCGGTCACGCGGGGCCCACCGGGGTGGTGGAGGCCCGGCTGTGGGAGGCCGCGTGGCTGGTCGCCTCGTCGGCGCCGGTGCCGTTCCTCCTTGCGACGCCGACCCTGCACACCGGTGCGATCGACGCCCCGGTGCTGGTCGAGCGGTTGCGGGAGTACCGGGACGCGGGGGTCGAGCCCGCCCCCGTGGACCTCGCGCAGGCGCTGCTGCGGGTGCGGAGGTCCGGTCCCGAGGTGTCCGGGGCCGCCGAGGGGGCGGCGGCGCTGGGCACCCGGGCGGGCGACCGGCTGGCGGCGTGGCTGACGGCGGACGTCTCGCTCGCGCCCGGGGTGCGCTTCCTGGACCGGGGGCCCGACATCCGTTCCGGGCGGTGGTGGCTGGCGGACCGGATCGTGGTGGCGTTCCGGGAGCGGCGGACGATACGGGAGGAGTTCCCGCCCGCGTTCCAGTGGCTGAGCGGCGAGTCCGCGGAGGTGGCCCACCGGTGCCACCACTGGTCGGCGCAGCGTCCGCACTGGCCGGGCGTGCTGCCCCAGGACCGGGAGACGCTGGCGGTGTGGCTGCTGCCGGAGGTGGGCAACGGGTCGGAGTGGGACACCCGGGGCTCGGCCGAGGGGCTGACCGCGCTCGCCGAGGGCGAGGGGCCGGTGGGGCCCGCCGTCCATGCCGCGCTCGCCGTGGGTCTCGGCGGCCGGCACGCGGAGGACCGGCTGACCGCCGTCGACGCGTTCCTGGTGCTCGCCTCCCGGGGCGAGTTGGACGCCGCGGCGGTGGGCGGGCGGCTCGCGCTGCTGATGGCCGAGGGGACGGTGAAGCCGAACCGGCTCGCGGACGCGACCCGTACGGCGGCGGCGACCGGGGCGTACGGGACGGTCTGGGCGGTGCTCGCGGAGCTGCTGCCCGGACTGCTCGCCGCGCCGAAGCCGCCGCGCGGGCTCGGGGAGCTGCTCGCGGTGGCCGCGGAGTGCGTCGAGCGGTGCGGGGCCGGGGGCTCGCTGCCGGGCCTCGCGGAGGCGGCGGCCCGGGCGGGCTCCTCGCAGGCGGTGACGCAGGCGCGGCGGCTGCTGAGCGCACTCGAACAAGGAGCCGATCAGACCACGTCATAACCTGTCGAAATCGGCCACAAAGCCAGCAGATCGGCACTTAACCCGTCGGTCACAAAGCGTTCGTGATCACGCAACACCGCTGGGTCACAGTGAGGTCATGGACTCCATGAACCCCCGGAAGAACGCCCGGCCCACCCACCGCTGGCGGCACGACGTGATCGAGCTGGCCGCGATGTTCACCGCCGTGGTGGTGGCCGATTCGATCGCCAAGACCATCGCCAAGGGTCCCGACGGCCCCTACCTGCTGGTGTTCTCGGCGATCGCGCTGGTCGCCACCGCCGCCTTCCACACCTGGTGGGCGCGGCGGCACAGCCATGCGCCGCCCGCCGACGATCCCGGCGGCAGCGGGGAACACCCGCCGCCGGCCGCCGACGCCGGGACCGGTCCCGTGGAGGAGTCCGCGGGCACGGTCCTGTGGCGCATGCGGACCACGGTCCGCGACACCCCGGGCAGCCTCGCCGCCCTGTGCGCGGTGCTCGCCCGCCACGGGGTCGACATCCTGACCCTCCAGACCCACCCGCTCGCCGACGGGACCGTCGACGAGTTCCTGCTGCGGGCGCCCGCCGCTCTGGAGACCGCCACGCTCACCCGGGCCGTCGCCACGGCCGGCGGCAGCGACACCTGGACCGAGCGGGCCGACGCCCACGACCTCGTCGACACCCCGACCCGGCTGCTCGGCCTCGCCACCCGCACCGCCCTCGACTCGGCCGAACTCCCGCTGGCGCTGCGCCAGCTGCTCGGCCGGTGCACCCTCCACTCGGTTCCCGCCGTCTCCCTCAGCGGCCGCCCCAACGGCGAGACCGCCCCAGTGGAAGGCGTCCTGGAGGAGACCAGCATGCGGCTGCGCGACCCGAACGGCGGCACGCTGGTCATCGAGCGGCCCTATCTGCCGTTCACCCCGACCGAGTTCGCCCGCGCCCGCGCGCTCGTCGAGCTCGACGCCCGCCTCGGCCCGCGCGTCCCGCGCGCCCAGGACGTGCTCACCCTGCCCGAGGGCAACGCGATCACCGTCCGGCGCGCCGACCAGCGCGACCTGGCCGCCGCGCGCGCCCTGCACGACCGCTGCTCCGACCGGACCCTGCGGCTGCGCTACCACGGCCCCGTCGGCGACGCCGACCGCTACCTCGACCACCTGCTCAGCCCGCGCTTCGGCCGCACCCTCGCGGTGCAGACGGCCTCCGGCCGGATCGTCGCCCTCGGCCATCTCCTCTGGGACGGCGACGAGACCGAGGTCGCCCTCATGGTCGAGGACGACTGGCAGCGCCGCGGCATCGGCGCCGAACTCCTCAGCCGCCTGGTGGCGATGGCCGAGGAGGCCGGCTGCGACAGCGTCTACGCGGTGACCCAGTCCTCCAACACCGGGATGGTCGCCGCCATGCGCGGCCTGAACCTGCCGCTCGACTACCAGATCGAGGAGGGCACCCTGGTCATCACCGCACGGCTGGACGACCGGTCCGCGGACCGGCGGGAACCGGCTCCGCGCCCGGAGCAGCGGCCGGCCGGGCGCTGAGCGCCGCGGACAGGTCCCGCCACAGGCCCTCGACGCCCTCGAGACCGCTGCACCCGTAGAGCGGGCGGACGGCCACGACATGGCGCAGCCCGAGGCTCGCCCGGCTCAGCAGGACGGCGCTCAGGGCCGCCATGCCGCCGGCGAAGGCGACGGCGGATCCGGTGCCCTCCAGGCGGGCCGGCGCGGTCTCGAAACGTGCGGTGGTCGGGTTGTCGAGGCGGGCGTAGACGGGCGGGCCGTGGGGCCGGGCGCCGGTGGCGGTGAAGGCGTCGGTGCGGGCCGCCTCGGCCCGGGTGTCCCCATGGCCGATTCCGTCGCACTGGACACGGTCCATCCGCACATACTTCGCCTGCTGCAGAACGATGCCCTGACCACCTGTCGTGAGCTCGCCTCCGAGGTCGGCGTCGCGCCTTCCACGTGCCTCGACGGGGTGGCCCGACTGCGTCGCTCCGGAGTGATCCTCGGTCACCGCCTACAGCTGAATCCGGCCAAACTCGGCCGGGGTCTGGAAGCGCTGCTGCTGGTCCAGGTCCGCCCGCACCGGCGCGAACTCATCGGCCCCTTCGTCGAACGCGTCCGGGCGCTGCCGGAGTCGCGGGCCCTGTTCCCTCTCACCGGACCCGACGACTACTTGGCGCACGTGGCCGTCGCCGACCCCGCCGACCTGCGGCGTCTCGTCCTGGACGAGTTCACCTCGCGGCGCGAGGTGGCCCGGGTGGAGACCCGGCTGATCTTCCAGCAGTGGGAGTGCGGGCCCCTCCTTCCCCCCGTCCCGGGCGCTCATTTGTCAGCCGACTGAGATCGATCGAGGGTGACGCGGAGAGCTCGCTCGGGCGAGGATGAGTCCCATGCCAGAGACTTCCAGCATCGTGCTTCCCCGTCAGGTCGCCGACGAATACGTCGACGCACTCATCGAACTCGACCCGATCACCGGTACCTACCTGGGAGTCAAGGAGAGTTCGGGCCGCCTCCCCGACTTCTCCCCCGCCGGCCAGGAGGCCATGGCCGAGCTCGCCCGTCGCACGCTCGCCCTCCTCGACGAGGCCGAGCGCCGGCCAGGTGCCGAGGACGAGGCGGAGCGGCGCTGTGGCCGGCTGCTGCGGGAGCGGCTGAACGCGCAGCTCATCGTGCACGACGGGGACGAGGGCCTGTGCGCGGTGAGCAACCTCCGCTCGCCCGCGCACAGTGTGCGCCTCTCCTTCACCATGCTCCCCACCGAGACCGAGGAGGACTGGACGGCGGTCGGCCGGCGGCTGCGCGCGGTGCCCGAGGCCCTGGCGGGCTACCGTGCCTCGCTCGCCCTCGGTCTGGAGCGCGGGATGTACGGCGGCCCTCGGGCCACGGCGACCTTCGTGGGCCAGCTCACCGAGTGGGCGGGCGCGGGCGGCACCGGCGAGAACGGTGAACCGCGCGGCTGGTTCGAGGAGTTCGCCTCGGCCGCCGACGAGCCGGTCGGCAAGGAGCTGCGGACCGAGCTGGTGGAGGCGGGCGCGGGCGCCGACCGGGCCGTCGTGGAGCTGCGCGACTGGATGCGCGACGTGTACTCCCCGGCCGTGGCCGGCGCCCCGGACACCGTGGGCCGCGAGCGCTACCGCCGCTGGTCGCGCTTCTTCAACGGCACCGAGCTGGACCTCGACCAGGCCTACGCGTACGGCTGGTCCGAGTACCACCGGCTGCTCGGCGAGATGCGCGGCGAGGCCGAGCGGATCCTGCCCGGCGCGGGCCCCTGGGAGGCGCTCGCCCACCTCGACGAGCACGGCACCCACATCGAGGGCGTCGACGAGGTGCGGGCCTGGCTGCAGCAGCTCATGGACGAGGCGATCAAGTCGCTGGACGGCACCCACTTCGAACTCGCCGAGCGGGTCCGCCGCGTGGAGTCCCGGATCGCCCCGCCCGGCGGTGCCGCCGCCCCGTACTACACCGGCCCGTCCGAGGACTTCACCCGCCCCGGCCGCACCTGGCTGCCGGTCGACGGGCAGACCCGCTTCCCCGTGTACGACCTGGTGTCGACCTGGTACCACGAGGGCGTGCCCGGACACCACCTGCAGATCGCGCAGTGGGCGCACGTGGCCGACCGGCTCTCCCGCTACCAGGCCACCATCGGCAAGGTGAGCGCCAACACCGAGGGCTGGGCGCTGTACGCCGAGCGCCTGATGGACGAGCTCGGCTTCCTCGGCGACGCGGAGCGGCGGCTCGGCTACCTGGACGGGCAGATGATGCGGGCCTGTCGGGTGATCGTCGACATCGGCATGCACCTGGAGCTGGAGATCCCGGCGGACTCGCCGTTCCACCCGGGCGAGCGCTGGACGCCGGAGCTGGCGCAGGAGTTCTTCCAGCGGCACAGCAGCCGCCCGCCGGCCTTCGTGGAGAGCGAGATGACCCGCTACCTGTCGATGCCGGGCCAGGCCATCGGCTACAAGCTGGGCGAGCGGGCCTGGCTGCTGGGCCGGGCCAACGCGCAGGCGGCGCACGGTGACGCCTTCGACGCGAAGGCCTGGCACATGGCCGCCCTGTCGCAGGGGCCGCTCGGCCTGGACGACCTGGTGGACGAGCTGTCCCGGCTCTGACCGGCATGCGCCGGCCGGGCGGTCCGAAGCATGGGAAGTCCCCGGGGTTCGCTTGCGCTCCCGGGGATTTCCCTGCAAGGTCACGCCCATGACCAGCGGATACATCCCGGACGCCACGGACTGGCGGATTCTCGACGCCCTCCAGGAGCAGGGCCGGGCCAGCTTCGCCGAGCTCGCCCGCGCGGTGTCCATGTCGGCCTCGGCGGTGACCGAGCGGGTGCGGCGCCTGGAGGAGGCCGGGGTGATCGCCGGGTACACGGCGGTCGTCGACCAGGAACGGCTCGGCCTGCCGATCCTCGCCTTCGTGCGGCTGCCCGAACGGGAACTACAAGCCCTTCCACGACCTCGTCGCGGCCACGCCCGAGATCCTGGAGGCGCACCACGTGACGGGGGACGACTGCTTCGTCCTCAAGGTCGCCGCCCGGTCCATGAAGCACCTGGAGGAGATCTCCGGGAAGGTGGGCACGCTCGGCTCGGTCACCACCAGCGTGGTGTACTCCTCGCCGCTCCCCCGGCGCGCGATCAGCCGCTGAGCGCGTCCCCTCCGGTACGGAGCCGCACCGCGGAGCCGTGCCGGTCCTTGACGACCTCCAGCTGGGCCGGGATCCGGCGGCGCAGGTCGCCGACGTGGCTGACGATGCCGACGCTGCGGTCCCGCTCGCGCAGCGAGTCCAGGACGTCCAGGACCTCGTCGAGGGTCTGGTCGTCGAGGCTGCCGAAGCCCTCGTCGATGAAGAGGGTGTCGAGCCGGATCCCGCCCGCCTCGTCGGTCACGACGTCGGCGAGGCCGAGGGCGAGCGCGAGGGAGGCGAAGAAGGTCTCGCCGCCGGAGAGGGTGGCGGTGTCGCGCTCGTTGCCCGTCCAGGCGTCGACGACGTGCAGGCCGAGCCCGGCGCGCCGGCCGCCGCTGCGGGCGTCGGAGTGGACCAGGGTGTAGCGGCCGGAGGACATGCGCTGGAGGCGGGCGGTGGCCGCGGCGGCGACCTGTTCGAGGCGGGCGGCCAGCACGTACGACTCCAGGCGCATCTTGCGCTCGTTGTCGGCGGAGGTGCCGGCGGTGAGGGCGGCGAGCCCGGCCACCCGCTCGTACTCCTCGCGCAGCGGCCCGAGGCGGCGGGACTCGGTGTCGGCCTGCCGGGAGAGCCTGGTCAGTTCGGCGTCCCGGTCGCGTACGGCAGCGAGGGCGGCGGAGGCCTCGCGCAGGGCGCGTTCGGCGGCGGCGTGTGCGGTCCCGGCGGTGCCCGGGTCGGCGGGCGGGAGTCCGGCGGCGGCCGCGGTGGCGGGCTCGGCGAGCCGGTCGGCGACGGCGGCGGCCTCGGCGTCCCAGGCGTCGACCCGCTGCTGGAGGCCGCGGCGGGCGGTCTCGTCGAGCAGCGCGGCGGCGGCCTCGGCCGGGGTGTCGAAGCCGTTGCGGAAGGCGGCGTCCGCGAGCCGGGCGTCGGCCTGCTTCAGCGCGCTCGCGGTCTGCTCCGCGGCCCGTACGGCCTCGGTGGCCTCGATCAGCAGGGCGATGCGCCGCTCCAGGACGGTGGCGTACGCGGCGACGCTGCCGGACTCGCCCCTGGTGCGGTCGAGTTCGGCCTCCAGGGCGCTGTGCTGCTGCTCCAGCGCCTCGCGGCGCGAGGTGCGGGCGGCGACCCGGCGCTCGGCCTCGCGCTGGGCGGCGCCCCGCTCCTCGTACTCCCGCTCGGCGCGGGCCAGCGCCTCGCGGGCGGCGTGGGTCTGCGCGGCGAGGGCGTGCGCCTGGGCGTGCTCGCGGGTCAACGCCTCGACCTGCTGGGCGAGTTCGGCGACGCTCGGCCCGGCCTCCTGACCGGCCGCCGGGTCGGTGTCCTGACCGGTGGCCGGACCGGTGTCCGGGGCGAGGGCTTCCCGGGCCGCCGCCTCCCGGGCCTCGGCGGTGGCGGCGACGGCGGTCTCGGCCGTGGTGCGGGTCTCGTCGGCGCGGGTGTAGACGGCGTAGGCGGCGTCCTCGGCGGCGCGGTCCACGTGGTCGGCGGTGGTGCGGGCGGGGTCCGGGTGGGCGGCGGAGCCGCAGACCTGGCAGGGGGCGCCGGGTTCGAGGGCGGCGGCGAGCTCGGCCGCGATGCCGCGCAGGCGCCGGGACTTGATGTCCAGCCAGCTCTCGTGGGCCTCGTTGCGCCGCTCCCGGGCGGTGGCGAGCCGGTCGCGGGCGGCGGCGAGCTCGCGGGTCAGGTCGTCGCGGCGGCGGGCCGCGGCGAGCCGGCGGCGGGCGGGGTCGAGGCGGCCCGCGAGGTGCTCGGCGCGGGCCGTCGCGTCCTGGGCGGCCTCCACGCGCCGCTGGAGCGCGGCGCGGTGCGGCTCCCAGCCGGCCAGCCAGTCGGCGGCGTCCTGGAGGAACTCCTCGTCGGCGCGGGCCTCCCGGTCCAGGGTGGCGCGCTCGGCGGCGAGCTCGGCGCTGCGGAGCTCGGCCCGGCGGGCGGACTCCAGGCCGCCGCGCTCCTCGCGGAGCCGCCGCTCCCGGGCGGACAGCTCCTCGGCGCCGGCCTCGGCGAGCTCCGCCGGGAGGCCGGAGCGGACCCGGCCGAGGGCGGCGCTCGCCGCGCGGTGCGCCCGCTCGGCGTCGTCGCGCAGGTCGAGCGCGGGGGCGACCCGGTCGGCCTTGAGGGAGCGGTCCAGGTCCTCCTGCCAGGCGTCGCGCCGGGGCCGCCGGTCGGCCAGCTCCTCGCGGCGGCGGACCGCGTCGGCGTACCGGGTCTGGCGCTCGGCGAGCTCCCGGGCCGCGTCGAGCGCCGCGCGGGCGCTGGTCTCGCGCCGCTCGGCGGTGTGGAGGCGCAGGGTCGCGATGTCGAGGTGCTCGCGGGCCTCGGTGCGGGCGAGGGCGGCCCGGGTCCTGACGGCCTCGGCGAGGCCGGGTTCGCCGGGGCGTTCGGCGACGGCGGCGCCCCCGTCGCCGGCGGCCTGGGCCATCCGGTGGGCGAGGGCCAGCAGCCGCTCGTCGCCCTCGCGCACCTCGTGCTCGGCGGACCGGCGCAGCTCGGCGAGGCGTTCCTCGACGGCGGCGAAGCGGCGGGTGTCGAAGAGGCGTCCGAGGAGCCGGCCGCGGGCCTCGGCGTCGGAGCGCAGGAAGCGGGCGAAGTCGCCCTGGGGCAGCAGGACGACCTGGCAGAACTGTTCGCGGCTCATGCCGAGGAGCTGGGTGATCTCCTCGCCGATCTCCTGGTGGGAGCGGCTGAGGCCCACCCAGGTGCCGGTCTCGGCGTCGTAGTGACGGAGCCGGCTCTGGGCCTTCTCCGTGGTGAAGCCGTCGCCGCGCTTCTTGGGGCGCTGCTGGGCGGGCCGCCGGGTGATCTCCAGGCGCCGCTCGCCCACGGTGAGTTCGAGGGTGACCTCGGTGGACGTGCCGAGGGGGGCGTGGTCGCTGCGGAGGCTGGTGCCGGGGGCCTGGCGGGCGCCGGGGACGGCCCCGTACAGGGCGAAGCACACGGCGTCGAGGACGGAGGTCTTGCCCGCGCCGGTGGGCCCGTGGAGGAGGAAGAGCCCGGCCGTCGACAGGGCGTCGAAGTCGATCTCCTGGGTGGTGCCGAAGGGCCCGAAGGCGGTGATGGCCAGGCGGTGCAGTCTCACCGGTCGCTCACCTCGCGCTCGGCCGCGTCCACCCGGACGGTGTCGAAGGCGCCGTACAGGACCGCTCGTTCGGCGCCGTCGGGGCCGGTGCCGCCGCGTACGTGGGCCACGAAGTCCTCCGCGATCTGCCGGTCGTCGCGGCCCTGGAGCCGTCGGGCGTAGGAGACGAGCGGGTCGCCTTCGGCGCGCTCGGGGTCGAAGACCAGGTGGAGGGCGTGCGGGAAGCGCTCGGCGAGCCGGGCCATGGGCTCGGCGGGGCGCACCGGGTCGGTGAGGGTGGCCTCGACCCAGGACTCCTCGTGGCGGGTGAGTCCGGGGTCGGCGAGCAGGTCGTCGAGCCGTCCCCGGATCCGGGCGAGCGGCCGGGGCACGGGGCAGTCGACGCGCTCGGCGGTCTCGACGGAGCCGTCGGCGCCGAGGTCGATCAGCCACATGGTCTTGCGGTGGTCGGCCTCGGAGAAGGAGTAGGCGAGCGGCGAGCCGGAGTAGCGGACCCGGGGGGTGAGGGTCTGGCTGCCGTGGAGGTGTCCGAGGGCCACGTAGTCGACGCCGTCGAAGACTCCGGCGGGGACGGAGTCGACGCCGCCGACGGTGATGTCGCGCTCGCTGTCGCTGGCCTCCCCGCCCGCGACGAAGGCGTGCGCGAGGACGACCGAGCGGGTGCCTTCGGGGCGGGTCGCGAGGTCGGCGCGGACCCGGTCCATGGCGGCGGAGAGCACGGCCTCGTGACCGGCCTTCTCGGCGCCGAACCGCTCGCGGACCAGGGCCGGTTCGAGGTAGGGAAGTCCGTAGAGGGCGACGTCGCCGTGGGCGTCGGCGAGGACGACGGGGGTGCCGGCGCCGGCCGGGTCCGTGCGCAGGTGGATGCCGGCGCGCTCGATGAGTCCGGCGCCGACGCCGAGGCGGCGGGCCGAGTCGTGGTTGCCGGAGATCATGACGGTGGGCACCCCGGCGTCGGCGAGCCGGTGCAGCGCGGTGTCGAAGAGCTCGACGGCGGTGAGCGGGGGCACGGCCCGGTCGTAGACGTCCCCCGCGACCAGGACGGCGTCCACGGCCCGCTCGCGCACCGTCGCCACCAGGTGGTCGAGGAACGCGGCCTGGGCGTCGAGCAGGGCCACCCGGTGGAACGACCGCCCCAGGTGCCAGTCCGACGTGTGCAGAAGCCTCATGATCCCTGAGCGTATCGGTGGGGTACGACAGCGGCGGCGGCAACGACAGGACCGCCGGCGGCGGGGCGCTCCCGCGCGGACGGCGGCAGGGTCTCACGCATCGCCGTACGCCTCTCCCCCGAGCTCGAACCCGGCGGTGCCCGCCGTCGCGTCGGCGAGCCAGGCCGTGAACTGCGTCACATCGGCGTCGGGCAGCCCGATCTCGATGGTGACCTCGGCGCCGTAGCTCACCTCGCGGACGGACCGCCCGGTGGCGCGCAGGTCGTTCTGCAGCTTGCCCGCGCGCTGGTGGTCGACGGTGACGGTGGCGAGCCGGTAGCGGTGCCGGGTGACGGTGCCGAGCTCGTCCAGGGCCTCGCCGACGACCCCTCCGTACGCGCGGATGAGGCCGCCCGCGCCGAGCTTCACGCCCCCGTAGTAGCGGGTGACGACGGCGGCGACGTACCGCATCTCGCGGCGCAGCAGCATCTGCAGCATGGGCACGCCCGCGGTGCCGCCGGGTTCGCCGTCGTCGGACGCCTTCTGGACGGAGGCGTCGGCGCCGACGACGTACGCGAAGCAGTTGTGGGTGGCGGTGGGGTGCTCGCGGCGGATGCGCGCGACGAACTCCTGCGCCTCCCCCTCGGTGGCGACGGGCGCGAGCGCGCAGATGAAGCGCGATCGGTTGATCTCGGACTCGTGGACGCCCTCGCCGGCGAGCGTGCGGTACTGCTCCTGCATCCCGCCAGCCTAAGCGCCCGGCCCGGGAACACCGTCCCGGCCGCCTCGGTTGCAGGCTGTGGAAGACGCAGCAGACCCGACGCGCCAGGAGGCGGAGCATGTACGGCAGCCCGGAGACCATCCGCAGGATCCTCACGGAGAGCGGCGACACCTGGGCGGTCGTCGGCCTGTCCAGCAACCGGGGGCGGGCCGCCTACGGAGTGGCCCAGACGCTGCAGCGCTTCGGCAAGCGGGTCGTGCCGGTCCACCCGAAGGCGGAGACGGTCCACGGGGAGCAGGGGTACGCGTCACTGGCCGACATCCCGTTCCCGGTGGACGTGGTGGACGTCTTCGTGAACAGCGAGCTGGCGGGCGCGGTGGCGGACCAGGCGGTCGCGGTCGGCGCCAAGGCGGTGTGGTTCCAGCTCGACGTCGTCGACGTCGAGGCGTACGACCGGACGCGGGAGGCGGGCCTGGAGATGGTCATGGACCGCTGCCCCGCCATCGAGATCCCCCGCCTCGGCTGACCGCCGCTTCTCAGGCCTGCGGGCCTCGGACTCCCGAGGCCCCAGACCCCGAGTCCCCCCGAGCCTCAGGCCTCCAGGCCGAGGCCCTCCAGGACGACCGCGCCGGGCAGCTCCGCGAAGGCCTTGCCCGGCACGAGCAGCTTGCCGCGGCGCCGGCCGCTGCCGACCAGCACCCAGGGGAGGTCCACGACGGCGGCGTCGACCAGGACCGGCCAGGCGGCGGGCAGGCCGACGGGGGTGATCCCGCCGTACTCCATGCCGGTCTCGCCGGTCGCCGTGTCCATCGGCGCGAATCTGACCTTGCGGGAGCCGAGCTGTCGGCGCACGACGCCGTTGACGTCGACCCGGGTCGCCGAGCGCACCACGCACGCGGCCAGGGTCGTCGTCTCGCCGCGCTTGCCGGCGACGATCACGCAGTTGGCGGAGGCGTCGAGGAGCTCGGGCCCGTGGTGCTCGACGAAGGCGGCGGTGTCGGCGATGGCCGGGTCGGTGTCGACGTAGAGGATCTGGCCCGCGGGGACGCTGCCCTGCCAGGCGCGTACGGCGGCGGCGACCGGCGCGGTCAGCTGCTCCAGGCAGTCGGGGGCGGGCCGGGCGTCGTCGAAGTCTCCGAGGGGTGCGCGCATGCCGGGCACGCTAACAAGTCCGCGCGTCTGGAGGCGTGTTCGTCTCAGCGTACGGGCGGGATGGACACGGCCAGGGTCATCTGGACGGTCTGCTCGCCGTCGTTGCGGTAGGCGTGCGGCACGTTGCCCTCGAAGGTGGCGGAGGTGCCGGCCGGGAGGGTGTGCTCCTCGCCCTCGACGACGAGGGTGAGCGTCCCCTCCGTGACGTGCAGGAGCTCGGTGGTGCCGTCGGGGTGCGGGTCGGAGGCGGTGCCGTCGCCCGGCATCAGGGTGTAGGACCACAGCTCCAGGGGGCCGCGGGCCTCGGTGCCGACCAGGAGGGTGGTCTGGCTGCCGGTGGAGGTCGACCACATGCGGACGGCCTGGCCGGGCGGGACGAGGCGGACCTGAGGGCCCTGCTCGTAGTCGAGGAGCGTCGTGATGGAGACGCCGAGGGCGTCGGCCAGCTTCACGGTGGTGCCGACGCTGGGGTTGGTGCGGGCCTGCTCGATCTGGATGATCATGCCCCGACTGACCCCCGCCCGGGCGGCGAGCGCGTCCAGGGTGAAGCCGCGCTCGTTGCGCCAGCGCTTCAGGTTCCGGGCGAGCGACTGCGTGAGCTGGTCGAGGTCCGACACATTCCGTCCAATATTTTGAATGACAGAGTTCAATACACTGCACTAGCGTGTGATGCACCCGATTGTTCACTGCACTGTACTGCGAGGAACCCCTCATGACCGCCCTGACGGCCGTCTTCGCCCTGGCCACCAGCCTACTCTGGGGCCTCGCCGACTTCGGCGGCGGACTGCTCACCCGCCGCTTCCCCGCCCTGACGGTCGTGGTGGTCTCGCAGAGCCTCGCCGTCCTCGTGCTCGGCTCCGTCGTCCTCGCCACCGGCGCCTGGCACGAGGCCGGACCCCTGCTCTGGTACGCGGTCGGGGCCGGCGTGGTCGGCCCCGCGGCCATGCTCGCCTTCTACAAGGCCCTCGCCCTCGGCCCGATGGGCGTGGTCTCCCCGCTCGGCTCGCTCGGCGTCGTCGTCCCCGTCTCCGTCGGGCTGCTCGTCGGCGACCGGCCGGGGCTCGCGCAGTTCGCCGGGATCGGGGTGGCCGTGCTCGGCGTCGTCCTCGCGGGCGGCCCCGAGCTGCGCGGGGCGCCGGTCCAGCGGCAGGCGGTGCTGCTGACCCTCGTCGCGGCCTTCGGCTTCGGCGCGGTGATGGCCCTCATCTCCGAGGCGTCCACCACCCTGACCGGCCTCTTCCTCGCCCTCTTCGTCCAGCGCGTCACCAACGTGGCCGTCGGCGGCGGCGCCCTGTGGCTCTCCGTCCGGCGCGGCGGACGGGCGCTCCCCGAAGGCGGCGGCGGACTGCGGGCGGCGTGGGCGGTCCTCCCGGCACTGGCCTTCGTGGGCCTCGCCGACGTCGCCGCCAACGGCACGTACGCGCTGGCCGCGCAGCGCGGCCCGGTCACCGTCGCCGCGGTCCTCGCCAGCCTCTACCCGGTGGTGACGGCGCTCGCGGCGCGCGGGGTCCTCAAGGAGCGCCTGCGGGCGGTGCAGGCGGCGGGCGCGGGGCTCGCCCTGGTGGGCACGGTGCTGCTCGCGACGGGCTAGGGGGTATCTGTCGAAGACACCGCGCGCCCGGCCAGACCGACAGGGCACCCCCAGGGGCCCCGGCTCCCGCCCGGGCCCTCAGCCCTCCAGGTCCGCCAGGTCCTTCAGCTCGTCCGGGTCGAGCGCGGCCAGGGCCGCCAGTTGGTCCGCCGTCATGCCGGCCGGGATCGCGCGCGGGGCGGGCGTGCGCAGCGGTGGCTGCCAGCCCTTCTGCGGGTCGTAGGAGCGGACGACCTTCGCGGGCGCGCCCGCCACCACCGCGTGGTCGGGCACCTCGCCCCGTACGACCGCACCGGCGGCCACCACGACGTTGCGGCCGATCCGGGCGCCGGGCAGGATCACCGCGCCCGTGCCCAGCCAGCAGCCGGGTCCTATGACGACCGGCTCGGAGCGGGGCCACTGGCGCCCGACGGGCACGTCCGGGTCGTCGTAACTGTGGTTGGTCGAGGTGATGTAGACGTACGGGCCGCAGTAGGTGTCGGAGCCGATGCTGATCGGCGCCTCGGCGATCACATGGCTGCCCCGGCCGAGGACGACACCGTCGCCGAGGGTCAGCACGGTGTCCTCGCCGAGGTCCAGGTCCGGCAGCATCCCGGCGGTCAGCGTGACCTGCTCGGCGATGATGCAGCAGGCCCCGACCTCGATCCACCGCTCGCCGAAGACCGTGCCCTGCGGGAACGCCAGCCGGGTGCCCTCGCCGATGCGGCGGAACCGGAGCCGCCCGGGGTGCTCGGCGGTGACGGCGCCCGCCTGCTGGATCCGGCGCCAACCGCCTTGCAGGGCACGGGCGACGACCCGGCGCCGCCAGGCGCTGAGCGAGGAGAACGTGTTTCTGTTCCGGGACACCCGGACACCGTAGTCGGCGGCATCGTGGCTGATCAGTGCGGTGCGCTGTGATGTCCGTCATGGGCCGCGGCTACGCTTCGCCGCAAGGCGCGACCGACGGAGCGAACGAGCAGGAGCGAGACATGACAGAGGCGTTGATCAGGGCCGTGGGCGGCAAGGAGCCGAAGGTGGACCCGACGGCGTTCACCGCGCCGACCTCGGTGGTCCTCGGCGAGGTCACCCTCGGGCCCCGGGCCAGCGTCTGGTACCACGCGGTGCTGCGCGCGGACTGCGGGCCCATCGAGATCGGCGAGGACGCGAACGTGCAGGACAACTGCACGGTCCACGTCGACCCGGGCTACCCGGTGTCGATCGGCGCGCGGGTGACGATCGGCCACAACGCGACCGTCCACGGCTGCGTCATCGAGGACGACGTGCTGGTCGGCATGGGTGCCACGATCCTCAACGGGGCCAGGATCGGCGCCGGTTCGCTGGTCGCCGCGCAGGCGCTGGTCCCGCAGGGCATGGAGGTGCCGCCCGGCTCGCTCGTGGCGGGCGTCCCGGCGAAGGTGCGGCGCCCGCTGACCGAGGAGGAGCAGGCGGGCATCCGCCTGAACGCCGAGATGTACCTGCACCTCGCCAAGGGCCACGCCGAGGCCTTCGAGGGCTGAGGACCGCCAAACGGGCGGCGGGGGCGGGGGCGGCGGACGGATGGGCGCTGCCCCCGCCCCCGCTCACACCCGCCCGGGGCGCTTCTTCCGGTCGGTCCGGCCCGCGACGAGGGCCTGGCGGATCTCGGCGGCGGTCCGGATCGCGTACTCGCTGGTGGCGGTCGTCTCGGCGGTGCCGGGGACGAAGCGGTGCTCCGGCTGCTTGCAGTACGGGCAGGGGCCACCGTCGTGGATGAGCCGCCCGTCCTCGCAGGCCGGGTTCGGGCAGGGTCCGCGACCGACGAGGAACTCGGCGATCTCCTGCGGGGCCCAGCGGCGCCGGTTGTCCTCGTCGCGCTCGTGGATGGCGTGCGACCAGCGGGTGTGCCAGCGCCGTTCGACCCGGTCGAGGAGCTGGGCGGGCGTCCGGTGGGTGAGCTCGTCGGCGAGGATGTCGGGCAGGCTCCTCGGGAGCCGGTGGCCGAGCGCCTGGAGCAGCGGCTGGGGGAAGCCCTGCATGACGAAGCCGATCGGGTCGGTGCCCGGGCCCCGCTTCCAGGTGCGGCACCGGCAGGTGCCCTCGGCCGGGACGGGGCCGCCGCAGCGGCCGCACAGGCCGCGGCAGTCGGCGCACAGCCCGTTGTCCAGCCCGTCGAGGTGGGGCGCGGGCGCCCGTCCGCAGCTCACGCAGCACGCGGCGCACATCCCGCACAGGCGCTCGTCGCCGATCCGCGTCGACCAGGAGCGCTGCTGGCAGCGGCAGCACAGGTGCGACCGGCAGTGGTCGCCGTGCGCGCCGTCGTACCGGCCGAGGTTCTCGAGCACGACGCTCCTTTCCGACTTCCGACTTCCGACTTTCCGAGCTAACCGAGCTAACCGAGCTAACCGAGCTAACCGAGCGGATCACCCTGACTCAGGGTAGCGAAGCGCTCACGTGAAGAGAGGGGCTTCGGGGAAGCTCCCCGCCGCCTACTCCGCGGCGGCGGCCGTCGCCTCGGCGCGGGCGGTCGCCTCGGCCGCGGCCTTCTTGGCCCGGTTCTTCAGGATGAGCATCGAGGCGAGGCCGATGAGGACCGCGAGGACCAGGCCGAGCCAGGAGAAGCGCTTGAGCCAGGCCTCGGCGACGACGCCCACCGAGTAGATGACGGCGGTGGTGCCGCCGGCCCAGAGGATGCCGCCGAGGACGTTGGCGGTGAGGAACTTCCAGTACGGCATGCGCAGGACGCCCGCGAGCGGCCCGGCGAAGATCCGCAGCAGGGCGACGAAGCGGCCGAAGAAGACCGCCCACATGCCCCACTTCTCGAAGGAGCGCTCCGCGAGGCCGATGTTGGCCTCGCTGAAGTGCTTGGGGAACTTCCGGCCCAGCGTGGCGAGCAGCGGCCGGCCGCCCTTGCGCCCGATCGCGTAGCCGATCGAGTCGCCGATGATGGCGCCGGCGCTGGCGCAGGCACCGAGGACGTACACGTCGATCTCGCCGTGCTGCGACGCGAGCAGCGCCGAGCTGACGAGGACGATCTCGCCGGGCAGCGGGATGCCCAGGCTCTCGACCCCGATCACCACCCCGACCAGCACGTAGACGGCGACCGCGGGGATCGTCTCCAGCCACTCCTGGACGTGCACGCGGGTTCCTCTTCCGTATCGGCGACCGAACCCCGGCAGCCTACCCGGTCACGGTGTGCCGACCGGGGCCTCGGTCCGCAGGCGGAAGGCCCGGGAGGAGGATCCGACCCGCAGTTCGCGGCGGCCGGTGCCGAGGGTCCAGCCGTGCCGGGCCGGGTCCCAGGAGGAGAGGGTGCGGGCGGCGATCCGGACGGTGACGCGGCGCGGCTCGCCGGGCGCGAGCTCCAGCCGCCGGTATCCGGCGAGGAGGCGGCGGGGCTGGTCGACGCCGAGGGCGGCGAGGTCCGGCGAGGGGCCGAGGTAGACCTGGGCGACCTCGACGCCGCTGCGGGTGCCGGTGTTGATCACGGTGAAGCCGACGTCGAGGCCGTCGTCGACGGGGGTGACCCGCAGGCCGGCGTAGGTGAAGCGGGTGTACGAGAGGCCGTGGCCGAAGGGGAAGAGCGGGGTCACGTCGTTGACGTCGTACCAGCGGTGTCCGACGTGGACGCCCTCCCCGTACTCCTCGATCCCGTCCTTCCCGGGGTAGCGGACGGGATCGCCCGCGGTGGGGTGGCGGTCCTCGGAGGCGGGGAAGGTCTGGGTGAGCCGGCCGCCGGGGTCGGCGTCGCCGAAGAGCACGGCGGCGGTGGCGGCGGCGCCCTCCTGGCCCGGGTAGTACATCTGGAGCACCGCGGCCGTGCCGTCCAGCCACGGCATGGTGACGGCGGAGGAGGTGTTGAGGACCACGGTGGTACGGGGGTTGGCGGCGGTGACCGCGGTGATCAGGTCCTCCTGGCGGCCCGGCAGGGCGAGCCCGGTGCGGTCGCGGCCCTCGGTGGCGTCCTCGTAGGCGAACAGCACCACGCTGTGCGCGGCGCGGGCGGCGGCGACGGCCTCGGCGCGGTCGGCGGCCCGGGTGGCGCCGGTGGCGGCGCGCAGCCGGAACAGCTGCCCCTTGGCGCCGCCCTGCGCGGTGACGGTGAGCGTGTGGGGGCCGGCGGCGAGGCGGCGGTCGGCGCGGCGCAGGTTCAGTCCGTCGGCGGCGCGCCCGCCAATTCCGCCGGCGAAGAACTCGGCGACGCCCGGCTTGAGGGGGAAGAGCTCGACGCCGTCGAGGGTGACGCTCGGGCGTCGGCCGCCGTAGTGGACGAAGAAGCTCCAGTCGTCGTCCTCGGTGGTCGTGAGGGTCCCCTCGTGGTGCCAGGTCTCGTCGGCGGCGACGACGACGGCGTCCAGGTCCCGGGCGGGCACGGTGGGGGGCAGCGGCTTGCCGTAGAGGTCCTCGCCGAGGGCGTACGTGACGGTGGCGCCGTCCCCTGCGCGGGCGCGCAGGGCGTCGAGCGGGCTGGTGGCGGTGTCGGGGACGACGTGGGCGCTGCCGCCGCCGCTGACGAAGGGCACGGCGCCGGTGGGGCCGATGACGGCGATGGAGCGGGCGGCCCGGCCGGTCAGCGGCAGCGCCCCGGCCTCGTTGCGCAGCAGGGTGGCCCCGGCGGTCGCGACGCGGAACGCCAGGCGGGCCCCGGCGGCGGCGTCGCGCGTGGGGCGGGCGGCGCCCTCGTCGAGGAGGCCGAAGCGCTCGCGTACGGCGAGGAACCGGGCGACGGCGGTGTCGACGGCCTCGCGTGCGATCCGCCCGTCGTCGACGGCCCGGCGCAGGGCGGCGCCGTAGTAGCCGCCGCCGGGCATCTCCATGTCGCAGCCGGCGGTGAAGGCGGCGACGGTGGAGTGGACGGCTCCCCAGTCGCTCATGACCCAGCCCTCGAAGCCCCACCGTTCGCGCAGGATCTCGGTGAGCAGGGTGCTGTTCTCGGTGGCGTGGACGCCGTCGATCTTGTTGTACGCGGCCATGACGGCGCCCGCCCCGGCGGCGACGGCGGCCTCGAAGCCGCGGAGTTCGGTCTCGTGGAGGGTCTGTTCGCCGGCCCGGACGTCGACGGACATCCGGTCGCGCTCCTGGTTGTTGAGCGCGAGGTGCTTGACGGTGGCGACGAGGCCCTCGGCCTGGATGCCGCGGATCTCCTCGGCGACGAGGTCGGCGGAGAGCAGCGGGTCCTCGGAGAAGGTCTCGAAGTTGCGGCCCGCGTAGGGGGTGCGGATGAGGTTGACCATCGGCGACAGCAGGACGTCCTGGCCGAGTGCGCGGCCCTCGTGGCCGATGACCTGCCCGTACGCGCGGGCGAGCGCGGGATCGAAGGCGGCGGCGAGCATCACGGGCGCGGGCAGCGCGGTGGCGCGGCGGGCGACCCGGACGCCGGCGGGTCCGTCGGCGAGCCGGAGCGGCGGGATGCCGAGGCGGGGGACGCCTGGCACGTATCCGGCCTGGCCGAGGCCCATGGGGTCGGTGGCGCCGTGCAGGAGGGTGGTCTTCTCGTCGAGGGTGAGCTGCGCGACGAGGGTGCGGACGCGCTCGCTCAGCCGCGCGGGCTCCGGGCGCCCGGTCCGCGCGCCCGGCGGGGGCGGTGCGGCGAGGGCGCGGCCCGCGCCGGCGGTGACGGCGGAGAGGGCCGCCGCTCCGGCGAGGGCGAGCAGGAGCCGGCGCCGGGAGAGGTGACGGGGTGCCGGGGCGGAGTCGGGCTCGCCCTGTTCCTGACGGGGAGTGTGGGGCACGGCGGCGCTCCTTCGGACCGGCATGATTCCTGCGATCATGCGCTGATCGCACTATGCGTGACGGTTCGTCCGATTCCGCGCCGCCGTGCCGGGGAGCCCTGGGACGAGCGGCTCCCCGGGGGACCCTGGCCCTAGGACGCCAGGGGCCCTGGGAACGTCAGGAGTTGGGCCGGAGCGTCCACACGACGGTCATCTCGCCGGTGACGGCGCCGTCCTCGCGCGTGATGTCGATGCGGACGGGGAACTCGGGGCGCTCCCCCGCGTCGAGTGCGGCGACGACCTCGGCGATCGGGCGGCCGAGGGTGGCGGTGGCGGTGACGACGCCCATGGCCAGCTTCTTGTAGCCGATCTCGGCCTTGACGGCGAGCGGCACGGCGCGGCCGAGCTGGTCGCCGAAGGCGGCGATGACGATCGCGCCGCTGGCCGACTCGGCCAGCGTGAACATGGCGCCGGCGTGCGGGCCGCCGACGTGGTTGTGGTAGTCGGCCTGGTCCGGCAGGCGCACGACGGCGCGCTCGGCGGTGGTCTCCAGGAACTCCAGCTTGAGGGTCCTGGCCATGGGCACCGTGGCGGCGAGCATCTCGCCGACGGTCATCTGGTCTGCGCTCATGACCCGTGATGTTACCCACGGGTAGCAGTCTTCGCCATCCCCGCACGGGGGCGGCCGTAGCCTGGCCACCGCCGCACCTCTATCGTTACTCGCCATGTGGCCAGGACAGCAGCCGCCCGGGGGCGAGCAGAACCCGCAGGACCCGAACCAGAACCCGTACGCGCAACCGGGCCAGCCCGGCTACGGGCAGCCGAACCCCTATGCCCAGCCGGGGTACCAGCAGCCCAGCCCGTACGGTCAGCAGCCGACGCAGCCCGGTTACGGGCAGCAGAACCCGCCGTACGGGCAACAGCCGCAGGCCAACCCGTACCAGCAGCCGACCGTGCCGCAGTACACCGTGCCGGGCCCGGTCCAGCCGGGCGGCGGCGACGGCGGCAAGAAGAAACAGACCACCCTCGTGGCGATCGTCGCCGCCGTCGCCGTGCTGGCCGCGGCCGGGGTCGCCGGCTACCTCGTGCTCGGCAAGGACGACGACAAGAAGAACCAGGCGGACGACCCGAAGCCGGTCACGTCGTCCTCGGCGCCCGCCACCTCCTCGGCACCGCCGATCGACAACCCGCGCGACGGCGCCGACCACCAGCCCGTGATCCCCGGCTGGAAGGTCGTCTACAACCCCAAGTACGGCACGCTGTTCGACGTACCGCCCGAGTGGGAGGTGTCGAAGCAGGGCGTGATCACCTACTTCGAGGACGAGAAGAAGGGCGACGGCTCCCCCGTCGTCACCATGTCCTCGCCCGCGCACTTCAAGAGCAACTGGTGCGCCTACGACACCGACAAGAACGGCACCCAGGAGACCTGGGGCCTGAGCACCGCCGGCACCAAGGGCGGCCAGGGCGCCAAGAACACCGACGAGGCCGCCTACAACGAGGCCGGCAACTGGGTGTGGGCCGGCTACGCCCAGCACATGCCCAAGGGCACCATCAAGATCACCAAGGCCGTTCCGTACACCACCAAGTCCGGCCTCAAGGGCAGCATGTCCACCGCCACCGCCCCCGGCATCAAGAAGCGCAACAAGTGCGAGTCGGACGGCAAGTCGCTCGCCTTCTCCTTCAAGAACGCCAAGGGCGACTTCTCGTCCTTCGTGCTCTACGCCGCCGCCGGCGTGAAGGAAGAGCTGCCGGACGCGACCGCGCAGCAGATCCTCGCCACGGTCCGCCTCGCCCCGGAGTCCCCGGAGTCGTCCTGAACCGCGCACGCATGCCCGGCTGGGCCGGGCGGAACTACCTGCTGCTGACCGCCGCCGCGATCATCACCAACCTGGGCACCCATGGTGCCCTGATCGCGGCGGCGTTCGCCGTCATCCAGTCCGGCGGCGACGGCGGGGACGTCGGCCTGGTGGCGATGGCCCGCACGCTGCCCCTGGTGCTCTTCCTGCTCATCGGCGGCGCCGTCGCCGACCGGGTCCCCCGGCACCGGGTGATGGTCGCCGCCAACGCCCTCAACTGCGTCTCCCAGGCCGTGTTCGCCGTCCTCGTCCTCAGCGGCGAGGCCCGGCTGTGGCACATGATGCTGCTGACCGCCCTGTGCGGCACCGGACAGGCCTTCTTCAACCCCGCCGCCGAGGGCATGCTGATGTCCAGCGTCAGCGGCGAGCAGGTCAGCCGCGCCTTCGCCCTCTTCCGGATGGCGATGCACGGCGCCGGCATCGGCGGGGCCGCGCTCGGCGGCGCCCTGATCGCCGCCGTCGGTCCCGGCTGGGTGCTCGCCGTCGACGCGGTCGCCTTCGCCCTCGCCGGAGCGCTGCGCGCCTTCCTCGACGTCAAGCACATCCCCGAGCGCGGGGCGGGCGGCGGACTCCTCTCCGATCTGCGCGAGGGCTGGGACGAGTTCGCGAGCCGCCCCTGGCTCTGGGCGATCGTCGCCCAGTTCTCCATCGTGGTGGCGCTGGTCGGGGCGGCCGAGTCGGTGTACGGGCCGCTGGTCGCCCGGGACGAGCTGGGCGGCGCCCGGCCGTGGGGGCTCGCGCTCGCCGCGTTCGGCGTGGGCACGCTGGCCGGCGCGCTCCTGATGATCCGCTGGAAACCGCGCCGGATGCTGCTCGTGGGCACCCTGTGCGTCTTCCCCATCGCGCTGCCGTCGGCGGCGCTCGCGGTGCCGCTGGACGTGGTCGGCCTGTCGGCCGCGATGTTCGTCAGCGGCGTGGCCATCGAGGTGTTCGGCGTCTCCTGGATGACGGCGCTGCACCAGGAGATCCCCGAGGACAAGCTGTCCCGGGTCTCCGCCTACGACTGGTTCGGCTCGACGGCGATGCTGCCGCTCTCCACCGCGCTGGCCGGACCGGCCGAGGGCGTCTTCGGCCGGGGCAACGCCCTGTGGGGCTCGGCCGCGCTGATCGTCGTGGTCACCGCGCTGGTGCTGCTCGTGCCCGACGTACGCCATCTGACCCGGCGTACGAAGCGGGTGTCGGGCGCGACGCCGGAGGCGCACGAGGCCGCCGGGGCCTCAGCCGATGCCGAAGGCTCCCTCCGGGGGCACGGGTGACGGCACGGCCTCCGCGTCCCGCACCGGTCGCGCGTCGCCGGTGAGGCGGGCCAGCGGCTCGCCCCACTCCACGCGCGCCGGGAAGGCGTCGGCCGCCGTGCGCCGGGCCAGGCGCGCGGTGTCGATCGGGCCGTCGGAGGCGACGAGCACCGCGTTGCCGAAGCGCCGGCCGCGCAGCACCGCCGGTTCGGCGATCAGCGCGAGTTCGGGGAAGACGGCCGCGAAGGTGCCCAACTGGGAGCGGAGGAAGGCGAACGGCGCCCCGTCCGCGAGGTTCGCCACGTAGGTCCCGCCGGGCCGCAGCACCCGCCGGGCCTGCCGCGCGTACTCCAGCGAGGTGAGGTGGGCGGGCACCCGCGAGCCACCGAACACGTCCGCGACCAGCAGGTCCGCCGAAGCGTCGGGAGCGGCCTCCAGCCACTCCCGGGCGTCCGCCCCGTGCACCGCGATCCCCGCCCCCTCGGGCAGCGGCAGGTGCTCGGCCACCAGCGCGAGCAGCCCCCGGTCCGCCTCGGCGACGTCCTGCCGGGAGCCGGGCCGGGTGGCGGCGACGTAGCGGGGCAGGGTGAGGGCCCCGCCGCCCAGGTGCAGCACGTCGAGCGGGGCGCCCTCCTCGGCGGCGTGGTCGACGACGTGGGCGAGCCGCTGCACGTACTCGAACTCAAGATGCGTCGGGTCGTCGAGGTCGACGTACGACTGGGGCGCGCCGTCGACCGTGAGCAGCCAGCCCCGCTCGGTGTCCACGTCGGGCATGAGCCGCGCGGTGCCCCAGTCGACATCTCGGATCACGGGAATCTGCTCGTTCACGCCCTCATTGTGCCGGTCCGGCGGCGACGGCCCGCGCGTGGGCGGGAAGCTCGCCGTCCGGGCGGCCCGCCGACGCGCGCGTACGGCTCGCCCGACGGGACTTCCGGAGGCGAGCCGGACGCCTACGGGGGCGTACGCGGAGCGGAGTCGCCCGGACGCCGACGGGCGCGTACGCGGAACGGAGGCCCGCGTCCCGCAGGGGGCGGAACGCGGGGACGCCCGAGGGACGGCCGTGCCCCGCGCCCGCGCCTCAGAGCACCTCGGTCACCGTCCCCGCGCCGACCGTCCGTCCGCCCTCGCGGATCGCGAAGCCGAGCCCCGGCTCCAGGGGCACGTCACGGCCGAGCTCGACGGTCATGGTGACCGTCTCGCCGGGTCGGGCGGTGGTCCGCTCGCCGAGGTCGACGGCGCCGACGACATCGGCCGTGCGCAGGTAGAACTGGGGCCGGTAGCCGGTCGTGACGGGCGTGCTGCGGCCGCCTTCGCGGGCGGCGAGCACGTACACCCGCGCCGTGAAGCGACGGCGTGGCACGAGACTGCCGGGCTCCGCCACGACCTGGCCGCGTCGCACCGCGCCGCGCGGCACACCGCGCAGCAGGAGCGCCACGTTGTCGCCCGCCTGGGCCGACTCCATCGGCTTGCCGAAGGTCTCGACGCCGGTCACCACGGTCTCGGTGTCCGTGCCGGGCACCTGGACGCGGTCGCCGACCCGGACGCTGCCGCGCTCGACGGCCCCGGTGACGACGGTGCCGCGGCCGGTGATGGTGAGCACGTTCTCGACGGGCAGCAGGAACGGCGCGTCCACGTACCGCACCGGTACCGGCACATACGTGTCGACGGCGTCGAGCAGGGCCTCGATGGACGCGGTCCAGCGCGGGTCGCCCTCCAGGGCCCGCAGGCCGGAGACCCGGATCACGGGCACGCCGTCGCCGCCGTAGCCGTGCGCGGTCAGCAGCTCCCGCACCTCCAGCTCGACCAGGTCGGTCAGTTCGTCGTCCGCGCCGTCGGCCTTGTTGAGCGCGACGACGATGTGGTCGACGCCGACCTGCCGGGCGAGCAGGACGTGCTCGGCGGTCTGCGGCATGATCCCGTCGAGCGCGGAGACGACGAGGATCGCCCCGTCGAGCTGGGCCGCGCCCGTGACCATGTTCTTGATGTAGTCGGCGTGCCCGGGCATGTCGACATGGGCGTAGTGACGGGTCTCGGTCTCGTACTCGACGTGCGCCACGTTGATCGTGATGCCGCGGCGCGCCTCCTCGGGGGCGCGGTCGATCCGCTCGAAGGGGACGTACGAGGTGGGGTCGCCGGTGGCCCGCTCGCTGAGGACCTTGGTGAGGGCGGCGGTCAGGGTGGTCTTGCCGTGGTCGACGTGGCCCATGGTGCCGATGTTGAGGTGGGGCTTGGTGCGCGCGTAGGCCTGCTTGGGCATGGCTGGATCGCTCGTTTCGGTGCTCGAAGCGTGTGTGGGGACCCCGGGGCCGGACCGACCCTCCCCCTGTGGGGTCCGCCGGACGATCCGGGGAGGGTCAGCTTCGGTCGCCGCCGAGCGCCGGCACGCAGACGCCGACGGGTGCGGAGACGCAGGCCGGTGCGGGAACACGGACCGGTGCGAGAACGGAGACGCGCACGGAGACGGGCACGGCAGCCTTCGGCGCGTCCGCGACTGCGGACGGCGCTGCGGGGAAGGCGTACCGGGACATGCCACGATCATGGCCGCCCGGCGCGTCCGGGTCGACCGAATTTCGGCGTGCTCAGAGGTTCTTGAGGGCCTCGCGCACGGAGAGCGGGGAGAGCCGGGAGGTGTTGTGGGCGACGAAGGCGCGCACCTCGGCCGGATCGGTCTTGGCGTACTCGCGCAGGCTCCAGCCGATCGCCTTGCGGATGAAGAAGTCCGGGTGGCCGGAGCGGAGCAGGCAGTAGGAGAAGAGGCGCTCGGTGTCGGTGGCGTCCTTGAAGCGCAGCTGGTGCAGGATCGCGGTGCGCGCCACCCACAGGTCGTCGTCGGCGGCCCAGACGTCCATGCGGGCGGCGAGCGCGGGGTCGGCGGCGACGAGCGGGCCGACGACGTGGGCGGCGAGGTGGTCGACGGTGTCCCACCACGAGACGGTGGTGACGAGGGCGTGGGCGACCGGCAGGAAGCCGGACGAGCAGCGCTTCACGTGGCGGCGCAGGTAGTCGACGGCGAAGTAGTGGTACTCCCGCTCGGGCAGGGCGAAGCAGCGCAGCGCGAGGGCCGTGCAGTCGGCCTCGTCGGGGACGGGCGTGCCGGCCAGGACGGTACGGGACAGGGCGCGGCGCTCCGGGGTCCGCAGCCCGAGGAAGGGCGCGACGCCCTTCATGTACGCGATCATCTCCTGCGCCCGGAAGGGGTCGCCGCCCGTGGGGTAGGCCTCCGTGAGCCGGGCGAGCAGGGTGTCGGCAAGGGCGCTGTCGGGGACGGCGGGGGTGGCGGCGGAGGTCACCGCCTCACTGTAGGGCGGGTCCGGGAACGGCGCCGGACAGGACGCTCATTACGGCGATCACATGGGGTCTTCGGTTACTCTCCCCGGATGTTCGAGCCCGTGTCCGTCCGCCGCTCCAGGGTGCTGCTCGCGCCCAAGGCCCGGCTGGCGTATCTCGCCGTGATCCTGCTCGCCGCGGGGTCGTCGGCGCTGCTCTTCGAGCCGCAGCGGCTGCTCTCGGCGGGCTGGCCGCCCCAGTTGAGCGGCGCGGGCGCGGTCGTGGTCTTCGGCCTGCTGTACGGGGTGTGCACGGCGGCCCTCGTGCCGCGGCCGCTGCTGAACCTGGCGGCCGGTGCCCTCTTCGGCGCCTCGGCGGGCTTCGCCGCGTCCCTCGGGGGCACGGTCCTGGGAGCGGGCGTCTCGTTCGCGCTGGGCAGGGCCCTGGGCCAGGACGCCCTGCGCCCGTACGTGCGCGGGCGCTGGCTGCTGGCGGCGGACGGGCAGCTGAGCCGGCACGGGTTCCGGTCGATGCTGGCGATCCGGCTCTTCCCTGGGATGCCGTTCGCGGTGGCCAACTACGGCGCCGCGATCTCCCGTATGAAGTACCTGCCGTTCCTCCTGGCGACGGGCCTCGGCTCCATCCCGAACACGGCCGCCTACGTGGTCGCGGGCAGCGAGGCCACCTCGCCGACCTCCCCCGCCTTCCTGATCTCCATGGGCTTCATCGTCCTGTCGGTGGCGGGCGCCGCCGTGGTCGCCTGGCGCAAACGGCACGGGCTCCGCGCGCCCATGGAGAAGCCGGCGGAGACGGAGCCCCAGCTGGAGTCGGTCTCGGCCTGACCGCCCCGACCTCCGCCTCGGCCACCGGGAGCCCGTCCCCCACACACCCTCAGCCCTCCCCGCTCCCTCCTCTCCCCCTCACATCGCTTCGACGATCATCGCGTTGGCCAGTCCGCCCGCCTCGCACATCGCCTGGAGCCCGTACCGGCCGCCCCGCGCCCGCAGGGCGTGCACCAGGGTGGTGGTCAGGCGGGTGCCGCTCGCGCCCAGGGGGTGGCCGAGGGCGATGGCGCCGCCGTGGACGTTGACCCGGTCCAGGTCGGCGCCGGTCTCCTGCCGCCAGGCGAGGACGACGCTCGCGAAGGCCTCGTTGATCTCGAAGAGGTCGATGTCGGCGAGGCCGAGACCGGCCCGGCGCAGCACCTTCTCGGTGGCCGGGATCACCCCGGTCAGCATGAGCAGCGGGTCGGAGCCGGTCACGGCGAAGGAGTGGAGCCGGGCGAGCGGGCGCAGGCCCAGGCGGCGCGCGGTCCCGGCCTCCATGACGAGGACGGCGGAGGCGCCGTCGTTGACCGGGCTGCTGTTGCCCGCGGTGACCGACCAGTCGATCTGTGGGAAGCGCTCCGCGAAGCCCGGGTCCTCGAAGGCGGGCCGGAGGCCGGCGAGGATCTCGGGGGTGGTCGCGGGCCGCACGGACTCGTCGCGGCGCACCTCCCCGTACGGGACGACCTCGGCGTCGAACAGTCCGGCCGCCCAGCTCCGGGCGGCCTTCGCGTGCGAGGCGGCGGCGAACTCGTCCATGGCCGCGCGACCGAGGGACCACTTGGCGGCGATGAGCTCCGCGCTGATCCCCTGCGGGACCAGGCCCTCCGGGTAGCGCTCGGCGACTCCTGGCCCGAAGGGGTCGGCGCCGGGCGGCACGTTGGACCACATGGGGACCCGGCTCATGGACTCGACCCCGCAGGCGATCGCGATGTCGTAGGCGCCGGACTGTACGCCCTGGGCGGCGAAGTGCACGGCCTGCTGCGAGGAGCCGCACTGCCGGTCGACGGTGGTGGCGGGCACGGTCTCCGGCAGTCCGGCGCCGAGCCAGGCGTAACGGGTGGTGTTCATGGCCTGCTCGCCGACCTGGTCGACGGTTCCGCCGATGACGTCGTCGACGAGGGCGGGGTCGATCCCGGTGCGGTCGATCAGGGCCCGCAGGGTGTGGGAGAGCAGGGCGACGGGATGGACGTCGGCGAGGGCTCCGCCGGGCTTGCCCTTCCCTATCGGCGTACGGACGGCTTCGACGATGACGGCGTCGCGCATGACACGGCTCCAGGAGTGTGAGTTGGAGAACTGGACCAACACCTGCCGGTAACATAACCCCATGAGTTTGATTTTCAAACCCTTACCCGTGCGTCTGCCTTAGTCTTGGGCCCATGAAGGCCGCCCCCCGCCCCTGCTCCATCGCCGACACCCTGGCGCTCGTCGGCGAGAAGTACTCCCTCCTCGTCCTGCGCGAGGTCTCGCTCGGCGTCCATCGCTTCGACCGGATCGCACGCAACACGGGCGCGCCGCGCGACATCCTCACCGCCCGCCTCAAGCGGCTCGTCGAAGCGGGGATCCTGGAGAAGGTCGAGTACAGCGAGCGCCCCAAGCGCTACGAGTACCGGGCGACACCGGCCGGGGACGAGCTGCAACCGGTCCTGGTCACGCTGATGGCCTGGGGCGACCGCCACCTCAATCCGGAGCGGCGGCCGACGCTCCTGGAGCACAGCTGCGGCGAGGTGCTGAGCCCGCGCGTGATCTGCGCGAGCTGCGGCGACGAGGCGGACACCGCGAGCCTCAAGGCCCTCGTCCAGGCCCCGGGATGGACGACCGCGGGCCCCGTGGAGAGCTGAGCCGCTCCCCCCGCGAGCACGGGGCCGCCCTGCGAACGGGCCCGTCATCTTGGGACGGTACGCTGCGCAGCGACCTTCTGACCGCACGCGTACAAACGGGACGGCCCTGCCCCCATGAGTTGGTTCGAATCATTCATCCTCGGACTCGTCCAGGGGCTGACGGAGTTCCTTCCCATCTCCTCCAGCGCGCATCTGCGGCTCACCGCCGCGTTCGCCGGCTGGGAGGACCCCGGTGCCGCGTTCACGGCGATCACCCAGATCGGCACCGAGACCGCCGTGCTCATCTACTTCCGCAAGGACATCGCGCGGATCGTCTCGGCCTGGTTCCGCTCGCTCCTCGACAAGTCGATGCGCTCCGACCACGACGCGCAGATGGGCTGGCTCGTCATCGTCGGCTCGCTCCCGATCGGCATCCTCGGCGTCACGTTCAAGGACCAGATCGAGGGCCCGTTCCGTGATCTGCGGCTGATCGCCACCACGCTCATCGTGATGGGCATCGTGCTCGGCATCGCAGACCGGCTCGCGGCCCGCGACGAGATCGGCGGGCGGCACCGGGCGATACGCGAGCGCAAGTCGCTGAAGGAACTCGGCGTGCGGGACGGCCTCATCTTCGGCTTCTGCCAGGCGATGGCCCTGATCCCGGGCGTCTCCCGCTCCGGCGCCACCATCTCCGGCGGCCTGTTCATGGGCTACACCCGCGAAGCGGCCGCCCGCTACTCGTTCCTCCTCGCCATCCCGGCGGTGCTCGCCTCCGGAGTGTTCGAGCTGAAGGACGCGGGCGAGGGGCACGTCTCCTGGGGCCCGACGATCTTCGCCACGATCATCGCCTTCGGTGTGGGCTACGCGGTGATCGCGTGGTTCATGAAGTTCATCACCACGAAGTCCTTCATGCCGTTCGTGATCTACCGGATCGCCCTCGGCATCCTGCTCTTCTTCCTGGTCGGCTCGGACGTCCTCAGCCCCCACGCGGGCGAGTCCGCCGGCTGACCCCCGGTGCGGGGCCCGGCCGGACCGCGCCCCGCACCCGCCTCGGCCGGACCGGCCGCCGGCTCTCGTATCTCAGCCCTCGTACGGGACGCGCGCCAGCTCCGTGATGCCGCCGAGGGTGCCCCACTCGTTCTTGCCGAGCCGGGACAGCGGCCGCATCAGCGTCATCTCCGGGTGTCCGTCGACGAGCACCGACTCGTCCACGGCCGCGTGCACGACCCGGCCGAAGACCACCGTCGAGTCGCCGATCCGCAGCGTGCTGTGCAGTTCGCACTCCAGCGCCACCGGCGACTGGGCGACCCGCGGCGGGCGCACCCGCAGGCTCGGTTCCCGCTCGACGTCGCACACGTCGAACTCGCTCGTCCCGCGCGGGAAGTTCGTCGCCGTCGCGTTGATCGCGCCGAAGAGCCCCTCGGGGGCGAGGTTCACGACGAACTCCCCCGTCTCCTCCACGTTGCGCAGCGAGTCCTTGCGGCCCACCGAGGTGAACTGCACGACGGGCGGCACGACCGAGGAGATGGTGAAGAAGGAGTGCGGGGCGAGGTTGTCCGTCCCGTCGGGGGCGGTCGTCGACACCCAGGCGATGGGCCGGGGCACGACGGTGGCGGTGAGCAGCCGGTAGAAGGAGTTCCGGTCGGTCCGCTCCGGATCGATGTTCATGCGCATGGCCGAAAGTATGACGTGTCTCGTACCAAGCCCCGCCCGCACGCCCCTTGGCCCCTGGCCCGCTCTGCCCGACACTGAACCGATGACGCAGCGCGTGGATCTCGCGACCGTGATGGACCGGCTCGCCGTGGACGACCTGATCACCGGCTACGCGGTGGCGGTGGACGACTCCGACTGGGCGGCGTACCGCGCCCTGTTCACCCCGGACGGGCGCGCCGACTACAGCGGCTCCGGCGGGATCGAGGGCCCCGCCGCCGAGGTCGCCGACTGGCTCGCGGAAACGATGCTCCTGTTTCCCGTACGCCAGCACCTCATCGTCAACCGGCGGGTACGCATCCAGGATCTGGGCGGCTACCCGGGCGACACCGCGACGGTGCGCGCCGACTACCTGAACCCCATGCGCTTCGCGTCGGGCGAGGACTTCGTGTGCGGCGGGCGCTACACGTTCACGCTGCGCCGGGCGGGCGGCGGCTGGTTGCTGCGTTCGGTCGTCGTCGAGGAGAAGTGGCGCCGCGTGTGAGGTCCGGCGGCCGGGCCGCGCGCACACTGGTGGGGGTGCCCCCGGACGAAGTCCGGGGGAGCGACACCGGGAGGCACGGCATGCGCAATCCGTTCGCGGGTCAGGGGCCCCGGTCCGGGCTCGGCCGGTCCGCGCTCGCCGTGCTCCTGGGCGCCCTGCCCGCGCTCGCGTTCCCCGCGCCGTCGCTGTGGTGGTTCGCGTACCTCGCCCTCGTCCCCTGGATGCTGCTGATCCGTACGGCGCCGAGCGCGCGCCGGGCCGGCCTGGACGGCTGGTGCGGCGGCATCGGCTTCATGCTGGGCGTGCACCAGTGGCTGCTGCCGAGCCTGCATGTCTTCCTGCTCGTCCTGGCCGCGCTCCTGGGCCTGTTGTGGCTGCCGTGGGGCTGGCTGGTGCGGGCGATGCTGGGCGGCGAGCCGTCCGGCGGGCGGGCCGCCGCGGCCCTGGTCGTCGTCCCGTCCGGCTGGCTCCTGGTCGAACTGGCCCGTTCCTGGGAGGGGCTGGGCGGGCCGTGGGGGCTGCTCGGGGCGAGCCAGTGGCAGGTGCCGCCCGCGCTGCGGCTCGCCTCGCTCGGCGGGGTCTGGCTGGTGAGCCTGCTCGTGGTCGCGGTGAACACGGCCGTCGCCCTGCTGGTGGCGGTGCGGCCGGTGCGCCGTACCGCGCTGGTGGGGCTGGTGGGCTGCGGGCTCGTCCTGGGGCTGGCCTGGTGGGGCACGTCCCCGCCCCGTACCACCGGCACGGTGCGGGTCGCGGTGGTCCAGCCGGGCGTGTTCGACGGGGCGGGCGGCGTGGACCGGCGCTTCGCCCGCGCCGAGGCGCTGACCAGGGCGCTCGCCGGGCAGCGGCCGGACCTGGTGGTGTGGGGCGAGAGCAGCGTCGGCGCGGACCTGGGGGCCCGGCCGGACCTCGCGGCCCGGCTCGCCACGCTGTCCCGGACCGTCGGCGCGCCGCTCCTGGTGAACGTGGACGCGCGCCGCTCCGACCGGCCGGGCATCTACAAGAGCGCGGTCCTGATCGGTCCGCGGGGGCCGACGGGCGAGCGCTACGACAAGATGCGCCTCGTGCCGTTCGGCGAGTACGTCCCGGCGCGCGCCCTGCTCGGCTGGGCGACCTCCGTCGGCAAGGGGGCCGCGGGCGAGGACCGAAGGCGGGGCACCCAGCCGGTCGTGATGACGCTCCCCGCCCCGCGCGAGGGCGGCCGGCCGCTGCGGATCGGGCCGCTGGTCTGCTTCGAGTCCGCCTTCCCCGACATGAGCCGGCGCCTGGTCAGGGACGGCGCGGACGTGGTGGTCGTGCAGTCGGCGACCTCCACGTTCCAGGACAGCTGGGCGCCCGCGCAGCACGCCTCGCTGGCGGCGCTGCGGGCCGCGGAGTCGGGGCGTCCGGTGGTGCACGCGACGCTGACCGGGATCAGCGCCGCGTACGCCGCCGACGGGCGGCGGGCGGGTACCGAGCTCGGTACCGACCGCAGCGCCGCCGCCGTCTACACGCTGCCCCTCGCGCGGAAGGTCACCGTCTACGACCGGTTCGGCGACTGGCCGGTGTACGCCGCGATCCTGGCGATCGGCGCGCTGTGCGCGGCGGAGGGGACGCGGACGCTCAGGAGGCCTGGGCGAGGGACTCCCGTACCACCCGCTCGCACAGCTCGTGGGTCAGCAGGGCGTCCCGTGCGCTGAGCAGCCGCCCTTCGCGTACGGAGTCGAGGAAGGCCAGGACCGCCTGCTCGATGCCGCGCTGCCGGGCCACCGGCACCCAGTCGCCGCGGCGGCGCAGGCTCGGCTGCCCCTTGTGGTCGACGATCTCGGCGAGGTTGAGGACCTGGCGCTTGGAGTCCTGCCCGGACACCTCCAGGATCTCCTCGGTGGAGCCGTTCAGGCGGTTCATCATGCCGATGGCGGTGAAGCCGTCGCCGGAGAGCTGGAGCACGACGTGGTGCATGAGCCCGTCTCGGACGCGGGCGCGCACGTCGACGTGGTCGATCTCGCCGGGTACGAGGAAGCGAAGGGTGTCGACGACGTGGATGAAGTCGTCGAGGACGAAGGTGCGCGGGTCCTCGGGCAGTCCGATGCGGTTCTTCTGGAGCAGGATCAGCTCGCGCGGGTGCTCCACGCACTGGGCGTAGCCGGGGGCGAGCCGGCGGTTGAAGCCGACGGCGAGGCTGACGGCCTGCTTCTCGGCGAGTTCCACGAGCCGCTCGGAGTCGGCGTACTCGTAGGCGAGGGGCTTGTCGACGTAGGTCGGCACCCCGGCGTCCAGGAGGCGGGTGGCGATCTCGGCGTGCACGGCGGTCGAGGCGTGCACGAAGGCGGCGTCGAGGCCGGCGGAGAGGAGCGAGTCGAGGTCGGTGTGCCGGCGCGCGGCGGGCAGGTGGTAGCTGTCGGCGACCCGTTCGAGGGTGGCGGGGGTCCGGGTCTGCACGTGGAGTTCGACCCCGGGAAGGGTGGACAGGACGGGCAGATAGGCCTTCTGCGCGATGTCGCCGAGTCCGATGCAGCCAACCTTCACGGGTGCTCCTTGTCGCTGTGCCGCTGTGTCGCTCTGTCGCTGTGCGCTTGTCCGCTTCCGGCGCCCGGAGGGCCGTACGCGCCGGTCAGCTTACGCGCGGCGGTACGGCGTCGACGGGCGGCCTCCAGTCCGCGATGCCGTCGAAGCCGCGCAGGACGAGTCCGGGGCCGAAGCGGGAGACGGCGCTGACGGCCGTGTTCCGCAGGGCGACGGCGGGGCGGGCGGAGAGCAGCGCGAGGCGGCCGGTGCGGGCGGCCTTGCGGACGAGGGCGCTGGTGCGCGGCAGCCGGTCGGCGGTGTAGCCGGCGAGCGCGGTCGGCACGGGCCGGCCGTGTCCCGCGTGGTGGGCGAGGACGATCGCGTCCTCGATGGCCTGGTTGCCGCCCTGCCCGAGGGTGGGCTGCATGGCGTGGGCGGCGTCGCCCAGCAGGGCCGTACGCCCGCGGTGGAACGCGGGCAGCGGGTCGATGAGGTGGTGGACGTCGTGGCGCAGGACGGCGGACTCGTCGGCGGCGGCCAGGATCGCGGGGACGGGGTGGTGCCAGTCACCGAACAGGCGCCGGAGCGCGGCCCTCTCGCCGTCGGGCGCGTGGGCCCCGGCGGGTGCGGCGGCCATGGCGTACGCGTAGACCCGCCCGTCCTTGAGGGGCTGGCTGCCCCACAGGCGTCCGGGGCCCCAGGTCTCGTGCGGGGCGAAGGGCGCGGCGGGGGCGGGGACGACGACCCGCCAGGTGGTGAAGCCGGAGTAGCGGGGGCCGGGGTGGGCGGGGAAGAGGGTGCCGCGGATCGCGGAGCGGATGCCGTCGGCGGCGACGACGAGCTCGGCCTCGTGCGGACCGTCCGGGGTGGTGACGAGGGCGGGGCGGTGGGCGCCGCCCGGGTCGGCGAGGACGGCGGCGGTTCCGGTACGCACGGTGTCCGCGGGCAGGGCGGACAGGAGCAGGTCGACGAGGGTGGACCGGTGCAGCAGGACGAGCGGTCCGCCGAAGCGTGCGGCGGCGGCCCTGGCGTCGGTACGGGCGAGCCAGCGGCCGTCCGGGCGGCGCATCCCGCCGTCGCCCTGCCAGGCGGCGAGGTCGCGGACCGGGTCGCCCAGGCCGATCACGTCGAGGGCGCGCAGGGCGTTGGGGGCGAGGCCGATCCCGGCGCCGACCGGGGTGAGTCCGGCGGCGCGCTCCAGGACGGTGACGTCCCAGCCGCGGGCGCGCAGGGCGAGGGCGGCGGTGAGGCCGCCGATGCCCGCTCCGACGACGACGGCTCGGTGCCGGTGCTGTTCCATGGCTCCCCCTCCGAGGCTCCCCCGTCGCCGGACCGGCCAGGGGGACTACAGATGTAGTGACGCGAGGGACCTTACTACAGCCGTAGTTGCCGCGACACCCCCTCGCCCCACCTTCACTACACACGTAGTTCCGGACTGCCCCGGGCGCTCGCTAAGTTGTCCCCATGACCGCCGCACGGACCCCCGACACCCCGCCCACCCGCGCCGAACGCATCGGCGACGCCGCCCTCGACCTGCTCGTCGAGCGCGGCATGCGCGGGCTCACCCACCGCGCCGTCGACGAGCGGGCCGGGCTCCCCCAGGGGTCCACCTCCAACCACGCGCGCACCCGCCAGGCCCTCCTGGAGACCGCCGTCCGCCGCCAGGTGCAGCGTGAGGCGGCGGTGCTCACCCCCGACGAGCTGCCCTCGGCCGACGCCGGACCCGAGGCGCTCGTGGACGCGCTCGCGCTCGCCCTGCACCGCTACCTCACCGACCACCGGGCGCTGCTCGTCTCCCGCTACGAGCTGGCCCTGGAGGCCACCCGCCGCCCCGAGCTGCGCACCTTCTTCGACACCGCCGGCTCGGTCTTCCACGCTCCGGTGACCGCGATGATGGCCGAGGCCGGATCGCCCGCGCCCGAGCGGCACGCGCTGTCGCTCATCGCCTGGTGCGAGGGGCTGATGTTCTCCTGCGCCGCCGGCTCCTTCCACGCCGCCGTGCCCGGCCTCGCGGAACTCCGCACCGGCTTCGCCGAGTTGCTGCGCGGTCTGCTCGGCCGGTGAACGGCCGGTACGCCCGCACCGCGTGAAGACCCGGAAAACCCTGGCCAGCCGGGCGATCATGAGCGACGATGCCGGGCATGAGCACCGAACAGACCGACACCGGCGCCCGTGTCGACCCCGACACCCTCACCGGCGAACGCGAAGCCCTGGAGCAGTGGCTCGACTTCCATCGCGCGACCCTCGCGACGAAGTGCGAGGACCTCGACGACGCCCAGCTGCGCACCGCCTCCGCCCCGCCCTCGGACCTCAGCCTGATGGGCCTGGTCCGCCACATGGCCGAGGTCGAGCGCGGCTGGTTCCGGCGCGTCCTCGCCGGCGAGAAGGAGGCCGGCCGGATCTACACCCACCAGGACCACGACGCCGACCTCCACGTCCGCGCCGAGGACACCTGGGAGGAGGCCTACGCGACCTGGCAGGGCGAGATCGCCGTCGCCAGGGCCAACGCCGCCGGCCGTGACCTCGACGACGTGGGCAGCGGGACCCACCGCACCGGCAGGACCTTCAACCTGCGCTGGATCTACCTCCACATGATCGAGGAGTACGCGCGCCACAACGGCCACGCCGACCTCCTCCGGGAGCGGATCGACGGCGTCACCGGGGACTGAGACCCGCCCGGGCGATCCGGGTCAGCCCGCGTGGGGGTGATCACCCATGCGGGGCATTCCCCGTGAGTAGGGGTGTGAGAAACCCGGTCCGACCAGCAGAGTTGCGCGCGTGCATGGAACCAGAACCACAGTGAGGATCCTGGCCGGGGTCGCGATGGCCGCCCTTTCGGGCTGTGTCGCGGTGGAAGCGCCGCCCGCGACTCCCGTGCCGGTCCCGAGTCCGGCGGGCGAGCGGCCCGGCCAGGACGTCGCGCCGCAGATCGTCCAGGGCCCCGCCCGGGAGGCGCTGGAGGCGGCGATGCCCGATCCCCCGACCCCCGAACCCCGCGCGACCGTCGCGCGGCAGCGCGGCACGGACGACGGGCGCGGCGAGCGGGGCGCAAGCCCCGGCGGCACGTCCGGCTCCCCGCGGCACTACGCGAAGCAGCCGCACCCGTCCCCCGCGCCAGGGCAGCGGCACCGCCACCCGGACGTCGACCTGCCCGGACTCCTCGGGCCGCCCCGCTCCGCCGCCGAGCTCTGCGCGCTGGGCTCGCGGTACGGCGGCTGGAGCCCGGACAGCGCGCAGGCGAGGATCTGCCGTGGCACCTACGGGCACTGACCCCGCTGCCGTACCTACGGGCACTGGTCTCACAGCCGTACCTACGGGCACTGACCCCGCAGCCGTACCTCCAGGCGCTCGATCGCGGCCCGCACCCCGTTGCCGTACCCGTCGTCGTCCAGGACCACGGAGGCGGCGCGGGCCCGGTCCAGGTGGACGCGGGCCGCGTCCGGGCGGGCCAGCTTCACGTAGTCGGCGGCCAGGTTGAGGTGGAGTGAGGGGTAGAGGGCCCGCAGCGCCACCGCCGAGTCGTGGCGGGCCAGCCGGTCCTCGTCGAGCCCCTCGGCGGCCGTCAGGGCCCGCAGGTCCCAGGCCAGCTCGGTGTCGGGGTCGTCCTGCGCGTCGGCCATGTAGTGGGCGAGGGTGCAGCGGTGCAGCGGGTCGCCGTCCGGTCCGAGCTGCGCCCAGATCTCGACGAAGCGGTTGCGGGCCTCTTCCCTGTCCCCGCCGTGGAGGAGCATCATGGCCTGCCCGATCCTGGTCATGACACCGTCGTCCGACACCTGCTGCCCGGTCACTGCGACCTCCACACGCTGTCGATCCGGCCCCCGGTACGTAACGGGCCGGATCCGACGCTAGCCGCAGCCGCGCCGGATCCGGCCGAGGCTCAGCCGAGGTCGGGGACGCGCCAGTCGATCGGCTCGTGCCCCTGGGCGGCGACGGCCTCGTCGATCTGGGTGAAGGGGCGGGAGCCGAAGAACTTCTTCGCCGAGAGAGGCGAGGGGTGGGCGCCCTTCACCACGACGTGCCGCTCCTCGTCGATGAGCGGCAGCTTCTTCTGCGCGTAGTTCCCCCAGAGCACGAAGACCGCCGGGTCGGGCCGGGAGGCCACCGCCGTGATCACCGCGTCGGTGAACTTCTCCCAGCCCTTGCCCTTGTGCGAGTTCGCCTCGCCGGCCCGGACGGTGAGCACCGCGTTGAGCAGCAGGACACCCTGCTCGGCCCACGGCATCAGATAGCCGTTGTCGGGGACCGGGTGCCCGAGCTCGGCCTGCATCTCCTTGTAGATGTTGCGCAGCGAGGGCGGGGTCTTCACGCCGGGGCGGACGGAGAAGCAGAGCCCGTGGCCCTGGCCCTCGCCGTGGTACGGGTCCTGGCCGAGGACCAGGACCTTCACCTGGTCGAAGGGGGTCGCGGCGAGGGCCGCGAAGACCTCCTCGCGCGGCGGGTAGACCGGCCCGTTGGCCCGCTCCTCCTCGACGAACTCGGTGAGCTGCTTGAAGTACGGCTTCTGCAGCTCGTCGCCGAGGACGCCGCGCCAGGACTCGGGCAGCATGTCGGTGTCGGTCACGTCCACAACCTCCGGTGGGTGTTTCGCCTTTACTCAGGAAAACCTACCGGGAGCCACTGACAACACCGCCAACACCGCCAACGCCGCCAACGCCGCCAACGCCGTCCGCCGTCCGCTTCCCCAGGGGAACGGACGGCGGACGGCGGTTCGGGGGTCTCCGACGGCTACCAGCTGGTGCGGCGGCTGAGCTCCCACAGCTGCATGACGGTCTGCGGGTCGAGGGCCCGCTCGCCGCCGCCGATGTCCTCGCTGGCCGCGATGTACAGCTTGCCCTGCCACAGCGGGAGCAGCCGGACGTCCTGGACCATGATCTCCTGGGCCTGCGCGAACTCGTCCGTGACGGCTCCGCGGTCGCTCTCGCGCCGGGACTTCGGGATCAGCTCGTCGGTGATCTTCGGGCTGACGTACGGGGTGCCGAGGACGTTCTCCTTGCCCATGAAGGGGGCGACGAAGTTGTCCGGGTCCGGGAAGTCGGGGAACCAGCCGCGGCCGAAGACGGGGTACTGGCCCTTCTGGTAGCCCGCCTGGAACTCCTTCCACGGCTTGCCGTGCAGGGTGACCTCGAAGAGGCCGTTCTCCTCCAGCTGCCGCTTGAGCTCGGCGAACTCGGCGATGGTCGCGGAGCCGTACCGGTCGGTGGTGTACCAGAAGTCCAGCTTGACCGGCTTGGTGATGCCGGCGTCGCGCAGGATGGACTTGGCCTTGGACGCGTCCGGGCCGCCGAAGCGGTCGTAGAACTTGGTCGTGTGGCCCGAGATGCCCTTGGGGACCATCGAGTACAGCGGCTCGGCGGTGCCCTGGTAGACCTTGTTCACCAGCTCGTCGCGGTCGACGAGCTGCGCGATGGCCTTGCGGACGGGCAGCCGGGCGACGGAGTCGTCACGGGTGTTGAAGACCAGGTAGCGGATGTCCGCGCCGGTCGACTCGACGAGCTGGAGCCCCTTGTTCTCCGGCTTGTCGGCCTGGAGCGCGACGACCTCCTCGGCGGTGAGGCCGCGGTAGGTTGCGTCGATCTCCTTCTTCTTCAGGGCGGCGACCATCGGCTCGGACTCCTTGAAGTACCGAATGGTCACGCCGCCGTTCTTGCGGTCGGCGAAGCCCTTGTAGCTGGGGTTGCGGGTCAGCTCGGCCTTCTGGCCCTCGGTGTACGAGTCGAGGACGTACGGGCCGGAGCCGACCAGCTTGCCGTCCTTGCGGAGCTGGTCCGCCGGGTACTCGGCCGGGTCGACGAGGGACATGGCCGGGGTGGCGAGGATGAACGGGAAGGTCGCGTCCGACTTGTTCAGCCGGAAGACCACCGTGCGGTCGTCGGTCGCCTCGACCTTGTCGAGCGAGCCCAGCATGCCGTTGGGGCCGCCCTGGACGTCGATCGTGCGGATGCGCTCGATCGAGTACTGGACGGCCTTGGCGTCCAGCTTGTGCCCGTTGGAGAAGGTCAGACCGTCATGGAGGACGCACTCGAAGACCCGGCTCGAGCTCCCCTCCTTGAACTTGCAGTCCGCCGCGTCCGACTGCGGGGTGGTGCTGCCGGTCGGGTAACTCACGAGCGTCTGGAAGACATTCCGGAAAAGCTCCCAGGAATTGTCCCAGGCGGCCGCCGGATCAAGCGTGGACGGAGAACTCGTCGTACCGATGACGATTCTCTGATCCCCTGCGGATTCACCGTCCGAAAACACACTGCATCCGGACAGGAGGGATATGGACGCAAGGGCTGCAGCGGCCTGCAGACTGGTCCGGTTGAACACGTGCACGCTCCTCGTTCAGCCTGGGGTCGGCGAACGATACCGCAGCGCCCCACCAGGTCAACGTTCGACCCTGGCGGGGCACTTGAGGCATTCCGCGTATAACCGGGGCCAAACCGGTCAGGAATTCAGGAAAGTGTCCGGATATCGGTCACCCGACACCGGCGTTCAGGAAAAGGCCGCCGTCGACGACGAGCGTCTGGCCGGTGATCCAGTCCGACTGGGCCGAGGTCAGGAAGGCCGCCGCGCCGCCGATGTCCTGCGGCTCGCCGAGCCGGCCGAGGAGGTACGGGGCGGCCGCCTCGGCCTCCCGTCCCTCGTAGAGGGCCGCGGCGAACTTCGTCTTCACGACGGCCGGGGCGATGGCGTTGACCCGGACCGAGGGCGCGAACTCGTGCGCCAGCTGGAGGGTCAGGTTGATCATGGCCGCCTTGCTCATCCCGTACGCGCCGATGAACGGCGACGGGGCGAGGCCGGCGATGGAGGCGATGTTCACGATCGCCCCGCCGTGCTCCTTCTGCCACGCCCGGTAGGTCTGCTGGGCGAAGCCGAGGGCGGACACCACGTTGGTCTCGAAGACCTTGCGGGCCACGTTCAGGTCCAGCTCGGCGATCGGCCCGAAGACCGGGTTGGTGCCGGCGTTGTTGACCAGGAAGTCCACCCGGCCGAAGGCCTCCATGGTGGCGGCGACCGCGGCGGCCTGGTGGGCCTCGTCGTGCGCCTTGCCGGGCACGGCGATCACCCGGTCTGCGCCGAGCCGCTCCACGGCCTCCTTGAGGGCCTCCTCGCCCCGCCCGGTGATGCAGACCCGGTCGCCGCGGGCGACCAGGGCCTCGGCGACGCCGTAGCCGATGCCCCGGCTCGCGCCGGTGACCAGGGCGACCTTGCCCGAGAGCTCGGGCGGTTCCTGCGCGCTCATCGTGTTCTCCTCCCGCGCCCGGACGTCAGTTGAGCGGGCCGCCGGCCACGTACATGACCTGGCCGGAGACGAAGCCGGCGTCGTCGCCCGTGAAGAAGGCGATGGCGTTGGCGACGTCCTCGGGGCGGCCGACCCGCTGGACCGGGATCATCGAGGCGGCCGCGGCCTGGAACTCCTCGAAGCCCATGCCGACCCGCTCGGCGGTCTGCGCGGTCATCTCGGTGACGATGAAGCCGGGGGCGACGGCGTTGGCGGTGACGCCGAACTTGCCGAGCTCCTTGGCGAGCGTCTTGGTCAGGCCCTGGAGACCGGCCTTGACGGCGGAGTAGTTGGCCTGGCCGCGGTTGCCCAGCGCCGAGGAGGAGGAGAGCGAGACGATCCGGCCGAAGCCCGCGTCCACCATGTGCTTCTGGCAGGCCTTGGCCATCAGGAACGCGCCCTTGAGGTGCACGTTCATCACGAGGTCCCAGTCCGACTCGGACATCTTGAAGAGCAGGTTGTCGCGGAGCACGCCCGCGTTGTTGACGAGGATGGTCGGCGCGCCGAGCTCGGCGGCGACGCGCGCGACGGCGGCCTCCACCTGGGCGCTGTCGGAGACGTCGCAGCCGACGGCGAGCGCGGTGCCGCCCGCGGCGGTGATCTTCTCGACGGTGTCCTTGCAGGCCGCCTCGTCGAGGTCGAGTACGGCGACGGCGCGGCCCTCGGCGGCGAGCCGGACGGCGGTGGCGGCTCCGATGCCGCGAGCCGCTCCGGTGACGACGGCTACGCGCTGCTCGGTGGTGGACATGCTTGGTTCTCCTCGCCCTTGGATCATCCCTGGATACGGTCCGTACCGACGGCCGCCCGCTCTCCCGCACATGAGCGACCGCTTAGTATCGTCCGCAGACGAGACGCTAGAAGCCCTGGCACCCGGTGTCAACGGCCCGCCGGGTGCACCGGCTCACTCGTGTGGGAGCTTCGCACCAGCCCCGTTCGAGACCCGTTCGAGCCCGCCGCGCGCTAACGCACCAGCAGTTCGAGCAGGCGTTCCACCTCGGCCTCGGGATCGGCCGTCAGACCGGTGTGCACCGGCCCCGGCTGGACCACCGTCGAGCGGGGCGCGATCAGCCAGCGGAAGCGCCGCCCCGCGTCGTCCCCGGCGGCCTGGCCGGCGTCGGCGCCACCGAGGCAGACGCCCTCGACCGCGCGCAGCGCGGCCCGTACGCCGGGGACGTCGGCGGCCGGGTCGAGCACGGACAGCTTGGCCGTGTCCAGGTGGGTGCGGGCGGCCACGAAGGAGCGGGCCCGGCAGTAGACGACCACGCCGGCGTTGAAGCACTCGCCGCGCTCCACCCGGGGCACGACGCGCAGCAGCGCGTACTCGAATACATCGCGATCGGTCACGTGGTGCTGTCCTTCTGGGTGGGGCGCGGGGCGAGGCGTTCGGCGAGCCAGCCGGGGGCCTGCTGGGGCCGCCGTTCGGTGCGGGGGCCGAGGGTGATGCGCTCGTGGATCGTCGCGGCCCGCGGCAGCAGCGCCTCCACGTAGGCCGCGCGCAGCGCGTCGGTGCTCGCGAAGCCGGGCTCGTCGACCAGCCACTCGTCGGGCACGTCGGCGGCGACCTCGTCGAGGAGTTCGCGGGTCACCAGGGGCGCCAGCTCGGCCGCGGCGGCCGCGATGTCGGGCCCGAAGGGGGCGAGGGCGTGGTCCGAGGCGTCGTAGGGCTTGGCGGCGGAAGCCTGCGCGCCGGGCCAGTTGTGGTGCCAGATCATGGTGGCGCCGTGGTCGATGAGCCACAGGTCGCCGTGCCAGACCAGCATGTTGGGGTTGCGCCAGGACCGGTCGACGTTGTTGATCACGGCGTCGAACCAGACGACCTTGCCGGCCTCCTTCGGATCCACCTCGTAGGCGAGCGGATCGAAGCCGAGCGAGCCGGGCAGGAAGTCCATGCCGAGGTTGAGTCCGCCGCTCGCCTTGAGCAGCTCCTGCACCTCCTGGTCGGGCTCGGAGAGGCCGATGACCGGGTCGAGCTGGATGGCGGCCAGCTCCGGCACCCGCAGTCCGAGCCGCCGGGCGAGCTGCCCGCAGATCACTTCGGCGACCAGGGTCTTGCGGCCCTGTCCGGCGCCGGTGAATTTCATGACGTACGTGCCGAGATCGTCGGCCTCGACGATCCCGGGGAGCGACCCGCCCTCACGCAAGGGCGTGACATAGCGGGTCGCGGTCACCTCTGTAAGCATGTTCCGAGGCTGTCCCATCTCTTCAGGAGCCCTTGGGGGCTTCCGCCCCCAGCCTAGGGCGCGCCCAGGGCCCCCGCGTTAAGGTGCGGGGTGCTCCTGCGAAACCCTCCCGCCACGCCCGCGCTCGCCGACGCCGTCCTACTCGGCCACGAGGAGGACGGGCGCCGCTGGCCCCTGCTGGTGTGGGCGCCCGGGCCGGGCACCCGGATGGTGTCGAGCGCCGTCCTCGGCGGCGGGATCGGCGCCCGCGACTGGGTGGTCAACGCCCAGGTGCCACCGGGGTACGCGCGCCGCGACCCGGTCGCCCACCTGAGCTCGCTTGCCGCGCGGGCCGGGCTCGACGGCGCCGGGGTGGGGCTGATGACGGCCGCCTCGGTCGAGGACCGCCGGTTCGCGGCGGACGGCGGCGCCGAGGCCGTCGTGACGGCGGGCATCGGGGTACGGGGCTGGGCGGCCGTCCCGGAGACCGGGGCCATCGGCGCGCCGCGCCCCGGCACCATCAACATCATCGTGTCGCTCCCGGTGCCGCTCACGGACGCGGCGCTGGTCAACGCCGTCGCGACGGCCACCGAGGCGAAGGTCCAGGCGCTGGTGGAGCTGGGCGCCGACGCCTCCGGCACGCCCACGGACGCGGTCTGCGTCGCCTGCCCCGCCGCCGGACCCGGCGCGGCGGCCGAGCCGTTCGCCGGCCCCCGCTCGCTCTGGGGCGCCCGGCTGGCCCGCGCGGTGCACCGGGCGACCCGGGAGGCGTGCGCGGGCCTGCTGTGAGGAGCGCGCCGGACCCGTGCGGGCTGCCGGTCGCGGCGTGCGGTCTCGCCGGTTCTCCTGTGAACACACCACGGACCGTGGCGGGTGGCGGTGTTCTTCGGGAAACATGGCGCGGGTCGTCCGGGAAATCCGGGTCGCGGCGGATCGGAAGCGGATCACAAGGGGTGTTGGCATGAGCGGTGTGGGACGCAGGACAGTCGTCGCGGCGGCGGGCGGCGCGGGTCTCGTCGCGGCCCTCGCGGCCTGCGGCGGCGGCTCGGCGGACGGCGACGGCGCGACGGGCGGCAAGGGCGACTCCGGTGCCACCGGCGGCACGGAGGGGGCCGGCGGCACGGGGTCCGGCGGCGCCGACGCGTCGGGCGGCACGGACGCATCGGGCGGCGCCTCGCAGACCCCGCCGCTCGCGCGGACCGGCGACATCCCGGTCGGCGGCGGGAAGGTGATCGCCGACCGGGGCGTGGTCGTCACGCAGCCCAAGAAGGGCGAGTTCAAGGCCTTCTCCTCGCGCTGCACCCACGCGGGCTGCACGGTGGGCGGGGTCGCCGACGGGGTCATCGTCTGCCCCTGCCACCAGAGCCGTTTCGACGTCTCGGACGGCAGCGTCAAGCAGGGCCCCGCGCCCAGCCCGCTGGAGCCGACCCCGATCGAGGTGACGGGCGACGCGATCAGGCTCGGCTGACCGCGACGCGATCGGGCTCGGCCGGCCGCGCCCGGTCAGCAGCGCGGCGCGGGGGCCCGGCGCGGGACCTTCCAGCAGCCGAGCACCTCGTCGGTGGTCGCGAGGGTGGCGACCAGGGCGAGGGTGTTGCGGATCATCGCGGGGGTGTAGTCGGCCGGCACCCCCGCGATGGCGTCGCCGGGCACGACGACGGTGTAGCCGAGGTTGACGGCGTCGAACACGGCGTTGGGGATGGCCACGTTGGCGGAGACGCCGGTGACGACCAGGGTGCGGCAGCCGAGGTTGCGCAACAGGGCGTCGACGTCGGTGCCGGCGAGGGGCGAGAGCCCGTGCAACCGGCTTACGACGAGGTCCTGTTCGGCGACCTCGATCGGTTCGGCGATCCGTACGGCGGTGCTTCCAGAGTGCTGCTGTACGGGGAGCCGGGCGGCGGCGCGGAAGAGCCGGGCGTTGTGGTTGGCGCCGCGCCCGTCGGGCCGCCGCTCGGCGACGGCGTGCAGCACCTGGACGTCGGCCCCGTGCGCGGCGGCGACCAGCCGGGCCACGTTGTGCAGGGCGCCCGACGAGCGTGCGACGGCGGCGAGTTCGGGCAGCGCGCTGTCGCGGCCGACGACGCCCTGCTGGCATTCGACGGTGAGCAGCACGGCGCCGTCGGGTGCCAGCTGTTCCCTGAGTTGTTCCGCGTGCCCCACGGTCTCCTCCTCGGTTGCCGATGCCGTTCCGGTCCGCCCGCCCCCGCGTACTCCTTGCCAGCGGGCGACGGACCCCCCATGATTTCTGACACTCCATCAGAAATCCAGAAGGGTGCGGACGATGACCGTCGCACAGCGCCGTGGACGCCGGATCATGATGACCCCGGACGAGCTCGACACCTTCCTCACCGCACAGCGCACCTGCCGGGTGGCGACCGTGTCGGCCGACGGGAGGCCGCACGTCAGCGCCCTCTGGTTCGCCTGGGACGGCAGCTCGCTGTGGCTGTACTCCCTGACCCGCAGCCGCCGTTGGGCCGAGCTGCGCGCCCGGCCCCGGATCGCGGTGGTGGTGGACGACGGCGAGGAGTACGGGGAGCTGCGCGGGGTGGAGCTGTCGGGCGCCGTGGAGTTCGTGGGCGAGGCCCCGCGCACGGGTGAGCCGTGCCCGGAGCTCGATGCCGTGGAACGCCTCTTCGCGGCGAAGAACTTCGGCCTGGACGCCATGCCGCACGACGGCCGGCACGCCTGGATGCGGCTGACGCCGGAGGCGATCGCGTCCTGGGACTTCCGCAAGATGGGCTAGCCCCGGCGCCGCCGGGAAGGCCGACGCCGGGAAGTTCGACGCCGGGAAGCTCGACGCTTGGACGCTCAGTCGCCCAGCGGGGCGGCCGCCTCCCGCAGCGCCTCGACCACCGCGCGGATGGACGGCCGGCGCCCCGCGTCGGTGCGCCAGGTCGCGTAGATGTGCCGCCGCACGGGCTGGCGCACCGGCACGAAGGCGACCCCGTCCATGACCGAGGGCCGGCCGAGCCGGGGCGCGACGCAGACGCCGAGTCCGGCGGCGACCAGGGCGAGCTGGGTGTGGTGGTCCCCGGCGACGTGGGCGATCCGGGGCTCGACGCCCTTGGAGCGGAGCGTGAACATCAGCCAGTCGTGGCAGAACTCACCGGCGGGCCAGGACACCCAGTCCTCGTCGGCGAAGTCCTCGAGGTCCACCGCCGCCCGCCCGGCGAGCGGGTGGTCGGCGGGCAGGGCCACGTCGGCGGAGTCGTCGAGGAGCCTGGCCCGTTCGAGACCGGCCGGGACGGGGGCCCGCTTGTTGTTCCAGTCCAGGACCACGGCGAGATCGCTGTCCCCGCGCAGCACCTCGCGCACCCCGAGGTCGGGCTCCAGCTCGGCGGTGTGGACGCGCAGTTCGGGGTGGGCGGCGCGCAGGGCGCGGATCGCGGAGGGGAACAGCCCGCGCATCGCCGTCGGGAAGGCCGCGATGCGCACCTCCCCGACCGCCTGCCCCCGCTGCGCCTCGATGTCCGCCTGGGCGAGCTGGACCTGGGAGAGGATGCGTCCGGCGTGCTCGGCGAGCAGCAGCCCCGCGTCGGTGAGCCGCACTCCGCGCCCGTTCTTGGCGAGGAGCTGCTGGCCGACCTCCCGCTCCAGTTTCGACAGCTGCTGCGAGACGGCCGACGTGGTGACGTGCAGCCCTTCGGCGGCACCGCTGACGGAGCCGTGCCGGGCGACGGCGTCCAGGGTGCGCAGGCGCTCCAGGTTCAACATGTAAGCAATACTAAGACGACGACTCCAGGAATTCTCGCTTGTACTAAGAGATGGGGTCGGTCACCCTGAACGGCATGAGCAGCCCCGCCCTCCCGTCCCCGTCCCGCCCCCGGACCTCCCTCGACTGGCGCGTCCGTTTCGGCGTGCTGGCCCTGATCTGGGGTTTCAGCTTCCTCTTCATCAAGGTCGGCACGGAGGGCTTCGCCCCCTTCCAGGTGACCTTCGGCCGCCTCTTGTTCGGTACGGCGGTGCTGGCCGTCGCCTTCGTCGTGAAGCGGGACCGGCTGCCGCGCGGCGCCCGCACGTGGGGCCATCTCACGGTGGCGGCGTTCCTCCTGAACGCCCTGCCGTTCTCGCTCTTCTCGTACGCCGAGCTGACCATCCCGTCGACCCTCGCGGGCATCTGCAACGCGACGACCCCGCTGTGGGGCATGCTCCTGTCGCTCGTCGCGCTCTCCGAGGACCGGCCGACCCGCGTCCGCGCGGCGGGCCTGGGCATAGGCTTCGTCGGCGTCCTGACGGTCCTCGGCGCCTGGCAGGGCTTCTCGGGCCTGGACGTCACGGGCACGGCGCTGGCCCTGCTGGCCTCGTTCAGCTACGCGGTGGGCTGGATCTACGTCCGCCGCACCCTGTCCGGCACCGGCGCCTCGAACCTCGCCCTCGCGGGCTCCCAGGTGGGCCTCGCCACCCTCCAGCTCGCGGTGGTCACCCCGCTGTTCACCAGCCTGCCGACCCACGTCGAGCTCCTGCCGCTGCTCTCGGTGATCGCGCTGGGCGCCCTGGGCACGGGGTGCGCGATGCTGCTCCAGTACGGCGTGGTGGCGGAGGTCGGCCCGACGACGGCGTCCATGGTCACGTACTTCATCCCGGTCATCGCGACGGCCGCCGGCGTCGCCGTGCTCGGCGAGCACCTCACCTGGAACACCCCGGTGGGCGCGGTGATAGTCCTCGCGGGCGCGGCCCTCACCCAGACCCGGGGCCCCCGCCGCCGCGCCGCCCGAGCCTCGGGCCCGGCCACGAGTCCGACGGCCGCGGGCACCCCGGGCCCGGCCACGACTTCTGTGGTCGCCGGCGCCCGGGCTGTGGGCGGCCGGGCCGCAGCGCCCCCGGCCGAAACCCCCTCGGCCACGGCTCCCCCGACCGAGGCTCCCCAGGCCCGGGCCACCGTCGCCCGCGGCTGACGGTCGGCCGAAGCTCTGCTCCCGGCACGGTCCGGCCGCCGGCCGGCCGGCCGTCATCCCCGGCCACCGACCGCCCCCGGCTGAGCCACGGTCACCGCAGCCCCTGGCCCCGGCCCCACCGCCCACCGCTCACCCGTAACTCCGGGCCGGCGCCGGTCCCGCCGCGTACGCGACGGCGTCGGCGAGGGGTTCGATGTCGGCCGAGGTGAGCCGGGAGACGGTCAGCCGGATGGCCGGGCCCGTGTCCATGCGGAAGCGGGCGCCGGGGGCGACCGCCCAGCCCGCGGCGAGCATGCGGGAGACGGCCCAGGTCTCGTCGGCGACCGGCACCCAGACGTTCATGCCGCCGCGCCCGTGCGCCTCGATCCCGCGCCGGGTGAGCGCGCGGACGAGGCCGTCGCGCCGCTCCCCGTACGCCGCCGAGACGGCCACGGGGTCCACGGCCCCCGTGGTCCACAGGTGCGCGACCGTGCGCTGGAGCAGCCTGCTGACCCAGCCGGGGCCGAGCCGCTGCCGCCCGAGCACCCGGTCGACGGTCTCCGGGTCCCCGGTGAACGCGGCGATCCGCAGGTCCGGCCCGTAGGCCTTGGCGACCGACCGGACGAAGGCCCAGCGCCCGGCGCCGGTGGCGAGCGGGGACGGCGGCTCCGCGACGATGCCGTGCCCGTGGTCGTCCTCGATCAGCAGCACGTCCGGGTGGGCGGCGAGGACGGCGCGCAGTGCGGCGGCCCGCTCCTCGCTGACGCAGCCGCCCGTCGGGTTCTGCGCCCGGTCGGTGACGATGACCGCCCGCGCGCCGCCGCGCAGCGCCCGGGCCACGGCGTCGGGCAGCGGCCCCTCGTCGTCCACGGCGACCGGTACGGGCCGCAGCCCGAGCGCCGGTACGAGGTCGAGGAGGCTGCCCCAGCCGGGGTCCTCCACGGCGACGGCGTCGCCCGGCCGGAGGTGCGCGGCGAGCACCCGCTCGATCGCGTCGAGGGAGCCGGAAGCCACGCCGACGGGCCCGGCGGGCACCCCGTCCGCGTCGAAGGCGGCCCGCGCGAGCCGCGCGAACCCGGCGTCGACCGGGGCCTCCCCGTACATCGGCGGCCGCTCGGCGTAGCCCCGGGCGACCGCGGCGAAGGCCTCGTCGAGACGGGGCAGCAGCGCCGGGTCCGGGCTGCCCTCGCTCACGTCCCGCACCCCCTCGGGGGCCTCGACCCGGATCGAGCCGCGGGCGGTCGTCGCGGGCGCGGACCGCACCCGACTGCCCCGTCGCCCGTCGGTCTCGATCACCCCGCGCTCGCGCAGCGTCCGGTACGCGGCGGCGACGGTATTGGGATTCACCCCCAGGGAAGCCGCCAACTCCCGCATGGGAGGCAGCAGTTGTCCGGGCGCGAGGGCCCCTTCGCCCACACCCCGCTCGACGCTGGCGGCGATCTCCGATGCGCGACGGCCTTCGATCCGATACTCTCCTAGCACAAACCCAACTATGCACTAATGCAATGGAGAGCGCAATGCAGGAGACGGACACCTACACCCCCACCGACCGCACCGTCCCCACACGCTCCGCGCAGCGCGCCTCCTACGACCGCGCGCTGGTGCACTCGATCCTCGACGAGGCCTACGTCTGCCACCTCGGCTTCGTCCGCGACGGCGCCCCCGTCGTCCTGCCGACCCTGTACGGCCGGATAGGCGAGCGCCTGTACGTGCACGGCTCGACCGGCTCCCGCCCGCTGCGCACGGCCGGGCGCGGCGAGTCCGCCCCCGGCCTGCCGGTCTGCCTCACCGTGACCCACGTGGACGGCCTGGTGCTCGCCAAGTCCGCGTTCCACCACTCGATGAACTACCGCTCCGTCGTCGTGCACGGCACCGCGCACCAGGTCACCGACCCGGAGGAGCTGCGCGCCGCCCTGGACGCCCTCGTCGACCAGGTCGTCCCCGGCCGCGCCGCCGACTCCCGCCCCGGCAACGCCAAGGAGCTCGCCGCGACCGCCGTCCTGCGCCTCGACCTCGACGAGGTCTCCGCGAAGGTCCGCACCGGCGGCCCCAACGACGACCCCGAGGACCTCGCACTCCCCCACTGGGCGGGCGTCGTCCCCGTACAGCGCGGGTACGGCACCCCCGTCCCGGCCGTGGACCTCGACCCGGCCATCGCCCTGCCGGACTACCTCTCGGCCCTGTGAGGAGCGCCCCGTGCTGATCCATCCCTGGGACTCCCCGCGGAACGACGCCGAGTGGCGCACCTGGCTGTCCTCGCACGATTTCGGCCAGCTCGCGGTGAACGGCGCACCGGGCGAACCGCCGTGGGTGCAGCCGACGCACTTCCGGTACGAGCCGGAGCCCGGCCCGCACGGCCGGGTTCTCACCCATCTGGCCCGCCCCAACCCGCTCTGGCGCGACCTGGAGCGGAACCCCGCCGTGCTCCTGAGCGTCGTCGACGACCACGTCTTCGTGCCGGGCCACTGGACCGCTCCCGAGGGCACCCCCTCGGAGCACGGCACCCCGACCTCGTACTACGCGGCCGTCCAGCTCCGTTGTACCGCCCGGATCGTCGACGACCCGGCCGAGAAGGCGGAGCTGCTCAACCGTCAGGTGGCCCACTTCCAGCCGGAGGGCGGCACCGCGCCGGTGTGCCCCGGAGAGGCCCCGTTCGGACGGATGCTGCCGGGCATCCGGGTCCTGTGCCTGGACGTGACCGAGGTGCGGGCGAAGTTCAAGTACGCGGGCAACAAGCCCCAGGAGGTCCAGGACCGGGTGGCGGAGCGGCTCGCCGAGCGCGCCGGCCCGGGCGACGCGGCCGCCCGCGCCCACCAGGTGCGCCGCCGCGCCCCGGAGGCGTGAGCCGCCGGGGCGCCCGGCCCCGTACACGTACCCCCGGAGCGACCGGCGTCCTCAGCCCCGTACGCACGTAGGGACGACCGGCGTCCTCAGCCCCGTACGTACCGGGGCAACCGGCGCCCTCAGCCCCGTACCGGCACCGCCTCCACCGCCTCCACCGCCTGCCCCACCCCGCGCCGGGCCGCCGCGGCCGAGCGGGCCTCGGTGAGGGCGAGCCCGGTCACGGCGGTGAGCAGGAGCAGGGTGCCCGCGACGGTCGCGGCGGTGAGCCTTTCGCCGAGGAGGGTGACGGCGATGAGCGCCGCGCTCACCGGCTCCAGGAGCATGATCACGGAGACCGTCGCGGCGCGGACCACGGCCGCTCCGGCGAAGTACAGGGCGTAAGCGAGCGCGGTCGGCACGGCGGCGACGTACACCAGCAGCAGGAGCACCTGGGCGGGGGCGCCGGTGTGCGGCACGAGCCCCTCGGCCGCGGCCAGGGGCAGCAGTCCGACGGCGCCGACGGCGAAGGCCCAGGTGGTGGTCGACAGCGCGTCCGCGCCGCCGCCGTCCCGGCCGAGCCACCGGGTCAGCAGGGTGATCGCCGCGTATCCCGCGGCGGAGACGACGGCGAGCAGGACGCCGAGCGGCCGGATCTCCGCACCTCCGCCGCCGAGGACGAGGACGGCGAGTCCGGCGAGCGCCCCGATGACGGCCGCGGCACCCCCGGCGCCGATCCGCTCGCCCATGAGGAGCCGGGCGCCGAGCGTGATGAGGACGGGGCCGGCGCCGAGCGTGACGACGGTGCCGACGGCGAGTCCGGTGAGGTCGACGGCGGCGAAGTAGGCGCTCTGGAAGAGGGTGAGCCCGATGCCGGTGCCGAGGATCCGCAGGAGCCGCCGCCCGCGCGGTTCGACGGTGGCGGGTCGCGGCCGGCGCCGCAGGGCGAGCGCCCCGAGCAGCAGGGCGAGCCCGCCGACGCAGCGCCAGAACGAGAGGGCGAGGGGGCCCAGGTCGCTGGCCCGGAAGAGCAGCGCGGCGGCGGCGCCCGCGGTGCCCCAGGCGATTCCCGCGACGATCAGATAGGTGAGGCTCCGGCCGGTGGACAGGCCGGAGGACGGGGTGTTCGACACGTGTGCGCTCCGCGAGAAGACGGGGTGGTGAAGGGTCGTCGTGGGCCGCGGGCAGGCGTCGACGACCTGCTCGGGGGCCTGTGTCGGCCCGCCCGAGCCCGGTCTTCGTCAGGGAGAAGAGGCCGCCCGCGCTAGGCGGCGGGAGGCGGAAGCACGGTCTTACGCATGATCGGCACCTTAAGGCGCGGACCGCTCGGCCGACAGCTCCCGGCCGTCGGCGACGGCCTCGCCGTCGCCGGGCGTCGCGGCGCCGGCCGTGGCCACCGCGGCGGCAGCGCCCTCGGCCGAGCCCGCCACCACCCCGGAGGCCGCCGCCTTGGGCGTGGCGGACTGGGCGATGAAGGCGCCGACCAGGACGACCGCGCCGCCGATGATCTGCGGCGCCGCGAGGTGCTCGCCGAGCAGCACCCAGGCGAGGACGGTCGCGATCACGGCCTCCAGGCAGGCCACGACCCCGGCCACCTGCGGGGAGAGCCGGCGCACCGAGACGACGCCGGTGGCGTAGGCGAGAACGGTGGCGATCAGCACGATCCAGCCGAGCAGCAGCCAGGCCGGGGCTCCGGTCCCGTCCAGGTCCGCGGTTCCGCCGAGGACCGCCCAGTCCATCTCCCACGGGCGGGCGAGGACGGTGAGGACGAGGGCGCCGACGAGGAGGGCGTACGCGATGACGCCGAGCGGGTGGACCGGGTCGGCCTCGTCGCCGCCCTGGTCGGCGAGAACGAAGTAGCCGACCTGGCAGCAGGCCGCGGCCAGCGCGAGGACGAGGCCCAGGAGGTCGAAGCTGAGCCCGGACCAGACCTGGACGACGCAGGCGAGCCCGCCGACGGCGAGGACGACGCCGAGGGCCGCCCGCCGGGTGACCGGCCGCCGCTGGACGAAGCGGACCCAGCCGAGGACGAGCGCCGGGGCGAGGTACTCGATGAGCAGCGCCACCCCGACGGGGATGCGGGAGATGGAGGCGAAGTAGAAGCCCTGGACGCCCGCGACGCCGAGCAGTCCGAAGCCGGCGATCAGGACGGGCTTGCGGCGGACCAGGTCGCGGTGGCGCCAGGCCACCGGCAGCATGACGAGGGCGGCACCGGCCACCCGGAGCCACACCACGTGGAGCGGGTCGAGTCCCGCCTCGATGAGCGGCTTGGCCGCCACTCCTGAACCACCGAAAGCGAAGGCGGAGACCAGGGCGAGTCCCAGGCCTGCGCTTTTCTCCTGAGACGCGTGCATCGGGCCATCATGACAGGACGCCGTCAGGTGCGTAACCCCCGTTACACCTGTTGAGACAGCTCCCCCGTACGGGCGGCCAGATCGTGCCGGTCGACCCCCGCCCGGCGCAGCACCTCGGCGGCCCGGGTGCCGGGATCGGCGGCCAGTGCGGCGAGCAGGTCGAGTCCACGGACCCGGCCGCCGCCGCGCAGTCCGGCCCGCTCGAAGGCTCCGGCGAGGGCGGCGGCCGCGGCCGGGGACCAGCCCGCGGCGGCCCCCTCGACGCCCCGGAGGACGGGCAGGTCCGACCCGGTGTCCTCGACGGAACGCTGCCAGCGCAGCCCGTACCCGATGGAGCGCTGGACGAGGTAGCCGAGCACCCGGGCCCGCTGGTGGGGGCTCTCGAAGGCGGCGGCGGTCTCCGGGTCGCCCTCGACGAGGGAGTGCAGCAGATGGGCGGTGTCGACCTGCCGGTCCCCGTCCCGCAGGGCACGCCGCCGGGCCCCCGTCACCACGGTCACCAGCTCGACGGTCAGCGCGTCCGCCAGTTCGGCGCGGCGGACGGCGGGCAGCCGGGGCAGCGAGGGGCCGGGGGCGGGGACGGGCCCGCGCACCCCGGGCACACGGGAGACGCCGGACGCGCCGGACAGCCCGGGCACACCGGGGACGCCGGACGCGCCGGGCCGGCCGGGGGCTCGGTCGGGGCCTCGGTCGGGAGGGACGGGAAATCGCACCTTCCCACCTCATCAGTCCCGACAAGCCGGGGCATCCCCGGCGAGAAGCATGTGTGCATCCCACCGGAGTTGGGCACGGGCGATCGGTTCCTCCTCCTTACGGATGAGATCGCGTGACTTCTCCCTCGGGGGCGCGCGCCGCCTTGCCTTACGCCCGGACGCAACCACGGGACCCTCCCGCGTCGTCCTCCAGGCATGTTCTGGATGGTGGCCCTCCTCGCGCTGGACGGGCGGCAGTACGTCTACCGCGTGTACGCACCGCGGGCGGCGCTGCCGGCCGACCTCTTCTGGGCCGCGTTCCACTGCCACGACGAGAGCGGCGGTCCGCGCGCCTCCGACCGGTTCGACTCGGCGCAGATCTGGTGGATCGGCGGCGAGACCGCAGAACTGACGGTTCATCAGTATTGAATGTTGACGCCGCTGAGGCTACGTTCCGCGACACCGAAAGCCGACTGGTACGCGTGAAGGGGTGGTCGCATGGCCGAAGTCAGCGCGGAGGCACGGATCGAGGCTCCGGCCGAGAAGGTGTGGGCACAGCTCACCGACTTCGCTTCGTACGGGGAGTGGAACGCCACCCACACCAACTTCCCCAACGGCGGCCCGGCCATCCTGGAGGCGGGCGCGACCTTCGCCGAGAACATGAAGCTCATGGGCTTCCCGGCCGAGGTGACCTGGACGGTGGAGGAGCTGGAGACGGGCCGGGTGTTCGCGATCCGCGGCAAGGGGCCGATGGGCGTGACCGTCGGCACCCGCTACGCCCTCACCGCCGACGGCGGGGCCACCACCGTGCGGATCGACGGGGAGTTCACGGGTGCGGCCGTCTCCCTGATGGCGGGCAAGCTCAAGGACTCGGCCACGGCGGCGCTGACCGAGTCCCTGCGCAAGCTGGCCGGCCTGGTCGCCTGACCGGCGCGTTCCGCACGACGAGGGGCCCCGCGGCATATCGCCGCGGGGCCCCTCGCTCCTGCCGCCCGGGTCAGCGCTCGTCGGCCAGGATCAGATACAGCTTCTTGCGGGCCTCGTTGATCACCTCGACGGCCTTCTGCCGCTGATCGGGGGTGCCGGTCTTCCAGACCTGACCGAACGCCTCCATCAGACCGAAGCCGGCCTGCCGGATCTCGTTCACGGCCTCCCAGTCGACACCGCGCCCGGCCTCCTCCCACGGAGCCTCGGGCCCCGTCTCGGCCTCCGCGCGTCCGGCGTCGGTGAGCGTGAACAGCTTCTTGCCGCCCTCGCTCGCGCTGGCGATCAGGCCCTCGTCCTCCAGCATCTGCAGGGTCGGGTAGACCGAACCGGGGCTGGGCTTCCAGGCCCCGCCGCTGCGCTCGCCGATCTCCTGGATCATCTCGTAGCCGTGCATCGGGCGGTCCTTCAGCAGCGCCAGGATCGAGGCGCGCACATCACCACGCCGCGCCCGACCGCGGCCCCCGCCACGCCCCCGCCCGCCGAAGCCACCGCCGCCCCAGGGGCCGCCACCGCCGAAACCCGGCCCGAAGGGACCGAAGGCGGCACGGCGCCCTTCGAATTCACCACGAGGTCCGGGTCCGCAGTTTCCGCGCCCGTGCTCGTTTCCGTAGGTACGCATCGCAACGCTCCTTCCATCGGGATTTCCATCGTTGAACTGTCGCGATGCCTCAACGATATATCGGAACTGTTCGGTGAGCAACACACGAACGAAGATCTGCCTGCCCGGCCGTCGGCACCCGCCCGCCGACGGACGACCCCCCACGCCCCCGACCGGTCCAGTCCTCCGCGATTGGCCTTGGCCCGCGCTTTCGCCCCTCCGGTACGGTCCGGCTCATGCGGATTCGAATCGTCGACGCCTTCACTGACCGGCCCTTCTCCGGCAACCCCGCCGGGGTCCTGCTCCTCGACTCCTTCCCGGACGACGCCTGGCTCCAGAAGGTGGCCGCCGAGGTCAACCTCTCGGAGACCGCCTTCGCCCACCCGCTGCCGCCGGGCGGCGAGGCGGACTGGGCGCTGCGCTGGTTCACCCCGACCACCGAGGTCGACATGTGCGGCCACGCCACCCTGGCCACCGCCCATGTCCTGCACACCACGGGCACCGCGACCGGCACGGTCCGCTTCGCGGCCCGCTGCGGGATCCTCAGCGCCACCGCCGAGCCCGACGGCACCCTGACGCTGGACTTCCCGACCTCCTCGCTGACCCGGGTGGACGCCCCCGAGGGCCTGGCGAAGGCGCTCGGCGCCGAGCCCGTCGCCGTCCACGACACCGCCGCCCACATCGGCGACCTGGTCGTCGAGCTGCGCGACGAGGCGACCGTGCGCGCCCTCGCCCCGGACTTCGCCGCCCTCACCGCCCTGTCCGAGCGCGGGATCATCGCCACCGCGATCGCGGACCGGCCGGAAGGCGCCTACCAGTTCGTCTCGCGCGGGTTCTTCCCCGCCGTCGGGATCGACGAGGACCCGGTGACGGGCAGCGCCCACACCGCCCTCGCTCCCTACTGGTCCGCCCGCTTCGGCCGCGACGAGCTGACCGGCTTCCAGGGCGGGGCGCGCACCGGCGTCGTCCGCACCCGGCTGCGCGGCGACCGCACCCTCCTCAACGGCCACGCGGTCACCGTCATCGACGGCGAACTGCACGGCTGAGCCGGGACACGACGAGGGGCGTACGGCCGATGCCGTACGCCCCTCGTCGTCACCACCCGTCTCACGGGTGGGCGGTCACCTCACGGCGTGGGCAGCCACCCCACCTTGCCGGCGAGCAGCCCGTAGCCCACGAAGGCCACGATGTCGAGCAGCGCGTGCGCCACCACCAGCGGCCCCACCCGCCCCCAGCGCCGGTAGAGCCACACGAACACCACGCCCATCACCATGTTGCCGATGAAGCCGCCGATGCCCTGGTAGAGGTGGTACGAGCCGCGCAGCACCGCGCTCGCCGCCATCGAGGCCTTCGGCGACCAGCCCAACTGGTCGAGCCGGCGCAGCAGATAACCGACGACGACGACCTCCTCCAGTACGGAGTTCTGGATCGCCGACAGCACCAGGACGGGGTACTTCCACCACACGTCCGGCAGTGATTCGGGCACCACCGTGAGGTTGAACCCGGCCGCCCGCGCCCCCAGGTAGAAGGCCAGGCCCGCGCTGCCGATGCCGGACGCGACCAGCGCCCCGCGCCCCAGGTCCGGCCACGGCCGGGTGCGGTCGAAGCCGATCGCCCGCAGCCCGCGTGTCCCGGCGCCCTCGCGCAGCAGCAGATGCGCGACGAGGACGACCGGGACGAGCGCGGTGGCGATGCCGAACAGCTGCCAGGCGAGGTCGAGCCAGGGCCGCCCCGGCGCGTACGAGCCGTTGAGCGTGGCCGCCTGCTCCTTGAGCGCGCCCGGCTTGGTCAGCGAGCCGATGAAGCTGATGAGGGCGGAGACCCCGCTCGCGCCGAGCGACAGCGCGAGGACGATCAGCGTCTCGTCGCGCAGGACCCGGCGCGGCAGGCCGTCCGGAGGCAGGGAAGCGTCCACCACTCGTTGCTCCGACACCACACCTGTCTCCCATTCCCCACAGCGACCCGGGTACGGGAACCCTACCTACGAGGCGGCCTTCACCCCCACCGGCCAGCTGTGCACGGGCTCGCCGGTCAGCATCAGCTCGCGGTAGCGGCGGGTGGTCGCCGCGAGCGCCGCCGCCCGGTCCAGACCGGAGTCCAGCGCCCGGTGGAAGGTGTCCGCCTGCCACGAGGCCCCGTTGACCCGCCGCCGGCAGCGCTCCTCGATCACGCCCAGGTAGAAGTCGCGGTCCCGCGGCTCCACGTGCCAGGCGTCGAGCCCGGCCGCGGCCAGCGGCAGCAGCTCGTCGAGGACCAGCCGCACCGCCGGTACGGTCGCGATGCCGCCCGAGCGGCCGGAGCGCGGCCAGCGCAGCTCGGCCTCGATGCCGTGGCGGCACGCGGTGTCGAAGTTGTACTCGGCGTCCTGGAACGCCATCCGCTTCCAGACCGGGCGGGTGTCGTCGGCGAGCGCCCGGACGAGCCCGTAGTAGAAGACGGCGTTGGCGACGACGTCGGTGACGGTCGGCCCGGCCGGCAGCACCCGGTTCTCCACCCTGAGGTGCGGGACGCCGTCGACCCAGCCGTACACGGGCCGGTTCCAGCGGTAGACGGTGCCGTTGTGGAGGACCAGCTCGTGCAGCTTGGGGACCCCGCCCTCGTCCAGGACGCGCAGCGGGTCCTCGTCGTCGCAGAGCGGCAGCAGGGCGGGGAAGTAGCGCAGGTTCTCCTCGAAGAGGTCGTACGCCGAGTCCACCCAGCGCTCCCCGAACCAGGTCCGCGGGCGCACCCCCTGGGCCTGGAGCTCCGGGGTCCTGGTGTCGGTGGCCTGCGTGAAGAGCGGCGGCCTGGACTCCCGCCACAGCTCCCGGCCGAAGAGGAAGGGCGCGTTGGCGCCGACCGCGATCTGCACCCCGGCGATGGCCTGCGCCGCGTTCCACACGGAGGCGAAGCGGGGCGGGGTCACCTGCAGATGCAGCTGCACCGAGGTACAGGCCGCCTCCGGCACGATCGACGACGAGGTGCAGAGCAGCCGTTCCACCCCGTGGATGTCGAGCGTGAAATCCTCCCCGCGGGCCACCAGGATCTGGTCGTTGAGCAGCTTGTAGCGGTCGGCGGCGGAGAGGTTGTCGAGGACCGCGTCGTCCCGGGCGAGGGTCGGCAGTATTCCGATCATGACGACTCCGGCGCCGAGTTCGGCGGCCTTGCGGTCGGCATATCCGAGCCCGGTCCTGAGTTCCTCGGCGAGCCGGTCGAAAACATGCCCGCCGAGCCGGTGCGGGGCGATGTTCACTTCCAGGTTGAACAATCCGAGTTCGGTCTGGAAATCGGGGCTCGCGATACGGTCGAGCACCGGCGCGTTGAGCATCCGGGGCAGGCCGTCCTCGCCCGCGAGATTGAGTTCGATCTCCATGCCCATGAGATTGCGCGGCCGGTCGAATCGTTTCTCCGCCAGGAGCCTCGCGAGTCCCGCGAGACACTGCTGCAGCTTTCGGCGGTAGCGCTGTCGGTCGGCCGGGCCGAACCCGTCCGTCACGACCTTCTCCCCCATCGAAGGGTCCCTCCCCGAGTGGGCAGCCGCCACGACGGCCGCGAGCGTCACGGACGATGATGCCCACCCGATTGATCCATAACGCCTGCGGGCGCGACGCGTTGGCCGATAGTGTGGGCGGGACTCTCCACCGGCAGTACCCGAGAGCAACGGCAATGGACATATACCAATGTCATATTGCCCCGCACCACGGGATCGGGATTCGGCCGACCCCCTCCTGCGAGAAAGTGCAGGCAGGCGTTCCGCCGGACGCGCGCATTCCACTGAATCACCGTGGAAATACGACCGAATGACTCCTTGTCAGGAATATCGGCGCCGTCTAGCGGAAACACTGTGTGAACACGTGTCGTATAAACTCCGCGCACGAGGCAGAGTGTTGGCGCCCGGCCATGGCCTCATGGCCCCCTTCTCTGGCCCCGTCGCCGACAGCGCCGTCGTACCTGCCCACGCGTCACCGTGTCTCCTGAGTGAGAGGCGACCCACCATGCTCCGACCCTCCCCGGCCCCCGCGCCGGCCCTTCGCAGTGTCCTCACGGCCCTCGGCTCGCCGACCGCCGTGAGTGAGACCCGCACCCCCGCACTGCGTGCCGCACAGGGACCGCTGAGCCCCGAACTGCCGCTGCCCGTCCACGTGCTGGGAGTCACCGGCAGCGTCGCCGGTGCCACCGGCCCCGCGGGCGGGCCGCCCCACACCCGGCTGGCCGGCTGGCGCTTCCTGATCAGGAGCGGAGACCGCGCCATCGCCGCCGCGGACACCATGCTCACCCCCGACGGCTGGTCCTTCTCCCACTTCTTCGAGGGTCCCTACGTCGCCGCCACCGAACGGGCCCTGATCCAGGCCGAGGCGCTCCGCACCCCGTACCAGCCGCGACTGCTGTCCGTACCGGAGCTGTACATGCTGACCCTGTGGCTGCACGCCGACCCGGACGCCGACGGTCACACCGCCGTACCCGGCCCGGCCGACCTGCTCGTGCCGCTCTCCCCCGCGCCGCCCGGGATCGCCGCCAACCACCCCTACCGGGTCGCCGACCTCCTGCCGGTGCTCAGCCTGCGCCTCACGCCACCGCCCCTGCTGGGTTCCGCGGCGCCCGCCTGATCCCCCACGCCGCCCCACGCCCACCGCGCCCCGGGAGCCGACGGCCCCGGGGCGCACGGCTGTCCGACACCCCCTCCCGTTCGGACTAGCCCGCTCGGACCACCCCGAACCCCCCGAAGAGACGGTGCAGTTGACCTGAACCGCCCCTGCGGGTGATGCGTCTTCCCAGGAGAGGACGAGCTGCCGTGAAATACCTGCGGAACGCCGTCCATGGGGCAAGACTGGACCGGAACCGAACCGACCTACGGGGGCGGCGATGCATCCGAAGAGCCGCAGGACATCCACCACGACGCAGCGAGAGAACCCACCCATGTGCCAGCACCAGCCCGCCTGTCCCACCGCCCACTCCGCCGACCGTGAGGCGGCACGACTCGTGGCACACCACCCGGAGCAGGGCTGGAGCCTGCTCTGCAACGGGGTCCTGCTCTTCGAGGACACCGGCGAGCTGCTGCCCGACGGCCAGATCATCGCCCCGCACCGGCCGCTGACGGCGGCCAGTGTGACGACGGCGGCCTGAGCCACCCTGAGGAAACGCCGAGGGCCGGCCCGGAGAAACCTCCGGGCCGGCCCTCACGTCGTGCTCAGGGTCGTGCTCAGTTGTCGTACTCGTCCAGCGGCGGGCAGGAGCAGACCAGGTTGCGGTCGCCGAAGGCGCCGTCGATCCGGCGGACCGGCGGCCAGTACTTGTCGGCAACCGAGACACCGGCCGGGAAGACCGCCTCGTCACGGCTGTACGGGTGGTTCCACTCGCCGCCCAGCGCCGCCGCGGTGTGCGGGGCGTTGCTCAGCGGGTTGTCCTCGGCCGGCCACTCGCCGGAGGCGACCTTCTCGATCTCGCCCCGGATCGCGATCATCGTGTCGCAGAAGCGGTCGAGCTCGCTCAGGTCCTCGGACTCGGTCGGCTCGATCATCAGCGTGCCGGCCACCGGGAACGACATGGTCGGCGCGTGGAAGCCGTAGTCGATCAGACGCTTGGCGATGTCGTCGACGCTGACGCCGGTCGCCTTGGACAGCGGGCGCAGGTCCACGATGCACTCGTGGGCGACCAGGCCGGCCGGGCCGGTGTAGAGCACCGGGTAGTGCGGCTCCAGGCGCTTGGCGATGTAGTTCGCCGCGAGGACGGCCACCTGGGTGGCGCGCTTGAGGCCCTCGCCGCCCATCAGGCGCACGTACGACCAGGAGATCGGCAGGATGCCGGCGGAGCCCCACGGGGCGGCCGAGATCGGGCCGACGCCGGTCTCCGGGCCCGCGGTGGGCTGGAGCGGGTGGTTCGGCAGGTACGGCGCGAGGTGCGCGCGGACGCCGACCGGGCCGACGCCCGGGCCGCCGCCGCCGTGCGGGATGCAGAAGGTCTTGTGCAGGTTCAGGTGCGAGACGTCGCCGCCGAACTTGCCCGGCTTGGCGAGGCCGACCAGCGCGTTGAGGTTGGCACCGTCGACGTACACCTGGCCGCCGGCCTCGTGCACCTCGGCGCAGATGTCGGCGACGTGCTCCTCGAACACACCGTGCGTGGACGGGTAGGTGATCATCAGCACGGACAGCTCGTCGCGGTACTGCTCGATCTTGGCGCGCAGGTCCGCGACGTCGACCTCGCCGTCGTCGGCGGTCTTGACGACGACGACCTTCATGCCGGCCATCACCGCGGAGGCGGCGTTGGTGCCGTGCGCGGAGGACGGGATGAGACAGACCGTGCGCTGCAGGTCGCCGTTGGCACGGTGGTACGCGCGGACGGCCAGCAGACCGGCCAGCTCGCCCTGCGAGCCGGCGTTCGGCTGGATGGAGACCTTGTCGTAGCCGGTGACCTCGGCGAGACGCTCCTCCAGCTCGGTGATGAGCGTGACGTAGCCGCCGGCCTGCTCGACCGGGGCGAACGGGTGCATCTGGCCGAACTCGGGCCAGGTCACCGACTCCATCTCGGTGGTCGCGTTCAGCTTCATGGTGCAGGAGCCGAGCGGGATCATGCCGCGGTCGAGCGCGTAGTCGCGGTCGGAGAGGCGGCGCAGGTAGCGCAGCATCGAGGTCTCGGAGCGGTGCGCGTGGAAGACCGGGTGGGTCAGGAACACGTCCGAGCGGAGCGCGTCGACGGGCAGCGCGTCCTCGGTGACGGCGTCCAGGGCGTCGATGTCGGCGGTGACGCCGAAGGCGCCCCAGACGGCGGCGAGCTGCGCGCGGGTGGTGGTCTCGTCGCAGGACAGGGACACCAGGTCGGCGTCGACGCGGTACAGGTTGACCCCGGCCTCACGGGCGGCCGCAACGACGGCGTCCGCGCGGCCCGGCACCCGGGCGGTGAGGGTGTCGAAGAAGGCACCCTGGACCAGCTCCACACCGCCCGCCTTCAGACCGGCGGCGAGGAGGGCGGCGTACCGGTGGGTACGGCGCGCGATCCCCTTCAGGCCCTCCGGGCCGTGGTAGACGGCGTACATGCCGGCCATGACGGCGAGCAGCACCTGGGCGGTGCAGATGTTGCTGGTGGCCTTCTCGCGGCGGATGTGCTGCTCGCGGGTCTGCAGGGCCAGGCGGTACGCCTTGTTGCCGTCGGCGTCCACGGAGACGCCGACCAGGCGGCCGGGGAGCGAGCGGGCGTGCTTGTCCTGGACGGCCATGTAGCCGGCGTGCGGGCCGCCGAATCCCATGGGGACACCGAAGCGCTGGGTGGTACCGACGGCGATGTCGGCGCCGAGCGAGCCGGGCGAGGCGAGCAGCGTCAGCGCGAGCAGGTCGGCGGCGACGGTGACGATCGCGCCGAGCTCGTGGGCCTGGTCGATGACCGGCTTGATGTCCCGGACGGCTCCGGAGGCACCCGGGTACTGGAGCAGCACGCCGAAGACGCCGCGCTCGGCGATCTCGGCGGGAATCCCCGCCGACAGGTCCGCGACGACGACCTCGACCCCGGTGGGCTCGGCGCGGGTCTCGATGACGGCGATGGTCTGCGGCAGGGCGTCGGCGTCGACGAGGAACACGCCGTTCTTGACCTTGCCGACGCGGCGGGACAGCGCCATGGCCTCGGCGGCCGCGGTGCCCTCGTCGAGCAGCGAGGCGCCGGAGGTGGGCAGACCGGTGAGGTCGGCGACCATGGTCTGGAAGTTCAGCAGGGCCTCCAGACGGCCCTGCGAGATCTCGGGCTGGTACGGCGTGTACGCGGTGTACCAGGCCGGGTTCTCCATGACGTTGCGGAGGATGACCGGCGGCGTGAAGGTCCCGTAGTACCCGAGGCCGATCATCGGGGCGAGGACCTGGTTGCGGTCGGCGAGCTCGCGGAGCTCGGCCAGCACCTCGGCCTCGGTACGGGCGGCCGGCAGGCCGAGCGCCTCGGCGTTCTTGATGACGTCCGGCACGGCCGCGGCCGTCAGCTCGTCGAGGGAGCCGTACCCGACCTGGGCGAGCATCTTCGCCCGAGCCTCGGCGTCGGGCCCGATGTGCCGCTGCTCGAAGGGAATACCCTGCTCGAGTTCGGAGAGCGGAATGCGGTTGGCGGTCATGCTGCGGGGGCCTCCTGGTCGTCACGACCTGCGAGGGGCACCACGGCGCGGGTGCCCGGACGGCCTCCCCCTCTGTCATCTCAACCTGAGAGCTTCACCGGCCACGCCTCACGGCGGACCGGCTTTCCCCGTCGGTGAGAGCGGATGCCGTCGACGCCCGCCCTGCTTTCCAGAGTGACCTCGTCCACGCGGTACAGGGGCCTGAGAGATTCCGGGGAGGATTTGCTCCTTCGGCGCCTCCGAAAGGTTTCTCCGGAGGACTCTCCCGCGCAGGGTCGATAGCCACAGCCAGCCTACCAGCGCGGTTGAGCCCGGCATCGCTCAAGTGGCCGATATCCCAGTTGTGCACTTTCGTAGGGTGTAGAGCAGTTGCGACCAGTTGGAGGGACCGTGCAGACCGATATCGATCCGCGCAGCCTGATCGGCCGCAAGGCGTACGACCGGAACGGACACAAGATCGGGACCGTGGACGAGGTGTACCTGGACGACGCGACGGGCGTCCCCGAATGGGCCGCCGTGCGCACCGGCCTGTTCAGCCGCGACGCGTTCGTCCCGCTGGAGCCGAGCGAGCTGGTGAGCGACGGCCTCCACATCCCGTACGAGCGGGCCCTCATCAAGGACGCCCCCGACTTCGGCGTGGGCCGCCACCTCTCCCCCGAACAGGAACTCCAGCTCTACCGCCACTACAGCCTGGCCCTCCCGCCCCCGCCCCAGGACACCCCCCGGGACTTCGGCCGCCTGGCGGGCCAGGACGACGCCTAGGGCCTCACCCCGTCCCCGGCTCCTCCACCAACGGCAACGGATCCGAAAGCTCCAGATCCGGATCGTCCACGGAGAAGGTCCGCACCCGCCCCGGCACCACCGCCCCCGGCTCCTCGAACCGGACGGTGACCCGCCCGACCCCGCTCCCCTGCACCCACCCGGCCCCGTACTCCGCGTGCCGCACGTCCCGACCCGGCGCCCAGTGCCGCTCGGCGGGCTCGGTGGCCGCGGGGGACGCGGGCAGGGCCGCCTCAGGGCCCGCGACGGCCTCGGGCGCGACCTCCGCCCGAGCCTCCGCCTCCGCCCGGGCCTCCGCCTCCGCCTGCGCGAACAGGTCCTCCTGCGTGTAGTCGGCGAGCCCGCTCACCCCGACCCCCAGCAGCCGCACCCCGCCCGTGGTGTCCACGAGGTCGAGGAGCCGCGCCGCCGCCTCCCGGACCACCCCGGGGTCGTCCGTCGGCCCCCGCAGCGTCTCGGAGCGCGTCAGCGTCGAGAAGTCGTACCGCCGCACCTTCAGGACGATGGTCCGCCCCGAGTGCCCCGAACCCCGCAGCCGCGCGACGCACCGCTCGGCGAGCCGCTCCACCTCCAGCCGGATCCGCAGCCGGTCGTGCAGGTCCACGTCGAAGGTGTCCTCCACGGAGACCGATTTGGCGTCCCGCTCGGCCACCACGGGCCGGTCGTCGTGCCCGAGGGCCATCAGGTACAGCGAGCCCCCGTGCGCCCGTCCCAGGAGCCGTACGAGCTCGTCCTCGCCCGCCTCGACCACGTCGGTGACGGTGGTGATCCCGGCCCGCCGCAGGTGCTCCCCGGTGGCCGGCCCGACGCCGGGGATGATCCGCACCGAACGCGGCCCGATCAGCTCGCGTTCCGTACCGGGCTCGATCAGCAACAGCCCGTCCGGCTTGGCCTCCTCGGAGGCGATCTTCGCCAGCATCTTGGACCCGGCCAGACCGACCGACCCGGTCAGACCGGTCGTCGCGAGGATGTCCCGCCGCAGCCGCTCCCCCGTCGCCCGCGCGCTCGCGCTGTCGTCGGCGAGCCCGCCGGCCTCCAGGTCCACGAAGGCCTCGTCCAGGCTGAGCGGCTCGACGAGCGGCGAGAGCCGCCCGAGGAGTTCCATGACCTGGCCGCTGATCGCCCGGTAGAAGGCGAAGCGGGGCACGAGATAGGCCGCGTTCGGCGCGAGCCGCCGCGCCTGCGCCATGGGCATCGCCGAGTGCACCCCGAAGCGCCGTGCCTCGTACGAGGCCGTCGCGACCACTCCGCGCGGCCCGAGGCCGCCGACGACCACCGGCTTTCCGCGCAGGCTCGGCTTCGACGCCTGCTCCGCCGCGGCGAAGAAGGCGTCCATGTCGAGATGCAGGATGGTGGGCGCGGCTCTCACGCCTCCGATGCTGCCCTACGCCACTGACAACGCACCGGCGGGCACGCACCCCGCGCGTCCCGTCGGGCCCGGAGCGGGCCCACGGACCCGCCGCCGGAGCGTCAGACGGCGCGGTCCCGCCGCCGCCGCGCCAGCTCGTCCGCCGGGTTGTGCCCGATGAGCGTCTCGCCGGTGTCGATGCGCTCGCCGTGCAGCTGCGAGAGCGCCGCCTCGACGTCCCGCCACACCACGCCGACGGCGATCCCGAAGACGCCCTGGCCGCCCTGGAGCAGGTCCACGACCTCGTCGGGCGAGGAGCACTCGTACACCGTGGCCCCGTCGCTCATGAGCGTCATGCGCTCCAGGTCGCGGAAGCCCCGGGCGCGCAGGTGCTGCACGGCCGCCCGGATGTTCTGCAGCGCGACCCCGGTGTCCAGGAAGCGCTTGACGATCTTGAGGACCACGACGTCGCGGAAGCTGTAGAGCCGCTGCGTCCCGGATCCGTACGCGGGCCGCACGCTGGGCTCGACGAGCCCCGTGCGCGCCCAGTAGTCCAGCTGCCGATAGGTGATGCCGGCCGCCGCACAGGCCGTGGGCCCTCGGTAGCCGACCTCTTCCGGGCCGGCGCTCACGTCCCCGCCGAAGTCGCCCACACTGCCGTGAAGCGGATACGGGCCCATCTCCCCGGGGGCACGCCCCAGGAAGCCCCCTGCCGTACCGTCGCCGCTGCTCATCACGCCGACCCTCCGTCCTTGACCTGCCCACTCGAAGGTAGGCAGTCACTCGGGGTGCGTCAACGATCGCCACACTCGGCACGCCGAGTGATAATCACCCTGAGAGTGGTTTCACGTGCCCCTCTCCGGGGAAAGGCTACTCGAATGTGCCGACGGCACGGCTTCAGCCGGGGCGGCGCGCGGGCCTACTGGCTGCCGGTCTCGAAGTCCTCCGGCGAGATCTGGTCGAGGAACTCGCGGAACTTCTCCACCTCGTCCTCCTGCTCGTCCGGAATCGCGATCCCCGCGTCGTCGAGCACACCGTCACTGCCGTAGATCGGCGTCCCGGTGCGCAGGGCGAGTGCTATCGCGTCGGACGGCCGGGCACTCACCTCGACACCGCTGGCGAAGACCAGCTCGGCGTAGAAGACCCCGTCACGCAGATCCGTGATGCGGACCTCGGTGAGCTCCTGCCCCACGGCCTCCAGCACGTCCTTGAAAAGGTCGTGCGTCAGCGGCCTGGCAGGGGCCATGCCCTGCTGGGCGAAGGCGATCGCGGTCGCCTCTCCCGGTCCGATCCAGATGGGGAGGTACCGATCGCCTCCCACTTCACGCAGGAGCACGATCGGCTGGTTGGAGGGCATTTCCACCCGGACACCCACAACGTCGAGCTCGTTCACACAGCAACCCTAGGACGTGCCCGACCGGTTTGGGTAGTCGGGCCGTCCTCGGATCATTGCAACCGCACTCCCAGCGCGGTCTGGACCAGTGCCGCGTGAAGGCGCACGGAGAGTCCGGCGAGCTCCTTGGCGGTCGCCTCGGCATGGGCCCTGGTCTGCGGATTACGGTGCCGGCGCAGCGGTGCGACCATCTGTTCGACCAGCCCCGCCTCGCGCTCCGCGGCGGCCTTGACGGCCCGCAGATGCCGGGGCTCCAGACCGAATCTCCCCAGGTCCGCCACCAGTTTGGCGACGGTGACGGTCTCGGCGTCGTACCCGCCGCCCTCGACCGGGGCGATCAGTCCGTACGCCTCCCACTCGACCAGCTCGGCCTCGGTGACCTCCGCGGCGGCGAGCAGCTCCGCGCGGCCGATCCGGGCGGCGGTGGGACGCTCGCCCTCCGTGTCCCAGGCCCCGTCGAGCAGGTCCCGCTGCGGGCTCGGTGAGGGCAGCTTGATCTGCTCCCCTCGCTCCAGGGCGTCCAGGTGCTCGCGGATGACCTTCAGCGGGAGGTAGTGGTCCCGCTGCATCCGCAGGATCTGAGCGAGCCGCTCCACATCCCGCGGGCTGAACTTCCGGTACCCGGAGGCCGTGCGCTGGGGCTCGACGAGCCCCTCGGCCTCCAGGAACCGGATCTTCGAGATGGTCACTTCGGGAAACTCGTCGCGCAGCCGGCTCAGCACCGTACCGATGCTCACCAGCTCGCCCGCGGCGGCGGTGCCGTGACCGGCACCGCCCGTCGGTGTTCGCAGCATGGACCTTCCCTGAAGGTTCTCCGGGGCGTCACACGCCCCGCTGGCTCGCGAAGAACACGAGCCGGTACTTGCCGATCTGCACCTCGTCACCGTTGGACAGCACGACCGAGACCGACTCGATCGGCTCCCGGTTGACGTAGGTGCCGTTGAGGCTGCCGACGTCCGACACCTGGAAGGTGCCGTCCGGCTGCCGGCGGAACTCCACATGGCGACGCGAGACGGTCACGTCGTCCAGGAAGATGTCGCTCTGCGGGTGACGGCCGGCCGTGGTCAGCTCGCCGTCCAGGAGGAAGCGGCTGCCCGAGTTCGGACCGCGGCGCACGATGAGCAGCGCCGAACCGCCCGGCAGGGCCTCGACCGCCGCCAGCGCCTCGGCCGACAGCGACGGAAGCGCGGTCTGCCCGGTGACCTCCGCGTCGTAGGCCTCGAGCCCCGAGATGGAGATCGTCGAGGTGGTCTCGGAGGCACGCTCCGGAGCCACCCCGGCCCGCAGCGGCGCACCGCAGTGGGAGCAGAAGCGGCTGTCCGCCGTGTTGCGGTGACCGCACCTCGTACACACCGGCATGGACGCGTCCTCCTGCCGCGGCTGCCCCGCGGAGGTCTGGGTCGCGTACGGGTCGGGCACAAACCCTCCACCCGTACCTGAGGTTGATGGTTCTCCGAAACCTATGCGGGCGGCACCGGCAGGGTCAACAGACGACGCGCCCTGTGTGCCCGGAATGTCACCACCCTGGCCGCCGACCTCGTCGCGGAAGAGGGGGCGCTCGCCGCCCTGTTCCTCGCTCTGGGCGTGGCGCGGGGCGCGATGCCTGGCGTTGCCGCCGTCCTCGCTTGCGCTCTTGCCGAACAACTTCGAAAACCACTTCACGGGCGATTCCCCTTGACCGAAACAGACCCGCCCGTGGGGCAGGACGAACCCTGACTCAACACACCTGCCGACCCGGACATCCTCACAACGTCCGTAACCACTCGACAGTTTCCACCACGCACCACCCTTGTGGTGCGGCGACCCCCCGCAACGTCATGCCCTTGTCGCGTCACCCTCATCCACCCCTGCCTCACTGCGAGGACGACCGAGCGTAGTCAGGCCGCTTCGCAGGCCGCAAGGCGTCGACGACGATCTTCCCGGAACGCTGCACCGTGGCCGTGGCCTGCTCCTTCTCCAGTGTCTGGACGACGCCGCCGGGGATGTTGAGCGCGGGCTCGAGATCCTCCGGCTTGCCGATGACCTTGAAGACGTACGGAGCGGCCACCTTCGTTCCATCGATCCGCATGTCGCTGCCACTTCCCGAGAAGTAGCTGTCCGCGACCACCCGGACGCCGTTGACCTGGATGGCCTCCGCGCCGGCGGCGCGCAGCTCCTGGATCGCGTCGAGCAGCATGTCCGACTCGATGGCGCCGCTGGGGTCCGTGATCGTCAGCGTGATGCCCGGGCCCTCGGCGGCGACGGTGCCGGCCAGGATGCCGAGCTGCTGCTCCTTCTCCTGGGTCTGCTTGCGCGCCTCCTCGGCCTGGTCGGAGCTGGACTCCAGCTCCGAGCGCTGGCTGTCCAGACGCGTCTTCTCGTCCTCCAGGCGCTGGGTGCGGTCGTCGAGCTCGTCGAGGATTCGCACCAGGTCCTCCTGGCGGGCACCGCGCAGCGCGCTGTTGTCGCTGGTGGAACTGACCTGAATGGCCAGACCGAGGCCGAGCACGAACAGCAGCAGCGCGACCACCAGTTGGGCCCGGGTCACCCGGGGCGGCCACAGACTCGCCGCGAGCCGCTGCCGGCCGGAGGTCTCTGGCCGGGCGGGAGCCGGGGCCGGAGCGGGGGCGGGAGCCTGGGCCGGCGTCGGCGCCGGGGCGGCGGGCTGCTCGGGCTCGGGCCGCCGGTCCGGGCTCTCGGCCCCGGACGGGCGCTCCTGCGGACGCGGCGACGGCTTCCCGTCGTCCGCGCGGTTCACGTCGTCCGGCCGGTTCGCCTCGGGCTCGTCGGGCCTGTCGTGCTCGCTCATCGGCGTCACGCCCGGAACACGTGCCGCCGGATGGCGGCCGCGTTGGAGAAGATCCGGATGCCGAGGACGACGACCACACCGGTCGACAACTGCGCACCCACGCCCAGCTTGTCGCCGAGGAAGACGATCAGCGCGGCCACGACCACGTTCGACAGGAACGACACCACGAAGACCTTGTCGACGAAGATCCCGTCGAGCATGGCCCGCAGGCCGCCGAAGACCGCGTCCAGGGCGGCGACCACGGCGATCGGAAGATAGGGCTCGACCACCGCCGGAACCTCGGGCCGGACCAACAGTCCGACCACGACTCCCACGATCAGGCCCAGTACGGCGATCAAGATGTGCCCTTCCCTGTGTCGGCCGTGGCCTGCCCGGTGGCCTTGGCCGCCCCGGCTCCCCTCGGCTCTGCTGTACGTACGATCAGGCTCGGCGCGGCCGGCAGACGTACGTCGCCCTCGGCCGAGATGCTCGTGCGGATCCCGAAGTTCTCCTGCAGCGCGTGCAGGTACTGGCCGTCGGCGCTGTCCTGGAACGCGGTGCTCAGCCGCTGCCCGTCGCCGACGGCGAGGATGGTGTACGGCGGCACCAGTGGCTTGTTGTCGACCAGTATGGCGTCGCCCGCGGCCCTGATCGCCGACAGCGCGGTCAGCCGCTGCCCGTTGATCGAGACGGCCTCCGCGCCCGACTCCCACAGCCCGTTGACGATCCGCTGCATGTCACGGTCGCGCACCCGCCCGGTGTCCGAGAAGCCGGCGCTCTCCCGGGGACCGCCACCGCCCGCGTCGGCGCCCTTGGCGTCGTCCACGACCAGCTTCACCCCGGGCCCGTGCACCGCGGTCGCCCCCGACAGCAGCGCGACCAGCTCGCCCTGGTCTCCGCCGTGCTGCTCCAGCGCCTTGCGCTGCCGCTCGCCGACCTCGTCGCGCAGACGCTCGACGTCCTGCTCCAGCTTGTCGGCCGCCGAGGTCTCCGACTCGATCCGGTCGATCAGATCCTGCCGCTCCTTGGCGACGACCGGCGCGGACACCCGCGCCTCGGCCGCACCCAGCGTCACCACGGCCGCCGCGAGCACCAGACCGGCCGCGAGGCCCAGCTTGGCCCGGATCGTACGGGGCAGCCCGCCGCCCTCCGCGGCACGGCGGGCCGAGGCCTCCGCGTAGCCGTCGTCCAGAGCGTGGTCGATCACGTTGTTCAGCAGCGACATGGACGCGTCCGGGCGCGGAGGGGGCGATCCGGTGCTCCGAACGGGGGGCTGCTGCGACATGCCGCACATCGTCGCACGTCGCACGGCCTACCGCCGAATGGCCCCTCCGCCGGGCCGGGAGGCACCCGGGGGCACCTCCCGGCCCGAAGGGCCCGCTCCGGTCGCGTCCCCCTAGTGACCTGCGCTGTCGACGACGCCGGACCACTCGTCGAGGAGGGCCTGCGCGGACGCGTCGTCCGGACCCTCCGCCCACAGATGGGTGACGGCCTCCGCCGGGTCGGGCAGCACCATCACCCAGCGCCCGTCGGCCTCCACCACCCGCACACCGTCGGTGGTGTCCACGGACCGGTCCCCGGCCGCCTCCACCACCCGGCGCATCACCAGGCCCTTCACCGCCCACGGCGTGGCGATGTCCCGTTTCAGCACATGGGCCCGCGGGATCCGCGCGTCGATCTGGCTGAGGGTGAGCTGGGTCCGGGCCACCAGACCGATCAGGCGCACAAAGGCGGCCGCTCCGTCGAAGACGCTGCTGAACTCGGGCACGATGAACCCGCCCCGGCCGTCCCCGCCGAAGATCGTCGACTCCTCGCGCCCGACCCTCGTGAGGTCGTCGGGCGAGGTCGTCGTCCATTCGACCTGCGTGCCGTGGTACGCGGCGACCTGCTCGGCGATCCTCGTGGTCGTCACCGGCAGCGCCACCCGCCCGGACCTGCGCTCGGCCGCCACCAGGTCGAGCATGACCAGGAGAGCCCGGTCGTCCTCGATGATCCGCCCGCGTTCGTCGACCAGCGAGAGGCGCTCGCCGACCGGGTCGAACCGCACCCCGAAGGCGGCCCGCGCCGACGCCACGATCTCCCCGAGCCGTACGAGACCGGCCCGCCGGCTCTCCGCCGACTCGGTGGGCCGGGCCTCGTCGAGACCCGGGTTGATCGTCAGCGAGTCGACCTGGAGCCGCCCGAGCAGACTGGGCAGGACGAGCCCCGCACTGCCGTTGGAGGCGTCCACGACGACCTTCAGCCCTGCCTCGGCGATCCCCGAGGTGTCCACGTTCCGCAGCAGTGAGCCAGTGTACGAGTCGAAGACGCTGGCCGGGAAGGACAGGTCGCCGATCTCCCCGGGGAACGCCCGCCGGTACTCCTGGCGCGCGAAGACCCGGTCCAGCTTGCGCTGGCCCGCCTGCGACAGGTCGGCGCCCCGCTCGTCGAAGAACATGATGTCGACGGAGTCCGGTACGCCCGGCGAGGTCCGCACCATGATCCCGCCGGCGCTGCCGCGCGCCGTCTGCTGCCGCGCCACCGGCAGCGGCACGTTCTCCAGGTCGCGTACGTCGATGGCGCTGGCCTGCAGGGCGGAGATCACCGCCCGTTTGAGTGCCCGCGCACCGCGCGAGTGGTCGCGCGCGGTGGTGACCGTCGCACCCTTCTTCAGCGTGGTGGCGTACGCGCCGGCCAGCCGCACGGCCAGCTCGGGGGTGATCTCCACGTTGAGGATGCCGGTCACCCCGCGCGCGCCGAAGAGGTGCGCCTGCCCTCGGGACTCCCAGATGACGGAGGTGTTGACGAAGGCACCGGCCTCGATCGTCTTGAACGGGTAGACCCGGACGTTGCCCTGCACGATCGATTCCTCACCGATCAGGCACTCGTCGCCGATGACGGCCCCGTCCTCGATCCGGGCCGCCCGCATGACATCGGTGTTCTTGCCGATGACGCAGCCGCGCAGGTTGCTCTGCGGCCCGACGTAGACGTTGTCGTGGATGACGGCCTTGTGCAGGAAGGCGCCGCTCTTCACCACGACGTTGGATCCGATCACGGTGTGTTCGCGGATCTCCGCGCCGGCCTCCACCTTGGCGTAGTCGCCGATGTACAGCGGCCCGCGCAGGACGGCGTCGGGGTGGACCTCGGCCCCTTCTGCGACCCAGACGCCCGGGGAGATCTCGAAGCCGTCGATGTCGACCTGGACCTTGCCCTCCAGGACGTCGGCCTGGGCCTTCACATAGCTCTCGTGGGTGCCCACGTCCTCCCAGTAGCCCTCGGCGATATAGCCGTAGATCGGCTTGCCGTCCTTCATGAGCTGCGGGAAGACGTCACCCGACCAGTCGACGGGCACGTCGGCCTCGACGTAGTCGAAGACCTCGGGCTCCATGACGTAGATGCCCGTGTTCACCGTGTCCGAGAAGACCTGGCCCCAGGTCGGCTTCTCCAGGAATCGTTCGACCTTGCCTTCCTCGTCGACGATCGTGATGCCGAACTCCAGCGGATTGGGCACCCGGGTCAGACAGACGGTGACGAGGGCGCCCTTCTCCTTGTGGAAGGCGATCAGGTCGCTGAGGTCGAAATCGGTGAGCGCGTCCCCCGAAATGACGAGGAAGGCATCGTCTTTCAGTGCCTCCTCGGCATTCTTCACACTCCCCGCGGTACCGAGCGGTTTCTCCTCGTTGGCGTACGTGAGCTCCATTCCGAGCTCTTCGCCGTCCCCGAAGTAATTTCGGACGAGGGAAGCGAGAAACTGCACGGTGACGACGGTCTCGTTGAGACCGTGCCTCTTGAGCAGCCTTAGGACATGCTCCATGATCGGCCGGTTCACGACCGGCAGGAGAGGCTTGGGCATGCTCGAGGTCATGGGGCGCAGGCGGGTGCCCTCGCCACCGGCCATCACGACGGCCTTCATGTCGGAAGCGTCCTCCTTGAAGAGACGACGGTCCTGCCGACTTCACCTGCCCGCTGTTCGGCCCTCGGGCGTCCTCGTTCCTGCCGGCGACGCTGCACGGCACGGGACGGACGGGCTCAATCGGCCGCGGTATCCGCCTTCACGAGTCGACGGACCTGGACCACGTAGAGGATCCCTGCCCACCAATACAGAGTTGTACCCCATCCGGCGAAGGCCCACCCGAAAACTTCAGCGAGTGACGAGAGCCAACCGGTTCCGTCACTGAGCAGCAGCAACGGGAACGCGTACATCAAGTTGAATGTGGCAGCTTTCCCGAGGAAGTTCACCTGCGGCGGCGGATACCCGTGCCGGCGCAGGATTGCCACGGCGACAAGCAGCATCAGTTCACGGGCCAGCAGCACGGCGGTGAGCCAGAGCGGCAGGATCTCCCGCCAGGTGAGTCCGACGAGCGTGGAAAGGATGTACAGCCGGTCGGCGGCCGGATCGAGCAGCCGGCCGAGGTTGCTGATCTGATTCCAGCGCCGGGCCAGCTTCCCGTCGAGATAGTCGCTGACACCACTCAGGGCCAGGACGAGAAGCGCCCAGCCGTCACTGTTGGGTCCGCCGAACACAGGTCGGAGGATCAGCCACAGGAAGAGCGGCACGCCGACGAGGCGAGCCATGCTGAGGATGTTGGGGATGGTGAGGACTCGGTCCGTCTGAACGCGAGTCTCCTGGACCTCCACCCGGGGGCCTCCTGTGGGAGCAAGTTGACGATGTGCCCCATGACCTTACCCTCAGCCACGGGCACGCGATGCACAGGGGGCCCGTAAACGCAGAAAAGCCCCGCACCATAAGGTGCGGGGCTTTCCCACAATGATTGTTCGGCGGCGTCCTACTCTCCCACAGGGTCCCCCCTG